>DATJZB010000072.1:0-6245 GCA_035499335.1 Rhizomicrobium sp. | reverse complement strand
GGCTTCGAAGCCTGCTCGCTGCAGTTCCCGAAAGACATGGCCTCCACGCTCCGCGGCCAGTACATCCGCGTCGACTCCGGTCTGACCGTGGCATGGGAGGGCCGCGTCAAAGAGGTTCAGCGATCCCTTGGCCATCAGACGACGATCATGGGGGAAGGCTACGGCGCGCTGTTTCAGGATGCCGAAGGTTCCATGGTGTTCGTGGACCGCGACCTTACGCGGTGGCAGGATCCGAGTTACACGCGGCAGGCGGTGCTCGTGACGGACGACTTTCAACTTGGCACCACGCAGGTCGCAGCCGATCCAACGAGCAATACACCAGCGCTCGTTCAGACGATCACCGACAACTGGACGAGCCCGTATGAGCCGCTGTGTGAACCTTGGTATGACGCCGGTCCGCAGAACCTAATCGCGAAGATTTACTACAGCGCTTCCGTTGGGTCCACGGTGAACACGGCCGATACGAACTGGTTCGTCCAGATATATCTGTCGTCGGACGCGAACTTCAGCGCTCACGAAGGTGGCACAAATCTGGTGCCGTCAATACCCACGGCGGGATACTTCACGCCCGCGACACCGTATCGGTTCGCTCTTCTCGACTTCCTTTACAACGCGACGAACAACGGGCAGGCGGGCGCGCAGTACAACGCCTTTTGGCAGAATCTCGCCGTGTACGGGAACCACGGGCTGACCGGCCGCGGGTCGGACCCGATCGGCTTCTACCCGTCGGACATTTTCGGCTGGACGCTCTCGCAGGTTTCCGGGTTGCAGGCCGGCGTCATCCAGACCACTGACGCGTCCGGGTATATCGTGCCGCACAGCGTCTACTACACCCCGGTCACCCTTGATCAGATCGTCGGGGACATGGCGACCGCGCAAGGCTGGCACTGGGGCGTTTGGGAATCCCTCACGCCGCTGACAGGGAACGCCACGCCTCGAGCGGACTTTCGGCCTCGGCCGTCGCCGGGCGCGTTCACCGCGTTCTGCCGACGCTCCGACTGCGACACCCTAGACATCCGGGAGGACTTGTCGCAGCAGTACAACCAAGCCGTCGTGTCGTTCACGCAGGTTGACGGTACGCAGGGCGTTGCGGTCGTCACCGCCGACAACCCCATCTTGGACACTGCGGGAATCTCCACGCGCACCGTCGTGTTCCAGGGCGGCACGATGACCCCGGCAACCGCCGCCGTATTCGGCGCGGAAGCATTAGCGTTGACGAACGCGCAAGCACGGGTTGCCGGAACCGCAGACATCATCAGCCCGATTGACGGAGGCGTCCGTCCGGCGTGGAATCTGCGCGCCGGGATCGACCGGCTGAGAATCGCGGACGTGCCATCGACTGACGCGTGGGGAGCGTCGAGCGACTACCCGATCTCCCGTGTGGAGACGTCGATCAGTTCGTCCGGGTTCACCACGAGCGTCGAATTGGGAACCGGCGCGCAACTGGTTGAGACGCTCCAGTCTCGTCTTGCTGCGGCTACTGCTCTCGCGGCTCAGGGAGGCGTCTAAGGGGCGCTACGATAGTCGCCGTCAATGGGCGGCGTAGTGCGACAGCATCACCGACGAATGCGTCAGCACAAATCTGGCGCGGTCCGTTTCGCGTACGTGAACTACGTCATCAACGGCGTCTTCACTCTCGTGTGGGGAATCCCGGTGATGGTGCTCATCTTTCTCGATCCCAGTCTCGCCAGCAGCGTGAAATGGGTGTCGTTTTTGTCGGTTTGGGCATTGTTCGCGACGCACGCCGGAGCCGCCATCGCCGCCTACGCCGCCATTCACGCCGCAGAAGACAACACGCGCGACAGGGAGCAATCATGATTCATTTTCTCGCTACGAACAGTCTTGCGGTTACGTTAGAACGCGCGGCAATCCTTGGACTGTTCGGCTGGGTCGTGAAACTCATCAAGCAATACATCGCGCACCTTCGAGAGGTTCGGGACCTGCTCGACACGTCGAAGCCCGGCGGCCTGACCGAAGTTGTGAAAGCACTGGACAAGAAGCCTGCGACGCGCGCACGGAAGACCGCGCCCAAGGGCGATGCTTGACGATCAGGTTTTCGCGCTGATCGTCGACCGGCTGCAGAAGCTGGAACATCTGCTCGAACGAACCTATGCGCAGACCGTCAAAACGAACGGGCATGTTGGTGATCATGAGCGGCGTATCGCGACACTGGAAAAGGCTGAGGCGGTTGCGGAGGCGGCTCAGGAAGTGGAGCAGCGGGAGCGCCGTGACCGCCGCTGGACGATTCGCGAGTTGTTGATCGGCGGCTCGTTTATTCTCGCTGCTGGATTCGGCCCGGACCTGATCCGACTGCTGTTCTAAATCTGGCGATAGTCGCGGGTCGTGAAGAAGATTGTCGCCGCCATAGGTGCGGGCGTCATCGTCACGGTAGCGATTCTGCTACTGGCGGGTGGGGGTTCGCACAAGCAGGCTGCCGTCGTGCCGCAGTCCGCTATGGGATCCGTGCATCCGGTCGGATGGGGTCAGACACCTCCCGGGTTCGTTCTCCCGCCGCAGCATTTGACGGCCGTGCCGACCGCAACGATGTGGGATGCGATCACACTGTCAAACGTTCCCGCGAAACCGTTCGCGATCGCAGGATACATCGCGGGGAACTGGCCAACATGGTTCCAACTCGCGGCCGACTTCCCAGCCGCGCACCGTGTCTCGATCGCGATTCATCTCGGCGAGCATGCGATGTGCGGAGACTTCGAGCCGGGAGACATGGCTCCGTCGCAGGCCGGCGAATGGGCCAAACAGGACCTCGCCGCCGGATTCAAGACCCCATGTGAGTACGGGGATCTGGCGAACATGCCCGCGATCAAGCAAAGCCTCGCTGCCGCGCTCGGGGCACGCTGGCGATCACTGTCCCTGCTGTGGCTTGCCTGGTATCGCGGTATCCCGGCTCTCATATCAGGATATGACGCGGTGCAATTCACCGACAATGCACTCGGACGGAACCTTGACGAGAACACCGTCACCCTGAACTTTCTACGGATCGCGCAGCCGCCATACGTTCCACCGCCAACGAACCCCATCTGCTTCACGCATCGGATCCCGGCCGCCGCATGCGCGCAGGTGAAAGCGAAGATCGCGTCGGACAAGCGTGCCGCTGCAAGCTCGCAGCGTGCGCTGGTAGCCACGAATCGTGTTCTCGCAACCAACAAGTGCCGGAAGCCTTACAGGCGCGGCGTCTGCATCCACAAGGGCCATGACGCGAGCGTGTTCGCGCAGCGCGTTGCCTATTTCACGAACGCAGCCAAGCAACTACAGGAGAAAAACTAGATGAACCTGTCGATTGAGCGTGTGGTCGCGCTCTTCACCCCTGTTTTCGCGGCGGTCGCGGCGGCATTGACCGCGTGGCTCGGCACGCACTTCCCCGGGCTTCCGAAACTGAACCCGGCGGACACGACCGCGCTGCTCATCGCCGGGGCCACCGCCGGCGCGGCCGCCGCGCTGAAATGGTTGCATGGTCGTCAGAACTTCGTATCTCAGGCGGCGACCGTTGAGGCGTTCGTCAAATCGGAGATCGCGAAAGCACTGGCGAATCAGCAGGCCGGTCCTGCGATCGAAGACATCGAGAAGATCGTGCGGGACAATGCGGATCAGATTGTCGCGGCGATCGGCTCGGCCGTTCACGCCCCGGCATCGATCGAGCAGATCGTCGATGAGATCCTGGCTCGGTTGCAGAAGCCTGCGGTTACCACGCAGTCGGCCGGCGCTCCCACGCTCACCCCCGTCCCGCCGGTCGCAGCATGAGCAAGCTCGGTCTTGACCTCAAAACCTGGCATCGTCCGGCGCTGAAGCTCGCCGACTACCTGCATGCCGAGGCGACACCGCCCGCATCGGTGAGCCGTCCGCACGCGGGCTTTCAGTGGGGAACGCTTGCGAACGACAGGATCGGCGACTGCGTAATCGCGATGATGCTCCACTCGATCGAGGACTTTCACCTAGATGCGCAGACGACCCCGCCGCCGTTCACCGATCAGGATGCGATCTCAGTGTATTCGGCGATCACCGGCTACAACCCCGACGATCCGAACAGCGATCAGGGCACCGACGAATCTCAGGCGATGAAGTACTGGGAAAGCCCCGGTTTGGACGTTGAAGGGAAGCATACGATCGCGGGAACAGTCAGCGTTGACCCGTCGAATCTGAAGGAATGTCGCATCGCGATCTTCGAGTTCGCCGCATTGCAGATCGGCATCAACCTGCCGCTTACGGCGCAGGGCCAGTCGGAGTGGACGGTCGTCGGCGACGGCAAAACCGGCGATAGCGCACCCGGATCATGGGGCGGTCACGGCATCCCCTACCGGGAGTATGACGCCAAAACATTTACGTGCGTCACCTGGGGCGAAGAGCTTCAGTTGACCGTGCCGTTTCATCAGACGTACGCAGAAGAGGCGCACGTTGTTGTCACTCAGGAAATGCTGAACCGGCAGGGTCTTAGCCCGTCCGGTTTGAACTGGTCGCGGCTGACCGCTGATTTGAAAGCGCTTTGAATGGGACTGCTTGCCCCAGCGTCGATAGTCGCGCCTGTGGCGTCGAGTTGGGCTGAGCGGCAGCGGGAAGCCCTGGACCGTCAGTTACTCATAGCGGCCCAGCCGCCTTCGCACGCCGACGCGAAGCGGCTACTCGAGGCGCACAAGATCCGCATCAGCAGCGTGGTGCAGGTCGACCGGGACAGTGTCCTTTACCTGGATGATTTGAAACGGCCGCGGACGGCATGGCTGCAACGGGATCCCGGCACGGTTCGCGTGTTCGCGGAGGCAGGGTTTCGCGCGGAGCCGTCCGCCGACGCGCTTCTCAACCTGCGGTCGTCCGCTGATACGTCCGAGCCGGAGGGTAAGCAGGACCCGGACGAAGCGTAGTTCCCGGTCTGAAAGGAGGCAGCAGGATGCCGCAGCCGAAGCCGGACATCAGCGAGTTCGAAGCGATCAACCGCAGGCATCATCCGACGATGTGCGTGGTCATGCGCAGCGCCAGCCGACTTGACGAACGCGACCGCATCAATTTCGATGAAGCGCTCGCCCGCAAGGACAGCGGCGAATGGGTCATCAGCCATAACGCGATAAGCGAATGGCTTCGTTCCAGGGGCTTCGCAGGGCGTGACGACGCGATCCAGAAGCATCGGAACGGTCAGTGTTGCTGTGTCTGAGCCCGACCTTTCCGAATTCGAGAGCCTTGCGGAGCTCCAGGAACTCCGCAAGGCTAACCGTGACCTTCAGCAAAAGCTGAGCAAGACGAAGGCGAAAACCGCCGATCTGATCGAGGCGGTGTATCAGGCGGCACGAGAGGCCGCGGTTATTCTCGGGAACCCTCCGGAGGTCCCAAGCCCGCCAGCGGATCGTCGCAGTCGTCGGGCTGAGGTTGCGATGCTGCTTTGCTCCGACTGGCATGTCGGCAAGCACACGTCCACGTTCAACAGTGCGGTTGCACGCGCGCGCGTCGACCAGTTGGGGCATCGTGTCGCGAAGCTCACGTCGATCGAACGGTCCGATCATCCTGTGCGGGAGTGTCATGCGCTGCTGGCCGGGGACATGGTCGACGGCACGAACATTTTCCCCGGTCATGCATTCGAGGTTGACAGCACAGCGTTCGCGCAGGTGTTCGCGGCCGCGGCGATGCTCGAGCGGCTGCTACGTCATCTGTGCGCGACGTTCGACACGGTGCATGTGTGGACGCAAACCGGCAATCATGGTCGCCTGGGGAAGCGCGGTGAGTATCCCCGCACGGACAATCTCGACATGCTCGTATACAAGATCGTCGAGAACCGGATGGCTGATAAGCGGTTGACGTGGCATCAGCGCACGAACTGGTATTCGATCGTGGCCGCCGGAAACTACAGGACGATGCTCGTTCACGGCGATCAGATCCGATCGTTCGGCGGGAACACGCCGGCGTTCGGAATCATCCGCAAGTGCAACGCCTGGGCATCCGGGGTGGTCGAGCCGTTCGTTGACGTGTCGATGGGACACTTCCATCAGGATCTCGTGCTGCCGTTGGCGAACGGTCGGGGGAAGGCGTATGTGAATCCGTCGATCGAATCGGATTCGGATTATGCGAAGGAGTTCGTTGCGGCTACGGGCACGCCGGGGCAGCGGCTCAACTTCGTGGATCCGGAAAAGGGGCGTGTTACGTCGCCGCGTATCGTTTGGCTTGACGATGTGTAATCGTTACACGGCGGCCGTATAAATGCCGTGTTTGATGGCTCCGAGCTTAGAGTGCGCACCGAGCTTGAATCC
>DATJZB010000071.1:0-4815 GCA_035499335.1 Rhizomicrobium sp. | reverse complement strand
TTGGTGATTTGACCGACTCGGTTCAAGAGCCGCCTCGCTTTTTACGAAAGAAATTTCAGAAAAATTTCGGCGCGCAAAGTTATCCAACAAAGTGACGCGGTATTTCGCGCCGAACGCCGCGCGTTCCGCGGAAAAATTTTTCCGACGACGAGGATAAGTTGGGGGCGATGCGGCGAGATGCGATGGCGACCTCATCCTTCGACAAGCTCATCCTTCGACAAGCTCAGGATGAGGTTTCTTGCATAAATTCCCTCATCCCGAGCCTGTCGCGGGACGAGGTCCCCGGCGCGACGGGCGAATCACGGCCGCGTCCGCACATTACGGGGTGTTAAGCATTGCGGCGGGATGCCGCTTTCCGCGCGTCCCAAAAATGTCCCGGGCGCGGAGCCTTGATTGTGCCGTAAAGATGGGCGAGGTACCCGCCTCATGTCGCGCCGCCGCCCGCAAGGTCACCTGTCCGAGAATCTGGAAGCGCTGACGGACCATTTCGTCCGCCGCCGCCGTCTGTACGTGCCGCTGGCTTCGGCTCTGGCGCTGTTCGTCGTGCTGCCGGCGATCGCCTTCTTCATGCTGCCGACGATCCTGGCGCTGCTCGCCCCGCCGCTCGACATGAGCAAGGACCTCTACACGGTGAACCGGCCGATCGCCTTCACCTTTCTCGACGCGCAGGGCAACGAGGTCGGCCATCGCGGCGCGATCATCGGCAAGCGGCTGTCGCTCGAGCAGATGCCGGCCTATCTGCCGGCCGCCTTCATCGCCATGGAGGACCGCAACTTCTATTCGCATCACGGCTTCGACCCGCGCGGCCTGTTGCGCGCGATGTGGACCAACTATCGCGCCGGCCATGTCGTGCAGGGCGGCTCGACCATCACCCAGCAGACCGTCAAGATCGTGTTCCTCAACCAGCAGCGCACGCTCAGCCGCAAGATCGACGAATTGATGGACGCGGCCGAGCTGGAGAACGCGCTGTCGAAGAAGCAGATCCTCGAGCTCTACCTCAATCGCATCTATCTCGGCTCCGGCGCCTACGGCGTCGACGGCGCGGCGCATGTCTATTTCAACAAATCGGCGAAGGACCTGACGCTGGCGGAGGCGGCGATGCTGGCGACGCTAACGCGCGCGCCGTCGGCCTTCTCGCCGCGCCGCGACCTGCCCAAGGCGCAGGCCCGCGCCCAGATCGTCCTGCGCACGATGGTGGAGACGGGCGCCATCACCCAGGCCGAAGCCGACGCCGCCAAGGCCAGTCCGGCGGCCGTCAGCGACCGCACCCTGGTGGATTCGCGCAACTTCTACTTCGACACCGCGGCGGACGAAGCCAGGCGGCTCGTCGCGCAGCAGGGCCTTGCGCCGGCGACCGATCTCATCGTGCACACCATGCTCGAACCGAAGATCCAGGACGCGGCGCGCCAGGCCGCGATCCACACCATCCGCAAGAGCGGGCCGAAGGTGCATGCGAGCGAGGCGGCGGTCGTGGTGATGAAGCCGGACGGCGCGGTGACCGCGCTGGTCGGCGGCACCGATTACGACGAAAGCACCTTCGACCGCGCGACGCAGGCGCATCGCCAGCCGGGCTCGGCCTTCAAGCCCTTCGTCTACATGGCGGCGCTGGAAAGCGGGCTGACGCCGTGGGACACGCGCGAGGACGAGCCGGTCGACATCAACGGCTGGACGCCGACCAATTTCGGCGGCCGCTCCTACGGCACGATGACGCTGGCCGACGCGCTGGCGCATTCGGTGAACACGATCACCGCCAACCTCGCGCAGGAGATCGGCGTCAGCAACGTGGTGCAGGCCGCGCAGCGCTGCGGCATCGAATCCCCGCTCGCCGAGAACGCTTCGCTCGCGCTCGGCACCTCGGAGGTGACGCCGCTCGAACTGACGCGCGCCTATGCCGTGTTCGCCAATGGCGGGCTCAAGGTCTATCCCTATTTCGTCAGCGAAGTTGAGGATGCGGGCGGCCGCGTCCTCTACCGGCGCAAGCCGCCGGAGGATCCCGAGCGCGTCGTGGCGAGCCATGTCGACCGCGACCTCGTCGCCATGCTCTATGGCGTCGTCACCGAAGGCACCGGCCGCGGCGCCGCCGTGCCGGGCCACGAGGCCGGCGGCAAGACCGGCACGACGCAGGATTTCCACGACGCCTGGTTCGTCGGCTTCACCCACGACTATGTGACGGCGGTGTGGGTCGGCAACGACGATTCCTCGCCGATGCGGTCGGTGACCGGCGGCTCGCTGCCGGCGACGATCTGGAAGGCGACGATGACGGTCGCCGAAAAGGGATTGCCCTCGACGCCGCTCGACAAGTCCGAGCCGCAGCCGCCGTCCGACGAAGGCGTCTTCGCCAGCGGCGACACCTACACGCCGAGCAGCGGCGACGACGAAGCCGGCGCACAGCGCGCGCCCGGCGAACAGGCGCAGCAGCCGGCGGATCAGGGCCACGCCACGTTCTGGGACTGGCTGTTCAACCGGCGCGGGCGCGATGCCGCCGGCCGCCCCGACACCGCGCAGAGCGACGGCAGCCAGGATTCGAACTGAGCCTGCGGTAGTTTACTTTGTAATTGAATCGCATCCCTTGTGAGGGCGAACGGCAGCGCCCTATCGTGCGGGGGCAATTGTGGGTGCGGCATGGCGCAACATCAGGATCGCGCTGCGCAAGCCGAAAGTTCAGCGGTGTGACCGACATAGCGCTTGGGCAGCGCCCATCGTCGATCAGAGTTTATCCGGCCGCTATTCTGCTCGGAGCCGTGGCGCTTCTCTTCGGAATCGGAGCCGGCTACGGCTGGTTCGGTGAAAGCCGCGATTGGCTGAACTATCGCAATGTATGGGACCAGCTTCCGTCCCGTTTCGACGTGTCCGTGTCGCGCTTCGAGCGCGGATATGTCTGGACGTCATGGTTCGCGAAGTACGAGCTCCAGGCCGACTTCAATCTGTACTATGCGGTGCTGGCCACATCGTCCCTGGCGATAAAATTTCGACTCCTCTGGAAGTATGCGGAGGCGCCCGTGATAGCGGCGATCGTCTATCTGATGCTTCTCTACCCCCTGCACGAGTATACCCAGATCCGCGCCGCAATCGGCTTTGCGTTCGCCTATCTGGGACTCGACGCCTGTCTCGAAGGCAAACTGGGTTCAGGCGTCCTGCTGTTCGCGCTCGGAGCCCTCTTTCACACCACCGTCGTCGCGGTCGCTCTTTCGCTCCTGGTGGTCTTTGCGCTGCGCAATCGTCCGCCCGCGGTTGCCGGCGGAGTTCTGTCCTTGCTGGCCGGCGTGTCCGCGATCGCCATTCCCTATCTCGTCGACACGCTCGAAAAGGCGAACCCGCTTGCCCGGAGCTACATCGAGACGGCGAGCGTGAATGGCGCTCCCAATATATTCTCGGGCGAGACCATACTTCTGTTCTCAGTCATCGTCTCGAGCATGGTGCTGTTGCGGCCCTGGCGACGAAGCCCGGATTCGAGCACTTTTTTGCTCGGCGCGTGGTCGCTCATATGGCTCGTCGCCATGGCGCGCGTTCCGACATTCGCGTTCCGGCTCGAGGAAGCCTTCATTTTCCCGCTCCTTCTTTTCACATTCCGCTTCGACGAGACGTTGCGCAGCCGCGTGCCGGCGCTCCTGATGATCGCGACCGGCGTCTGGATGTTCTACGAGTCTCTGTCCTTGGGCGTAATCGGCACGTGAACGGGCACCCGGAAATGTCGTCAGCAGACCAGCCAAAAGTCTCCGTCTGCGTCGTGACGTACAATCAGCGCGACTATCTGGGACCCTGTCTCGACAGTCTCGTCGAACAGGAAACGGATTTCGCTTTCGAAATCGTCGTCGCGGACGACTGTTCGACCGACGGAACGCGCGAGATCGTGCGGGACTTTGCGCGAAAATATCCAGGCAGAATCGTGGCGTTGCTCAACGAGCGCAATCTCGGCCCCTACGAGAATTATCGCCATGTCCATCGCGCGGCACGCGGCGCGTATGTCGCGCACATGGACGGAGACGATCTGGCGCGGCCGGGGAAACTGCGCGCGCAAGCCGCACTGCTGGACGAGTTGCCCGACTGTCCCGCCGTATTTCACCAGATGGAGATCGTCGACTCCGCAGGAAGACTCTCTGGCAAGCTGTGGCCGTCGCGCGCGCCGCGTCGGATGGACGCCGACTACGTGCTCGAACACCATCCGGTCTTTGCCCATTCGTCGATGATGTACCGGCGCGGCGCTCTGGACGAACTGCTTTCGTCCGAGGGGCGCTTCGTCGATTTTCTGGCGTATGTGCAAGCGGCCCTGAAGGGCGACGTCGCGCTGATCGCGAAACCACTGGGCCGTTACCGCCTCGGCGTCGGCATTTCGAGCGAAAATTACAAATGGTTCGACGCCGTCATGGCCGTTTGCGACCACGCCGAGCGCCGCGGTATCGCGCCCGCTGTCGTCGCGAGGGCACGCGCGAACCAGGCATTCCAGATGGCCAACAACGCGCTCTATCTGAAACGGTATGACGTCTTCCGCTCGCTGATCGAAACGAGTTGGCACGCCGCGCACATCTCGAACGTTCAGCGTCTAATGTATGCGTTCCGCCGAATTCCCCGGCTGCTGCTGCTGTTGCGGGCGGCGTATGTGTCGCTGCGCGACGTCGGGATCGCGCCAGAACTCGACGAGAAATTCTCGTCCTAACCCACCCTCACGGCACCAGCAGGCGGAAGTCGAGGAAGCCCTGCACTTCTTCCGCATGGGTCGGCGCGCCGGCCGCGACGAACCATTGGTTGCGCCGGACATAGCCGAGCTGGCCGGCGACCTGCACCACGCCGTAAGCGGGATCGGCCCAGATGTCCTGG
>DATJZB010000070.1:0-41168 GCA_035499335.1 Rhizomicrobium sp. | reverse complement strand
TTGGTCAGGCCGCGCTCGGCCAGCACCTCGCGCAGCGCCACCGCTTCCGGCGCGTCGCCGGCCTCGCCGACGAGATTGGCGCGCAGGTCTTCGAGCAGCGCGAGCTTGGCGGTGGGCGTCGCCGCCGCATTGTCGGCGATGTCGTCCGCCGCGCGCGCGAAGCGGTAGAACGCCATGATCGCCGGCCGGTGTTTGCGGGCGATGAGCATCGAGGCGACGGGAAAGTTCTCGTCCTTGTGCCCCTTGCCGGATGCGAGTTCCGCCGCCTTCATGTCTGACCCAGCGCCTGCGCGCGACCCTTCCACATTCCGCCGCGCCCGCGCCAATGCTGGATCGCGGAATCGAGCGTGAAGAGCGCATAGACCGCACCGATCAGGGGCAGCGCAAGTCCCCAGAGCGGCGAGCAGCGGTAGAATTTGAGGATCGGCTGGTAGGCGAGGACCATCGCCAGCCAGGCGAGGATGCCCGATGCCTGCGCCGAGTCGCGCGCGAACAGCGCGAAGCAGGGACCGGCGAGAAACACCAGCGCCATGCCGGCCAGGGTCCCGAGCAGCAGCAGCGGCGAATAGCCGAGCTGGGCATACGCCGAGCGCGAAATCATGGCGCGGATCTCGCGCATGCCGCTATAGGGGCGGATGCTGACGGCGCGTTCCGTGAGACCGAGCCAGATCGGCCCTTGCGCCTTCATCGCGCGGCCCAGCGCGCAATCGTCGATGATCTCGGACCGGATCGCGTCGATGTTGCCGGCGCGCTCGAGCGCCTCGCGCCTGACGAGCATGCAGCCGCCCGCCGCGGCGGCGACCTTGCGCTTGGGATCGTTGACGAAGGCGAACGGGAACAGCATGTCGAAATAGAAGACGAAAGCCGGGATCAGATAGCGCTCGGACCAGCTGCTGCAGTGGAGCTTCGCCATCAGCGAGGTGAGCACGAGCCCGCCGGACTGTGCGCGGGCGACGAGCTTGCGCAGATTGTCTGGCGCATGGGCGATGTCCGCATCGGTCAGCCAGAGATAGTCGGGATCGCCCGCTTCCGCGATGCCCTGGCGCACCGCCCACAGCTTTCCGGTCCAGCCGGCCGGCCGCGGCGCACCGGCGAGAACCGTCAGCCGTTCGGAGCCCGGCAGGGCGCGCGCCGCGCTGGCGGTGCCGTCGCTGCTCTGGTCGTCGACGAGCAAGATCCGGAACGAGCCGGGATAGTCCTGGGCAAGAAGGCTGGCGAGCGTGCGCGCGATCACGTCGGCCTCGTTGCGCGCCGGAACGACGGCGACGACCGAAGGCCAGGATGCCGGTTCCGCCGGGACGCCGGCATCGTCGCGCTCCTGCATCACCCAGAACATGCCGCGGCCGGCGAGCAGGTAGAACCACACGGCCACCGGCAAGAGAGCGAGGAGCGCGATCATCGGATATAGCCCGCCGCGCGGAACCAGTTCACGGCGTCCTCGATCGCCTGTTGCCAGGGCCGGGCGGAAAAACCGAGCTCGCGCTGCGCTTTCCCGGACGAAAAGAACATATGGTACTTCGACATCTTCAGCGCGTCGGCGGTAAGGAACGGCTCCTTGCCCGTCAGCCGCGCCATCGCTTCCGCGCCGAAGGCGAGCGGATAGAGCGGGCCGCGCGGCAGCCTGATGCGCGGCGGCTTGCGGCCGACGAGCGGCGCGATGACGCCGAGCATGTCCTTCAGCCGCACATCTTCGCCGCCGAGGATGTAGTTCTCGCCGACCCGTCCCTTTTCGAGCGCCAGCAGATGGCCGCGGGCGACGTCGTCGACATGGACGAGATTGAGCCCGGTGTCGACGAAGGCAGGCATGCCGCCGTTCGCGGCCTGGACGATGATGCGTCCCGTCGGCGTCGGCTTGATGTCGCGCGGTCCGATCGGCGTCGACGGGCTGACGATGACGACCGGAAGTCCCTCGCCCGCCATGCGCTCGACCAGGCGCTCCGCCACGAGCTTGCTCTTCTTGTAGGCGCCGATGGCGCTCTCCTCGCTGTGACGCGAGCTCTCGTCGACGGCGACGCCGGCGACCGGCTTCAGCGCCGCGACGCTCGAGGTGTAGACGATGCGCTCCGCGCCCGTTGTGCGCGCGGCTTCCATGACCGCGCGCGCGCCTTCCAGATTGTTGCGAACGATCTCCTCCGGATCGGGCGCCCAGAGCCGGTAGTCGGCTGCGACGTGAAAGACGTAGCGCGCGCCGTCCATCGCCCGGACCATCGATTTGGGATCGCGCATGTCGCCGACGACGACGCGACAGTCGAGGTCGGCGATGTTGGCGCGCGGACTGGATTCGCGCAGCAACACACTCACTTCGTCGCCGCGGGCGAGGAGCGCGCGCGCGACGGCCGAGCCGACGAAGCCCGATGCGCCGGTGACGAGAACGCGATCGCCCATCAGGTTTCGGCCGTCCGCACCAGCGCGCGGCGGCCTTCCATCGCCTGCCAGGCAAGCAGCACCGGAACGCCGATGACGACGTCGCGCGCCCGGCGCAGCAGCGAAACCGCCAGCCCGATCTCCGGACCGAGGCCGAACAGCGGCATCAGCGCCGCATAGCCTGCTTCCTGCACGCCGATCGCCGACGGCACGAACACGGTGGCGCTGCGCAGCGCGGCGAGAAGCGCTTCGATGGCGGCGGCGGCGTAGAAACTCATATGCGCCCCGATCAGACGCACCGACAGCCAGACGATGCCGGAACTCGCCAACCAGGACAGAAGATGAATGGTCGAAGACGTTGCGAGCCGCGCCGGCGACCCGTACATCAGCTTCATCGCCGCGCCGAACGCGGCGGTCTGCTTCACCGCCGCCGGAAGAAAGCGCGCCGCCAGCGTCTCCGCGAAGGCGCTGCCGCGCCGCTGCAGGAAGACGAAGGCCGCGATGCCGGGAATCAGCAGCGCCGTGCCGAGCACCAGTCCGTTCACATAGGGCGCCATCGTGGCGGAGGCCCGAAGCTGCGACAGGCACAGGGCGATGCCGATGGCGATGAACGCGATCTGTCCCATGAGCTCGGTCGTGACGTCGGTCACCAGCGAGGCATAGGCGAGCGGCGCGGCGATGCCGCGCAGGATGATGGCGCGGCATCCGATCACCATGCCGCCGAACTGCGAGAACGGAAGAATGTCGCCGGCGCTGTCGCGGGTCTGGCGGCCGATGATGCAGGTGACCAGATTGCGCGGCCGCTTGTCCGGCATCAACGCGTACCAGCCGCTGCCCATCATCGCCACGACACACAGACCGTAGAGGCAGATGAGGGCGAATCCGCCGATGCCGACCGAGGCGATGGCCGCGAACACCTGGCCGATTCCCACATGCATCAGCAGCCAGACGGCGACGGCCAGCCCGATCAGCGCGGCGATGAGGACTCCGGTTTTCATCTTCCCGTCAGGCCGCGGCGGCGGCGCGTTTCGGTCCGAAGAACCGCCGGACGGTGCGGACCATGAACGGCACGAAGCGCGGGCGCTTGAGGCGCGCATCGTAGACTCCGAGACGGCGGTCGTTCTCGGCAAGACAGATGTCCATCAGCTTGAAGACGTCGACATCGTCGGCGAGCTGGCTGGCGCCCGTGACCGTGAAATTGTTGTCCTGCACGCCGTTGGAAACGTCGGATGCGATGCCGAGACGCTCCCAAACCAGAAACGCCCAGACGGCGAGAACCCTGACTTCGAACCAGGGGCGCCGCCACAACGGCATATTGCGGCGATGCCAGGCGATCCAGTTGACGAAAAACAGAATGTGCCGGCCCTCCTCGTGGATCACGGGCTCGAAGGTCTCGACCAGCTCGGCCGGAAAATAGCCGGACGACCGCGCGGCTTCGAAGAGGCCGAAGGCGAAGAAGCTGTCGATGCACTCGCTATAGCCCGTCACCAGGAACGCCCACTCCGGATCCTTGGGTCGAGGATACGCAGGCTCGGGCGCGAGCTTGATGCCGTACGCTTCGACCAGATTCGACAGCACGTAACGGTGGCGGCGCTCTTCGAAACCGTTGAGCTCGACCGCCTTGCGCAAGAGCGGGTCCACGACGCCTTCGGCATAGGTGCAGACGTTCAGGCTGGCGCGATTTTCGGTCTGGACGGCGATGTCCCAGATCGGCAGCGCGGTGATGCGCGCCGTCGCCTGCGGGTCCAGCTTCGGCCAGTCGATGACGGCCGGGCGATAGGGATTGAAAGTGTCGAGCAGCGTTTTGCAGAAGAGTCTCTTATGCGCCTCGCTGCCGAAGCGGATGGGACCTTCGCGCACCTCGGGGCTGGCGCCGCTGAGTTCGGGAAACGTAAGTGCCGACATAGGCTTATCCGTTCACTCCCTGCGGGGGATGCCGATCCTCAGGCCGCGGCCGGGACCGTTTTTGCGCTCTGAGCCATATAATGTCTCGCGCGATACCCGCCCATAGCAGACGCATTAAAAATCCGCAAAGCCGCCGCGGCTGACGGCCGAGTTGCGCGATGCCTCGACCACCCGCGGCGCGACGAGCGCGGCGAGTTCGTCCGCATAGCGATAGCCGGGCGCCGATCCCGGATAGGGTCCGGTGGCGGGATGCAGGTAAATCTCCGTCAGCCCGTCGGGCAGGTTTTCCAGCAGGCCCATGATCCGGGCGGTGGTCATTGCGCCGGACCAGGCGAGACCGAAGACCTGATCGGGGACGATGAGACCCGCCGCGCGGCAGCGGCGGCGCGACAATCGGGCCCAGGGCGCGGTGACAAAGGCGGGCGGGAGCTTGGCCGCCGGTTCGATGCGGCGGAGAATCCAGTCCGGCTCGAGCGGGACGCGGATGGCGCGCAGGCCGTAGCGCTTGCCGACGCGCAGGATCGCGGATGCGATCGTCGGATGCAGATGGAAGTGCTTGTGCGTGTTGACGTGATCGAGCGGCAGTCCCGTCGCGCGGAACGCGTCGAACTGCGCCTCGATTTCGGCCTCGAGCTGCGCGCGCACATGCGGCAGGAAGAACATGCGGATCGCGGCGGCCGTCATGTCCGAACGGAATTCGCCGTTCGCCTCGACCAGATCGGGAACGGCGGCCGCGGGCAAGGTCGGCCTGCCGTCGACGAGGACGATGTGCAGGCCGACGCGCAGCCGCGGATTGGCGCGCGCACGGGCGATGGCGTCGGCGGCCGCGGGCGCGGACACCATCAGGCTGGCGGCGGTCAGGATGCCGTCGCGCTGCGCCTGTTCGACGGCGTCGTTCACCGCTTCGGCCGCGCCGAAATCGTCCGCCGTGACGATCAGGCCCTTCACGAAGCTAGGAAACGATCGCGTCTTCGCGCGTCCGCAGGAACTGGAAGAACTCGACGCCTTCGCGCAGACGGCGCACCAGCATTTCCGGCGAGGTCAGCATCTCGCCGACGATCGAGGCGATCTTGGAAGGGCGGAAATAGAACTTCTTGTAGAAGTCCTCCACCGACTCGAAGATTTCGGTGTGGCCGAGATGGGGATAGTTGAGCGGCGCGATCTGGGTGCCGTCTTCGGTCAAAAGATCGGTGTCGTCGGCGAACCAGCCGTTCTCCTTGGCCTGCTTGTAGAGGAACGTGCCCGGATAGGGCGCGGCCAGCGAGACCTGGATGGTGTGCGGATTCACTTCCTTCGCGAAGGCGAGCGTTTCCTGGATGGTTTCGCGCGTTTCTCCCGGCAGGCCGAGGATGAAGGTGCCGTGCACCACGATGCCGAGTTCGTGGCAGTCCTTCGAGAAGCGCTTGGCCACCTCGACCAGCAGACCCTTCTTGATGTTGTGCAGGATCTTCTGGTTGCCGGATTCGTAGCCGACCAGGAGAAGGCGAAGACCGTTGGCCCGCATGACCTCGAGCGTCTTGCGCGGCACGTTGGCCTTGGCGTTGCACGACCACACCACGCCGAGCTTGCCTAGCTCCACCGCCAGCGCCTCGACCCGCGCGTGATCGTCGGTCAGCGTGTCGTCGTCGAAGAAGATCTCCTTCACCTGCGGAAATTCCTTCTGCAGGTACTTCACCTCTTCGATGACCTTGGGGATCGAGCGATAGCGGTACTTGTGTCCGCCGATCGTCTGGGGCCACAGGCAGAAGGTGCAGCGCGACTTGCAGCCGCGGCCCGTGTACCACGACATGTACGGGTGCTTGAGATAGCCGCCGAAATATTTCTCGATCTTGAGCTGCTTGTAGATCGGGAGCACGGACGGCAGCTTGTCCATGTCCATGAGGATTTCGCGTTCCGGATTGTGGACGATCTTGCCGTCCGCAGCGCGATAGGAAAGACCCTTGATGGTCGACCAGTCGTTGCCGTTGGCCAATTCCTGGATGGTGAACTCGTACTCGTTGCGGCAGACGAAATCGATCGCCGGACAGTCGAGAAGGCTCTTCTCCGGTTCGACCGCGACCTTGGCGCCGATGAAGCCGATCTTCGCCGACGGGTTGAGATCGCGGATCATCTGCGCCGTGCGGCAGTCCGAGCGGAAGGACGGCGTCGAGGTGTGGATGACGATGAAGTCGTGTGACTTCACGTCCTCCTCGATGTCCTTGAACGACAGATTGTGCGGCGGCGCGTCGATGATCTTGGAGCCCGGCACCATCGCGGCGGCCTGCGCCAGCCAGGTCGGGAACCAGAACGACTTCACCTCGCGCTTCATCTGGTAGCGCGCGCCGGCACCGCCGTCATAGCCGTCAAAGGATGGGGCTTGAAGGAAAAGCGACCGCATTCATCAACCTCACAACTGGGACATGGCCCCGCTTGGCCGGACCTGGTAGCGCGCGCCGCGCCAAGCCACCTTCTGGCCGAAAAACGAGAGCAAGAAAACCGCCATGGATATAATGTCCCGGACCGGCAGGAGCCAGAGCGGGCCGGCGAAAGTTCCGAAGGCCCGTTCGACCGAGGTTTTCAGCACGATCCTTGCGCAAAGCGCCAGCACGAGCGCGCTCAAGCCGTAAAACCCGGCCCCGAGTAAGGCTATTCCCGCGAGCGCCAGCGGGAACGGATAAGTGATGAGAGTCCCGACATGCTCGAACGGACGCAGCACGCGGATGGTGCGGCTCCAGCGCAGTTCGTGACTGAACAATTCGCCGATGCTCTCCTCCGTGCAGCGATGGCTGACGGCGAGCGGCAGCATGCTGACGCGCAGGCCGCGCTGCCGCACGGCGCGGCCGATCTCGTAATCGTCCGCGAGATAATCGCTGAACGCCTCGAAGCCGCCGATCTGGGACAGCGTCGCGCGGCGCAGCGCGATGGTCGAACCCAGACAGGCATGGGCGATTCCCCAGAAGGTTCCGAACAGCACGCTCGGCAGGAAGTCGTAGCTCGTTCCCATCGCCGCCAGCGTCGACCAGGCGCTTTGGCCGGCGAGTCCGGTGTAGGGGCACGTCACCGCGCCGACGCCCGGCTGCAGGAGCGCGCCGACGACTTTCGAAAGCCAGTCGGGCGCCACGGAGATGTCGCTGTCGCTGAGCACGATCACTTCGTGCTTCGCGTGCTCGGCCATGTTGATGAGATTGGAAACTTTGGCATTGTGGCCGTAGCTGCGTTCGTCGACGACGAGTTCGATATCGATGCCGGGATGGCGCGCCTGAAGATGCCGCACGACCGTGATCGCCGGATCGTTGACGCTCTGCACGCCGAACACGATCTGGATCGGCGCGCCGTAACGCTGCGCCAGGAACGTGTCGAGATCCTCCTCCAGTCCCGGCGAGTCGAAATGCAGGGGTTTGAGCAGCGTGACGGCGGGAAGTTCGCCCGACGCCGGCGGGCGCGCGGCCATGAAGCGCGTCAGGACGCTCGCGGCAAGGAACGTATAGGCCGTACCCGCCAGCGACAGGCCGACAAAGGTCCAGGCCAAGTAATGGACAAGCAAATGCACGCGACGCTCCGGCTGCCCCCGCCCCCGAACGAACCACCTAACATCGCATTTTCTGCAAGGTTAGTGAAATCGCGCCAATCTAGTCGTTAAGGAATGGCGGCTCCCCAGACTACCCGGCCCGGGGAGCGAGCCTTTACTTGGTATTCAGGCGTCGAACTGGATCACCGAACGGGCGATTTCGCCGCGCTTCAGCTCCTCGAACGCCCCGTTGATCTCCTCCAGCCTGATGCGGCGCGAGATCATCTCGTCCAGCTTCAGCTTGCCCGACATGTAGAAGTCGACCAGCCGCGGCATGTCGACGGGGAAGCGATTCGAGCCCATCAGCGAACCCTGGATGCGCCGCTCGCCGAGGAAGTCGAAGCCGTGGAGCTCGATCTTGGTGCCCAGCGGGATCATGCCGATGATGTTGGCCGTGCCGCCGCGCGCGAGCATGCGGAACGCCTGTTCGGCGGTGGTCTTCAGGCCGATGGCCTCGAAGGAGTGGTGCACGCCGCCCTTGGTCATCTCCATGACCTGCGCGACGGGATCGCCGTCCCTGGCGTTGACCACGTCGGTGGCGCCGAAATGCTTGGCGAGATTGAGCTTGGTGCCGTTCATGTCGATGGCGATGATGCGCCCCGCGCCCGCGATCGCCGCGCCGTTGACGGCGGCGAGGCCGACGCCGCCGCAGCCGATCACCGCGACCGTTTCGCCGGGGCGGACCTGGGAGGTGTGGATCACCGCGCCGACGCCCGTCGTCACGCCGCAGCCGATCAGCGCGGCGCGGTCGAGCGGCATGTCCTTGCGCACCTTCACGCAGGCATGCTGGTGGATCAGCATCTGCTCCGCGAAGGACGACAGGTTGAGGAACTGGTTCATCACGCCGCCGTCCTTGGAAAGGCGCGGCTCCTCGCCGGCCTGGCGCTTGGTTTCGGGGCTCTGGCAGCGCGACATGTGGCCGGTCAGACAATGCTCGCAATGCCCGCAATAGGCCGAGAGGCAGGTGATGACGTGATCGCCGGGCGCGACGGTGCGTACCTCGCTGCCGACCTGTTCGACGACGCCGGCGGATTCGTGCCCGAGCACGACCGGCACCTGCGCCGGATAGGATCCTTCGATGAAGTGGAGGTCGGAGTGGCACACGCCGGCCGCGACCGTGCGGATCAGCACTTCGTTCGGGCCCGGCTTGTTGATCTGGACGTTTTCGATGACGAGAGGCTTTCCGACCTCGCGCAGGACTGCGGCTTTCATGGTGTTTTCCCTGGTGCGTGTTTTTGTTGAGCCTAGTGCGGTCAGACGCCGCCGTCGATATTGACCTTCTGTCCGTTGGCATAGGGGTTGGCGTCGGAGACGAGGAACGTCACCACCGCCGCCACGTCCTCGGGAACCGAAACGCGGCCGAACGGCGACGTGGCGTCGAGCTTGTGGATGTCGCCGCCGGTGCGCGCCTTGGTCAGCCGGATGCCCATTTCGGTCACGGTCAGGCTCGGCGCGACGATGTTGGTGCGGATCCCGTTCTTCATCTCTTCCTTGGCCAGCGTCAGCGCGAGCGCTTCCATCGCCGCCTTGCCCATATTGTAGGGCGCGCCGTTGGCGCCCATGAAGCGCGTCGCGACGGAAGAGATCATGACGATGTCGCCGCGCTTCTCCTTGCGCATGTGCGGCACGACCAGTTTGCACAGATAGTGCGGCGCGAAGGCATGGACGCGGATGACGCGCTCCATCTCGGCCGGATCGGTGTCGGCGACGGACTGGCCGCGCGAGGCGATGCCGGCATTGTTGACGAGGATGCCGATCGAACCGAAGTCGCGGATGACGTCCGCGACCAGCGCGACGTCCTCGTCCCAGTTCTCGACCGAGGCCGAATAGGCGCGCGCCTTGCGGCCCAGTTTCTCGACGGCGGCGACCGTTTCCTTCGCCGCCGCGTCGTCGCGCCGGTAGTTCAGCGCGATGTCGGCGCCGGCTTCGGCCAGGCTGAGCGCGATGGCGCGGCCGATCCCGCGCCCGCCGCCGGTGACGAGCGCGACGCGCCCCTTGAGTGAAACCTGCATGCGGCCCTCCTAGCTGTTGGTGTATCTGGGTTTGCGCTTCTCGAGGAAGGCGGTCATGCCTTCGCGCACGTCGTTGGTCTGCGAGCAGAGGATCTGGTTGCGGTCCTCCATGTTGATCGCCGCTTCCAGGCTCGGCGCATCCACGCTCATGTTGAGGCATTCCTTGGTCAGGCGCAGGCCGAGCGGCGAGGTGGTGATCATCTCCTCGATATAGGGCTCGGCGGCGCGCGCCAGATGTTCGTCCGGCACGACTTCGGAGACGAGGCCGACGCGCAGCGCCCGCTCGGCGTTGATGAAGCGGCCCGTCAGCATCAGTTCGGACGCGACCGAGACGCCGACGAGGCGCGGCAGGAAGTAGGACACGCCGATGTCGCATGCCGAAAGCCCGATGCGGATGAAGGCCGCGTTCATGCGCGCGCTCTGTCCGGCGATGCGGACGTCGGACGCCAGTGCCAGCGCGAAGCCGCCGCCGCAGGCCGGTCCCTGCACGAGGCTGATGATCGGCTGTCCGCAGCGGCGCATGCGCATGACGATCTCGCTGATGCGCCGCTGGCTGAGCAGGCCGGCAGCGGGTCCGCCCATGTTGGCGCCGTCGGTGTTGCGCCGCGTTCCCGACTGTTTGAGATCGAGGCCGGCGCAGAATGCCCGTCCGGCGCCGCGCAGGACGACGATGCGCGTCGCGCGGTCGAAGTAGAGCTTTTCGAAATAGTCGAGCAGCTCGTCGACCAGCGTGTTGTTGAGCGAATTGAGCGCCTCGGGGCGGTTCATCGTCACCCAGTCGACGGCACCCTTCTTCTCGATCAGGAGCGTCTCGTATCTCGCATCGGCTTCGGACATGGGCTTCTCCGGGAAGGAACGGGGACGCAACATTACATCGCCAACGGCGCGCGCAAACACGCGGAAATAACCCTCCGTTAGGACAGCTTTTTTTCTCGGCGCGGCGGTGTTACGAACGCCGCGAGACCCTCATGCACAGGGCATTCCCATGCGAACCATCGGCCATTTTCTGAACGGCGCAAACGTGGCGGGTACGTCGGGCCGTTTCGGCGACGTCTACAATCCGGCGACGGGAGAGATCCAGGCCAAGGTCGCCTTCGCCACGCGCGGCGAGATGCAGAAGGCGGTCGCGCACGCGCAAAAGGCGTTCGGCGAATGGTCCGCCGTCAATCCGCAGCGCCGCGCGCGCGTGATGTTCAACTTCAAGGCCCTGGTCGAGAAGAACATGGACGCGCTCGCGCAGATGCTGTCGAGCGAGCACGGCAAGGTGGTCGCCGACTCCAAAGGCGACATCCAGCGCGGGCTGGAAGTGATCGAATTCGCCTGCGGCATCCCGCACCTGATCAAGGGCGAGTACACCGAGGGCGCCGGACCGTCGATCGACATCTATTCCATGCGCCAGCCGCTCGGCGTCGTCGCCGGCATCACGCCGTTCAACTTCCCGGCCATGATTCCGATGTGGATGTTCGGCGTCGCCATCGCCTGCGGTAACACCTTCATCGTCAAGCCGAGCGAAAAGGATCCGTCGGTGCCGATGCGCCTGGCGGAACTGATGATGGAAGCTGGCGCGCCGGCCGGCGTGCTGCAGGTCATCAACGGCGACAAGGAAGCGGTCGACGCCATTCTCGAAGACCCGGACATCCAGGCGGTGAGCTTCGTCGGATCCTCGGCCATCGCACATTATGTCTATAGCCGGGGCACGGCGCACGGGAAACGCGTGCAGGCGATGGGCGGCGCCAAGAACCACGCCATCATCATGCCGGACGCCGATCTCGACCAGGTGACCAACGAGCTGATCGGCGCCGGTTACGGCTCCGCCGGCGAACGCTGCATGGCGATCTCGGTCGCCGTTCCGGTCGGCGAGAAGACCGCGGACGCGCTGGTCTCGCGCCTGAAGCCGCGCGTCGAATCGCTGCGCGTCGGCATTCCGACCGATCCGGATGCGGATTACGGCCCGCTGGTGACCGCGGCGCATCGCGAGAAGGTGAAGGCCTATATCGACCAGGGCGTCGGCGAAGGCGCGCAGCTTGTCGTCGACGGGCGCAACTTCAAGCTCCAGGGCTACGAGAACGGCTACTATCTCGGCGGCTCGCTGTTCGATCGCGTGCGGCCGGAGATGAAGACTTACCAGGACGAGATTTTCGGCCCCGTGCTGCAGGTCGCGCGCGCCAGGGATTTCGACGAGGCCCTGTCGCTGCCCACCAACCATCAATATGGCAATGGCGTCGCCATCTTCACGCGCGACGGCGACGCGGCGCGCGAGTTCGCGTCGCGCGTCAAGGTGGGAATGGTCGGCATCAACGTGCCGATCCCCGTTCCCCTCGCCTATCACACCTTCGGCGGCTGGAAGCGCTCGGCGTTCGGCGACGTCAACCAGCACGGGCCCGAGGGCGTGCGCTTCTACACTCGCATCAAGACGGTGACGGCGCGCTGGCCAAAGGGCGGCGTGCGCGAGAATGCGAGCTTCGTCATCCCGACGATGAAATGAGCGACGACGCCGAAATCCTCTTCGAGCAGCGCGGCGCCGCGGGGCTCATCACGCTCAACCGGCCCAAGGCACTCAACGCCCTGACGCACGGCATGTGCGTGGCGATGCTGGCGCGGCTGAAGGAATGGAGCGGCGACCGCTCGATCGCCTGCGTCGTGATCCGCGGCGAAGGCGAGCGCGCCTTCTGCGCCGGCGGCGACATCCGCACGCTCTACGACAGCGGCAAGGCGGGAACGCCCTATGCGGTCGAATTCTATCGCGACGAATATCTGCTCAACGCCTTCATCAAGCACTTTCCCAAGCCCTATGTGGCGCTGCTGCGCGGCTTCGTGATGGGCGGCGGCGTCGGCGTTTCGCTGCACGGCAGCCATCGGGTCGCCGACGAAACCATGCTGTTCGCCATGCCGGAGACCGGCATCGGGCTCTTTCCCGATGTCGGCGGCAGCTTCTTCCTGCCGCGCCTGCCGGGCGAGACCGGCATGTATCTCGGACTGACCGGCACGCGCCTGAAGACGGCCGATGCGGTCCATGCGGGACTGGCGACGCATTTCGTTCCCGCGATCCGGCGCGAGGCGCTGATCGACGCGCTCGCCGACGGCATGGAAGCCGGCGAAGCGCTGCGCGCGATGGCCGAGCCCGTCGCGGAAGCGGCGCTGGACTCGCGGCGGGCTGCGATCGACCGCATCTTCTCGGGCCCGACCGTCGAAGCGATCCTGGCCGCGCTCGACCGGGACGGCGGCGAGTGGGCCGTCGACGCGGCCAAGACCATCCGCGCCAAGTCGCCGACCGCGACCAAACTCGCCTTCCGCCAGATCCGCAACGGCAAGTCGCTGGATTTCGACGATTGCATGCGCATGGAGTTCCGCATGGTGAACCGCGTCATCGCCGGCCACGATTTCTACGAAGGCGTGCGCGCCACGATCATCGACAAGGACGGAGCGCCGCACTGGAAACCCGCAACGCTCGCCGAGGTGAGCGACGCGGACATCGACGCCTATTTCGCGCCGCTGGGAAACAGGGAGTTGCCGCTATGAGCACGATCGCATTCATCGGCGTCGGGAACATGGGCGGGCCCATGGCGCGCAATCTGTTGAAGGCGCAGGACCAGGTGCGCGCCTTCGACGTCAGTCCGGCCGCGCTCAAGCCGGTCGTCGAGGCCGGCGCCAAGGAATCCAGGACCGCGCTCGAAGCGGTCGCGGGCGCGGACATCGTCGTCACCATGCTTCCGGCCGGCGCCCATGTGCGTTCGGTCTATCTGGACGAGGCGAGCATCCTGACGGCGGCGCGCAAGGACGCGCTGCTGATCGACTGCTCCACGATCGACATCGATTCCGCGCGCGCCGTGCATGCCGCGGCGGCCAAGGCGGGTTTCGATTTCCTCGATGCGCCGGTCTCAGGCGGCGTCGGCGGCGCGGAGGCAGGCACGCTCGCCTTCATGTGCGGCGGCAGCGACAAGGCCTTCGAACGCGCCAGGCCGATCCTCGAAAAGATGGGCAAGCGCATCGTCCATGCCGGCGGTCCGGGCGCCGGCCAGGCGGCGAAGATCTGCAACAACATGCTGCTGGCGATTTCCATGATCGGGACCTGCGAGGCCTTCGCGCTCGGCGAGAAGCTCGGTCTGGAGCACCAGAAGCTGTTCGACATCATGTCCGCCGCGTCCGGCCAATGCTGGTCGCTGACGACCTATTGCCCGGTTCCCGGTCCCGTTCCCGGCGCGCCGTCGAACCGCGACTATGCGGGAGGCTTCGCGACCGCTTTGATGTTGAAGGATCTGAAGCTGTCGCAGAGTGCGGCGCAGGGTGCCGGCGCCGCCACGCCGCTCGGCGCGGAAGCGGCGCAGCTCTACGGGCTGTTCGCCGCGCAGGGCAATGCCGGCGTGGATTTCTCCGGCATCATCAAGATGCTGCGCGGCAAGGCGTAGCGTCAGGGAGTCTGCCCGACGTCGCCGCCGCCATTGTCGCCGCCGGAAGGCTCGCCGCCGGACGGCTGGCCGCCCGAAGGTTCGCCGCCGGAAGGCTGGCCCGCAGGCGACTCTCCGCCTGTGCCGCCTTGCGGCGAGGCGCCGGTTTGCTGGCCATTGTCCGCCGGCGGTTTGCCGACCGCCCAATAGACGGCGAGCTTGAACGGCACCGGCGTGTCGTCGGGCTTGCCCTGTCCGCCGGCTTCGGAAATCACGGCGATCTTCACATTGCCCGGCGAGCCGGCGGGAATTTCCAGCACCGCGAGCGGCCCGTCCGCGACATAGACCGTGGTGTCGAGCACGGAGGTCGGATCGTCGGCATTGTAGACGACGACGCGCAACGGACTCTTCGACGTCGTGTAGGCGGTGACGAGGTAGTTCTTGTCGCCGAGCACGGAGAAGTCATAGGTCTGCGCCGAGCGATGCTCGAACAAGGGGTCGCCGCGCCCGGTCTCGCCCGCGCGGGCGAAAGTGGTGAGCTTTCCTTCCGTCGCCTCGAACTGCTTGGCGTAGAGCGCCGCGATCGCGTCCGGCGGACGGCTCCAGCGCGCCACCGCCGCAGCCCACATCTTCTTGTCGCTGTCGAGCTGGCTGTCCGCCTTGCCGTTCGCCAGATCGCGCAGCAGATCGACGCGCTGCGCAAAATTGACGAGCGCGGCGTTGGGAATGCGGCCGTCCTTGCTGGTGATGTTGTTGCCGCCGCTCAGCAGTGCGATGACTTCGCCGTGCGAATCGAAGATCGGGCTGCCGCTGGCGCCGCCCGCCGACGGCAGGGAATGCTCGATGAGCTGCGCCGGTCCGCCGACGTCGGTGAGGAAGAAGTTGCGCACCGAGGTGATGATACCGACCTGAGACGTCGGCGTCGGCGCGCTGACGTCGAAGCTGACGAGGTTCTCCGCCGGATAGCCGATGAAGGCGATCGGCTCGCCCGAATGCAGCTTGGCCAGAGTCGAGTCCTTAGCCAACGGCAGCGGGTCGGGGATGCCGTCCTGCTTGTCCGGAATGAGGATGGCGACGTCATAGGCCGGCGAAAGGCCGACTTCGCGCAGCATGCCGGAACTGGCCTGCTTGTCGGCTTCGGCGAGCATGGCGTTGAACGCGGCATAGGCCGGATGGATGACGGCGTCGACGATCGTATATTCGCGGTGTCCCGTATCCGGCGAGCGCACCAGCAGCCGGTAATGGTTCTTGCGCGCGTCGGCGAGCATGCCGCCGACATGGGCGTTGGTCGCGAACGCCTTGCGGCCGTCGGGCAGCGCCACGACCCAGGCGGTCGCGCCGCTCTGCGAATTGCCGCCGGCGTCGACTTCGTCGACCAGGAAAACGGACTTCTGGTACTTGGCGATGATGGCGGAGAAATCGGTTCCGGTTCCGGCGTTGGCGTAGATCGGCTTGATTTCGCCGTGCAGCTTCCAATAGGCGAACAGGCCCGCGAGAATCGCGATCGCGACGACGAAGCCGAGACGGTGCGTCCAGCGCGCGCTCGAGCGCGCCATCTCCGGCAGCGCGACGCTTTTGCCCTGCGGTTCGGTCGCGATGTAGTTCGAACCTCCCGCCTTGCTCGGCTCGAGCAGGAGGCGCGGGCCGTCCTGCGTGCCGAGGCGCACTTCGACCGTCGAGGGGAGCTCCTCTCCGTCGAGCACGTCCTTGCCGTTCGCAAAGACGCGGTGGTGCGGATTGATGACGTATTTGTAGGTGCCGGCCTGGCGCACGATGGCGAAATGGTCGTGTCCGACCGCCGCCATGTCTTCGGGAAACTCGACCTCCGAGCCCATCGTGCGGCCGACGCGGATTTCTTCGAGCGTGTCCGGAAAGCTGAGGACCTTGTCGCGGTAAGGCGGCGATTTGTAGGTGATCTTGAGCGGCATGCGTTCCCCCTGCGCGCGCCCACTCTAGGTGATCGGTTCGCCTCCCAGCAAGGCGATGGAGCGATTGGCCTGCGTCCTGGTGCCCGCGATGTCGCCCTTGCGCGCGGCGAAACGGGCGAAGGCCCGCGCGTAGAGGTCGCGGGCCCTGGCGCCGTCGCCGGCCAGCAGCAGCGCCTCCGCTTCCGTCACCATGTCGTAATAATCGCGCTGGTTGTCCACGGCGATGCCGGACTCGGCGAGTTGGGCATTCCGCCTGGCGAAGATGTCGACGATGTGCGCGGCATGTTCGCGCGCCCGCGGATTCTGTTGCCACAGTTCGATCGCCGCGCCGTTGACGCCGAGATAGAGATTGCGTTCGCGCGACACCTGAAAGCCCTTGGCGTAGAGCCTGAGCGCCCGCGCCAGCGCGTCCTTCGGCCCCTGTCCCTTCTCCCAGCTCGACTTGAGCGCGCCGGCGGTGATGCCGAGCGTTTCCTCGTCCTCGGAAAATTTGCCCGTGAGTTTCTGCAGCCGCGTCAGCGCTTCTTCGGGATGCCCCGAGCGGCGGCAGCCGAGCGCGTAGAGCTGGTTGAGCCGCAGATCCTCCGGAACATGGGCCAATGCCGACGTCAGGACGGCCTGCGCATCGTCGGCATGCCCGTCGGAGATCAGGACTTCGGCGACCATCGATGCCAGCGCCGGCAGCTTCACGACCTCCTCGCCGGCGAGCGCCAGCAGGCGATCCGAAACGTCCTCGCTTTCGGCGCGGTCGAGCAGATCGAGCGTGTCGGCGACCGCGCCGGTGGCCAGCGCCGAGTGAATGCCGAAGCTGCGGTCGGCGACGCTCGTCTTCGGACCGCGGAAGTAATCGGTCATGTACCAGCGCAGCCAGGGGCCGAGGCACAGCGCCGCGAAGTCCGCATCCTGGTTGGTCAGCGGCCGCAGGATGTGACGCGCGTCGTTCGCCAGCCGCCGCAGCGAATGGCCGAGATAGAGCGCCGGGCGCGCGATGCACGACAAACGCTCGAGCATGTCGAGATTGGCGAACACCTGCGTGCCCGGATCGAGATTGAGCGCGGACACCGCGCGGGCGGACGTCACCTCCAGCGCCCGGCCGCAATAGAAGATCGCGGCTTCCGGCATGTCGCCCTTCAGCGCGCGGTTGATCGCGGAAAGATCGCGGTCGAGGTCGTAGCCGTCGATCATGCCGCGAGGCTCCGCAACAGCGCCGCCGCCTCGCTCGCCGTCGGCCGGTAAGCACCCTTGGGGTCGAGCAGCGCGGCGGCGAGTTCTTCGGCCGTCCTGGGCGCGCCGCGGCCGCCGAACAGCGAGGACTTTCGCGCCGGGCCGTGCGCCGCATCGGGCCGCGCGCCGGTCAGCCATTCCCACAATATGACGCCGAAGGAGAACATGTCGTCGGACGGCGTCGACGGTTCGCCACGCGCCTGCTCGGGCGAGAAATATTCCGGCGTGCCGCGCGAGACTTCGCCGGACTTTCCGCCGGACATATGGGCGATGCCGAAATCGACGATCACGGGCGAACCGTCGGCGCGCATCATGATGTTCTCGGGCTTGAGATCGCGGTGCACGACGCCGTGGCCGTGCAGCGCCGCCAGCGCCTCGGCGACGTCGGCGAGAAACGAACAGACCAACTTGGGATCGCGCGCCGGCTTGCCGTCGAGCGCATCGCGCAGCGCCCTGCCCTGGATGAATTCGACCGCGAGATAGGCGTTGCCGCGCGCGTCGCGGCCGATGGCATAGACCTTCACCAGTCCGGGATGCTGCGCCCGGTTCGCCGCTTCCATGTCGAGCCGGGCCGAGTCCATGATGCGGTCGCGCTCCACCTTGGCGTATCGCGACTCCAGATCGAGCACCTTCAGCGCCACTTCGCGCGCGCGCTCCACGTCGAAGGCGCGGTAGACGGTTGCGAAGGTGCCGCCGCCGAGCCGTCCGCGCACCAGATAGCCGTCGACGGTGCCCGACGGCTTGTCGTCGATCGCCTTGCCGGTCTCCTCGGCGACACCCTCGGCCAGCGACAGGCGCTCCATCAGCTCACCGATGCGCACGCGATAGCGCGGCAGGTTGCGTTCGCGCGCCCGCTTCAACGCCACCAGCGTTTCGCGCTCGGCTTCGCTCTGCCGCGATTCGGCCAGCAGCAATTCGGCGAGGGCGAGCCGCGCTTCGATCTCGAGCGAGGGGATGTCGGAATCGCGAAAGCCCGAGACCGCGCCGGTGACCAGTGCGATCGCCTGCTGGCGATCCGATGATGCGATCAGCCGCGCCTGCGTCCAGTCGAGCAGAAGCTTGTCGAATTCGGACGGCGCGGCGCCGGCGATCGCCCGCGCGGCGGCGAGATGCGCGGCCGCCTGTCCGCTATCACCCGCTGCCAACGCCGTCGTGGACAGATTGATCTCGATCTCGAGTTCGAGCTGTTTCAGTCCCGCGCCCCTCGCGATGGCGAGCGCCCGCGCCAGCTTATCGTTCGCCGATCGGAGATCGCCGGTGTCGCGCGCGATTTCCGCGAGATCGCTCAGCACGCGCGCCTGTCCGCGGGCGTCGCCGGTTTCCTCCGCGATCTTCAGGTCGAGTTCGAGAAATCCGGCGGCTTCCGCCGGCCGGCCGAGCAGCGCGCAATAGCGCCCGAGATTGCCGAGCGTGATGGCCGATCCGTAACGGTCGCCGAGCCGCGTCTTGAGCGCGAGCGAGTGCGCGTAGCAGACCAGCGCGGCGGTCTCGTTGCCCATCCACTGATGCACCATGCCGAGCGTGTCGAAGACCTGCGCCTCGCCGGTTTCGCAGCCGCAGCTCCGATACGTCTCCTGCGCCAGCGTCAGCGCGTCGAGCGCATCCCCCGCATGCATGAGGCGATATTGCGCGACGCCGAGGAGATGGTCGGCGCGCGCGACCAGAAGCGTTTTTCCGTCATTGACCTTGAGGAAGTCCGTCATCCGTTTCGCGACGGATGCAGGCCCGTCCGGCCGGTTCAGGTCGAGGAAACCGGTCTCCACCTGCGCCGCCGCGGCGAGGCTGGAATCGCCGGCGGCGCGTTCGAATGCGGCGCGTGCCTCCGGCATGTGCCCGAGACTTGCGAGCGCGATGCCGCGCGCGAAGGCGGTGGCGGCGTCGCCGGCCGTGAGCTCCGCCAGCGCCGCGAACCGGCCTTCCGCCAAATCGCTTGCGAGACTGGCAGGCAGGCCGACCGTCGCGATCCACATGAAACCGGCTCAGCGCGCCGGCATGGCATGCACCGCGCGCCAGACCTTTTCCGGAGTCGCCGGCATGTCGAACGTCTTGACGCCCAGCGCGTCGGTGACGGCGTTCATCACCGCTGCCGGTGCGGCGATGGCGCCCGCCTCGCCGCATCCCTTCACGCCCAACGGATTGGACGGGCACGGCGTGATCGTCATGCCGACGTCGAAGTTCGGCACGTCGTCGGCGCGCGGCATGCAATAGTCGTTGAACGAACCGGTTACCAGCTGGCCGGTCTCGCGGTCGTAGATGCCGTGTTCGAGAAGGGCCTGGCCGATGCCCTGCGCAATGCCGCCATGCACCTGGCCTTCGACGATCATCGGATTGATGACGGTGCCGAAATCGTCGACCGCGACGAAATTGACCACGCGCGTGCGCCCGGTCTCCTTGTCGATCTCCACTTCGCAGATGTGACAGCCGGCGGGAAAAGTGAAGTTCTTGGGATCGTAGAAGGCGCTTTCCTTGAGGCCGGGTTCGATCTCCGACGTGGGAAATTTGTGGCCGACATAGGCGGCCAGCGCGACCTCGGCGAACATCATCGTCTTGTTGGTGTGGATGCCGGCGAACTGGCCGTTCTCGAACGTGACGTCCGCGGCCGGTATCTCCATGACATGCGCGGCGATGCGCTTTGCTTTCTCGATCACCTTGTCGAGCGCCTGCGAGATTGCCGACATGCCGACGGCGGCCGAACGGGAGCCGTAGGTTCCCATGCCGAACTGCACCTTGTCGGTGTCGCCATGCACCACTTCGACGGTGTCGATCGAAATGCCGAGCCGGTCGGCGACAAGCTGGGCGAAGGTCGTTTCATGTCCCTGGCCGTGACTGTGGCTGCCGGTGAGAACTTCGACCGAGCCCGTCGGGTTGACGCGCACCTCCGCCGATTCCCACAGCCCGACACCGGCGCCGAGCGAACCTACGGCTTGCGACGGCGCGATTCCGCAGGCTTCGATATAGGTGGCGTAGCCGAGACCGCGCAGCTTTCCGCGCTTCGCCGCCTCGGCCTTGCGCGCGGCAAAGCCCGAAACATCGGCGCGCTTCATCGCTTCGGCGAGCGAAGCCTCATAGTCGCCGATGTCGTAGGTCATGATCACGGGCGTAGCGTGCGGGAACGTCCGGATGAAGTTGCGTCGGCGCAGTTCCGCGGGATCGACCTTCAACTGGCGCGCGGCCTCCTCGACCAGCCGCTCGACGACATAGGTCGCCTCCGGCCGGCCGGCGCCGCGATAGGCATCGACCGGCGAGGTGTTGGTGTAAACGGCATCGACCTCCGCGTAGATCGCGGGAATGTCGTACTGGCCCGAAAGCAGGGTCGCGTAGAGATAGGTCGGCACCGAGGAAGAGAAGGTCGACATGTAGGCGCCGAGGTTGGCGATCGTCCTGACGCGCAGACCGAGGATCTTGCCGCTCGCGTCCAGCGCCAGGGAGGCCTTGCTGACATGGTCGCGGCCATGCGCATCGGTGAGGAAGCTTTCCGAACGATCCGCCGTCCATTTCACCGGCCGCCCCACCTTTCTGGCGGCCCAGACGCACACGGTTTCTTCTGGATAGATGAAGATCTTGGAGCCGAATCCGCCGCCGACGTCCGGCGCGATGACGCGCAGCTTGTGCTCGGGCGCGATCTGGACGAAGGCGGACAAGACGAGCCGCGCCACGTGCGGATTCTGGCTCGTCGTCGTCAGGGTGAAAACGCCGGAGCCGGCGTCGTACTCGCCGATCGCCGCGCGCGGCTCCATGGCGTTCGGCACGAGACGATTGTTGACGATCTCGAGTTCGACCACGTGTTTTGCGGCTGCGAAGGCCGCCTTGGTCTTGGCCTCGTCGCCGAGGTGCCAGTCGTAGATCGTGTTGCGCGGCGCTTCGTCGTGGATCTGCGGCGCGCCGGCGGACTGTGCATCCTGCGGCGCGAGCACGGCGGCGAGTTCTTCATAGTCGACGGCGACTTTTTCCGCGCCTGCCGAGGCCGCGGCCTGCGTTTCCGCGATCACAACGGCGAGCTGATCGCCGACATGCCGGACTTTGTGCAGTGCAAGAGCCGGATGCAGTCCGGCTTTCATCGGGCTGCCGTCCTTGGAGTGGACCAGCCAGCCGCAGATCAGTCCCTTGATCCCGTCCGCCTCGAGATCGGCGCCCGTGAGCACCGCGACGACGCCGGGGACCGCCAAAGCCGGCGCCGTGTCGACCTTCTTGATTAATGCGTGCGGATAGGGACTGCGGACAAAGGCGGCGTAGGTCTGGCCGGGCTTGGCGAAATCGTCGGTGTAACGCCCCTGGCCCGTGATGAAGCGGAAGTCTTCCTTCCGTTTGACGGCTTGTCCGACAAGCGCGGTCATGGGGATGCCTTTCCTTCCGCCTCCAAAAACTCTAGTCGAATAGCGGCCGGCATCACAAGATTTGCGGCGCAGCGGGCGCACTTATGGCACTTTTATTTGCTGACCCATTCGCTTTGCATTATCCACGGTGGCGGCGCCGGTCGAATAGGGGGAGAACGGATGGGCCACGAAACGGCTCTGGTTCTGTGGGCGCTCCTGGCGCTCGAGATAAAGCATTTTCTCTGCGACTTCGTGTTCCAGACGGAATACCAGGTACGCACCAAGGGCATTTACGGGCACGTCGGAGGCTTCATCCACTCCGGCTACCATATGATCGGCTCGGTCCCGGCCCTGCTGATCATGCAGGCGCCGCTGCGCGCCATCGTCATCATCATGATCGCCGAGTTCCTGGTGCACTATCATACGGACTGGACCAAATCGAACGTCGATTCCTACTTCGACTGGGGCCAGTCGGACGCGCGCTACTGGATGGTCTTCGGCACGGACCAGCTCATCCACCAGCTGACCTATCTGGCGATCGTCACGCTGCTGACCCTGGGCACGCTCAGTTAGGCTTGGCCGGATCGGCCCACAGCACGCTGCGGAAGAACGATCGCATCTTCGCCATCAGGTCGGTCTCGACGGTCGCCACCTGAATCGTGTGCTGCGCGATGTGCGCGCGCTCCTGTTCGCGCTTGGCGAGAACGTGGCTGAAGCGCTGCAGGAGCTCCGGCGATCGCTTCAGCATTGCCTCGATCGGCTCCTTGGTGATTTCGAGCACGCGCATGCGCGTCAGGGCCGTCACGGTCGCGTTGCGCGGCGCGCCCGTCATCAGCGACATCTCGCCGAAGAAATCGCCGGCCGCGAGCACCGCGACTTCGCGCGAATCGCCGCCCTGGCCGAGCACGCTGACCCGCGCCGCCCCTTCGAGGATGATGAACATGGATTCGCCGGGTTCGCCTTGCTTGATGAGGTCCATGCTGCGCGCGACGACCATGGAGCGGCTGCGCTTGGCGAGCTCCTTGGCCTGATCTTCGTTGAGCACGTTGGAGAACAGATTGACGTGATGCAGCGCGCTGCGCACTTCTTCCTCGCCCAGGAGAAGCTCGAGATCGGGCGGCTGGGTGAGCTCGACCTGCGTCACCGGCGCCGGCATGCGGTTCTCGAGGATCACGTCCTGCAGCACTCCGATGACGATGGACTTGGCCTGCGCCGGTTCGATCTGGTCGGGATGGGCGTAGAAGCGCACTTCGTAATACATCGCCTCCTGCGTGAGGCGCGTCAGGACCACCGACGGCTCCGGCGTGCGCGCCAGGCCCGGGCGGCGCACCGCCTTGAACGCTTCGCCGAGCAGCATGTCGATCACGCGGTCGGCGGGCATGCGGCTGTCGATGCTGAGCTCGACCGAATAGCGCTTCGCGTCCGCCGGCCGGCTGTGGTTCATGAACGGATTGGCGGTGACGATATGGTTCGGCACCATCAGGCGGCGGCCGTCCTCCAGCGTCAGGAAAGTCGAGCGCCAGGTCATGCTGGTGACGCGGCCGTACACCGGCGTGTCCATCTGCTCCGAATAGATCGTGAGCCAGTCGCCGAGCGAATAGGAACCGTCGAGATTGATCGCGATGCCGCTGAACAGGTCCTGGATGACGGCCTGCAGCGCGATGCCGAGGACGATCGCCATCGCGCCTGAGGCCGTGAAGAAGCCCGTCAGAGAGAAGCCTTCTTCCCACCACAGCCCGAGCGACAGTCCGAGCAGAACCAGCGCGATCGTCAGGATGTCCTGGATGATCGCCGGCGTCTCGCGGTTGCGCCGCCGCTGCAGGTAGCGGCGCCAGTAATAGTGGCGCACCAGTCCGTCGACGAAGAGCGAAACCGCGATGAAGGCGAGAACCATGACGACATGGTTGGCCTCGGCGCGGAATGCGGGCGACAGCCGGTCCGACATCGCGTCGATGCCCCAAACGCGCGCGAGCGCCAGGATGAAGAGAAGGATTCCCGACCAGACGATCATTTTTCGGTCATCTTGATTTCGATTCCGGCTTCGCCCTCGCGCAGCCGCTCGCTGTAAAACGCAGCCATCGGATCGTCCGGCCGTTCCGCGGCGAGGCGGGCGAACATTTCGAGCGCGCCGGGCGCCTGGTCGCGTGCCGCCGCGAACGCCGCTTCGTAGCGTGCGAGATATTCGGCGCCGTAGGCGTCGTCGTGCAGCGGTTCCCAGACGTCCACGGCCGAAGTCTTGCCCTTCAGGATCACCGACCCCATCGGCCGGAAGGTAACCCCCTTGCATAGCACACGGGCGTTGTGGCCGACACACAGGCGCGTGCTGAAATGCTTGTTGAGACCCTCCAGACGCGACGAAGCGTTAACGGCGTCGCCCGACGCGGTGTAGCTGAAGCGGTCTGAGGAGCCGAAATTGCCCACCGCGGCGACGCCGGTATTGACCCCGATCCGCGTCTCGCCGAGCGGCACCCCCTCCTCGTGGATCTTGCGGCGGAACGCCTCGGTGAACCGGTCCATCTCCAGCATGCAGCGGACGGCCTTGCTGGCATGGTCTTCGACGTCGAGCGGCGCGTTGAAGATCGCGAACACGGAATCGCCGATGAACTTGTCGACCGTGCCGTCGAATTTCTTGACGAGGCCCGTCATGCCGTCGAGGTAGCGGTTGAGGATGTGTCCGACCTCCTTGGAGTCCAGTCCTTCCGACATCGTCGTGAAGTTCGCGATGTCGGTGAACAGGAAGGTCATTTCGCGGCGCTCGCCGCCGAGTTTCAGCTTGCTGGGATCGTCGACCAGCTGCTGGACGAAACTCGGCGAAACGTAGAGCGAAAAGGTGTTGTGGATGAACTCGCGCTGGCGGCGCGCGTCGAGGCCGGTGACCGAATCGACGGCGGCGAAGGATCCGATCAAAGCGATGCTCGGCGAAATCAGGGCGATGAGGATTCCGAGGCGCTGGTAGAGCACGAACACGCCGACCAGCCAGAGCGCGAGGACTAATCCGAGCACGGCGCCGCCGCGGATCCACAAGGAATGGTCGAGCAGCCCGAGAGCCGCGCCGACGAAGGCCAGCACCAGCGCGATGATGAGATTGTTCCACCAGGAAAGCTGCGGCGGATCGCGGTTCTCCAGAAGCTGCGCGATGGCGTGCGCGAAGGTCACGATGCCGGCCATCGAGCCGCGCGGATCGCCGGGGTTGGTCGCGAAGGGCGTCCTGTGGTGGTCGACGAGATTGAGATCGGAGCCGACCAGCACGATCTTGTTCCGGAACGTCGCGGCGGGAAGGATCGACGCCGTGAGCACGCAGGTCGGCAACCCGAAGATGCAGGCCGGAATTTGCGCGAATGCCGGCTGGTTGAGCCCCTGATCCGCGCGCCAGACGATCGGCACCTGCTCGTCGGGCGTCTGCACGCCGGCCAGTTGCGCCGCGCGCCGCGGCACGCTCATCAGATATTCGCCGCTCGAGGTCCTGCCGCCCGGAATGATCCAGCGCACCGTGTCGGTCTGGTCCGTGCCGACATTGGCGAGCGCCCGCGCCCGGGCCGGGACGAAATTGTTCAAGTAGGCAGTCTGCTGCTCGCTGACCTTGGTGCCGGCTTCGAAATAGCTGACGACCAGCGGCGTGCGCATGCTGTGCAGCACGTTGCGCAGCGCCTCGTCCTTCTTCGGCTCGGTCGGCTGGTCGAACAGATAGTCGAGCACGATGGCGCGCGGATGCTTGGCGTCGAGCGTCGCGAGCAGCTGCGCGAGGAACCCGCGGTCGAGCGGCGAGCGGTAGGGAAAGTGCTGCATCGTCCCCTCATCGACGGCGACGATCAGGATGTTGGGATCCTGCGGCTCGGGCGGCGAGGTGAATGCGATCTCCCAGTCCTGGACGAAACGGTCGGCACCGGTCAGGAACGAGACATGGTCGACGGCGAGCATGGAAAGCGCGGCGACGATGACGGCGATCGCCGCCGCCACCGCGCCGTTGAAGACGGACTTGTTGCGCGCCAGCGCTCGCAGCCGGCCGAAGACTTCATTCATTTGCACGCGGACGCAGGAGCGCTTCCGCCTGCGCGTCGCAGCCCTTGTCGAGCATCCAGGCCGCCCGCATGGAATCGTTCTGCAGATTGGCCGGAACGTCCGTCATGGCGAGCGAATAGTCGGAGCCGTTGAACTTGATCACGTAAGACGCGCCGCCATGCACCGGAACGTCGGTCGTGACTCTCAAGCGGTCGACGCCGGCCGGCCAGGCAGCCTCCGATTTCCACGAATGGTCCGCCGGCATGACCGTCAGCGATGCCGCCGCCACATCGTCCGGCCGCCAGAATTCCGGCTCGTGATTTTCCTGCAGGCAGACCGCGCCGCTATGGGTGACGTCGACGAGCCAGGGCTCCGGCAGCGTGTTGTAGGTCGTGCCGCGCGTGACGCCGGCTTCTCCCGTGCGCGCATTGCGTTCCGTGGCGAGCGCGGCGAGCGTGTCGCCGACGCTGCGGCCCTGGCCGCCTGCCGACGGCGCCTTGTCGTAAGGACCGTCGATGGTGAGGGTCGCGCCGGTCTCGGAGATCAGCGTCACATGCTGTCCCTGTTTGAGTACCAGCGGCTTCGTCGAATCCACGGTCGATCCGGGCTTGATGCCGACGCCGCGCGCTTCGACGACGATGAGATTTTCGGCCTGCGCCCAGGAGCCTGCCAGCAATACCGTCGCCAGCGCGCAGAAGCCCAGTGTCTTGCTGTTCGCCATTGTCACTCTCCACTTGCCAGATTGACGCGTCCGGCGGGACCGCCGGTTGTGCGTGTTGCATTGCCGCTGTCGCCGATGAGCGTGAAAGCGGCCCAGTTGAAGGGATGCGCCGTCGCCGGCTGGGCGATCATCGCCAGCTGCGCCTGACGAAGCGCCTCTGCCAGATCCCGCGACGGATCCCTGGCATAGCGGGCGAACACGCCCGTCATCAGTTTCTGCGTGGCGGCCGAGGGGACTTCCCAATGGCTCGCCAGGACCGCGCGGGCGCCGGCGGAGAAGAAAGCGTCGGCAAGGCCTTCGAGTGCGCCGCCGCCCATCGCTGTGCCGCCCGACGCCGCCGTGTTGCACGCCGACAGCACGACGAGATCGGCGTTCAAACGCAGATCGGAAATCTCGCTCGCGGTGAGCAGGCCGTCGGACGCCGTGCTCGCCGCCGCGCCTGCCGGCGGAGAAAGCACGAGTCCGGGCTGCGCCTCGCAGTGCAGCTCGCCGGGCAGAAGGCCGTGCGTGGCGAAGTAGACGACCTGATAGGCGTCGAGCTTTGCGTTGCGAACGGCGACTTCATTGGCGGCGGAGCCAAGCAGGATCGAACCCGGCTGCGCGTTCAGCATCCTGCCGATCGACTGCACTTCCGCGGCCGTATCGGGCAGCGGCGGCAAGGCGCGCAGCAGGGCCGGATCGGCCGGGCCGTCCGGCTGGCAGGTCGCGGCCAGAGCGCTCAGCGCGCGTTCGCCCGTCGCGCCGGTGAAAGCGGGATCGCCGACGCCGAAGAACGGACGGGACGCGGCGGTGCGTGCCGCTCTGGCGTCGCGCAGCGCGACGAAGGCGCGCGGCGACGGCACCTGCGAGATCGCCATGCGGCGCACGAGCCAGGCGGCATTGGCATAGCCGCCTGCCGGCGCCGACGTCACCAGCAGCGACAAGGGCAGGTTCGCGAGATCGCCGTCGGGCGCGACGATCAGATGGGTCACGCCGTTCAACGCGGGTTCGAGCGGCGCCATCAACTGCTGATACAGCGCGTAAGATGTCTGGAGGCTGAAGTCGCCGGGCTTGCCGAGCTTGGGCTGGAGAGCGTTGCGCAGCGCCGCGACGTCGCCGGAGAGTCCCTGCGCGCTCACCTTCAACGGTTCGACGCTCATGCCGTCATGCGTGACGAGCAGCGCGAAGCTGGTCTTCACACCGAGGACGAAGCTGAGAAAGGCTTCGCCATGCTCCAGATGCGCCTGCACCACCGAGAGATCGGCGGGCCCGGGATCGGCGAGCTTGGCGTAGTCGGGGAATCCCTGCCTGACCTTGGCGAGCAGCGCGTCGGCACTGGCGGTCGCGGTCTTGAGCGCCAGATCGAGCGCCTGCACGCGGTCCGCCTTGCGTTCGTCGTTCGGCTTGGCGGTTTCGGCCGCCAGGTCGATCCGCGCATCGTCCCGCACCCGCACGGCCTGCTCATACTGGCGGACGAGATCGGCGAGCGCCGGATTGCTCGCAGCTTTGCGCGCGGCGACGCGGGCGATGGTCTTGTCGGCGACGCTGGAATTGACGAGTTGCACCGCGCGGAACATGTCGGCGTCGAGCGCCGCGCGCTGGGCGGAATCCTGCTGCGCCACGGCGTCGGCGGCGACCAGGAAGGGAATGATCTGGTCGGAAACGATCTGCGAGCGCGCGACCGGATCCTTCGCCAGCACGGCGAACGCCGCGCGATAGGTGGCGACGGCGGCGGGATAGACCTGCTGATCGGCGTAGAAATGTCCGAGTCGCAATTGTGCGCGCGCCGTCGGCGCCGTGTCGCCGAACAGCTTCTGGTCCATGTTGAGCGCATCGGTGAAGTCGCGCTCCGCCACGAGCACGCGGCCCTGCGCGGCGTTGACCTCGCCCATGAGGGAAATCATTTCCGGCCGCCACCAGATCGGCAGGCCCGGCTCCTCGGTGATGATCCACAGCGCTTCCTCGGCGGCGGCCTGGGCCGTACCGGCATCGCCGAGACGCAGCGCCATCTCCGCTTCGATGCGAAGCCCATGCGCGAGTTCGCCCTCGAGCGCGGCGGGGGCCGCCAGTTCGGCGCTGTTCTCGTCGCTCGTCGGAACCTTGGCGGCGTCGACCTCGGCGCGGCGCAACGACGTGGCCTCGCGCGCATATTTCAGCGCGTCGGAAAAATTCCGCTGGTTGGCCGCATCGAGCGCCATGTAGGAGGCGAGACGCGCGCGCGCCGTGCCGCTCGAAGATGCTTCGATGATCGGCGAAGCCCGGCGGAAGAGCGCCGCCGCTTCGTCGAAACGGCCCTGATTGCTGACCTGCAGGGCGAGTTCGGCGACGGTCTCGCCGACGGCCAGGGAGTCCGCGCCGAAGACGCGCGTCTCGATCTCGAGCGCCTGGCGGTAGGCATCTTCCGCGCCCGCATAATTGTCGGCGCCGCCATAGAGCCGCGCCGACTCGACCAGCTTCTTGTACGCGGCATAGTCGCCGCTGCGCAGCTTCAGCGAGTCGGAGGCGTACTTCGCCTGCAGCAGTCCGTTCGCGGCCTCGATTTCGGCGGCGCTCAGTCCGCTCGCGCTCTTGCCGATCGCGGCGGCGAGCACGGGAAGCATGTCCGGCAAGCCTTCCGCGGTGACGAGCGTGGTCGCGCCGGCGGAGATCAGGATGATGCGCGGCCAGTTGTTGCTGCGCTGCGTGCAGAAGAACAGGACCGTATTGCCGCCTTTGGCGAGCGGCTTTCCGGAATCGCAGGCGACGTCTTCCGACGTGCCGAGCGCTTCCGTCAGCGACCTGGCGCCGGAGAGGATCGCGGCCTGACGCGCGGCCGGATCGGTGGGCAGCGATGCGGGCAGCGGCGACGCATGGAGCGTGCCCGCGGCCGCCTCCGCGTTGCCGCAGACGATGTCCTGGGCCGCGTCGAGCTGGCAGGCCTCGCCCGAAAGCGTCTGGCCGAGCGGCACGGACGTTCCCGCCGCCAGCGACGCAGCGCTCACGAAAGCGGCGATACCCGCCGCGGCCATCCACCAGGCAAAAGATTTCACGGTCATCGCCAGAGGGCCTCGCCACCCCAGATCGAACATTTCGTTCCCGCGCCGCCCATGCCGATCCCGCCTCAGAACCGAACCGCCAGATCGACGAGGATCTTGGTCGCGCGCTTGTCGCCGTCGCTTCCGACCACGCGATTGAGCGTCTGCGCCACTTCCGCCGAAGCCGTCAGATTGTAGGGGAACCAGGCGCGCAGTCCGCCGCCGACCGAAGCGATCGACTGATTGAGCAGGCAGGCGCTCGGATCCGGCTCGCAGCGATGGATGTACCAGGTGTTGGCGCCGTCGACGAACGCGTAGGGCTGCAGCGCGTGCACGACCGAGTTGGTGAAACGGAAATCGTAGTGGAACTCGACGGAGCCGCCGAGACCATTGTCGCCCGTGATGCCGCCCGGATCGTAGCCGCGGCCGATCTGCGTGCCGCCGAAGGTGATCTGCTCGCCGGTGATCAGCGGCACGAAAGCGAACTGGCCCTGCGCGGTGAGCACGACGCCGAAATTTCCGACCAGCGGCACCGCTAGCCGGGTGAAGCCCGTCAGCTTGGTGAAGTCGGTGAAGCCGCCCGCGCGCGACAACTGCTTCGATCCGTTGGGCGACGCGTCCAGTCCCGGAATGCCCTGAGCGACGTCGAAGGTCGACGTCCAGGTGCCGCCAAGCACGTTGGCGCGCTGGTAGCTGCCGCCGATGTCGAGGACGCGCCACTTGTCGTGGCTGAAGCCCGTTCCCAGCAGTCCGACGCGCGCATCCTGCACCGTGAAGCCGCCGTCGAGGATGAGCGTTTCGGCGCGCGAGCGGATGAGCGGATAGGTCAGGCGCGGGCCGACCGCCCAGCTATCTGTCAGCACGTTGAACGCGGTGAGCGTCGAGCCGGGCTGGCCGTGGGTGATGCTGCCGATGAGACTGACGACCAAGCCGTCGCCGCCGATGGCGCGGCGATAGCGCAACTGCCCCGCGACCTGATCGATGGAACTGGGAGACAGGGTCACCGTGCCGGCAAGCTGGTCGCCGCCGAAGATCGAGTTGATCTCGGCGTCGGCGTTGATCGTCCAAAGTCCGGAAAAGCGCGAGCCGCGATTGTCGACCGCGATCCCGCCGGCGATCCAGGGTTGCGAGGTGTCCACCACGAGGTCCGACGCGCCCGGCGTGTCGGGCGCCGGCCGCAGCACGCCGGTCGCCACGACGCCCGGAATGTCGTTGGCCAAAAGCAGTCCGCGTTCCATCGTCGACAGCGTGAGCGGCCGGGCGTCGCGCGCCGAGGCGAGATATTCGCCGATCAGCGAGCGCGTGGAACTGTCCGCGCCCTGCACCGTGACGCTGGCGAGATAGCCTTCCACGACGTTGATCGTGAACACGCCGTCCTTCACGCGCTGCGGCGGAACGAAGGCGCGGACGAGCAGATAGCCCTGGGCGCGATAGCGCGCTTCGATCTTGTCGGCGATGTTGAGAATGTCGGCGAGCGTGATGTCCTTGCCCAACAGGGGCGCATAGAGATCGCGGAACTGCGACGCCGGAATGGTGACCGCCCCTTCGATCTTCACGTCGCTGAGCGTGAAATGAACCTCGTCGACCGCGCGCGGCACGGGCGAGCGGTGCGGCGCAACGATGCTGAAATCGAAATCAGGCTGGTTTGGGACGGTGGGAACGGCGCGATTGCGTCCCGGCGGAATCGGCTGGTTCGGCGTGGGGAGCGTTTGCGCTTGCGCGTAACCGGTAAACAAAAGCAGCGCGGCGGCCAGAATGCCCGGACCGCGGCTCGTCGTGCGAACCCGCTGGAACAATGAAAGCGGCTTCTGCAACGGAAACGTCCCCCATCCTACCCAAATGCGAACCAAACCCCGTCCGCCCCAACGCGACCGAAGTCCCAAATAAAAAAGCCATATATGAGGGAATGTGCCCGTTTTTTTACGGCGCAACAATTACCGCTAGGGGAAATCGCCGTTTTCGGGAAACGGTACATAGGACAAATAACCTATGTTGCCAGCGGCAGGGCCCAAACACCGTGGCATTGCCGACCAAAGCGGTAGTGGGCCGGAGCATTACAACCCTGAGCAGCAGATCCCGACGGCACGCTCAGAGAGCAGCCGGTCCGCCCGACGTCCCCGCCGCCTGCGCCGACAGCAGCGCCGCGATGCGCGTGCATCCCGCGTCGCGGATCATGCTGCGGTGATCGCCATCGACGGACTGAACCGAAAGGGCGCGCGTCATGCGAAGCCAGATGCGTTCGACCGGCGCCATCAACTCATCCTTGATCCGCGGCACGACCAGCAGGACCGGTCCGTCGTAGCGCTGCGGACGGTAGCGCGCCACCGCGGCGAGCGTCGCATCGTGAACGGCGAGCAGCGCGGGCGGCACGCGGACGGAGAGAGCGTTCGGCGATTGCGTGCCGGCGCCGAGCCGCCACAGCACCCGCTTGACCAGCGATCCCGTCAGACGCGCCGCGAGGCGGACATTGTTGCCGGCCGTTTGACCGGCAGCCGTCGCGGCATGCTGACGGGCCCGCTGCCAGAGCAGTCCGAACCAGATCGACAGCGGCCATTGCCGCGCGTTGGTCTGCGTATCGATCAGCGTGAGCGACGCCGCCGGATTGTCCTGGGCCTCGAGGCGCTGGGCCATTTCCAAAGCGATCAAGCCGCCGGAGGAATATCCGGCGAGATGATAGGGCCCGAGGGGGAACGCCGTCCGTATCGCGTCGAGATAGTACACGGCCATGTCCGCGATCGAACGCAGGGGCTCGGCCTGTCCGTCGAGTCCTTTCGCCTGGATCGCATAGACCGGTCCCTCCATTGAAACCTGACGTCCGAGCGCAAAAAGTTCCATGACGTTGCCGCCGACGCCGTGAACGATGAATAGCGGCGCGCCGCCCGATCCTTCGCGGATACGCACGAGCGGCGAAAAAACCGGCGCGGCATGCGCCTCGATCGCAGCCGAAAGCGACGCGATCGTCGGCGCCTCGAAGATCATCGTCACGGGCAGTTCGACGCCGAGCGCCTCCTCGATCCCGAACATCAGCTCGAGCGCGGCGAGCGAATCGCCGCCGAGATCGAAGAAGTCGGCGTTGCGGTCGACGCATTCGAGCTGCAGCACGCGCGTCCAGATTTCGCCGACGGCGCGCTCGGTTCGGCCGTGCGGCTCTTCGACGACCGCCGCGGCGGCGCCGCAGGTCTCGCGCCGCTGCCACTCCTCGTCGAGCGCCTGGAGCGTTTTCATGTCGAGCTTGCCGCTGGCGAGGCGCGGGATGGCGTCGATGAGATGAATGCGCTGCGGCTGCAACGGCGCGGGCAGGATCGCGCGCAACGTCTCCTTCAGCCGTTCGGCGAGACCGGACGCGCCGGCGCGGGGCACGACATAGGCGATGAGCCACCAGTTTTTGCCGACGCGGCGAGGAAGCACGGCGGCATCGACCACGCCGCTTTCGCGACGGAGCGCGGCTTCGAGCTCGCCCGGTTCGACGCGCTGGCCGCGGATCTTGATCTGGCGATCCTTGCGTCCGACGAGATCGATGAGCCCGTCGGCGCGCAGGCGCACGAGGTCGCCGGTGTGCAGCACACGGCAGGCGGGGTCGTTGGGGTCCTTCGGAAAATCGTCGGACACGCAGCGCCCGTCGCTCCAGCGGCCGAGCGCGACATAAGGGCTGCGGACGACGAGCTCGCCGACCTCGCCCGGCGAAACGCCGGCGCCGTCCTCGTCGACGATTGCGAGCGCATTGCCGGCGAGCGGATAGCCGAGCGGCACGCGGCTGCCGTCCTGGGGAAAACCGTCCGGGACGAACCATTGCATGATCGGCGCTTCGGTCGAGCTGTAGCCGAGTTCGATGCGGCAATCCTCGGGCAGCCAGGCGCGCAGCGCCTCGACGTCGCTCCACAGCACCGCCTCGCCGCCGACGCGGACGATCCGGAGCGACGGCGGCGCCTTCGCGTCGCCGAGCTGCATCAGCGTGCGCAGCAGAGCCGGCACGGCGTAGACGACGGAGATTTCGGAAGCGCGAAAGCGGTTGAGAAGGGCGCGCGCGCCGGCATGCTGCACGTCGGTCAGATGCAAGGTCGCGCCGGTGAGAAGCGCAGTCAGCCGCTCGCGCAGTCCGGCGATGGTGCATTCAGAACTCAGCGGCAGAAAGCGATCGGTCTCGTCGATATGCGCGGCGCCGACATACTGCGCGACGCGCCGCAGCAGGTTGCGTTGGCTGTTGACGATGCCCTTGGGGCGCCCCGTGCTGCCCGACGTGAAGAGCAGGACCGCCGCATCGTCGGGACCGCGCGGCGTGGGCGTCGCTCCCGGGCGTGCGTCGCGCACATCCAGACGCCGGACGGCGGCGGGGAACGGCGCGTCGTCTTCCGCGCCGGCGAAGCGGCCGATGACGGCGGCCATGTTCGACTGTTCGACAACGTCCGCAATCCACTTTGCGGGATAGTGCCGGTCGAGCGGAACGAAGAGCCGGCCCGCGGCGAGACAGGCGAGCATGGCGACGGGATAGTCGACCGATGCCTCGAGATAGATGCCGACCAGTGCGGCCGGGTCGGTCTCCACGGCGAGGACGCCGGCCAACGCGCGGACCGCGTCCTGCAACGCGCGATAGGTCATCCGCCGCGTGCCGTCGTCGACTGCGATTCGATCCGGATGACGTTCGGCGATGCGCGCGAAGCGGACGGCGATCGGCTCGTTCAGATCGGCGATCGGAACGAATGGCCTCTCCGCCGGACCGTTCCAGTCCAGCGGATAGTTCGACCCGTTCAACCAGGGCGCCGAGAAACGATGGAGCACGTCCGTCCGCCTGCCGAAGCCGTGCAACGTGGTGATGCACGGAAATTTGTTGCCACATGGCGCCTGTCTCAACGCGGGACAGGCACGTCTTATGCAGAGACGTGTTGCAGGAAATATTCCCGGCGCCTGCGAAACCCGGGACGGTCAAATCGAACCACGGAGAACGCCCCGATGCTCCATGTTGATACAGCGAAGCTTCCGCTGGTCGCCGCCAACGATTGCGAGCCGGTCGCGGCGCACAAGCCGACTCCCCTGGACTATCCGTTCCCCAAGCTGATCGGCGCCGAGCTCGTCGAGGCGACTCCCACCCGCGTGCGCGCCAGGCTGCACGCGCGAAATGCGCTCTGCCGCTCCGGCTCGGTCTTGCACGGCGGCGCCATCATGGCGTTCGCGGACATGACGGCGTCGGTCGGCGCGTTTCTCAACCTTCCCGCCGGCTCGGCGACGACGACGATCGAGAGCAAGACCAACTTCATCGGTGCGGCCAAGGAAGACTCGATCATCGAAGCCGAGTCGGTACCGCTGCATGTCGGAAAACGTTCGTCGGTCTGGCAGACCAGCGTCCGGCGCGAGGACGGCAAGCTTGTTGCCGTTGTAATCCAAACCCAGATGGTCATCTGAGCCGCCTGACGGCCCGAGCAAATCCCGCTAGTCTCGGTCCCGTTTTCACCGGGGGCGATAGATGCAGCGTTCGATCCGACAAGCCGATCCCTATGCGCGCGCCGCCGAGAAATTCGCGCTCGCCTGCAAGCTGGAGAGCATCCGCTCGCTGCTCAACTGGGATGCGCAGACCAACATGCCCAAAGGCGGCGCCTGGGCGCGCGGCGAACAGATCGGCGCCCTGGCCGAAGTGACCTCCGATCTGACGGGGACGCAGGAGATCGGTGATCTGCTGGACGAGGCGCAAGGCTACGCCAACGTGCTGGGTCCGGAGGAACGGGCGAACCTCGCGGAGATGCGCCGCCTCTGGCTGCACCGGGCGGCCGTGCCGAAGGAACTGCTGATCGAGCGGGCGCGCGTCTCCCAGGCGCTTCAGGCCGTCTGGCTCGACGCGAAACCGAACAGCGATTACGCCGCGTTCGCGCCGGGATTCGCAAAGCTGCTGGAGATTCACAAGGAGATCGCCGCCGCCAAGGGCTCGGCGCTCGGCCTCGCGCCCTACGACGCGCTGATGGACGAAGAGGATCCCGGCCTGACGACGGCGATCATCGATCCGATCTTCGACGATCTCGCCGCCGAACTGCCGTCGATCATGGCGCAGGCGAGAGAACGCCAGGCGCGCTGGCCCGCGGTCGTACGCTTCACGGGCGATTTCTCGGTCGAGCGTCAGGCCGCCTTGTCGGAGCGGCTGGCGCGCATCGTCGGCCATTCGAGCGACAACAGCCGCATCGACGTCGCGCCGCATCCATTCTCGATGCCGCATTCGCCGGGCGACGTGCGATTCACCACGCGCTACAATGTCGACAAGTTCCGCTATTCGGTCACGGCGACGCTGCACGAAGCCGGCCATTCGATGTACGAGCTGAACCTGCCGCGCGGCCATGCGTTCTCGCCGGCGGGCTTCGCGCGCGGCGCTTCCGCGCATGAAAGCCAGTCGCTGATGCTCGAAATGATGGCGGGGCGCAGCAAGGAGTTCCTCGCCTTTCTCGCGCCGCTGTTGCGGGAATATTTCGGCGGCGACGCCGCAGGCTGGACGGCGGCGAACGTGCTCAACTATTTCCGCCGCATCGACGACGATTTCATCCGCGTGGAGGCGGACGAGGTTTCCTATCCGCTGCACGTCATCCTGCGCTACCGGCTCGAGCGCGCGGTGCTCGCGGGCGACCTTTCGGCCGGCGACGTGCCGGGCGCCTGGAACGAGATGTTCCGCCAGCTGTTCGGCCGCGTCCCGCCCAACCATGCCAAGGGCTGCTTGCAGGACATCCACTGGGCGGCCGGGCTGTTCGGCTATTTCCCCAACTATGCGCTCGGCGAGTCGCTGGCCGCGCAATTGTTCGAGCGCGCCAAAAGCGATGACGCCGGGATCGTTCCGGCGCTGCGGCGCGGCGACTTCGAGCCCTATTTCGCCTGGGTGCGGCCGCGCATCCACGAGCAGGCGAGCCTGAAACCTTTCGACGAGATCGTGATCGATGCGACGGGCAGCAAGCTGTCGGGCGCGGCGCTGAAGCGCCACCTGCGCGCGCGCTATCTCGACGAGCCGCTCGACTAGACGCGCCAGTCGGTTCCCTTCACCAGCGCTTCGTAGAACGCCGGCGAATAGGCGTCTTCGGGCGCGGCGCGCACGCTGCGATCCAGGAATTCGGCGTCCTTGCCGACCAGGATGCGCCAGCGGCCGGCCTTCACGCCGTCGAGGATGATCTTGGCGGCCTGAGCGGCGCTCGTCGGCGCGTTGTCACGGAAGCCGTCGGCCTGCGCGTGGACCATGGCGCGGACCTGATCGTCGGTCATCGACACGAGGCTGACGCCCTGGGCGGCGAGCGCCTTGCGCACCGCCGGAACGTCGATCGCATCGCCGCTGAGGATCTTGCGGGAATTGGCGACGATCTCGGTGCCGATGTGACCCGGCATGACCACCGAGCATTTGATGTGCGGCGCGTTGACCGCGAGATCGGTCATGAGCGCTTCGGTGAAACCCTTGACCGCGAATTTCGCCGCGCAATAGGCGGTGTGCGGCCGGCCGGGACCGATCGAAGCCCAGAATCCGTTGACGCTGCTGGTGTTGACGATATGGCCTTCGCGCGCCTTCATCAGCATCGGCAGGAAAGCGCGCGTGCCGTAATAGACGCCGCCCCAGCAGACGTTGAACGTCTTTTCCCACTGCGCGCGATCGCCGTTGACGATGCTCCCGCCGCCGCCGATGCCGGCATTGTTGATGAGCAGATGGATGTGATCGGTGTCGAGCTCGCGCGCCACGGCGCCGGCCCAATCGGTCACCTGCGCCTCGACCGAAACGTCGGCGACGTAGGTCGAAACGCGCGTGCCTTGCGGCGCCTGCGCCTCGCAGCGTTTCTTCGTTTCGGCCATGTTCGCCGCCGACACGTCGCACATCGCGACGTTGCAGCCTTCGGCGACGAGCTGAAGCGCGAGTTCGCGCCCCATGCCGGTGCCGCCGCCGGTGATTACAGCCGTCTTGCCCGCAAAGTCCTTCATGCCCGTTTCCTTCCCGGATATCCCGGGCCAGCATTGCAGATCGTCCGCCGCGCACCTATCCCCGGCGGGGACTTTTGCCGGTGGAATTGTGATCCGCTTACCTAAGGACAGGGCGGGCGCGGGAAGGGTCGCGCAAGCACAGCCCTCCGCCCAGGCGCGTGAACGGCTCTATACAAATTTGCAATCTGGATCACCGGCGCCGGCGCCGCGCACCCCGGTAATGCCTATTTTCAAAGGCTAATTCCGCATGCGTCGCGCGCAACCGCCGCCCGTCCGTTAGCCAATTCGCCATCGTCGCGTTGCGCCGCGCGCACGAGCGACTAAGCGAGACGGGTCGCGCGAGCGATCCGGCGTCCCGCCGCAATCGTCGCCCGATCCGAGCGTGGCACTGCCGCCTGGGGGGCAGGGTTCATTGACTGACGTCGTCGTTGCGATACCGACCTTCCGTCGCCCGAGCTGGCTGACGCGGCTGCTGCGCGAACTCGAGAAGATCGAGACGCCCGCAAGGTTGAGCATCATCGTGGCCGATAACGATGCCGAGTCGCACGGCGGCGCCGATGTTTGCGCCCGGCTTTCGCAGTCCGGCTATCGCTGGCCGCTGCGCGCCGTCATCGTCGACGAACGCGGAATATCCCAGGCGCGCAACGCGCTCATGGCTGCCGCCCTCGCCGACGGCGCGCGTTTCGTGGCCATGCTCGACGACGATGAATGGCCGAGCGCCGGTTGGCTCGCCCATCTGCTCGCGGTGCAGCGGCAGACGCAAGCCGATGTCGTGCAAGGCCCGGTCCTCTGCGAATTCGCCTACGACCCGCCGCCCTGGGCGGAACTCGCGAACACGAGTGTCCCGCCGCGCACGGGCTCCGGCGTCATTCCCACGGCGGATGCCGGCGGCAACGTCCTTTTCAGCACCGACTGTCTGCGCGCGCACGCCCCGCAGTGGTTCGATCCGGCGTTCGGACTGACCGGCGGCGAAGACAAGGACTTCTTCGTCCGTCTCGCCCGCACGGGGACGGTGTTCGCATGGGCGGCAGAGGCGATCGCCTACACATCGATTCCGCAGTCGCGGATGAGCCGCAGCTGGGCGCTGCGGCGTGCGTTCCGCTCAGGGAACTGCGACATGCGCATCGCCATCAAGTACGGCACCGGCGCCGGAAGGCGTCTCGAAGAAACCGCGAAGATGATCGGCGGACTCCTGCTTTCGCCACTCACTTATGGCTTTTGCCTTTTCAGCCCGCGCCGCCGAACGCGCGCATCGCTCACCTTCGCGAGGGCACTCGGCAAGGCGGCGGCCGCGCTCGGACTTCGCTATCGCGAATATCGATCCACCCACGGCGCCTGACGAGAGCCTTGCGGCGACGCGTTTGTTGCGCGCAGCGCGCGCGGTGCTAACGTGGCGCAAAATCACAAGACCGGGGACGTCGATGAGCAACCTGGAAGAAGCGCAGCGGCTGGTGGCGGCGGACGACCGCAAGGATTTCGACTTCGCCGAACGCGGCTTCATCGCGACGCTGAAGGATCCGGTCATCAAACATCCGAGCGGACGGACCGCCTTCGATCTCTCCTCCTACAAGTTCCTCGAGGGTCCCGCGCCGCAGACCGCCAATCCGAGCCTCTGGCGCCAGGCGCAGATCCTCACCAAGCACGGCCTGTTCAAGGTCATGGACCGCATCTATCAGGTGCGTGGCTTCGACGTTTCGACCGTTTCCTTCATCGACGCGGACGCGGGCTGGATCGTGGTCGATCCGTTGACGACGGTCGAGCCGGCGCGGGCGGCGCTGGAACTCGTGAACGCGCACGTCGCCAGGAAACCGGTGCTCGCGGTCATCTACTCGCACAGTCATGTCGACCACTACGGCGGCGTCTGCGGCGTGACGACGCCCGAGGATGCGGCTTCGGGAAAGGTGAAGATCATCGCGCCCGAAGGCTTCCTCGAGCACGCCGTGTCGGAGAACATCATCGCGGGTCCCGCAATGCTGCGCCGCGCGCGCTTCCAGTTCGGCGCCACGCTGCCGCGCAACGGTGAAGGCGAGATGACGAGCGGCCTCGGTCCCTGCCCGTCGGCCGGATCGATGTCGCTCATCGCGCCCAATCTGCTGATCACCCACACGGGACAGGAAGTCACGGTCGGCGACGTGACGATGGTGTTCCAGCTCACGCCGGGCACCGAAGCGCCCGCCGAGATGAACTTCTACGTGCCGCGGATGCGCGCGGTGTTCATGGCGGAGAACGCCAACCTCACCATGCATAATCTCCTGCCGGCGCGCGGCGCGCTGGTGCGCGACTCCAAGGCCTGGGCCGACTATCTCACCGAATCGATCCGGCTGTTCGCCGACAAGAGCGATGTGATGTTCGCCGCGCACGGCATTCCGCGTTTCGGCCGGGACGAGATCGCGGCGTTCCTCACCAGCCACAGGGACGCCTACAAGTTCCTTCACGATCAGACCGTGCGGCTGATGAACAGCGGCTACACCGCGAGCGAGATCGCCGAAGTCCTCAAGCTGCCCGACGTTCTGGCGCGGCAGTGGTTCAACCGCGGCTATTACGGCACGATGAGTCACAATTCAAAGGCCGTCTACCAGCGTTATCTCGGCTGGTACGACGCCAATCCGGCCAACCTCAATCCGCTGCCGCCGGAACCGGCGGCGAAGCGCTACGTCGCCGCGATGGGCGGAGCGGCGGCGGTCCTCGGCCTGGCGACGAAGGCCGAAGCCGAGGGCGATCTGCGCTGGGCGGCGACGCTGCTCAATCATCTCGTCTTCTCGGACGGCGACAACAAGGCGGCGCGCAACAAGCTGGCGAGCGTCTACACGCGGATGGCGTTCGAATCCGAAGCTGGGACCTGGCGCAACATCTACCTCACCGGCGCGCAGGAGCTGCGCGACGGAGTCGTCCAGCTCCCGCCGATGGGAATGAACATCGACGTGCTGCAGGCCACGACGACGTCCATGCTGCTCGATTTCCTCGCGGTGCGCATCAATCCGGAGAAGGCGGCCAAGCGCGCCTTCAAGATCAACATCGAACTCACGGACCGTCGGGAGAAGCATCTCGTCAGCGTCGAGAACGGCGTGCTGATCCACGAAACGGGCGTGACGGATTCCGCCGCCGGCCTGTCGCTTCGCCTGAAGCGGCCCGAACTGCTCGCCCTGCTGATGGCCGGCGTGCCGATCGCGGCGCGCATCCAGAGCGGGGACGTCGCAGCAGACGGCGATCCGGCGCTGTTCGATGCGCTGGCCGGACTCATCGAGCCGTTCACGCCGAATTTCGCGATCGTCACGCCCTAGTCGGGCCGCCTAGCGCAGATGCGCCGCGCTCAGTTCGGCGGCCGCCGCGTCATATTCGGCGCGGAACCCGGCGTTCTGCATCAGGTCGATGGCGATGATAGTGCCGAACGCTTCGCCGGCGGCGATGTCGCTGCGATAGTGGACGCCGCAGACCAGCCGGTTTTCCGAAAACTGCGCGGATCGCGCGAGGATCGCCTGCGCCTTGCCGGGAACCAGCGCGGCGAGGATCACTCCCATGGCATAGGCGATCGTGGCGTGACCGCTCGGATAGGAGGTGGGCGAACTTCCCGGCTTGTGTTCCGTGCAGGTCACGAGCGCGGAATCTAGCACCCACGGCCTCTCGCGGTGGAAATACTCCTTGGCCGGCTTCGACACCGCTTCTTCCGTGGCATGCACGTCGCCGAGCATCCGCGCCGTCGCGGGCAGCCTGGCGAGATCGAACCCGGCGCCCAGCGCATCGGCGAACACGGCGCCCGTCTCGTCCCTGGCGTCGCGCGCGGCGGCGGCGAACGTTTCCGGCGTGCGTTCCTTCGCGATCCGCTCGAGCTCCACGATCTCGGCACGCGCCTG
>DATJZB010000069.1:0-84761 GCA_035499335.1 Rhizomicrobium sp. | reverse complement strand
GATCCCATCGCCCGGGAGTTTCGCCTCGATCAGGAATGTGCCGAACGACTGACAACGGAGCGCAATCGTCTCATTCAGCACGGCCGCGACTATGTCGCCAAAGAACTGCGATTTGTCGAAGGCCTCGAACTATCCGAACGTTTGCGCAGCGAGGCACGTGTCGCGCGCGAACTCGAAGATGTTCAAGGCGATGAATCACAAGAAGATATCGAAGACCTAGTGGACGAAATCCTCGACGACGAGGGCATCGGCTGGGATGAAGATGAGTAGCGCGCTCATCATACCTCTTAGTGGTCGCACTCGCGGTTTGGTCAGTGACGATCCGCGTGTTCCTGCTTGCGCGACGGACGACGCACTCCCGCTCCCCAAGGGGAGGCTCGAGCCATGAGCACTCCCAGCAAGCCAACCGATCCCCACCTTCCCATTCCCGCCAACGACAACAGTCGGCCTGCCAAAACGCTGAGAGCAGAACTGCGTTTCCCTGAAGTTTTACCCATCCAAATCGTTGAAGTTGAAGTCTTTGCCAGTCTGTTGGACGATCTGATGGCCCTTGTGGCGAACGACAACCAGGACGAACCCGAATGACCAAAAGGGTCGCTGTCTACGCCCGCGTGTCAACCACGCGTCAGGCGGAAAACGAAATCTCCATTTCCGACCAGCTCGCCCATGCCAGGCGCCACTGCAGCTCCAAGGGCTGGCACGTCGTGCGCGAGTTCGTCGACCCTGGTGCGAGCGCACGCGACGACAAGCGACCACAATTCCAGGCATTGATGGACGCGGCGTGTGTCGATCCATCACCGTTCGATGTGGTGCTGGTCCATAGCCTGTCGCGGTTCTTTCGCGACTCGGCGGGGTATGCTGTCTACAAGCTCAAACTCCAGAAACACGGCGTGTCGCTGGTTTCGATTACGCAGGATTTTGGCGAAGGCGCATCGGCCGATTTTGCCGAGACAATTCTCGCAGCGGCTGACCAGTACAGCAGCGCCGAGACCGCGAAGCATGTCACGCGGACGATGCTCGAGAATGCGCGACAGGGATTCTGGAATGGGTCTCGCCCGCCCTTCGGCTATCGCACCGTGGCCGCAGAACAGAGAGGTCAACGCACCAAGAAACATCTGGAGATTGAGCCGCGCGAGGCCGAAACTGTGCGCTTGATCTTCCGCCTGTTCCTTGAAGGCGACGGGACGCGCGGGCCACTCGGCATCAAGCAGATCGCTTCCTGGTTGAACGCGCGGGAGATTCGCAACGGCCAGGGCAAGCTGTTCTACACTGGGACCGTCCATCGAATCTTGACCCGAGAAAGCTATGCCGGTGTCCACTACTACAATCGCCGTGACAGCCGCGCTCTTCGCGCCCGACCGAAGGAAGAGTGGATCGCGGTAAGCGTGCCCGCGATCATCCAAAAGACCAAGTTCAAGTTGGTCCAGGAACGCTTGCACGGCCGCCGTCCATCAATGACACCACCCAGAATCAGCAACAGCGAAGTCCTGCTGACGGGGATCGTCCGCTGCGAGAGTTGCGGAGGGCGCATGATGGTGCGAACCGGCAAAGGCGGACGCTACCGCTACTATGCTTGTGCCTCCAACCAACTCAGAGGCAGTGCCACTTGCGGCAAGCCCATTGCGGTCCCCGAGGGCGAACTCAATCGGCTTGTGCTCGGAGCCCTGGCGGACCATCTGCTGACGCCAGAGCGTCTGCCCGTCCTCTTGCGGGAAGCACAAAAGCACAGGCGGAGCCTTGCGTCGGGGAATCGTCACCGCCGATCCACCCTGCAAAAGCAGATGAGCGGCTCTGCCGCCCAGATTCAGCGGCTCTATGCCGCTCTCGCAGATGGGCTGGTGTCGGACACGGCAATGTTTCGGGAGAACCTGAAGGCCCTCGAAGCCAGGCACGAAGAAAGTGCCCGGTTGCTCGGAATGATCGACTCGGACACTCCCGCGATCCGTCAGGTACTTTCCAACGCCCAGGCAGTCGCGCTCGCATCCAAATTAAGGCGTCTACTGATCGACGCGCCCTCGCCGTTGCAGCGCCGCTACGTCCACGGGTTGGTGTCCGACATCGTCGTGGACCGCGAAAAGGCTATGATTACGGGACCAAAGGCAGCCGTTGCCGCCGCGATCACAGCAGGGGCCCACAACGGGCAAGTTCGCAGTTTGGTACGAGAATGGCGCACCCGACAAGATTCGAACTTGTGACCTTCGCCTTCGGAGGGCGACACTCTATCCAGCTGAGCTACGGGTGCGTGGCACGTTCTATAGCCCAGGCTGCGGGCACGCCGCAAACGGCGCGCTAAAGGGCCTTGAGCGCGGCTTCGACCACTTCGCCGGCGTGGCGCCAGACCATGCGCTTCCACTCGGCCGTGTCGGGATAGAAGGCGTCGCGCAGTTCGCGCCGGATCGCCTCGGCGTCCGCGTGCCTGTGGCGGCCGTCGGCGAAGCAGTGCAGCCAATTGTCCTTCCTCAGCGCATTGAAGACGTCGCGCGTCGAACGTGTGCCCACTTCCAGCGCGGCGAAGGTCAGCTCGGTCTTCGGGATCCAGGACGGAAAGGCCTGGTCGATGGTGCCGGTCAGCGGCGCCGAAACCGACTCGCCCGCTTCGCTCGAGGCGACGCGCGGGCCCCACATGGCGCGGGCGCGCACATAGGCGGGCGTGCCGGGCAGATCCTCGGTGATCATCTCGCCAGCGCCGAATTCCCCGAGGCCGGTATGGAAGTCGATAACGACGAGCTTTTCGACGCGCGAAAGATTTTCGTGAACGACGTCTTTGAGCATCATCGCCGACCAGCTCTCATGCGCGCCGCCGTAGTAGACGCCGTCCGGGAACGCGTACTGGCCGCGCGAAATCGCCTCCTGCAGTGCAAAGGCGCCATGCGCCTTCAGGTACTCGGTGAGCCTGGCGTTCGCCTTGGCCAAGGCGTCAGCGGAGATGTCGCGGGGTGAGATCTCCCGTGCGAGGCTCTCATAGGCCTCGTTCCTCGGCGGATGCGCAAAGTCGACGAAGTTGCGGTTGATGTCGGCATTGTCTTCGTTGACGCGCCGGTCCCACGAGAAGCCGTAGGGGTTGAGCGCATGGAGCAGCACGATCTTGCTGCCCTTGGGCACCCGCGCCGCGAGACCTTCGCGCATCAGTCCGGTCTGCACGCCCGAGCCGAAATAACCTTCGACGCCGTGAGTCGCCGAGATCAGCAGCAGCGCACTCTTGGCGTCGCGCGGTCCGATGATCGCGGTATCGAGGAACAACGGCTTGCCGTCGCGCCCCTTTGCATCCGGATGGACGCGCGTGATCACGTCGATTCCGGCCTTGTCGCAGGATGCGATGAAGGCGTGGCGGCCGCTGCGATAATCGGCCGGAAAATGCTCTGCGGGATCGGCGCTCATGACCTATAGTCTAACCTGTCGATTGGGACTGGATATGACACTCTTTGGCGCCCTGGACGATTTTCGCGAGCGGCCGATACCCGATCAGGAGCCCCTGCGGACGCGCAAGCGGGGATTTCGCACGCGGCCCATCGATCGTTCCAACACATATTATCTGGAGGCGCTTGTCGATCTGCGGGACCTCGGCATAGCGGGCGAGAATTTCTACCATACGCCGCGAAACCCGCCCTATTGGCGCCGTATCGAGGGTTCCATTCCCGATCTTCTGGTCCGCAAGAGCGTCGGCGAGCGTCTGGTGCGCGTCAATGCAATGCTCGGTCTCCAGGAACTCGAGCTCTATGTCTTCGACGCCTGGCGGCCGAAAGCGGTGCAGGCTTACTTCCACGACGTCTGGATGCCCGAGCAGATCCGGCGCCTCGATCCCCGACTGGAAGGCGCCGCGCTGCTGGAGGAAGTCGAACGCTACTGGGCGGCGCCGAGTGTCGACGAACGTTCTCCCGCGCCGCATGCCACGGGCGCTGCGCTCGATTTGACGATCCGCTGGACGGGCAGCGACCAGCTCTGGATGGGATCGATCTTCGACGACGTGACGGCTCTTGCGCACCGCGACCGGTTCGAGGGCACGTCCCCGGCGCTGTCGTTTTCGGACGACGAAGCGCGCGCCAACCGGCGCCTGCTGCACTGGGCGATGGGACAGGCCGGGTTCGCCGGACATCCCGACGAGTGGTGGCACTTTTCCTGGGGCGACCAGCTCTGGGCGGCGCTGACCGGCGCCGATGCCGCGCATTACGGATTGGCGGGCCCATGAGCGGCCGCGAACCCTTCGATGTCGACGCCTATGTGCGCGCGATTGCGACGAATCCCTGCTTTATCTGCGAGATCGTGCGCGGCAATCCGGCCTTCGCCCATCACATCATCCATGAAGACGACGACGCGATCATCTTCCTGAACAAATATCCGACGCTGCGCGGCTATGCGCTGGTCTGCCCGAAAGCACATCGGGAGGATTTGGCCGAGGAAATCTCGCTCCACGAATATCTGGCGCTGCAGGCCAAGGTTCATCGTCTGGCGCGCGCCCTGAAGCGCGTGTTCAGGGCCGAGCGCATTTATGTGTTGTCGCTTGGCAGCCAGCAGGGCAATCGGCACCTGCACTTTCATGTCGCGCCGCTTCCCGAGGGCGTGCCGCCTCCGGAGCAGCAGTTTCACGCACTCATGGCCGAAAACGGGGTCCTGCGATTGACCGCCGACGAGATGGCCGCGATCGCGCGCGACATCGCGCAGGCCTACACGGCTATTTCAGAATAGGCCGGAACGCGCCGTCCCACTCCGAACCCGGCGGGTTGGCCTCAAAATAGGCGATGCGGGCCAGGTGAAGATCGTAGAGTTTCTGGCTGGCTCCCGACAGCTTGCGGCACTGCTCGATCAGGTCGCGCGCCTTCTTCCATTGTTGCGTGCGCAGCGACTGGAAAATGTGATCGTGGAACGTCAGCAACGCACGGAATTTCGGGCTCGCCCGCATCACCGGACTCCCCAGCAGCGCGTGTAATTTGAGCGGCTCCTCATGCGCGCCGGCCGCGATGTAATCGACCTCGAGAAAGGCGAAGCCGCGCTCCGCCGCCTTGCGCGTGTCCTCGCTGACGATGATGGCGGGACCGTACTGCGCGGAGAGCTGCTGGATCCGCGTCGCCACGACCACGCAGTCGCCGTTCACCGAATAGGCGGTGCGGCCATGCGCGCCGAACCCGCCCGCGATGACGGGCCCGGTCGAGATGCCGATGCCGATCTCGACCGGCTTCAACGCAACGCCGTCATTTCGCCGCTCGTGCGTGATCGCATCGTTGGTGCGGGCGATCGCGTCGCTCACCATGTTGGCGGCTTCGCAGGCGTGAATCGCATGTTCCGCATCGTCGAGCGGGGCGTTCCAAAAGGCGCCGAAGCCGTCGACCGTCATGCGGTCGATGGTGCCGCCATGCACGAGGACGGCATCGATCATCGGCACGAGAACGCTCTGCATCATACGGGTGAAGGCGGCCGGGTCGTCGCGGAACGAATCGGCGAGCGCGGCATAGGAGCGGACCCCGCACGTCATATAGGTAACGGTGCGGCTGACGCCGTCGAGCCGCAGGAGCTCGGGGTTGCGCGCGATCCTTTCGATTAGCTGCGGAGGAAGCGACTCGGCGAACGCCGTCCTGACGCGGGCGCGAGAGCGCCGGATCTCCGATCCGCGGGCAAGCGCGCAGGCGCCGAACACGCCCAGCAGTGCAATGGAGGGGCCGAGCGCATCCAGCAGAACGCGATCCGCCGAATAGAGCCGCCAGGAGATCATGGCGGCCGCCGCGATGCTTGCGGCGGTGAACGCGGCGGACCAGGCGACGCCATACCGCACGAAGAGCGCGATGAGCGCGGCGCCGAATAGCACGAGACAGACGAGCTCCGCCTCGCTTGCCGATGATGGCCGCCGCAGCGGCGTGCCCGTCAGGGTGTTCTCGAGCGATTCGGCGTAAACGTCTGCGACGCTCCGCATTCCGTCCGGCGTCGCGATGCTTCGACCCGGCGGGCCCAGAATGACGATCGCATTGGCGAGCCGGGCGGTGGCGATTTTGTTTTGGTCGAGGGCGGCGGCGCTGACCGTGCGTTCCGCGCGGTTTCCGGAAAAGGAGATCCACATCGAACCGTCAGACGCCGTCGGCAGGTCGCGATTGAGCGCCTCGAACGAAGCGACGCCCGGCGTCGATCCGAACAGCCCGCTCGCGCCGTCGTCGCTGCGAACGACGAAGCGCTGCTTGTGTTCGATCAGCCGCAGCATCTCCGCTGTGAGCGAGGGAACGGCTTTGTCTCCGAGCCGGAACACCATCGGCATGCGGCGCAGCTTGCCGTCCTCGTCGAAAACGAGATTGAGCGCACCGGTTCCAAGGCTCGTGAACTCGACGGCGGCGATCGCGCCCGCACCGCTTGCGAAGGAAGGTACGCGCGCGAACGGGTTACGTTCGCCGACGAAGGTGACCTGGGCCTTGGGCAAGGGCTGGCGCGCAGCATTGACCGCGCCCAGCGTGAAGCCTGTCATGGTCGCCAGCTGGGACATCGCGACCGTGAGATCGTTGTCGGGCGACGGCATTGTGCCCAGCGCAGCGCGCACGACGTCGCCTTGCGGTCCCGCCGGCACCTCCGCCGCAAGATTGGACGGCGAGAGCGGATCGGGAACGTCGAGCGGAAAGGCGAAGACGACCATCGCCGCGCCCTTTGCCTTTAGTTCGCGCGAGAGTTTGGCAAGCGTCGCGTGCGGCCATGGCCAAGGACCGAAGCGCGCAAGGCTGGCGCTATCGGGCTCGAGGACGCGGACCGCGAAGCCGGAGCGTGGCAACGTATTCTCGTAAGCGCGCGGCTGCAGGTGCTGGTAGGCGTCGAACAGGGTTTCGCGCAGCCGCGACGCGATTTGCCCCAGATCGCCGCCCAGAATCAGAACTGCCGACAGGAGGGCCAGGGCGGGCAGCAACCAGATGACGGTCGGTCGGTCGCGAAGGTTCATCGACTGTCCCTGGAGGCCTTAGCCCACCCTATCACGCACGCCTTTTTCGGGGCCCGAACCGGCCCCGCGGCGCATGCGAATCGAATACCGATAGCATCTATCTGATATTGTTACACTATATTAGGGAAATTGGTTTACTGACGGTGCCGTCATTTTTCTTTATTCTGACACGCATCCGCAGTAAGGTGCGTCAAATCGTCAATCTGCCTGCGTGCCAAGGGAGCCCCCGAATGGACAACATCACCAAGGATCCGGCGTACAACGCGGTCGACCCGACCGACTTCCCGGCGATGCTCAATCCCGCCCGCTATGGAGAGCGCTCCACGGCGTTCGACAAAATCATCAGCGCGACGCACGACCATTTCTGGGATCCGCTCGATCCGAAATATATCGACTTCACTGCGCCCTTCGACATCACGAAGGAATATCTCGTGAACCCGCAGATGAACGGCGACCTGAAGACCGCAATCGGCGATAAGCTCGACGAAGGTCAGAAGATCAAGCTGGCCAATCTCGATACGCTCTGGTCGATGTCGTCGATCCTGCATGGCGAGCAGGGCGCGCTGTCGCTCTCGGCTTCGCTTTGTCATATCCTGCGCGACCCCGGCGCCCAGGAATATGCGGCCAACCAGACGCGCGAGGAAGCGCGCCACGTCACGGGCTTCTCGAAATATGTGCACGCCCGCTGGGGCAAGCCGGCGCCGGTCGGACCCGCGCTGGGCAACCTGCTCAACGAACTGGTGTCCTCGCCGCTCGTCTGGAAAAAGCTCGTCGGCATGCAGATGCTGATCGAGGGTCTCGCCATGGGCGCGTTCGCTTCGCTCTACAAGGAAGCGCGCGATCCGCTGCTGCGCCATCTGTGCCAGCTCGTGATGACGGACGAGGCTTTCCATCACAAGTTCGGAAAGATCTGGGCCGATCGCACGATTCCCTTCCTCGCTCAGTCGGAGCATGACCTGATCGAGGACTGGGCGGCGCAGGTGTTCCAGATTCTCCTTTATAATCTGGGCTCGCCTGATCAAAAGGCCTGGATCTACGAAGCGGTCGGCCTCGATCCGGTCTGGTGCCAGCAGGCGTTCATGGAAGCGATCACGGACGCCGCGATCCGCGAAGACATGCAGGACGCCACCAACATCTTCCGTGTGCTGATCAAGACCCTGCTCAAGGCCGGCATCATCACCGACCGCACCAAGGGCGTGTACGGGGCCTATATCGACATGGCCGAGCTGCATGCCGAAGGTGAGCGCATGGTGGGCGACGAGATCGCAGAGGAAGGGATCAAATATCTGATCAAGCTCAACGGCGGAAAGATGATCCTGCCCGGATCGCTGCTCGCCGCCGAATAGAGGAACATCCGGTTTCGGAAGCGAAGGGGCGGCTCGGTCGCCCCTTTTTGCCGGGCGTCAGCCGCGCGGCGCGGAGTAGGCCGCGATGACGCGTCCCAACTGATCGATCGTGCGTTGCAGGTACAGAATGTGGGTGGCGGTTCCCGTCGTTCGCAACTCGCCGCTGCGCGGCACGCCGATGCTCAACGCACCGGATTCATATTTCAGAAGCTCCGCCCTCAACCTCTCGCGCTCGTCCTGGCACCAGAGGACATGGTCAACCACGGATCTCTGAACACGATCGTCGTGCGTCATTACGGTACCGTACGCTTTCGACTGACAGCGAAAAATACGTAGCGCCTCAGATTCCCGATCGATGCGCGCGAACAGGGCTTGGGGTGCGACCGGCACCATGCTATGAATGAATATTCATTCATTTTTGGCCCGGGACTGTGGCGTGCCGCAAGCGACTGTGAATAAAAGAAAAAAACCGGATCGGGACGATCCTTCCGACAAGCGCCAACGTCTTCTCGATGCCGCCCTGGACCTGTTTGAGAGCAGGGGCTTCGACGGCGTGGCGGTGCCCGAGATCGCCGCTCGGGCTGGGGTCGCCACAGGCACGGTCTATCTCTACTTCGCCGACAAGTCCGCGCTGGTGAACGCCCTCTATCGACATTGGAAGACGCAGTACAACGTGGCGGTGCTTGCGCCGATACCGCCGGGTCTCGTCGCGCGGGATCAATTCACGACGTATTGGCAGCGCATGACGGGCTTCGCGCGCGCCTTTCCGCGGGCCACGCGCTTCATGGACCTGCACCATCACGGCCCCTATCTCGATGCCGATTCGATTGCCCTCGGCCGTGTCTATCGCGACGCAGCGGAGCGATTCATCCGCGACGCGCGCGCGGCCGGCGCCATCCGCGACATCGACCCGGTTCTGGTCGTCGCGCTGATGTGGGGCGCCGCCGCCGGCTTGACCAAGTTCGCGGGCCAGGGAGCGTTCGACTTCGATCTGGACGTCGCGGTCGAAATGGAAGACGCGCTGTGGCGCGCCATCGCAAACGACTAGGGAGAAAAGAGATGACAAGAAACGGACAAACGGCGCTCGTCACCGGCGCGAGCATGGGCATCGGCGTCGATCTCGCGGAGTGCTTCGCCCGGGACGGATACGACCTGATCCTCGCGGCGCGCTCCGAAGCGGCGCTAAAACAAGTCGCGGAGCGCCTCAGCGGGAAATACGGGATTCAGGCGATCGCGATCGCCGTCGATCTCGGCGTGCCGGGAGGAGGCGAACGTCTGGCCGCGGATATCGCCGCGCGCGGCCTGGCGGTCGACGTGCTCGTCAACAACGCAGGATACGGCATCGCCGGCGCGTTCGAAGGATCGGATCGCGCTGAGCAACTCGGCATGATCGATCTCAACGATCGCGCGCTCGTCGAACTCACGCACATCTATTGGCCGCGCATGCTCGCCCAGAAGCGCGGCGGCGTGCTCAACGTGGCGTCGACAGCTTCTTTCCAGCCGGGGCCGTTGATGGCGATCTATTACGCCTCCAAGGCGTTCGTTTTGTCCTTTTCTGAGGCGCTCTGGAAGGAAGCGGAAGGAACGGGCGTGCACGTCAGCTGCCTATGCCCGGGCCCGACGGTCAGCCAGTTCCGCGAGCGTGCAGGCACGGGAAAGACGCGGCTCGTGCGCAACGGCCCGGCCATGAGCTCGGCCGTCGTGGCGCAGATGGGCTACGACGCCTGGAAGAGGAACAGGCGGGTCATGGTTACGGGCACCCGCAACGCACTGCTCGCGACCCTTGCGCCCTTCCTGCCGCGGCGTACGCTCCTCGGCATCGTCCACAATCTTCAGAGCCCCGCATGAGTACGACAAGGATCGGAGAATTCGTCAGCATCGAGCGCGACGGCGCGATTGCGACCGTCACCATGGATCGCGGCAACGGCCGCAATGAGCTATCCCGGCAGCTCATTCTGGAGCTTACCGAAACGGCGCGCAGCTTCGCGGACGACCTTGAAACCCAGGCCGTCATCGTCGTCGGCAAGGGCGCCTTCACGGCGGGGGCCGACCTGAAGGATCCGGCGATGGATCGCCGCCGCGCGCCGGGCCTGCTCGAACGCCGGCATATGACGCGCATCGGGCCGGATCTTTGCGATGCCTGGGAGAAGGTCGAACAGGTCACGATCTGCGCCATCGAAAAATATTGTATCGGCGGCGGTGCCGCGCTAGCGGCAGCCTGCGACTTCCGGATCATGGGGCAGGGCGCGCATTTGCGTCTGCCCGAGATTCCGCTCGGCATGAACATGAGCTGGCATGCCGTGCCGCGCCTCGTTTCGCTGATCGGGCCGTCACGCACCAAGCAATTCGTCATCTTCGGCGAGCGGGTCGAGGCGGAACAGTCGCTGTCCTGGGGGCTCGCGGACGAAGTCGTTCCCGACGGCGAAGCGCTCGCCGCCGCCCGGCGTTGGGCGAACAAGATCGCAAAACTGCCGCCCAATGCCGTCCGCGTCTCCAAGCAAGGCGTCAACGGCGCGGCCAATGCGCTGCATCAGGCGACGACCTTCATGGACCTCGACCAATATGTCATGGCGACGACGTCCGAGGACTATCGCGAGGCCATCAAGGCCTTCCTCGAAAAGCGCGAGCCGAAATTCACGGGCCGTTGACCCTGGCCACATTGCCAGGGCGCATCTGTCGCCTGGGCCGCATTTGGTCCTACTCTTCTCAGCCCTCGGGAGAAGCCCATGATCATGCGCGTGACGAACCTTATCCTGGCCGCATTCTTCAGCCTCGCGACGCAGGCCGCTCTTGCGGCGGAGGAGATTCCGCCGCCTCAGGGCAAGGGCCGCGTCGTCGTGGTGGTCTCCGGCCAAAGCGGTCCCGACCACTACAGACTGGTCGCCGGAAAGATCGCCGAACTCGGTTACGACGTCGTCCTGTTCGACGGCAATCCGATGGAAGGCACGCACGGACAGGGCCTGCGCGACGCGATCGCGCAAGCATTGCAAATGCCGCACGCCCTTCCCGGCAAGGTCGGCCTCGTCGGATTTTCGCTCGGTGGCGCGATGGTATTGGGATTTGGATCGGGTTGGGGCGACCAGGTCGCTGTGGTTGCCGCCTGGTATCCCGCCACGACGCCGATCAAGGATGCGGCCGCTTTCGCCGGGCGTCTCAATGTGCCGGTCGTGATGTTCGCGGGGGAATCGGACACCTATAAGGACTGCTGCCTCATCGCAAAGGCTCGCGAACTCGCCGACGCCGCAAAAACCGTCAACGCGCAATTCGCGCTGACCACCTATCCCGATACGGACCATGATTTCGTCATCGGCGGCAGTCATTTCAGCCACGACGCCTATGACGACGCCTTCGCCAAAACGCAGGCTGCTCTGAAACAGTATCTGGGACCCTAGCAACGATATCGGCGCGGTCTATTTCGTGATCCGCATCGCGACTTGCGCGAGCAGCAGCTTCGCGCCCTTGCGGCCCAACGCGCGATCCGTGACGGCCTGTAGCCGGTCCGCGATCACGGTCACGTCCGGCTGCTTCCAACTGCGCACCGACGTGGTGCTGAAATTCATCATGTTGCGCACATAGGCGTCGCGCAGCACCGGCATTGCGTGCACCGCTTCGGCGCGCAACTTCTCGTCGGGAATGTCGAGTCCGACGCCGATCATGAGCATGCCGACCGGACGATCGTCGTCGAGAATCGTCGCATACATCGGATCGACCTCGATGTAAGACGGCGATTGCGTCACCTTGTGCTTGGGCGCCTTGCCGCCATCGCCGGCGTCGCCGCCGTCGTCCGCATAGGCGGGCGCGACCAACAACAACGCAGCCAGCGCGGCGAGGACGAGGGATCGCATCTCTACTCTCATTCGTTACGGGTGAGCTTTAAGCCGCCGTGGTAAAGCCTTTCTTGACGCCCCTGGGAGAACCTTTCGATGCATCGTTCCAGCGCCCGGCTTGCGATCGCCGGCCTGATCGCCGTCAGCGCGTCGGTAGCCCAGGCGGCAGATCGGCCGGGAATGGTTTTTCACATATTGATCAAAGACTTGCCGGCACCCTACGCGACGCCCGGTGTCGCCAATCCGCCGCAGCGGATCGAACGGCCTGCCGGGGTTCTGCCCGAGGTTCCGCCCGGTTTTTCGATTTCGGTCTACGCCTCCGGCCTCAGCAACCCGCGGTGGATGGCGATCGCGCCGAACGGCGATGTGTTCCTCGCCGAACCGCGTCCGGGAAAGATCACGCTCCTCCACGATTCCGGCGGCACGATCGAAGCCACGACATTCGCCGACGGATTTCAGACGCCTCACGGCCTTCTCTTCGCAAAGGGCGCGCTGTACGTCGCCGACCTGCAAGCTGTCTGGCGTCTGGCCTATTCGGACGGCTCGAAAATGGCGGGCAAACGCGTACGGGTCACGACAGCTGCCGATCTCAGCCCCGTCGGCAACCATGTGACCCGCGATCTCGCCATGGATTCCAAAGGCACGCTCTATATCGGCATCGGCAGCGCCAGCAATGTCGGCGAGGATCCGCCGACGCGCGCCACGGTTCAGACCGTCGCCGCGGACGGCTCGCTCCACACCTTCGCTTCGGGGCTGCGCAATCCGGTCGGGCTGCAATTCTATCCGGGTACGGACGATCTCTTCGTGACGGTCAATGAGCGCGACGGTCTCGGCGACGAGTTGGTGCCCGACTATCTCACCCATGTGCAGCCGGGCGCGTTCTACGGCTGGCCCTATTCCTATCTCGGCCAGCATCCAGACCCCGATTACGGCACGAAGCGGCGCGATCTGCAGGCGCGGGCGGTGGTGCCGGATCTCCTGTTTCACGCGCATTCCGCGCCGCTCGGTCTTGTCTTCTACGAGGGCCTGCAGTTCCGGGCGTCGTACAGGGGCGATGCGTTCGTGGCGCTGCACGGCTCGTGGAACGCCGGTGCGCCGACCGGATACAAGGTGGTGCGCGTGCCGTTCCGCGACGGCCGGCCGACCGGAAGCTACGAGAACTTCGTCACCGGTTTCTGGAGCGGCACCGATAAACCGGGATCGCCCGCGCATGTCTGGGGTCGTCCGGCGGGGCTCGCGATCGCCAAGGACGGAAGCCTGCTCATCGCCGACGATGTGGGACGCGTAGTCTGGCGCGTCCGCTACACGGGCAAGTGAGGTTACGCGGCGCGGGGCCGCTCTGTTTCACGTGACCGAAGAAGCGATGCGCACTGGTTCAGGTTTGCCAACCCAAACTGCCAGGCAGCGCAGGTTGGTGGAGCTGAGCGGAATCGAACCGCTGGCCTCCTCATTGCGAACGAGGCGCTCTCCCAACTGAGCTACAGCCCCGAACCACGCATTGCGCCCGCAGGCGCGGCGGGTATGTAGGGAGGGCGGCCTTTGCGTGTCAAGGCTGCACGGGAAGGTCAGGCCGCCGAGCGCAATTGCTCGAAGAGATCGGGCGGGAAGCTTCCCTTGAAGGCCTGGAAACCGTGCCGCGCGCGGATGGTGCGGAGCGGCTCATGCCATTGCGCTTCCCACGGTATGGCCATGAAGCTCGGGCAATCGGCCCCGTACTGTGAGGCTTCGGCGATGGTCTGCAGGATCACCGGCGAGGCCTCGCCGCCGTTCTGGACCATGCGCCCGACGACGACGGCAAGGAACATGGCCGAGTAACCGTGCCCGAATTGCGCCTGCTGAAACGCCGAGATCGCGATCTCGTGCAGCGCCGTGGTGTGGAAGCCGCCCGCCAGATGCCAGATGTCGTGCATCTGGAGGATGCGCGTATTGAGATAGCGCAGGGCCGGCGGCAACGACGCGAGATTCATCGCTTCGCGATCGAGCACTTCCAGATCGAAATTGTTGTCGACAATCTGGCGATAGAAGTCGCGTCCCAGCGAGCCTTCCGGCTGGCGCGCGAGTTCGTCCAGCGTCAAGCGGCGCGGCGGCATGCGCGCCGCCGGGTCGGCAGCCTTGGGATGACGGGCGGCGAGCGCTTCGGCGCGCTCGCGCAGCGATGGGTCTGTGAACGCGCCCAATCCGGCGACGCGCGTCGTGATGGTTACCGGATCCATGCCGGCCGTTTCATCGAGCAGTTGCCAGTAAGCGTTCCAGAATTCGCCGGACATCGGCGCCGGCGGGGCGAGCGGCATGTCGGGAATGTCGCCGGAGCCGAGCCAGCCGTTCCGAAATGACGCGTACACGGCCGACGCCGTCTCCGGCGCGGCGAAAGCGCTGTGCGTCAGGGCCGCGGCGATGGGCAGACCCGCCGCCGCATCGCCCGCGCGCGCGGCTCTCGCCGCATCATGAAGCACGCGGGCAGACGGTCGCGCGGCCGCAAGGGTCTCAAACGTTTGACGCTCGGAATTCACGGATAAACCTCTGTTCCCGGTCCATCCCGCGCCGTCGGCTTGACCATGTCAAGCACACGCTTGGAAAGATGGTCTCCAGCCGCTACAAGCTGGCGCAGCAGACGGCGACTCAATAGGTGCGGCCCAGGTCTATGTCCTTTGTCTTTCTCAATCCGCTGATTTGGCTGGTCGACACCGTTCTGTGGCTTTACACGCTCGTCATCATCAGCGCGGTCGTGGCGAGCTGGCTGATCGCCTTCGGCGTGCTCAATACCGGCAACCAGCTCGTGCGGCAGATCGTGCAAACGCTCTATGCGCTGACCGAGCCCGTGTTCCGCCGCGTGCGCCGGTTCATTCCGCCGATCGGCGGGCTCGACCTCTCGCCGATCATCGTTTTGATCGGCGTTCAGTTCATGAACTACGTCATCGACAATCTGCTCTACTACCTCATCTATCGCGTCTGACCGTGGGCATGCGAGTCCGTCTGTCCGCGGGATCGCTCTCCTTTCGCCTGCGCCTGACGCCTCGGGGCGGACGTGACGCCATCGACGGCTGGGCACGCGGCGTGGACGGGCAGGAGCAACTGAACGCGCGCGTTTCCGTCCCGCCCGAGGACGGCAAGGCGAATGCCGCTCTGATCGCGCTGCTGAGCAAGGCCCTCGGCGTTGCCAGATCGAGGATTCGTATCGCCGCCGGTGAGACGGCGCGCCTCAAGACGATCGAGATTTCGCCGGCGACCGATGCTCTCGTCGCACGGCTGCAAACGATGGAGACCGCGAAATGACCGCCAAGATCATAGATGGAAAATCCTTTGCCGCCGGCCTGCGCACGCGTGTCGCGGAACAGGCCGCAAAGCTGAAAGCCGAGCACGGCATCGTGCCCGGTCTTGCCACCGTCCTGGTCGGTAACGATCCGGCGAGCGAGATCTATGTCCGCAACAAGGGCAAGGGCGCCGAGGCGCTGGGCCTCAGATCGTTGCATTACAGCCTGCCGGCCGATGCCAGCGAGGCCGAGGTCCTTGCCCGCATCCGGGCGCTCAACGACGATAAATCCGTACACGGAATATTGGTGCAGATGCCGCTGCCCAAGCAGGTCCGCGAGAGCGCCGTCCTCGACCTGCTCGACCCCGCCAAGGATGTCGACGCGCTGACTCCGACCAATGCGGGGCTCCTGGTCAGCGGCCGGGCGCAACTCGTCTCCTGCACGCCGGCCGGCGTCATGATGCTGCTCAAGGAATATGTCGGCGACATCGCGGGCATGGACGTCCTCGTCATCGGACGCTCGTTGCTCTTCGGAAAGCCGTCCGCGCAGCTTTTCCTCGCAGCCAACACCACGGTCACGATGGCCCATTCCCGCACGCGCGATCTGAAGGCGCATGCGCAACGCGCCGATATCCTGGTGGCCGCGATCGGCAAGCCGAACTTCGTGCCCGGCGACTGGATCAAGCCGGGCGCCATCGTGATCGATGTCGGCATCAATCGCCTGGACATGGGCGGCGGCAAGACCAGGGTCGTGGGCGACGTCGACTTCGATTCGGCGCAGAAGGTGGCCGGCTACATCACGCCGGTTCCGGGAGGCGTCGGCGCGATGACGATCGTCTGCCTCATGCGCAACACGCTGATCGCTGCCGCGCTGCAATCGCGCGTTCCGGTACCGGCCATCTAGCCGCCGCCGGCTGTATGCGTTTCAGATGAGTTTCTTCAACGCCGCGGCCAGCTTGTCCGGTCCGACCGACGTGTCGTCCCAATAGCCAACGAATTTGCCGTCCGGACCCATCAGATAGATCACGCTGGAATGGTCCATGGCATAGTTTCCGTTCTCCAGCGGCTCCTTCTTGATGTAGACGCGGTAGAGATCGGCCACCTTCTTGATGCTTTTGAGATCGCCCGTCAGCCCGACGAAGCGCGGGCCGAACGATGCGACATAGGGTTTGAGCTTGGCCGGCGTGTCGCGCTCCGGGTCTATGGTGATGAAGACCGGAACGATCGCGTCGCCCTTGTGCCCGAGCCTGTCGATCGCGTCCGCCATCAGCGCCAGGGTGGTCGGACAAACGTCGGGACAATAGGAATAGCCGAAATAGACCAGCATGAACTTGCCGCGGAAATCGGCCGAGGAGCGTTTGACCCCGTTCTGGTCGATCAGCGTGAAGGGTCCGCCGATGGCGGCGGAGCCGGTTTCCACATTGCGATCCAGGGCCGGGAGATCGTCGCCGGCATGCCAGATGAAATATCCCGCGACGAGCGCGAGGACGATCGCGGCTGGCATCAGGATCAATGAGAGGCGGCGCATGGAGATTTCCGCAATTGATGAGCCCCTCGCAGGGATAGATAGTGTTCCTTGCCGGCGCCGGAAAGTGGCCGGTCGACGTTGAGTGGCGCAAAAAACATGGCAAACCAGACCGAAACAAGTCCTGTGAGGACTTTTTCCAACACACCGGCGTCCGCGGCACGCGGCCGGGTGAGGCTGCGGACTCTGTCCAATCTGCGCTGGCTGGCGGTGGGCGGGCAGTCAGCTGCCCTTTTCATTGTCTATTTCGGGTTCGGCTACCCGTTGCCTCTCGCCCGCTGCGCCGGCTTCATCGGCGCGAGCGCGGTGCTGAATATCGTGCTTGCCCTGCGCTATCCCGCGAGCCACCGCTCCACCAACCGGGAAGCGACCTTCTATCTCGCCTTCGACGTCTTGCAGCTCGCCGCGCTGCTCTATCTCACAGGCGGCATCACCAATCCGTTCTCGCTGATGTTCCTGGCGCCCATCGTCATCGCGGCAGCGACGCTCAACATGGGCAACACGCTCATCCTGGCGGGAATGGCCTTTGCCCTCGTCTCCATGATTTCGGTCTGGCATCTGCCGCTGCCCTGGCCGAGCGGCGAGGAGATTTCGCTGCCGACGCTCTACCAGGCCGGGATTTGGGCTTCACTCGTGATCGGCATTGGCTTCACGTCGATCTATGCCTGGCGCATCGCGAGCGAAGGCGCGCGCATGTCCGCCGGACTGGCTGCGACGCAGCTCGCCCTCTCGCGCGAGCATCGCCTCGCTTCTCTCGGCGCGCTGGCGACCGCGGCGGCACACGAGCTCGGCACGCCGCTCGGCACCATCGCGGTCGTTTCGCGCGAGCTGGAACGCGCTTTGCCGCCCAATTCCGGCGAGGCCGAAGACGCACGCCTCCTGCGCCAGCAGGCGGAACGGTGCCGCGCGATCCTTGCGCGGCTTTCCAATCCGGAAGAAGCGATGCTCGGTTCGACGGCAAGGCTGCCGCTCGGCGCCTTTCTCGAGGATCTCGTCGAGCCCTATCGGGGTGAGGATCTCGAGATCACGATCTCGCTGTCGCCGGACCGGCCGGGCGATCCCGTGCCGCAGGTGTGGCGCGCGCCCGAACTGCTGCACGGATTGGGCAATATCGTCGAGAATGCCGCCGACTTCGCCAAGAGCCGCGTCCGGATCCAGGCGCGCTGGAACGCCAGTCAATTGCGCATCGCGGTTGAAGACGACGGTCCTGGTTTCGCGCCGGAGATATTCGAGCGGATCGGAGAGCCTTACATTACATCGCGGCCCGGACAGTTCGCGGTGGGCGAAACCGAGATCGGCCCCACGGGCGGTCTCGAAAAGCACGAGGGCATGGGTCTCGGCTTCTTCATCGCCAAGACGTTGATCGAGCAGACGGGCGGTGAGGTCAGCGTCGTCAATCTCGATTCCGGCGGTGCACGAATTTCCATGGTGTGGCCGCGCAATACGATCGATGGCGAGGGCCCGCCCGGACGCGGCGAAGGCTGACCGCACGGCCCGCGGGAGCCGGCAGATCGTTAGGGGTTCGAAGGATTTAGACAGTTCACGGAATAGCTCGGCCAAGTCCGGCTCGGCCCGGCCGCGGGCGCAAAAGACGGTATCGCCGCGGCCGAAGACGGCGCTGGGGCGCGGCGCGGGAATAGCGCAATGGATGATCTAAATCAGAAAATTGCGCGCTCCGGCGTGGCAAGAACTCCGTGGCCTGAGGGATTCACCCTGGGGGAGGTAGTTTTGGTTGAGGTCGTAATGGGCGCGGTATATGAACGCGCCAGATCAAGTCCGGTAAACAAGATGAGCATGCCCGAAGACAAGACCCTTTTGCTGGTGGAAGACGATCGCCCTCTGCGCGAGCGCCTGGCGCGCGCCATGGAAGCCCGCGGCTTCAGCGTCACGATCGCCGAGAGCGTCGCGGAAGGAAAAGCGCGCGCCAAGGAAGCGCCGCCCGCTTACGCCGTGGTCGATCTCAAGCTCGATGACGGCAACGGACTGGATGTCGTCGAGACCCTGCATGTCGTGCGTCCGGATAGCCGTGTCGTCGTGCTCACCGGCTTCGGCAACATCGCCACGGCGGTTGCCGCGGTGAAATATGGCGCGATCGACTACCTTCCCAAGCCGGCCGACGCGGACGATATTCTCGCAGCGCTTCTGGCGCAGCCGGGTTCCAAGCCGAAGCCGCCGGAAAATCCGATGTCGGCCGACCGCGTGCGCTGGGAACACATCCAGCGCGTTTATGAGCTGTGCGGGCACAATGTTTCGGAAACCGCGCGCCGTCTGAACATGCACCGGCGCACGCTGCAGCGTATCCTCGCCAAGCGCAGCCCGCGCTAACCGAACGATTTCGTCATCCGGGACCTCATCCTTCGACAAGCTCAGGATGAGTTTCCGCGTCACATCCCTCATCCTGAGCTTGTCGAAGCATGAGATCAGCGACGGCGTCAGACGGCGCGCTTGGCGCGTTTCTTCGCCTTGGCCCCGGCCTTCTTCGCCGGCGGTGCGGCGGCGTCGACTTCCTTGATCAGCTTCTTGGGCGCGATCGCACGCCAGCGCCGTTCGAGCATCTTCTTCAGCATGGCCTGGTCGATGCGCGACGTGCGCACCAGCACCGACGGATAGTCCTTGTAGTGCTCGGTGATGAAATAGGTCGCCGGATCCATCTCCAGCATGTGGTCGCGTTCGTCGATCGAACCGACGATCCAGACGATCGAGTCGTCCTGCTCGCGCAGGCGGGTGAAGAATTTCTTGGCGACGAAGATTGCCGGAGACCCGTAGGAAGCCTTCTCATGCGCCTCGGGAAACGACAGCGCGATTTTCTTGAATTGCGCCTTACTGATCGCCATCGCTCTCTTCCATGTTGCCGCGCGGTTCGGATGCGAGATCGAGGACGCTCGCAAGCCGGTCGGCCGCGACCTTGGCGAACCGCAGCGTCACCGCTTTGCGCCGGCTGGCATGCACCGCGGCCGGCGTCGCCGGGCGCACGATCGCGCCGCCATAACGGTCGGCCACGATCAGTCCGGTCGATCCGGGCACGTGCTCCTCGGGAAAGTCGGGCGGGATCGCGAAATAGAAATGCTCGCAATATTCGAGATATTCCGGCCACTTGGTATCGCCGCGCAGATCGGCCAGCGCCACCTTGATCTCGACGCCGAGCAGCGTGCCGTCCGGACCCAGCGCGGCGATGTCGAGCCGGCGGCCGTTCGCCAGGGTGAATTCCAGGATCGGGCTATATCCCTGTTGCAACAGTAGCCGGCTGACGCCACGCGCCACATCCGCCGCTGTCGCTGTCGAGATCACCGCCATGCCCGATTGGAACATTTGCGGAACGGAATATCAATCTCTCAGGCGAGAGCCAGCAGTCCGGCGCGCAATTGATCGCGCTGCACCGCGGAAAGAGCGCGATCGAGTTCGCCATGGGTCTTGCGCCAGACCGGCAGAGCCTTGCGCAGCAGCGTCTTGCCCGCGGCGGTCAGCATGAGAAGGCGGCTGCGCCGATCGGTCCGGTCGACGGCAACTTTCACCAACCCTCTACGTTGCAGTGGCTTGAGATTGGCGGTGAGCGTCGTGCGGTCCATCGCAAGCAGCGCGGCGACCGCGCCCAGCGGCGGCGGCACGGGCCGGCTGAGCGAGACGAGAAGCGAAAATTGGCCGCTGGTCAGCGCAAGCGGCGACAATGCCTCGTCGAACCGCCGCGCCAGGGCGCGCGCCGCGCGCTGGGTCTGAAGGCACAGGCATGTGTCGCGCACCGCGTGCGTCACGCTAAGCGGAATCGGCGCTGATTTTGACACACTTCGATTATGTTGATATCAACGTAATAGTCAACGTAAGGAAAGGTCGGCCAGGATGCGGTATATCGCCTTCTACAAATCGGACGCACCACCGGGACCGCCCGCCGATCCCAAGGGCATGGACGAACTCGTCCACCGACAGAGCGCGGCGGGAAAGTTCATCATGGGCGGCGGATTCCTGCCCGCGGAACAAGGTCTGCGCGTGAGACTTGCCAACGGCGAATTCGGCGTCAAGGACGGCGCGGGGACGGCGACCGATCTCCTGGGTGGCGGCTTTGGAATCCTCAGCGCGGACTCCAGGGACGAAGTACTGCGCCAGGCAAGGGAATTCCTGAAGGTCGCCGGTCCGGGCGAACTCGTCATCCGCATCTTGATGGACGGCCCGCCGCCGGCATAAAGGGAGAAGGTCGTGCAGAAGATTTCGCCCTGTCTGTGGTTCGACACGCAGGCCGAGGAAGCCGCCGCGTTCTATCTTTCGATCTTTCCCAATTCGCGCATCAACAAGGTGTCGCGCTACGGCGACGGCGGCCGCATGCCCAAAGGTCTGGCCATGGTCGTTGCCTTCACGCTCGACGGCGTCGATTTCCTGGCGCTCAATGGCGGGCCGATGTTCAAGTTCAGCGAGGCCGTGTCCTTCTCGATCGGTTGCAAGACGCAGGCCGAGGTCGATCACTACTGGTCGAAACTCACCTCGGGCGGCGGCGCGGAAAGCATGTGCGGCTGGCTGAAGGACAAGTTCGGCGTGTCCTGGCAGGTCGTGCCGGAGGTACTTGCCGAGATGGCCGCCGGCAGCGATCCGGAGCGGGTCCGGCGAATGACCGAAGCCATGTTGAAGATGAGGAAGCTCGACATCGCGACGCTGGTCGGCGCCTACAACGGCTGAACGCGCCCCGCGGGATGCATCTGCGGCATGAGCCGGGCTTGCCTTCCCGCCAAAACAAAACGGGCGGCCGCCAGACCGCCCGTCTCGTAAAAGCCTGAAAACGCCGCGCCTATTCCGCCGCGAGCAACTTGGATCCCTTGCTGCGGTCGGCGAAGTTGATGGTCTGAAGGTATTTGATGCCTTCCTCGGCGATGTCGTCGCCGACCATGCGCGTGCCTTCGTTCTTCAACTCGTCCATGTCGACATACATGCCGTAGAACGCCTTGGTGCGGTCGGTGATGATGCCGGCATTGACCAGCGTCTTGATGAGCACGCGGAAGATGTTGGCGGACTGCTTCATGCCTTCGCGGCGCTGTTCGTCGCCGAAGGCCTCCATGATGGCGGCACGCGCGTCCTGCCAGTCGATGCCCACCGAGTCGTAGACGACCTGCATCTGTTCGGCGTTGACGAGGTTGAAGAGCAGCGTCTGAAAGCATTGTGCGGCCCAATCCTCGACCAGGTTCTTTTCGTCCTGCGAGAGTTTGGGGATCGTGCGGTCGGCCCAGATCTTGCCGAACTTGTGATGGAAGGCCTCGTCGGTCATGACGAGCTGGCAGAGCTTCACCAGGAGCGGGTCCTGCGAGTTCTGGTACAGCGTCGCGAACGCACCCATGGCAAGGCCTTCGACCAGCATCTGCATGCCGACGATCTTCTTGTAGACTTCCGGGGCGCCGACCATTTCCGTCAGCAGCGCCTGCAGCGTCGCCCCGCAAGGCAGCGGCGTGCCCCAGCGCGCCTTGATGTAGCTCGCGAACGCAGTGACGTGCCGCGCTTCCTCGCGCGCCTGGTTGGCGGCGTATTCCTGGGCGCCCGGGTCCTTCAGGATGTGGCAGAGCGAAGCCGAGAGCGCGAGCGCGCCTTGCTCGCCGTGCAGGATCGCCGACAGCTGCCAGCGCGCCGATTCGTTGGCGAACTTGATCTTCTGCTCCGGCGTCATCTTTTCACCGATGCGGGTGTGGAAGATCGGGAAGAAGTTCTCCGGCAGGATGGTCTTCTTCGTGGCATCGAACGGTTCGGCGAAGTCGATGTACTTCTTGTCGAGCGGATCCCAGAAATGATCGTGGGTAGCGCTGATGATCTTGTCGAACGCGGTCGAACGCACGCCGTAACGAGCCGGATTCAGCATCGCAGGGAAGTCGTCCGGCGCAACGGCGTCATAGGCTTCGTCTTTCGTGATCTGGACCATCAGGCTCGACTCCGAGTGTGCATGCTGGGAAATGGTGACGATGGCGTCATTGTAAAGAGCAGTTGTGAAGAGTCAATGAAAGTGACGCAGGCGTCACCTTTCTGACAATTTGTCAGCGCGCGACGTTCCGGTGCGGTTCCAAAACGTGACGGTGGATCGTCCGGATCAAGAACCGATCTCCACGCTTCACGTGAAAATAGAGCCGCTGGCCGTCGGGCGAAATCGTCGGTCCTTCGGCAAAATCGGCGATCGCAGCGATCCGCGCCGGCGCCTCGAAAGGCATGTCGGCACGCGGCCGCGCCGAGCGATAGATGGCCGGTCGGGCGCCGGCACGCATGACGGGCACCCGCGTGAAGAAGAGTTCGCACCGGTCCGCCGACAGGCAAGGCGCATAGACCACGCCGGTGGCATTCACGGCAGCAAGAATCGCGGCGCTACGCGGATCGCGCCGGAAGCCGCCGTCAACGCGCGATGCCAACACGAGCGACGCGCTCTGCGGATAATTCTTGTCGCCGAACCAGCCGTCCGCGAAGACCAGCGTGCCGCCATCGGCACTGATTTCCAGATCGAAATTGACCCAACCGGGCGTCTTGCGCGAGATGCCCGGAACGAGTTCGGGGTTCGCCGCCACGCCGCCGTCGAAATGCGCGCGATAGATGGTCGACGCCGTGGTCGCATAGCTGCGGGTCGAGACGAAATAGAGCTCGCCGCTCGCATCCATCGACGGCGTGCCCTCCAGGGCGGGCGTGTTCACGCCCTCGATCTTTCCCTGATAGTCGAAGGTGAGATCGTCGATGCGCCTGGCCCAGTGCAGGTCCGTGTTCTGCGGCGCCGCGTTACGGTTGTTGAAAAGCAGAAGCCCGCCGTCGCGCGACAGGAACGGCTCCATCGCGTCGCCGATATAGCCGCGGATCGCGACGTCCTGTGGATCCGAAAAGGACGTATCGAGCGCATCGAGGCTCTGAGCCGCCGAACGGGTGCACAACGCCAGCGCTGCCGCGCCGGATGCGAGCAAGGCGCGGCGCGAGACGGAGGCGCCCATCGCCGATCACGCCTTTTCGCTGAGCGAACCTTTTGTGGAGGCGACGCCGCCGTCGAGACGGTCGTCCGGCGACACCGCCTGGCGCAGCGCTCGCGCCAGCGCCTTGAAGCAACTCTCCACGATGTGATGGCTGTTCTCGCCATACAGGTTCTCGACATGCAGGCAGACGCCCGCGTTCTGCGCGAAGGCCTGGAACCATTCCTTGAACAGCTCGGTGTCCATCTCGCCGAGTTTCGGCTTCGGGATCGTCACCTTCCAGATCAGATAGGGCCGGTTCGACACGTCGATGGCGACACGCGTCAACGTCTCGTCCATCGGTATGAGCGCGGCGCCGAAACGCGTGATTCCGGAGAAATCGCCCAGCGCCTTCTTCACCGCCTGTCCGATGACGATGCCGGTATCCTCGGTCGTGTGGTGATAGTCGATGTGCAGGTCGCCTTGCGCGCGCACTTTCAGATCGATCATGGAATGGCGGCCGAAACTCTCCAGCATGTGATCGAGGAAGCCGATGCCGGTGTCGATGTCGCACTCGCCCGATCCGTCAAGATCGAGCGAAACCGCGATCTCGGTCTCGCGGGTCTTTCTTTCTACGGTCGCAGTGCGCATGGCCAGTCTCCGGACGGCCCGTACAGGCCCAAAGGCCTCTCATAACCGAAAGTTTCGCCCAAGTCGTTAATCCTCAGCGATCGGGATTGTCCTGCCAGTTTCCGTACATGGGGTTGGGGAGGACGAAGAAGGACCGGCCGATTCCCGCGCCCGAATCCTTCTGGTTCATCGGACGGACGATGCCGCCCCGGGCGTCGAGAATGGGAAAGTCGGTGATCTGGTCCCCGACCCACAACACCGCCCTCGGACGTCCGCCGAACCGGCGCGCCAGCGCCGCCACGGCGCCGTTCCAGCGCAGCGTCTTGTCCGAGACATTGCCCGACATTCCCATCTCGTAGTCGAACCAGATTCCGGCATGTCGCAGGACGCGCTGCGTGTCGACGTCGTCCGCCGCGATGCGGTTGGTGACGATGCCGACGAGGCCGCCGAGCCGATGCACCTGTTGGGTGAATGCCGCGGCGCCCGGAACCGCACGCGCCAGGTCGGCATGGACCCAGCTCTCCCATTGCGCGTCGTGGACTTCGCCGCCGCACAGATCGCGCTCGCGCTCGAACAGGGAATTGTCGAGCACGCTTTCGTCGGCATCCAGAAGAACGATCCATCGGTGCGGACGATAGAGCGTCGCCATCCGTTGCGCGGCACGACCCGCGTCGTCGTAGACGTCGAGCACGAGGCGGCAATATTCGAGCGCGTTGCGGAACCAATGCGTCGCCGTGCTCGGTTTCGCGCTCGGCGTCCGGCATTGCCAGGGATCGGTGTCCCCCGGCGCCGGCGGGGGAACGGTCTCCACCCTTGTTATATAGGCCTGGCAGTCATAGGTGAGCGGCGCGGCCAAGACCGGTTGCGCGGCGATGAGAGCCGCGCCTAGGCTTGCGGCAACGATGAGCTTTACGGGCATGAATGCGTCCTTCTGGACACGACAATAGGTTGAACGGCATGGCGGAAAAAGAAAAATGGCGTTCCACGACGATCCTGTCGGTGCGCAAGGCAGGTCAGGTGGTCGTCGCGGGCGACGGTCAGGTGACGGCGGGCGCGACCGTCATGAAGGCGAATGCGCGCAAGGTTCGGCGCATCGGCAAGGGCGACGTGCTCGTCGGGTTCGCCGGCGCCACGGCGGACGCTTTCGCCTTGTCCGAGCGGCTCGAGGCCAAGCTTGAGCAGCACCCTGGGAACCTGGCGCGCGCCTGCGTCGAACTGGCGAAAGATTGGCGAACCGACCGCTACCTCCGACGGCTCGAGGCGATGATGGCCGTTGCCGACGCCAAGACCTCGCTCATCCTGTCGGGAACGGGCGACGTCGTCGAACCGGAGGACGGACTGATCGGGATCGGTTCGGGCGGACCCTTCGCGCTCGCCGCCGCGCGGGCCCTCCTGTCGCTCGACCTCTCGGCGGAGGAGATTGCGCGACGCGCCATGAAGATCGCCGCCGACATCTGCATCTACACCAACGAAAACGTCGTCATAGAGAGTTTGGCAAGCACATGAGTTCGTCTTTCACGCCGCGGGAGATCGTTTCGGAGCTGGACCGCTACATCGTCGGTCAGCACGATGCCAAGCGCGCGGTGGCCATCGCGTTGCGCAATCGCTGGCGGCGCCAGCAGCTCGCGCCCGAACTGCGCGAAGAGGTGCTGCCCAAGAACATCCTGATGATCGGGCCGACCGGCGTCGGCAAGACGGAGATCTCGCGCCGTCTCGCCAGGCTTGCCCAGGCTCCGTTCCTCAAGGTCGAGGCGACCAAGTTCACCGAGGTCGGCTATGTCGGCCGCGACGTCGACCAGATCGCGCGCGACCTACTCGAAGTCGGCATCGCGCAGGTGCGCGCCGCCAGGCGCCGCGATGTCGAAGCGCAGGCCGAGGCGCGCGCCGAGAACCGCATCCTCGACGCGCTCGTCGGAACCTCGTCCGGAGCGACGCGCGAGTCGTTCCGCAAATCATTGCGCGCGGGCGAACTCGATCACAAGGAAGTCGAACTGGAGATGCGCGATGCGGGCGGCATGCCGGCGTTCGAGATACCGGGAATGCCCAACGCGCAGATATCGATGGTCAATCTCGGCGACATTTTCGGGAAGGCGTTCGGCCAGCAGGGCAAGAAGCGCCGCATGACGGTGGCCGACGCGCACGCGCCGCTCGTCGCCGAAGAGGCCGACAAACTGCTCGACAACGACAAGATCATCCGCGACGCCATCGAAATGGTGGAGAACAACGGCATCGTGTTCCTCGACGAGATCGACAAGATTTGTGCCCGCAGCGAGATGCGCGGCGGCGGCGACGTCAGCCGCGAAGGCGTACAGCGCGATCTGCTTCCCCTGATCGAAGGCACCACGGTCGCGACCAAACACGGTCCGGTGAAGACCGACCATATCCTGTTCATCGCGTCGGGCGCTTTCCATACCGCCAAACCGTCCGATCTGCTGCCCGAGCTTCAGGGCCGCCTGCCGATCCGCGTCGAACTGAAAGCGCTGACGCGCGACGACTTCCAGCGCATCCTCACCGAACCGGAGACCAGCCTGATCAAGCAATATGTGGCGCTGCTCGACACAGAAAGCGTCGCGCTCGCCTTCACACCGGACGGCATCGCGGCGATCGCCGATCTCGCGGCGCAGGTGAACGCCAGCGTCGAAAACATCGGCGCGCGCCGGCTGCAGACGATCATGGAGCGCGTGCTCGACGATGTCAGCTACACGGCGAGCGAGCGCAACGGGGAGAAGATCGTCATCGACGGGTCGTATGTGCATGCCCGCGTCGACGAGCTCGCCAAGGATCAGGATCTCTCGCGCTTCATCTTATGAAGAAGCGTCACCCCATGGGCGGCAGCTTCTCGAACGCGGGGAGACTCTTGTCGATATGCGCCCAGGGCTGGGCTGAGCTCACATACATGGCGGCTGCAACCTTCAGCCAGCTGGGATCGTCGAGCGAGCCGGCTTTCACGGCGGCGATCGGCGTGTCGCCCGGAAAGCTGTAAATCGGGGAGCCGCATTCGGCACAAAAGAACCTGGTCACGTCGCCGCCAGAGTCTCCCTTCACCGTGTACGCTTTGGGCGTACCCTTGGTCAGCCGGAGTGCCGCGCGCGGCACGACGGCGATGACCGCGCTGGCGCCGCCCGATGCGTGCTGGCAATCCCGGCAGTGGCATTCCATGACGGCGAAGGGCTCCGAGGAGACCTCATAGCGAACCGCTTTGCAGGCGCAGCCGCCCTGGAATGGCGCAACCATGGTGTTTCTCCCCGGATTTGTGACGGTCAACCCTATCCGAACAAGGCGCGCCTTGCCCAGTTGACCACGGGGGCGATTGTTGCAAAAAGCTGCCGTTCCCACCGGATTGATGGCGAAGGGCAAGAAGGCGATGGCGCGTCAGAATTACCTGTTCACGAGCGAGAGCGTGTCGGAAGGACATCCGGACAAGGTATGCGACCGCATCTCCGACGAAGTCGTCGACCTGTTCTTCCGCGAGGGCCCCAAGAGCGGTCTTTCACCATGGGACATCCGCGCGGCGTGCGAGACCCTGGCGACGACCAATCGCGTCATCATCGCCGGCGAGACCCGCGGTCCAAAGCATATCGGCATCGAGCAGGTCGTCGACGTGGCGCGCAAGGCGATCAAGGATATCGGCTACGAGCAGGAAGGATTTCACTGGAAAACGGCGAACGTCGAAGTCCTGCTGCACGCGCAGTCGCCGCACATCGCCCAGGGCGTCGACGCATCGGGCAACAAGGATGAAGGCGCGGGCGACCAGGGCATCATGTTCGGCTACGCCTGTCGCGAGACGCCCGCCTTGATGCCGGCGCCGCTCTTCTACAGTCACAAGATTCTCAAACTCCTCGCCGATGCGCGGCATGCGGGCAAGGAACCGAAACTCGGTCCCGACGCGAAAAGCCAGGTCACCGTGCAATATGAGAACGGCTGGCCGGTCGGCGCGACCCAGATCGTTCTTTCGACGCAGCATCTCGACGCCGACATGACCTCGAACGATGTGCGCGCCGTGGTCGAACCTTACATCCGCCAGGCGCTGCCCGCGGGCTGGATCAGCGACAAGACCATCTGGCATGTCAATCCCACCGGCGCATTCGTGGTCGGCGGTCCCGACGGCGACTGCGGTCTGACGGGACGCAAGATCATCGTGGACACTTACGGCGGCGCTGCACCGCATGGTGGCGGCGCCTTCTCCGGCAAGGATCCGACCAAGGTCGACCGCTCCGCGGCCTATGCGGCGCGCTATCTCGCCAAGAACGTCGTCGCGGCGGGCCTTGCGGAACGCTGCACGATCCAGATCGCCTATGCGATCGGCGTGTCCGAGCCGCTTTCGGTCTATGTCGACACGCACGGCACCGGCAAGGTCGACGAAGCCAAGCTGGAGAAAATCCTGCCGGAACTGATGAGCCTCAAGCCGCGCGGCATCCGCGAGCATCTCGGACTCAACAAGCCGATCTACGCGCGCACCGCGGCGTACGGCCATTTCGGCCGCGAGCCGGACGCCGACGGCGGCTTCTCCTGGGAAAAGACCGATCTCGCCGACGCTTTGAAGCGCGCGTTCTAGGCGATCATCTTCGCCGATACCGCGAGAAGCACGACCGAAAGGCCGTATTGCAGGGCCGTTTCCGGCAGCCGCGGCGCGAGATTGCTGGCAATCACGATGCCGGGCAGGGATCCGATCAGCAACGTCGCCAGCATGGCGAAGTCGATGTTTCCCATCAGCAAATGGCCTGCGCCGGCGATCAGCGTCAGCGGAACGGCGTGCGCAATGTCCGAGCCGACGATGCGCGCAATCGGAAGCTTGGGATAGAGCAGCAGCAAGGCAGTGACGCCGAGCGCGCCGGCGCCGACCGAAGACAGCGTGACCAGGATGCCGAGCGCCCCGCCGACGGCGACGGTCAGTCTGGCGATCGTCGCGTCGCTTTGCGCCGCGATCCGTTCGGCATAGTGCGCGATCAGGAAGCGGCGGAAGACGAGTGTCGCTGCCGTCAGCAGCAACGCGAAACCGAGCGATTTGGAAATCAGCGCATTCACGGTCGCGGACTCGCCGCCCAGCCGGTTCAGCAGCATCAACGTCAGGAGCGAAGCCGGCAGACTGCCGAGCGCGAGGCGCGCGACCAGCGGCCAATGGATGGTGCGGTGCAGGGCGTGCACGGCCGCACCGCCGGACTTGGTCGTGCTGGCGTACAGGAGGTCGGTTCCGACCGCCGCGGCCGGATGCACCCCGAAAAGGAGAATGAGGATCGGCGTCATCAACGATCCGCCGCCGACGCCTGTCAGGCCGACGATGAATCCGACCGCGAATCCGGACGCCACGTAGAGCGGATTGATGTGTTGGAGCAGTTCCATGCAGCCCTCCCAGGCTGACTCATATATAAATCCCTATTATATTACTATAATATAAGGACAATCTGCTGAACGTTCGAGCGATTGACGCCGGCGCGGCCGATCCGCGACAACACCCGCATGGACGAACCGCGGGAAAATCGGCGCAGACGCATGCTTTACGGCCGCCGCAAGGGGCCCAAGCTCTCCGCGCACCAGGAGGAACTGCGCCGCAGCCTGTTGCCCGGTCTGACACTGCGCCTGGAAAAAGGGCACGACCCCGCGAGTTATTTCGACCGCCCGGTCGACGACGTCTGGCTGGAGGTCGGCTTCGGAAGCGGCGAGCATCTGCTCTGGCAGGCAGAGGCGCATCCCCGCATCGGGCTGATCGGCGCGGAGCCCTACATCTCGGGCGTTGCCAAGCTGCTGTCCAAACTGGCGGCCGCTGCGCGTCCTTCGATCCGGATCTACGAAGGCGACGCGCGCGACATCATCGATGCGCTGCCTGCTGCGAGCATCGGCCGGATCTTCATCCTGTTTCCCGATCCCTGGCCGAAAACGCGGCACCACAAACGGCGCTTCGTCCAGACCGAAACGCTCGGCGCGATCGCGCGAATCCTGAAACCGGGCGGTGAACTCCGCCTGGCCAGCGACGATGCCGGCTATCTCACCTATGCCCTGGAGCGGTTGATGGCCCATCCGGCTTTCCGCTGGACCGCCACGGGCCCGAAAGACTGGAAAACCCGGCCGGCGGACTGGCCGGCCACCCGCTACGAAGCCAAGGAGTTGCACGGTCCGCCGGCGTTCCTTCGCTTCCTGCGCACTGATAAAGTAGCGTCATGAACCTCGACGAGCATGACGACATTCCCAGCAGCGAACATTGGGACAAGGGCGTGATCCTGGTCGCAGCCTTGCTGACGCTTTGCGGGATCGCGGTGTGCTTTTTCTCGTTTACGATCCCGTCGGCCAAGCCCGCAAAACCCGCTCAAGCCATTGAACAACCTGGAGAAGTCATGATCGGCGTTGGCCAGGGCAGCAGCATCCATCCCGGCGCGGGCCAAGGCTCGCGGCCTTGAATAATACGCTTTGGCGGCGTACATAGCCGCCATCCCGGACAACAGAACGTACTGTTGTGTGGCGGTCCGCAAGGATCGCCGCGCGGGAAGGACGTTTGTTTTCCGGAGCTTCGACCATTCTGAGCGCGATGGCCCATCTCGAACCGATCATTGAACCTGCCGTGGAAGCGGCCGGGTTCAAGCTCGTGCGCCTGCGCCTGATGGGCGGGCATGTGAAGACGCTACAGATCATGGCCGAGCGGCCCGACGGCCGGATGAATGTCGAGGATTGCACAACGCTCAGCCGCGCGCTGCTCGACTTTCTCGAAGCCGAGAACCCGATCGAGGGCGAGTACGAGCTCGAGGTTTCGTCGCCCGGCATCGACCGGCCGCTCACCCGGCTGATGGACTTCAGCCGCTGGTCGGGACACGAAGCGAAGATCGAACTGCACGCGCCGATCGACGGCCGCAAGCGCTTTCGCGGCAAGCTGTTGGGCCTGGAAGGCACGGACGTCGTCATCCAGACGCAGGACGTGCGCGCGCAGATCCCATTCCAGCAGATCGCGGAGGCCAAGCTGGTCCTGACCGACGCGCTCATCGCCGAGGACCTCAAGGCGCGGAAACGCGTCAGTTGAATCGAACGCGCCGACGCGCGCGAAAAAGGAGAGAGAAGCATCATGGCCGCCATTGCCGCAAACAGAACCGAGCTTCTGCAGATCGCAGACGCCGTCGCGCGCGACAAGTCCATCGACAAGGCCGTCGTCCTTGCCGCCATGGAAGAGGCGATGCAGCGTGCCGCCAAGGCCCACTACGGCAGCGAGAACGAGATCAAGGTCGAGATCGACCCCAAGACGGGCGAGACCCACGTTTCGCGCTATCTTCATGTCGTCGAACAGGTGGAAAACGACAAGACCGAGATCAGCGTGGCCGATGCCCGCGCGCGCAATCCCGCCGCGCAGGTCGGCGACATCATCGCCGAGACGCTGCCGCCGGTCGATTTCAACCGCATCAACGCGCAGAACGCCAAGCAGGTCATCGTCCAGAAGGTGCGCGACGCCGAGCGCGAGCGCCAATACGAGGAATACAAGGACCGCATCGGTGAGATCGTGCATGGCATCGTCAAGCGCTCCGAATTCGGCTCGGTCGTCGTCGATCTCGGCAAGGCCGAGGGCGTCGTGCGCCGCGACGAGATGATCCCGCGCGAGAGCTTCCGCACCGGCGACCGCATCCGCGCGTACATCTACGACGTTCGCCGCGAGACTCGCGGCCCGCAGATTTTCCTCTCGCGGTCGCATCCGCAATTCATGGTCCGCCTGTTCGCGCAGGAAGTGCCGGAAATCTACGACGGCATCATCGAGATTCGCGCCGTGGCGCGCGATCCGGGCAGCCGCGCCAAGATCGCGGTGATTTCCAAGGATTCCAGCATCGATCCGGTCGGCGCCTGCGTCGGCATGCGCGGCGTACGCGTTCAGGCCGTGGTGCAGGAACTGCAAGGCGAACGCATCGACATCATCCCCTGGTCCAACGAACCGGCGACGTTCATCGTCAACGCGCTGGCGCCGGCTGAGGTCTCCAAGGTCGTGCTCGACGAAGACACCCATCGCGTGGAGGTGGTGGTGCCGGACGAGCAGCTCTCGCTCGCCATCGGGCGGCGCGGACAGAATGTGCGCCTCGCGTCCCAGCTCACAGGCTGGCAGATCGACATCCTCACCGAAGCCGAGGAATCGGAACGCCGCCAGAAGGAGTTCGCCGAACGCACCAAGCTCTTCATGGATGCGCTCGACGTCGACGAGACGGTCGCGCAGCTGCTCGCATCCGAGGGCTTTGCGAGCATCGAAGATGTTGCCTATGTGCCGCTGAACGAACTCGGATCGGTCGAGGGGTTCGACGAAGAGACCGCGCAGGAACTGCAGAGCCGCGCCCTCGAGTTCATCGAAGCCCGCAACAAGGAGATGGACGACAAGCGCGTCGCGCTCGGCGTCGCCGACGAGGTGCTCGAGGTCGAAGGCATCACGCCCGCGATGGCGGTCGCACTTGGTGAAGCCGACATCAGGACGCTGGAGGATCTCGCCGGCTGCGCCACCGACGACCTTCTCGGCTATTACGAGGTCAACAAGGACAAGGAGCGCGTGCGCGTTCCCGGCTGTCTCGAAGGCTTCAATCTGACCAGCGAAGATGCCAACGCGATCATCATGCGTGCGCGCGTCAAGGCGGGCTGGATCGAGGAAGAGCCCGAGGAAGCGCAGGTCGAAGAGGACGAAACCGGAGAACCGAGCGAAGCATGACTTTGGCCATGGCCGTCGAGAACGAGGACGAAACGGTGCGCGAACGCCGCTGCATCGTGAGCGGGGAGGTCTTGCCGGACCGCGCGCTCATACGCTTCGTCGTCAGCCCGGACGGCCAGGTCACGCCGGACGTCGCGGCCAAACTGCCCGGCCGCGGCATTTGGGTCGGCGCAACGCAGGAGGCGCTGGCGACCGCAATCCGGAAGAACCTCTTCGCCAAGGCGGCGAAGAGGAATGTGGAAGTCGCGCAGGATCTGGTCCGGCGCGTCGAAGCGCAGCTCCTCGGCCGCATCCAGTCCGACCTCGGCATGGCGCGGCGTTCGGGACAGCTGCTGCTCGGCTTCGACGTCGTGCTCCGCGCCCTCCAATCGGAGGCGCCGCCCGCCCTCCTGATCGAAGCCGCCGACGGCGCCGCCGACGGCAAACGCAAATTGTTCGGGGCGGCTCATGCGCGCGGCCTGAAAATACAAACGGTTGAGTGCCTTACATCGGCCGAATTGAGCGTGGCCGTGGGCCGCGAGAATGTGATACATGCAGCCCTCAAATCCGGGCGGCTTCAGGAAAGACTGAGCTTGGACGCGGAGCGGCTTTCGGGCTTTCGCTCCGTTGCCATGCCGCCACACGAAAGAGACGTATGAGCGATACGAACGATTCCACGAAGAAGCCGTCCGGCGGCAAGACGCTGACGCTGAAGAAGACGGAAACTTCGACAGTGAAGCAGAGCTTCAGCCACGGCCGCACCAAGGCGGTGGTGGTCGAGAAGAAGCGCACGCTCGGGCCCGCGGCCCCTGCCGCGAAGGCGCCCGAGAAGCCCGTCGCTGCACCCGTCGCCAGCAAGGCCGCGCCCGCTACGCCGCCGGCGGCGCGCGATGCGGCGCCGCGCGCCGGCGTCGTGCTGCGTCAGCTGACCGAGGAGGAAAAGGCCCGCCGGGGCGCCGCGCTCGCGGACGCACGGTTGTACGAGGTCGAAGCCCGCAAACGCGCGGAAGAAGAAGCCCGCCTGCGTGCCGTCGAAGAGGAAAAACTCGCCCGCGAACGCGAGGCCGCCGCGCGCCGCAAGGCCGAGGAGGATTCGCGCAAGGCCGCCGAGGAACTCGCGCGCAAGCATGCCGAGGAAGAAGCGACGCGCCGCGATCCGGCGAAGGCCGAAGCGGCGCCGAATGCCGCCACGCCGGCCGCCGCCGCAGGCGTCCCGCGTGTCCGCCGTCCGCTGGAAGAGGAAGAAGAAGAGGCCACGACCAAGAAGGGCGCGAAGGTCGCCGCCAAGGTTCCCGCGGCCAAAAAGGTCGGCGAGGACAATCGCCGCCGCGGCAAGCTCACCGTGACGCGCGCCCTTTCCGGCGACGATGAGCGTACGCGCTCCGTCGCCGCCTATCGCCGCCATCTCCAGCGCGTCAACAAGGGCGCGCAGGCCGCTCCCGCCGGTCCGGCCGGCCCGCGCGAAGTGACGATTCCCGAAACCATCACAGTGGCCGAGCTGGCCAACCGAATGGCGCGCCGCGCGGTCGACATCATCAAGGTCCTGATGAAGAACGGGCACATGGCGACGGCGAACGACGTGATCGACGCCGATACCGCCGAACTCGTTGCTGCCGAATACGGCCACACGGTGAAGCGGGTTGCCGAGTCCGACGTGCTCGAAGGTCTCAAAGGCACGGACGACGATGCGACCCATCTGGTGGCGCGCCCGCCGGTCGTTACCGTCATGGGCCATGTCGACCACGGCAAAACGTCGCTCCTCGATGCGCTGCGTAAGACCGACGTCGTGTCCGGCGAAGCCGGCGGCATCACCCAGCATATCGGCGCCTATCAGGTCACCTTGAAGGGCGGCCAGAAGATTACCTTCCTCGATACGCCTGGCCACGCCGCGTTCACCGCCATGCGCAGCCGCGGCGCCAAGGTCACCGATCTCGTCGTGCTGGTGGTCGCCGCCGACGACGGCGTCATGCCGCAAACGGTCGAGGCGATCGCGCACGCCAAGGCGGCGCATGTTCCGATCATCGTCGCGGTCAACAAGATCGACAAGGGCGACGCCAATCCCCAGCGCGTCAAGACCGAGCTGCTCCAGCACGAGATCCAGGTCGAGGAACTGGGCGGCGAAACGCTGGCCATCGACGTCTCGGCGACCAAGAACATCAATCTCGACAAGCTGGAAGAGGCCATTCTCCTCCAGGCCGAAGTTCTCGACCTCAAGGCCAATCCCGACCGCAGCGCCGAAGGCGCGGTGATCGAGGCCAAGCTGGACCGCGGCCGCGGCCCCGTCGCGACGGTGCTGGTGCAGCGCGGCACGCTCAAGGTCGGCGACATCGTCGTCGCCGGATCCGAATGGGGGCGCGTGCGCCTGTTGCAGAACGACCGCGGCGAAACGGTGCCGGGCGCCGGCCCGGCGACGCCGGTCGAAGTTCTCGGCCTGTCCGGCGTTCCAGAGGCGGGCGACGAAATGGTCGTCGTCGAAAACGAAGCGCGTGCGCGCGAGGTCACCGAATACCGCGCCCGCAAGCGCCGCGAGGTGCGCCAGGCATCGTCGTCGCGCCAGACGCTCGACCAGTTGCTCAAGACGCGCGATGCGGGCGAGAAGCGCCTGCTGCCGCTCGTCATCAAAGCCGACGTCCAGGGTTCGGCCGAAGCGATCCAGGGCGCGCTCGGCAAGCTCGGCAGCGACGAGGTCGGCGTGCAGATCCTGCAATCGGGCGTCGGCGGCATCACCGAGAGCGACGTCATTCTCGCGCACGCCTCGGGCGCAGGGGTCATCGGCTTCAACGTGCGTGCCGACAAGCTGGCGCGCGAGCGCGCCAAGCGCGACGGCGTCGACATCCGCTACTACAACATCATCTACAATGTGGTGGACGACATCAAAGCGGTGCTTTCGGGAATGCTGGCGCCGGAAGTGCGCGAGCGCCTGCTCGGCAATGCGCAGATCCTCGAAGTGTTCACCATTTCGAAAGTCGGCAAGGTCGCGGGCTGCCGTGTGACCGACGGCGTGGTCCGGCGCGGCGCCAGGGTGCGCCTCATCCGCGACAATGTCGTCATCCACGAAGGCGAGTTGTCGACCCTCAAGCGCTTCAAGGACGAAGTGCGCGAAGTGCAGACCGGGCAGGAGTGCGGCATGGCGTTCGCTAACTACCAGGACATGCAGAAGGGCGACGTCATCGAGTGTTTCGAGGTCGAAACGATCCAGCGCGCGCTGTAAGTCCGCACATCCGGCGCTCTCCCCGGGACAAGCCCGGAAAGAGGGACCGATCCAACTCCCCATGCCGAGCTTGTCGCGACATGGGGCGGCGAGAAAAGAAATGTCCCGCAGTCATCCTCCGCGTTCCGCACATGCCGGACCCTCGCAACGCCAGCTGCGTGTCGGCGAGATGCTGCGCCACGCCTTGGCCGACGTGCTTCGCCGCGGCGACCTGCGCGATCCCGACCTCGCCGGCGTGTCGGTGACGATCACCCAGGTCAAGCCGTCGCCCGACATGCGCCACGCCACGGTGTTCTGCGAGCCTCTCGGCGGCAAGAATGCCAAGGCGATCGTGTCCGCGCTCAACCGCAACAAGGGCTATCTGCGCGGCGAGATGGGACGTCTCATCGCGCTCAAATTCACGCCGGAACTGCGGTTCCTCGAAGACGAATCCTTCGCCGAGGCGGAAAAGATCGAGACGCTGCTCAAGTCGCCGCAAGTGCAACGCGACCTGTCGGCGCCCGACACCGACGACAGTCGGGACTGAACGGCCAAGATGGCGCGACGCAAAAAGGGCCGGCCGGTCCACGGCTGGGTGATCGTCGACAAGCCGGCGGGCATGACGTCAACGCAGGTGGTCGGCGCGGTCCGGCGCATTTTCGATGCGCAGAAGGCCGGCCATGCCGGAACGCTCGATCCCATGGCGACTGGCATCCTCGCCGTTGCGCTCGGCGAAGCCACCAAGACAGTTCCCTACGCGATGGACGCGCCCAAGACCTATCGCTTCACGGCGCGCTGGGGTGAGGCGCGCGACAGCGATGACGCCGAAGGAAGGGTCACCGCCACATCGGATAAACGCCCCACCAAGGAAGACATCGAAGCGGCGCTGCCGCACTTTATCGGCACGCTCTCCCAGGTCCCGCCGGCCTATTCGGCGATCAAGCTGGACGGCGAAAGAGCCTATGACCTGGCCCGGGAGGGCGAAACCGTGGTGCTGGCGCCGCGGCAGGTCGAGGTCTACGACGCCAAGCTCCTGTCCCAGCCGGACGCAGACCAGGCGGGGTTCGAAATCCGTTGTGGCAAAGGGACTTACGTCAGATCCTGGGTGCGAGATCTGGCCCGCTATCTGGGCACGGTCGGCCATGTTTCCAGGCTCCGGCGGACCCGGATCGGCGGCTTCTGCGAGGAAAACGCGATAGCACTGGAAACGCTCAGGGGTTTTATGCATATTCCCGCCGCTTTTGAGCACTTGAGGCCCATTTCGACCGCGCTGGACGGCATCCCGGCGCTGGCCGTAACGGGTCCGGATGCGGTTCGCCTGAAAAGCGGCAATCCGATCCTGGTCCGCGCGGCGCAGTTCGCGAAGATCACGGAGGGCCAATCTCCCGGCGACGATCTTCAGGGGCTCACTGTTTTTCTCTCAACATCCGAGGGCGAACCAGTGGCATTGGCTGAATTCGCACAGGGCGAGCTCAGACCGTTTCGTGTATTCAACCTTTAGGACCCGATGACCGCCATGATCACTGCAGAACGTAAGAAAGAAGTCGTTGCGAAATATGCGACCAAGGAAGGCGACACCGGTTCGCCGGAAGTCCAGGTCGCGGTTCTTTCGGAGCGCATCAACAATCTGACCGAGCATTTCAAGACGCACTCCAAGGACAACCATTCGCGCCGCGGCCTCATCAAGATGGTGCAGACGCGCCGCAAGCTCCTCGACTATGTGAAGGCGACGGACGCGAAGCGCTATGAGTCGCTGATCGAACGTCTGGGCCTGCGCCGCTGAGCGGTTCGGTTTCCGAAAGATTCAGGAATTCGCGTGGGTCCGCGATGGTCGCGAGCCTGCGTGCAGACGCATTCCAAGGCATGGGCTGAGGGATGCACCCGCGTTCCGGCATGAGGCCGGACGCAAAATGGGCCGCGGCAATCCGGCTGCGGCAGACGAAGAAAGAAGAAGCAGATGTTCAACGTTCACAAGGAAAGTTTCGAATGGGGCGGCAGAACGCTGACGCTCGAGACCGGCAAGATCGCGCGTCAGGCAGACGGCGCCGTCATTGCCACATATGGCGAGACCGTGGTTCTCGCGACCGTGGTCGGCGCCGCGGCGCCGCGCGAGGGCGTGGATTTCTTCCCGCTCACCGTCAACTACCAGGAACGCTACTATGCCGCCGGCAAGATTCCGGGCGGCTATTTCAAGCGCGAACGTGCGCCGACGGAGCGCGAAACGCTGATTTCGCGCCTCATCGACCGGCCGATCCGTCCGCTGTTCGCCGAGGGCTACAAGAACGAGACGCTCGTCGTCGTCCAGGTGCTCAGCCATGACATGGAAAACGATCCGGATGTCGTCGGCATGGTTGCCGCGTCCGCGGCGCTGACGATCTCGGGCATTCCCTTCATGGGTCCGATCGGCGCGGCGCGGGTCGGGTATTTCGACGGCGCGTACAAGCTCAATCCGGCAATCGACGACATGCCGAACTCCAAGCTGGATCTCGTCGTCGCCGGAACCGCCGACGCCGTCCTGATGGTCGAATCCGAAGCGCAAGAGCTGTCGGAAAAGGTCATGCTCGATGCCGTCATGTTCGGTCATCGCGAAATGCAGCATGCCATAAACGCGATCATCCGCCTCGCGGAGAAGGCCGCCAAGGATCCGCGTCCGGTCCCTGAAAACACGCACGCCCCGATGATCGCCAAGATCAAGGCGGCCTGCGGCAGCGAGCTGGCCCGTGCGTTCCAGATCGCCATCAAGTTCGAGCGTCGCGACGCCATCGCGGATATCCGCCGCAAGACCGCCGAGCAATTCGTCGGCGAGGGCGAAGGACAGGTGGCCGCCAAGGACTTCGGCAACCTGTTCCACGAAGTCGAAGCCGACGTCATGCGCAACTCCGTGCTGGACACCAAGAAGCGCATCGACGGCCGCGATCTCGCCACGGTTCGCCCGATCCTCGCCGAGGTTGGCACGCTGCCACGCACGCACGGCTCGGCGCTGTTCACGCGCGGCGAGACCCAGGCTCTTGTCGTCGCCACCCTCGGCACGGCGGAGGACGAGCAGTTCGTCGACAGTCTGGAAGGCACCGGCAAGCAGACCTTCATGCTGCACTACAATATGCCGCCCTATGCCGTCGGCGAGACCGGCCGCATGGGTGCGCCCAGCCGTCGCGACATCGGACATGGAAAGCTCGCCTGGCGCGCTATCCATCCCATGCTGCCGACTAAGGAAGAATTCCCCTACACGCTCCGCGTGGTCTCGGAAATCACCGAATCCAACGGTTCATCGTCGATGGCGACGGTCTGCGGCTCGAGCCTCGCGCTCATGGACGCGGGCGTCCCGCTGAAGAAGCCGACGGCGGGCATTGCCATGGGATTGATCCTGGAAGGCAGCCGCTTCGCGGTCCTTTCGGACATTCTGGGCGATGAGGACCATCTGGGCGACATGGACTTCAAGGTCGCCGGAACGCAGGACGGCATCACCGCGCTGCAGATGGACATCAAGATCGCCGGCATCACCGAAGAGATCATGCGCGTCGCGCTGGACCAGGCCCGGGACGGGCGCATCCATATTCTCGGCGAGATGAACAAGGCGATCGCAGGCGCGCGCGCTGAACTCGGCGAGCACGCACCGCGCATCGAGCAGATCAAGATCCCGACCGACAAGATCCGCGAAGTGATTGGTTCGGGCGGAAAGGTGATCCGCGAAATCGTCGAAAAGACCGGCGCCAAGATCAATATCGAGGACGACGGCACCGTGAAGATCGCATCGGCCGACGGAGACTCGATCAAGGCTGCCCTCAAATGGATCAAGGGCATCGTCGCGGAGCCGGAGGTCGGCGAAATCTATGACGGCAAGATCGTCAAGGTCATGGACTTCGGGGCCTTCGTGAACTTCTTCGGACCCAAGGACGGTCTCGTCCACGTTTCGGAACTGGCGCCGCAGCGCGTCAACAAGCCGAGCGACGTGGTCAAGGAAGGCCAGGCCGTGAAGGTCAAACTGCTCGGCTTTGACGATCGCGGCAAAGTCCGCCTTTCGATGAAGCAGGTGGACCAGACGACCGGCGAGGACCTTTCCAAGAAGGCCAAGGCTGACGCTCCGCCGGCGGCACAGTAGTCACAACGTAAACGGAACAAGGCCGCCTGCGCGAAATCGCGGGCGGCTTTCGTTTTTGCGAGGTCCGATCGGTCGCGGGCGCCGTTCTTGTCTGGCGCGGCGGGCGACGCTAGCGTCTCGCCGTCCCACGAGGTTCGCATGTTCGTCATCCTGCGCATCGTCAGCCTGCTCCTGATCGTTGCAGCTTTGATGCTGCTCGGCGCCGATGCGATTTCGTCGCTGGAAAACGGCGGCAAGCTGATCGTCCGTTCGCTGGACCAGGTGTGGTCGTTGTTCGACAAGCCGGGGGTCGACGCGTTTCACGTCTGGCTCGGCCGGCACCTGCCCGGTCCGCTGCCGGCATGGATCGGCGCGATTTTTTCCATTCCCGCCTGGGCGGCGACGGGCGTTCCGGGCGCCGTGCTCGCTTTTCTCTTTGGCCGTGCGATGTCGGAGCCGAAATAGCGCGCTAGCGGTTGGCGCCGGGAACCCATAGGACGTCTTTCGCGCCGCCGTCGTTCGCGAGACGGCTGGCGACGAAGAGATGATCGGACAGCCGGTTTATGTAGCGGATCGCGACGGGGCTGACTTTCTCGGCCCCAGCCAGCTCGACCATCAGACGTTCGGCGCGCCTGGCGATCGTGCGGGCAAGATGCAAATAAGCGGCGGCGGCCGTCCCTCCCGGAAGCACGAACGAATCGAGCGGCTTCAGCGCCGCGTTCATCATGTCGATCTCGCGTTCGAGCCGCTCGACCTGGGTCTCGACGATCCGCAAGCGACCCTCGGCGTGCTTGCCGCCTTCCGGCGTCGAAAGATCGGCACCGAGATCGAAGAGATCGTTCTGGATACGGGCGAGCATGGCGTCGAGTTCGCCCCTGGCGTGCAGACGGGCAAGGCCGACCGCGGCGTTGGTCTCGTCAACCGTGCCATAGGCGTGGATGCGCAGATCGTGCTTGGGCCGGCGCGTGCCGTCCCCCAGGCCGGTGTCGCCCTTGTCGCCGGTTTTCGTGTAGATGCGATTCAGCGTGACCATGCCGACAAAATACCCTGCGGAACGACCGGGGTATAGCGGGTTCGGACGAGCGGCGCCTCGGCGCGGGTGGGTTGCGGGCGCGACGGCGGCGGATATGATCCGCACCTCTCCCTGAAAGAAGTGTGCGCCATGCCCGTAGAAGCCCCCGAAATCGTCGAAGTCGAAACTACCAAAGTGTCGTGCGAGGGCAGCGGCGGCGCGCTCGGTCATCCCAAGGTCTACCTCGAAATGGGCGACGAGAATTTCGTCGAATGTCCGTATTGCGACCGCCGTTTCGTGCTGAAGGCCGGAGCAGAAAAGCATTGAGCGCTGCGGCCAAAGCGCTGAAAAAGGGCGATCACCTCTATCTGATCGACGGCTCGGGTTATCTGTTCCGCGCCTATCACGCCTTGCCGCCGCTCAGCCGCAAGTCGGACGGACTGCCGACCGGCGCCGTGTCCGGCTATTGCAACATGATGTGGAAGCTGCTCGAGGACATGAAAGGTGGCGAGCGCCCGACCCATCTCGCGGTGGTGTTCGATGCCGGCGCCAAGACGTTCCGCAACAAGCTCTACGACAAGTACAAGGCGAACCGCCCGCCGCCGCCCGAAGACCTGATCCCGCAATTCCCCCTGGTGCGCGACGCCACGCGCGCCTTCGGCGTTTCCTGCGTCGAGCAGAAGAACTACGAAGCCGACGATCTGATCGCGACCTATGCGCGGCTCGCGCGCGAGGCCGGCGCCCGCTGCACCATCGTCTCGTCCGACAAGGACCTCATGCAGCTCGTCGTCGACGGAAAGGTCGAGCTGTTCGACACGATGAAGAACAAGCGCATCGGCTCGGCCGAGGTGATGGAGAAGTTCGGCGTACCGCCCTCCAAGGTGATCGAGGTGCAGGCGCTGGCAGGCGACTCGGCCGACAACGTGCCGGGCGTGCGCGGCATCGGAATCAAGACCGCGGCCGAGCTGATCAACCAGTATGGCGACCTCGAGACGCTGCTCAAGAAAACAGGTGAGATCAAGCAGCCCAAGCGCCGCGAGACTCTCGTGGAGAATGCCGACAATGCGCGCATCTCCAAGAAGCTCGTCACGCTCGACGATCATGCGCCGCTGCCCGAGGAGCCCGAGCATTTTGCGGTGCAGGAGCCCGAACCCAAGAGCCTGATCTCGTTCCTCAAGGCCATGGAATTCAGCACCATCACCAAGCGCGTCGCGGCGCATTTCGGCATCGAGGACATCGATTCGATCGGAGCGGCGGATGAGCCGGCTTCTGCCACCCCTAAAGCGAAACCGCCGCCTGCGCCGGTCGCTTCCGGCGCGCGCTCCGTCGGCGCTGTGGCGGAACGTGGCGCGATCATGAAGCCGATCGACCATAGCGCCTACCAGACGGTCACGACGCTGAAGCAGCTTGAATCCTGGATCGCGCGGGCGCGCGAGGTCGGCCGCGTTTGCGTCGACACCGAGACGACGTCGCTCGATGCGATGCAGGCGCGCCTGTGCGGCGTCTCGCTGGCCGTGCATCCGGGCGAAGCCTGCTACATCCCCGTGGGTCATACCAAGGGCGATGGCCTGGCGCTCGGCGGCGGCGACGATCTTGTGCAGTTGAAGGAATCGGACGTCCTGGCGCGCCTCAAGCCGCTGCTGGAAGACGACAGCGTCCTCAAGATCGCGCAGAATCTGAAATACGATTTCCTCATCTTCCTGCAGCGCGGCATCCGCGTCGCGCCGTTCGACGACACGATGCTCATTTCCTATGTGCTGGAGAGCGGATTGCACGGCCACGGGATGGACGAGTTGTCGCAACTGCATCTCAGCCATGCGCCGATATCGTTCGGCGACGTGGCCGGAAAGGGCAAAGAGAAAATCACTTTCGACCAGGTGGCCATCAAGGATGCGACCCGCTATTCGGCGGAGGATGCGGATGTCACCTTGCGACTCTATCTCCTCCTCAAGCCCAGGCTCGCAGAGGCCGGTAAAGTCACGACGTACGAAACGCTGGAGCGGCCGCTGGTGCCCGTGCTCGCCGACATGGAGCGTGCGGGCATCGCGATCGACCCGGACCTGCTCCGGAAACTGTCCAACGATTTCGCGCAAGAGCAAGCCAAGCTCGAGAAGCAGATACACAAGCTGGCGGGACAGGAATTCAACATCGGATCGCCCAAGCAGCTCGGCGATATCCTGTTCGGAAAATTCTCGCTGCCGGGCGGCAAGAAGACCAAGACGGGCGCCTGGTCGACCGACGTCGACGTTCTGGAGGACGTCGCGGCCCAAGGCCACGAGATCGCGCAGAAAGTGCTCGATTGGCGCGGCCTCGCCAAACTGCGCGGGACGTACACGGACGCGCTGCCCGGCTACATCAACCCGCAGACTGGACGCGTCCATACGTCCTACGCGATGGCCGCGACTTCGACAGGCCGCCTCGCATCGACCGATCCGAACCTGCAGAACATTCCGGTCCGAACCGAAGAAGGACGACGCATCCGCCAGGCCTTCATCGCTCCCAAAGGCCGCAAGCTGATCAGCGCCGACTACAGCCAGATCGAGCTGCGCCTTCTGGCGCACATCGCAGACATTCCGCAATTGCGCAAGGCTTTCGCAGAAGGCCAGGACATCCACGCGCTGACCGCATCGGAGATCTTCTCGGTGCCGGTGAAGAATATGCCCGCCGAGGTGAGACGCCGCGCCAAAGCGATCAACTTCGGCATCGTCTACGGCATTTCGGGATTTGGCCTCGCCAATCAGCTCGGCATCGCGCGCAACGAGGCGGAAGACTACATCAAGAAGTATTTTCAGCGGTTTCCGGGCATCCGCGACTATATGGAGTCGACCAAGGAATTTGCGCGTGAGCACGGCTACGTCGAAACCCTGTTCGGCCGGCGCGTCCACATCCGGGAGATCAAGTCCACGATTCCCGCCATGCGCGGCGGCGCCGAGCGCGCGGCGATCAACGCGCCGATCCAGGGCACTGCCGCCGATATCATCCGCCGCGCCATGGTGCGCGTGCCCGGCGCTCTTGCCGCCAAAAAGCTGAAGGCCCAGATGCTGCTTCAGGTGCACGACGAACTGATCTTCGAGGCTCCGGACGGCGAGGTCGAGAAAACGGAAGCGCTGGTGAAGTCCGTCATGGAAAAGGCCGCGTTGCCGGCGGTTCAGTTGTCCGTGCCGCTCACGGTCGACGCGCGTGCCGCCGCCAACTGGGACGCCGCGCATTAGCCCTCCGTCGAAAAGCAGTATCCCGCCGGTCATCGCCAACCGCTCGGCGCGTCTGGCTGCAGCCGCTGCGATCGCGGCGGCACTCGCCGTCGACATCCTGATGAAGCGCCTGCTGCTGGCCGAAGCGGACGACTGGAACAACCGGACCCTGGTTCCCGGTTTTCTCGACACCCACTATGCGTTCAACCGCGGCGTGTCATTCAGCCTGTTCTGGCAGAGCACCAGTATCGGAACCGAAGCGCTGGCGGCGTTGCAGATGGTGTTCATCCTGACTTTCGCCGTGCTGGCGTTCCGCACGCATAAATCCCTCGTCGCCGCAGGCCTCGGGCTCATCGTCGGCGGCGCGCTCGGCAACATCGCCGACCGGCTCGGCATGGGAGCGGTGTTCGACTTTCTCGTCGTCCGGCTCGGTTCGACGCCGTTCTTCGTCTGCAATACGGCCGACATCTTCATCTCGCTCGGCGTGATCGTGCTCGCCTACGACATGCTCTTCGTCAAAGCGCCGAAGCCGGCTTGACCGGCCGTTTTTCGTATTCGAATTCGATCAGGTAGACGTTTTCGCCCGCGCCATGCTTGGCGATCTTGAGCAGGTCGACGACGCCCGCGAAACCGGACCGCCGCGCCAGGGCCGGCGTGATGTCCGCGAGTTCGATGCGGCGAATGGATTTGACCATGATGGAACCGGGATGCATCGCATAGCGCCCGCCGATCTTGACGCGCGGGCTCTTCCAGATACGCACGGTGCAGGTGATTTCGCCGCGGCGGATCGGCTCGCGCAGGCGTTTGGTGAACATCATGCCCGGAATCTTGCGCTCCGCTTCTGCGGCAGACAAGGGTTCAGGCCGCGATGGCCTTGAGGCCCGTCTCTGCGCTGATGCCCGCCTTGCCCAGGGTCTGCATCAGTTCCGCCATGGCTTCGTCGGCGGCGATCTTCTCTCCGCCCTGCGAGGCGTGGGCGATGTAGGTGGTGAGAAACCCGGGTTTTCCCATGTAACCGAGGATCAGCTCGCGCGCCTGGGCCATGAGCCTGCCTTCGGTCAGGACGCCGCCGTTGCAGAGTTTGAGGATCGTGACGGCCTTGTCGACCGGCGAGGTCGGTTTGGCTTCGATGGATTCGAAGAGCTTGGCGCGGCCCTCGACCAGACAGGCGATCCGGTCGAGATGGTCGACCATTTCGTGGCGCTGATGCTCCTGGAAGCCGCTGCGCATGACGCGTGCCTGCAGCGAGGCCAGTCTCTGCAGGCGCGCGATGACCGGGGTCTTGGCCAGGATGAAATGGAACTCGAAATTGCTGGCGGTGATGATGGGAACGACGAAGCTGGCGAGCAGCCGCTTGTTCTCCGCGCCGATGATGTTCTCCTCGACGAAGAGGAGTCGCTCCAGTCTCTCGTCCGGCGTCGCCGCGTCCGCCATATGTTCGCCGAGGGTCTCGTGGGTGACGAGCCGCTTGGAGCGCAGCGTGAAGGCGCCGATCAGATCCTCGTGGCTGAGATATTTACCGATGCCCAGCACCAGCCGGTTGGCGATCCGGCGCAGGGTCTTGAACTCCTCCTCGAGCGAAGCGGGGCACAGGCGCTTGGCGCTCTTGAACTCCGACATGATGCGGTTGGCGATGGCAGTACGCGATTCCTGCAGCTCGTCGGAAGCGAAACGCCGGGTCAACGAGATCAAACCGCGATGCTCGCCTTCGATTTCCGGCTCCTTGCCGAGAAAGAGCTGAACAAGGCTCATCAGCGTGAGACCGAGATCTTCCCGCGAACCGATCAGCTCATGCAGAGCGGCCGAGCCGGCCAGAATCTCGGCGATGATGCTGTCGACCGAGGTGAGCAACAGCGCGCGGCCCGGGCCATCGTCCGGCGCCTCGTTCATCAGCGCGATGAGACGAAAGACCTTTTCGTCCCAGGCCTTGGCGTCCTTGAGATACTTGGCGATGGCGGCATTGAGGAGATAGGCGCCATCGGACTTTCCCGACAATTCAGCCGCCAGCTTGCCGAATTCGCCGGGCTTGGCGTCGTGGAAATAATTGTTGCGCTCGTCGCGATAGACCCGGTTGAACGCCTTGGTCGTCAGGTCGTTCAGCGTCTTGATGATCTGGGCGACGGGCGTGGTGGTCGAAGCCGCTTGTGCCACGGCCACCTTCTGGATGGCGTGCTGCAGCAGCGTACCCGTCGCTTCGAGCTTCTCGAGCATGTCGGCGCGATGGCCCAGCTCGGTGATGGTGATCTTGTTGCGCGCCAGAAACTCGCTCAGCAGGCGGGTAATGGTCGAGCGGGCGTGATAGGAATAGAGATCGTCGGGTTTGAAGCAGGGCAGCGCATGCGGGATATCCTCCTGCGCCGGTTCCGTCTTCACCTGGTTGTGACCGTCCTCGAAGATCTTGAGCGTCAGATAGTCGCCGGTTTCATCGTTGTAGGTTTCCTTGACGACCTTCACGCCGGTGGCGCGCTCTTCCTTCATAAGCGATTGGGCGAACTGCAGCGCGCCGTCGCGCTCCATACGCACATCGACCATCTTCCACCCGCCCTTGGATCCCTGGCGGCTGAAGATCTCGTAGTGAATCGATTGCGCCATTGCGCTCCCCGACTGCGGACCGGGAGTATTTGCCGCACGCTGTTAAGCCGCGGTTAAGCCTGTCGGACGTGAACCGACAGGTCCGTGATCGTGGGATTCTCGCCGCACAGTGCGCAGGCGGGATCCGCCTTGAACGTCACCGTCCGGAAGCGGGTGGTTAAGGCTTCGTAAATCAGGAGGCGCCCGGACATGCTTTCGCCGACGCCGGTGATTTCCTTGATGATCTCGAGCGCCTGCAGCGTTCCCATGACGCCGGCCGCCGCGCCGAGCACGCCCGTCTCTGAACAGGACGGCGCGGTTCCTGGCGGCGGCGGCGCGGGAAACAGGCAGCGATAGCAGGGGCCGGAATGGTCATGCGCCTTGAACGTCGCCAGTTGTCCGTCGAACTCGGTCACCGCGGCCGAGACCAACGTGCGCCGGGCGAAGTAGCACGCATCGTTGACGAGAAACCTGGTGGCGAAATTGTCCGAGCCGTCGGCGACGACGTCATAGTGCGCGATGAGATCGAGAACATTGTCGGCGGTAATGCGGATCGGGTGGCGCTCGACACGAACGCCCGGATTGAGCGCGAGGATCGTCTCGCTCGCCGAGTCGGTCTTCAGTTTGCCGACATTGCCGGTGACGTGGGCGATCTGGCGCTGGAGATTGGAAAGGCTGACGGTGTCGAAGTCGGCGATGCCGATCGTCCCGACGCCGGCAGCCGCCAGATAGAGGAGAACGGGGCTGCCCAGCCCGCCGGCGCCGACCACCAGTACCCGGGCGCGGCGCAGCTTGGCCTGGCCGACGCCGCCGACCTCGCGCAGCACGATGTGGCGCGCGTAGCGCTCGACTTCCTCGTCCGACAGGCTCATCGGCAGGTCTTAGCCCATGGGGGGCGTCGCTAAAACCGGTGGACGCGACCGATCGCCACCGCCAATTGCCACCGGTGTCATTTATAAGTTATTGTTTATATATCGATTTCTGAAGTAACCGAGTTCGGTTCTTTCGTTGATGCGTCGTGGGGCAGCCTCTATTTTGAAAGAAATTCGGGCCGAGTCCGCGGCAAGCGGCGCCGAGTGGGAGCGATTTTTCTCAGAGGTAATTCGATGTCGAACGACGGGCCTAGCGCCTACGGTCTTGAAGAGCAGGGCTTTCGCAATCTCAAAGCGGTCCATTGGAATCTGACGCCGCCCCAGCTCTATGAATTGGCCGTCGCGCGCCGCGAAGGTCACGTCGCCAAGGACGGTCCGCTCGTCGTTCTCACCGGTCAGCACACGGGCCGCTCGGCGTCCGACAAATTCGTCGTCCGCGACGCCGAAACCGAAAATCAGGTCTGGTGGGACAACAACAAGCCGATGACGCCGGCGCACTTTGAGGCGCTGTATGACTCGATGATGTCCTATGCGCAGGGGCGCGAGCTCTTCGCCAAGGACCTGTTCGGCGGCGCCGATCTCAGCCATCGCCTGCCGGTCCGGATCGTCACCGAATATGCCTGGCACTCGCTCTTCGTCCACCAGCTCCTCATTCGTCCGACGACCGAACAGCTTGTGGGCTTCAAGCCCGAATTCACGATCATCGATCTTCCGGGATTCGAAGCCGACCCGAAGGTGCATGGCAGCGCGACCGGGACTGTCATCGCGGTGAACTTCACCAGAAAACTGATCTTGATCGGCGGCACGTCTTATGCCGGCGAGATGAAGAAGTCCGTTTTCACGATCATGAACTATCTGCTGCCCGCCAAGCGCGTCATGTCGATGCATTGTTCGGCAAATGTGGGCAAGGACGGCAAGTCGGCGATCTTTTTCGGCCTTTCGGGAACCGGCAAGACGACCCTGTCGGCGGACGCCTCGCGGACGCTCATCGGCGACGATGAACATGGCTGGAGCGAGCATGGCGTCTTCAACATCGAAGGCGGCTGCTACGCCAAGGTCATCAAACTGTCGAGGGAAGCCGAGCCGGAGATTTACGCTACGACGCAGCGTTTCGGAACGGTGCTCGAAAACGTCGTCATGGACCCGCATACGCGCGAGCTTGATCTCGACGATGCCCGGCACGCCGAAAACACCCGCGCCGCCTATCCGATCGACTTCATCCCCAATGCAAGCGAAACGGGCCGCGCCGGTCATCCCAAAAACGTCATCATGCTGACGGCCGATGCCTTCGGCGTGTTGCCGCCGATCGCCAAGCTGACGCCGTCGCAGGCCATGTATCATTTCCTTTCCGGATTTACCGCCAAGGTGGCCGGAACGGAAAAGGGGCTTGGCAAGGAACCGCAGCCCACCTTCTCGACTTGTTTCGGCGCGCCGTTCATGCCGCGCCATCCTTCCGAGTACGGCAATCTGCTGCGCGACCTTATCGGCCAGCATCAGGCCGATTGCTGGCTCGTCAACACCGGCTGGACGGGCGGCGCGTTCGGCACCGGCACGCGCATGCCGATCCGTGCGACGCGTGCGCTGCTCGCCTCCGCGCTCGACGGCTCGCTCGCCAACATCGAGATGCGCATCGATCCGCATTTCCGCTTCCGCGTTCCGGTCGCGGTTCCCGGCGTCGACAGCAAGATCCTCAATCCGCGCGACACCTGGGCGGACAAGGCGGCCTATGACGCGCAGGCGAAGAAGCTGGTCTCGATGTTCCGTGAGAACTTCAAGAAGTTCGAGGCGCATGTCGGACCGGATGTGCTCCAGGCCGCGCCGCAGCTGGCTGAGGCTGCTGAATAAGGCGCCTTGCACCGCTGCCAAAGGCCCGCCTATCGCGCGGGCCTTTTTTTCAGCCCTTGCGGTACACCCAGACGCGCGCGGGCGGCAGGTTGAACGGCACAAAGGCGGCCTGCACGACCGTCACCCCCGGCGACGGCTTCACCGGACATTGCAGACCGTAGGAGAACTGGATGTAGGGCGCGCCCGGCTTCAGCCGCGCGAGCACGCCGTCCAGGAACTGTTGTCGCTCGGAGACGGAGAAGTTCAACAGCGGCACGCCGGACAGCGCGCCGATGAAAGGTCCGCGTCGCTCGCCGAGCGTCGTCTCGAGCCGGAACGCATCGCCGTTGATCACGGTGATGCCGGCAAAGCGCGCCGCGATCAGCCGCGCAAATCCGGCATCATACTCGACGGCCGTGATGCGCTCCGGCGCGATGCCGCGGGCAATGAGCGCCGCGGTGGCGACACCCGTTCCGGGACCCAGTTCGAGGACAGGTCCAGTCTCGTCGACGTCGATCTGCTGTGCCATCTTCCGGCCGAGCGCCCGGCTCGACGGCGCGACGGCGCCGAGGGTTTTCGGCCGCGTCGCGAGGCGTCCGATGAAGCGCAGACTGTCGAGCATGTCGGACCCCGGCTGAATGAGAACGCGACGTCAGCCCAATCGTCGCCTAATTCTTGGCCGCGCCGTTGAGGAAGCTCTTGGCTTTGGCGAGCCAGCCCTCCGATTGCGGATTGCAGCCCGTCTCGTTGAGCTTGTCGAACTCTCGCAGCAGTTCCTTCTGCTTCTTGGAGAGCTTGACGGGCGTCTCGACGGCGATCTCGACATAGAGATCGCCATGCATGCCGCCGCCGCGCAGCACCGGCATGCCCTTGGAGCGCAGGCGGAACTGGCGGCCCGACTGGGTGCCTTCGGGCAACGTGACCTTGGCATGGCCGCCGTCGAGCGTCGGGACCTCGATGGCCCCGCCGAGCGCAGCCATCGCGAAAGAGACCGTAGCGTGACAATAGAGGTCGTGCCCGTCGCGCTGGAACATCTCGTGCGCCTTGACCGAGACGAAGATGTAAAGATCGCCGGGCGGTCCGCCGTTCAGACCGGCCTGGCCCTCGCCCGACAGACGGATTCGCGTACCTTCCTCGACGCCCGGCGGAATGTCGACGCTGAGCGTGCGCTCCTTGGACACCTGACCCGTACCTTTGCAGGGCTTGCACGGGTGCCTGATGATTTTTCCGGTCCCGCGGCAACCGGGGCAGGTGCGCTCGACAGTGAAGAAGCCCTGCTGCGCGCGGACCTTGCCGATGCCCGAGCAGGTCGGGCACTGCTCGGCCTTATGGCCGGCTTCGGATCCGCTGCCGCCGCAGGTCTCGCACGCCACCGCGCTCGGCACTTTGATCTGGACGCTCTTGCCCTTGAAGGATTCTTCCAGCGTGACTTCGAGATTGTAGCGCAGGTCGCCGCCGCGATTTTGCCGCCGCGCCCGCCGGCCGCCCATGAACTCGCCGAACAGGTCGTCGAACACATCCGTGAAGGAGGATGCAAAGTCGAAGCCGCTCGGACCGCGGCCGCCCATGCCGTTCTCGAAGGCCGCGTGTCCGAAGCGGTCATAGGCCGCGCGCTTCTGGTCGTCCTTCAGGACGTCATAGGCCTCGTTGATTTCCTTGAACTTGACCTCGCAGCTGTGATCGCCCGGGTTGCGGTCGGGATGCAGCTCCATCGCGAGCTTGCGATAGCTCGATTTCAGTTCGGCGGCGCTTGCCGCTTTCTGGCACCCGAGAACGTCGTAGTAGCACCGCTTGCTCATCTCGCCTTCACACCTAAAAAGAATCCGCCTTCTCCGGTTTGGAAGAAGGCGGATTCGTCATGCTGTTCTACACCTCGACAGATCAGGGCTTAGGCCGCGCCCTTCTTCTTGTCGTCATCCACTTCCGAGAACTCCGCGTCGACCACGTTGTCATCGGGCTTGTTCCCGGCGCCGTCTGCGGCCGCGTCCGCCGCCGCTGCGCCGGCCTGCTGCGCCTTGTACATGGCCTCGCCGAGCTTCATCGAAGCCTGGGCGAGCGCCTGGGTCTTGGCCTGGATGCTGTCGGCATCGTCGGTCTTGACCGCTTCCTTCAGCGCGGCGATCGCGTTCTCGATGTTGGTGCGTTCGGCCGCATCGACTTTGTCGCCATGCTCACCGAGAGCCTTCTCCGTCGAATGGATAAGTGCGTCGGCCTGGTTCTTGGCCTCGACCTGCGCGCGGCGCTTCTTGTCTTCCGCGGCGTGGCTTTCGGCCTCCTGCACCATCTTCTTGATGTCGGCGTCCGACAGGCCGCCCGACGCCTGGATGCGGATCTGCTGTTCCTTGTTCGTCGCCTTGTCCTTCGCCGTGACAGAAACGATGCCGTTCGCGTCGATGTCGAAGGTCACTTCGACCTGCGGCACGCCGCGCGGGGCGGGCGGGATGCCCATCAGGTCGAACTGACCGAGCATCTTGTTGTCCGCCGCCATTTCGCGCTCGCCCTGGAAGACGCGGATGGTCACGGCGGTCTGATTGTCCTCAGCCGTCGAGAAGATCTGCGACTTCTTGGTCGGGATCGTGGTGTTGCGGTCGATCAGGCGCGTGAACACGCCGCCCAGCGTCTCGATGCCGAGCGAAAGCGGCGTGACGTCGAGCAGGAGCACATCCTTGACCTCGCCCTTCAGGACGCCGCCCTGGATGGCCGCGCCGATGGCGACGACTTCATCGGGGTTGACGCCTTTGTGCGGCTCCTTGCCGAACAGCTGTTTGACGACTTCCTGCACCTTGGGCATGCGGGTCATGCCGCCGACCAGGATAACCTCGTCGATCTGGTTCGCCGTCACGCCGGCATCCTTGAGCGCGGCCTTGACCGGGCCGACCGTCTTCTGGATGAGGTCGTCCACCAGCGCTTCGAGCTTGGCGCGCGTGATCTTGATGTTGAGATGCTTGGGCCCGCTCGCATCCGCTGTGATGAAGGGCAGGTTCACTTCGGTCTGCTGGGCCGACGAAAGTTCGATCTTCGCCTTCTCCGCCGCATCCTTCAGGCGCTGCAACGCGAGACGGTCGCTGCGCAGGTCGATGCCGTTCTCTTTCTTGAACTCGTCCGCCAGGTAGTTGACGATCCGCTGGTCGAAATCCTCGCCGCCGAGGAAGGTGTCGCCGTTGGTGGATTTCACCTCGAACACGCCGTCGCCGATCTCGAGAACCGAAATGTCGAAGGTGCCGCCGCCAAGGTCGTAGACGGCGATGGTGCCGGAGTTCTTTTTGTCGAGACCGTAGGCGAGCGCCGCGGCCGTGGGTTCGTTGATGATGCGCAGAACTTCAAGACCCGCGATCTTGCCGGCGTCTTTGGTCGCCTGGCGCTGCGCGTCGTTGAAGTAGGCCGGAACGGTGATGACCGCCTGCGCCACTTTCTCGCCGAGATGGGCTTCTGCGGTTTCCTTCATCTTCTGCAGGATGAACGCGGAGATTTCGGACGGCGCATACTTCTTGCCTTCGCGGCCTGCGACCCAGGCGTCGCCATTGTCGGCCTTGATGATCTTGTAGGGCACCATGCCGATGTCCTTCTGGGTCATCGGATCGTCGAAGCGGCGGCCGATCAGCCGCTTGATGGCGAAATAGGTGAATTCGGGGTTGGTGACCGCCTGGCGCTTGGCCGGCTGGCCGATGAGACGTTCGCCGTCCTGAGCGAAGGCGACGATGGAGGGCGTGGTGCGCGCGCCTTCCGCATTTTCGATGACTTTGGGGGCCGAGCCCTCCATGACCGAGACACACGAATTCGTCGTACCCAGGTCGATACCGATAACTTTGGCCATGTCTTGTTCCTCTCTTCGAGCGGCGGGTTCCTGGCCCCGAAGGCGCCTTCCGGCCCGTCCTCTTTGAATCAATTGGCAAAACCAGCCAAGGGGTTAAACCCTTGCCGGTCCAAGGGGGTATATAGGGAGGGGGTGGGTCCGCTGCAAGTCGGAAACCCGCAGGAACGACTGTATTTGCCGCATCAAAGGCTGTGCCAAAACGGCCTAAACAGAGCGCCCGGACGACCCGAACCAGAGCGATGCACAGCGCATGACGACCACGCCGATCCACCACTCCGCCCGGGCCGGAGATTGGTCACTTTTCGTTCCCAAGCTCGTGACGGTTTTCCAGGAGGGTTATAGCCGGGCCGCGTTCCGGTCCGACCTCTTCGCGGGTCTGACGGTCGCGATCGTCGCCATGCCGCTCTCGATGGCGCTCGCCATCGCGAGCGGTGTCGGGCCGGAGCGGGGGTTGTTTACGGCCGTCGTGGCCGGCGCCCTGATCTCGATTTTGGGCGGCAGCCGGCACCAGATCGGCGGGCCGACAGGCGCCTTTGTGGTCGTGGTGTTCAACGTCGTGGCGCGCTACGGCTACGACGGTCTCGTCGTCGCCACCCTCATGGCGGGCCTGATGCTGATCGCGGCGGGACTGCTGCGTCTCGGCACCTTCATCAAATATATTCCCTATCCGGTGGTGACCGGCTTCACCTCCGGAATCGCGCTGATCATCTTTTCAAGCCAGATCGGCGACCTGCTCGGCCTGACGCTCGCGCACGTTCCCGGCGACGTGCTGGGGAAGTGGCAGTCCTATTTCTCGGCGATCGGCACCTTTCATTGGCAGGCCGTCGCGGTGGCGGGCGGAACGATCGCCGGCATCGTCGCCATGCAGCGCCTGGCTCCGCGCCTGCCGGCGTTCCTGATGGTGATCGCGTTCGCTTCCGCGATCGCGTTCATCCTGCATTTCCCGATCCAGACCATCGGCACGCGGTTTGGCGGCATTCCGAACATGCTCCCCGCGCCGCATTGGCCGAGTTTCACCTTCGCCGAGCTGCGCGAGCTCTTCCCGTCCGCCTTCACCATCTTCCTCCTCGGTGGAATCGAATCGCTGCTTTCGGCGGTGGTGGCCGACGGCATGACGGGGCGCCGTCATCGTTCCAACGGCGAACTCGTGGCCCAGGGCATCGCCAACATGGCGAGCGCCTGCATGGGCGGGATCCCGGCGACCGGCGCCATCGCCCGCACGGCGACCAATATCCGCTCCGGCGCCAAATCGCCGGTCGCCGGCGTCGTTCACGCGCTGGGCGTGCTGGTGATGATGATGGTGCTGGCGCCGCTGGTATCGTTCATTCCGCTCGCCGCGCTGGGCGGGGTGCTCGTCATCGTCTGCTGGAACATGGCGGAATTCGAGGAGTTCGGCAGCATCCTGCGCGGCCCGCGCGGCGACATGATCCTGCTGCTGGTGACGTTCACGCTGACGATTCTCGTCGATCTCTCCATCGCGATCAGCGTCGGCGTGGTGCTGTCTTCCGTGCTCTTCATGCATCGCATGGCTTTGGCGGTGGAAGCCGAAACCGGCGTCTCGCTCATCGAAGGCGACGCGCAGGAAGCGGAACCGGACGCCGCGAACGCCATGGAGCGCGCCAGATTGCCCAAGGGCGTCGAGGTCTTCAGCCTCAGCGGGCCGTTCTTCTTCGGCGCCGCCGCGCATTTCGAGCAGGTCCTCGCGCGCACGGGCGGGCGGCCGCGCGTTCTCATCCTGCGTTTGGACGATGTGCCGCTCATCGATTCGACCGGCGCCAAGATACTCAAGAAATTCCTCGTCTCGGCACGGGCCAAGGGGACGACCGTCATACTTTGCGGCGTAAAGCCAGGACCGGCCGAAGTTCTCCACGACCTCGATGCCCCGCGCGCCGAAACGTTCGAAGCGGCCCTTGCAGAGGCGCGGGCCATGCCGGCGTGATTCCCGTTTCCGATGTCTCGGGCCGGTGAAGTCGCGACAGATTCATGCTTCGGAGGTGTCGGCACGAGACGTGCCGCGTGCATTTTCTCGCTAAGCGCGCGCCTGTGCCGCGTGATCGGCGAGGATGTCGGCAATACAGGCCGTGACTCTCTTGCCGGTCGGGATGTGCAGGAATTCGTTGGGCCCGTGCGCGTTGGAATGCGGACCGAGCACGCCGGTCACGACGAATTGCGTCTGCGGATATTTCTCGCCCAGCATCGCCATGAAAGGGATCGAGCCGCCTTCGCCCATGAAGGCGACAGGCTTGCCGAAATGGCTTTCGCTCGCCTTCTTCAGGGACGCTTCGAGCCACGGCGCCAGCTTCGGCGCGTTCCAGCCGGTCTGCCCCTCATCGGCGTCGAATTCGACGTCGGCGGCGTAGGGCGCATTCCGTTCGAGTTCGCTCTTGATGACGGCGGTCGCTCTCGCCGCGTCGCAGGTCGGCGGCAGGCGGACGCTGAGTTTCGCCGTCGTGTAGGGCAGGAGAACATTGCCGCCATTCTCGGGCAGCGGATAGCCGTCCATTGCGGTCACGGCGAGCTGCGGGCGCCAGGTGCGGTTCAGGATGAGCTCCGTGAGGTCCGACGCCATGGGTTTGGTTCCGCCGGCGAGCGGCATCTTGGTGTAGACCTCGTCGCCGAGGATCTTCGCCGAGGCGCGCGCCTGCTCCATCCGGTCAGGCGGAACCTGGACGTAAAGCGCGTCGATCTTCATCTGCCCCGTCGACTCGTCCTCGATGCGCGAAATCAGGCTGCGCGCAATGCGGAACGAGGACGGGACGATGCCGCTGGCGTCCCCGGAATGCACACCCTCGGTCAGCACGCGCACCGTGAGATTGCCCATGGCGATGCCGCGCAGAGACGTCGTCAGCCAGAGTTGATCGTAATTGCCGCAGCCGGAATCGAGGCAAATGACGAGGTCGGGCGTGCCGATGCGCTCCGACAGATGCTCGATGTAGAAGGGTAGGTCGAAGCTGCCAGATTCTTCGCATGCCTCGATGCAGACTACGCAGCGTGCGTGTTTCTTCTTCTGTTCGCGCAGCGACAGGATCGCGGCGAGCGATGCGAACATGGCGTAGCCGTCGTCCGCGCCGCCGCGGCCAAAGAGCTTGTCGTCCTTGACGACGGGAATCCACGGCCCGGTCCCTGCGGACCAGCCCTTCATCTCCGGCTGTTTGTCGAGATGGCCGTAAAGCAGGACGGTGCCCTTCGCGTCCCCAGGAATCTCCATGAAGATCAGCGGCGTGCGGCCGGGAAGCCGGACCACATCGAGCGTCGCGCCTGGTATGCCTTCGAGTTTCTTGCGCGCAAAGGTTTCGAACAGAGCAACCGCCTTGTCCATGTGACCGTGCTTCTCCCAGTCGGGATCGAAGTGCGGCGACTTGTTGGGAATGCGGATGTACTCGATCAGCGTGGGCAGGATTTCCTCGTCCCACAGGCGTTCGATGAAGGAAGCCATGCTCGGATGCTCGCGTTTGGGCGCCGCGACTATAGCGCAGCAATCACGGCAGCGTTGTAAATCTCGCTCATTTTGGCGCCGAGCGGGGCGATCTGCACCGATTTCTCGAGGCCGACCAGCAGCGGACCCATCATCGAAACGCCGCCGAGCTGCGACAACAGTTTCGTCGAAATCGCTGCGGAATGGATCGCCGGCATGATCAGCACGTTCGCCGTATCGGTCAGGCGGCAGAAAGGATAAAGCAGCATCTTCTCGCGATCGAGCGCGACGTCGACCGCGATTTCGCCGTCGAACTCGAAATCGACGCCGCGCTTGTTGAGGATGTGCACGGCCTCGACGATGCGCTCGCTGCGTTCGCTGCGCGGAAAGCCGAATGTCGACGACGCCAGCATGGCGACGCGCGGGATGAAGCCGAAGCGGCGCGCGACAGCCGCGGTCTGGATCGCGATATCGGCGAGTTCTTCGGAAGTCGGCATCTCGTGTACGCTCGTATCGCCGACGAAGACCAGCCGCCCTTTGGCGAAGATGGCCATGACGCCGACCGGCCGCTCGCCCTTGGGCGGGTCAAGCACCAAGCGCACATCGTTGAGCGCGGTCGCATAGTTGCGCGTCACGCCGGTGACCATCGCATCGGCGTGCCCGGCGGCGAGCATCGATGCGGCAAAGACGTTGCGGTCATTGGTGACGAGACGCAGGGCATCGCGATAGAGCGCGCCGCGGCGCTGCAGCCGCTTGTAGAGGGCCTCGACATAGGGCTGCGCCTCCTGCGCCGAATGCGGCACGCGGATCTCGAGCGTATTCTCCTCGACACCGGCGCGGCGGACACCGGCGCGGACCATTTCCTCGCGTCCGACCAGGATCGCCTTGCCGAGGCCGGAGTTCTGGAACGCCGCCGCCGCGCGGATCACCGACTCTTCCTCACCTTCGGCGAAGACCACGCGCTTGGGATTGGCGCGGACGGTGGCCGTGATGCGCTGGAAGAGCGCGGCGGACGGATCGAGCCGGGCGGAAAGCTGGAAGCTGTAGGCGTCGAGATCCTTGATCTCGCGCCGCGCGACCCCGGATTTCATCGCCGCTTCTGCGACGGCGCGCGAAACGCGGCTGATCAGCCGCGGATCGAACGGCACGGGAATGATGTAATCGGGCCCATAGACTGGACGCGCGCCGCGATAGGCGGCGGCGACTTCATCGGGCACGTCTTCGCGCGCCAATTCGGCGATGGCGGCCGCGGCGGCGATCTTCATCTCCTCGTTGATCGTCCTGGCGCGAACGTCGAGTGCGCCGCGGAAAATGTAGGGAAACCCGAGGACATTGTTGACCTGGTTGGGATAGTCGCTGCGCCCAGTGGCGACGATGGCGTCCGGACGCGCGGCCTTGGCGTCTTCCGGCGTGATTTCCGGATCGGGATTGGCCATGGCAAAAATGATCGGCGCCTTGCGCATGCTCTTGACCATGTCCGGAGTCATCGCGCCCTTGACCGACAGGCCGAGAAACACGTCGCTGTCCTTGACCGCGTCTTCGAGGCTGCGCGCCTTGGTCTCCACGGCGTGCGCCGACTTCCACTGGTTCATGCCGTCGGTGCGGCCGCGATATACGACGCCCTTGGAATCGCAGAGGATCGCGTTCCCGTTCGGCAGGCCCATCGATTTCAGGAGTTCGAGACAGGCGATACCGGCGGCACCCGCGCCATTGACGACGACCTTGATCTCCTTGATGTCGCGGCCCGTCAGGTGGAGGGCATTGATGATCCCGGCGGTGGAGATGATGGCCGTACCGTGTTGGTCGTCATGGAACACCGGTATGTCCATCAACTCGCGCAGCCGCTCCTCGATCACGAAGCAGTCGGGCGCCTTGATGTCTTCGAGATTGATCCCGCCGAAGCTCGGTCCCAGAAAGCGGACCGCATTGATGAACTGTTCGACGTCCGTGGTGTCGACTTCGAGGTCGATGGAGTCCACGTCGGCGAAGCGCTTGAAGAGAACGGCCTTGCCCTCCATCACCGGTTTGGCGGCGAGCGCTCCGAGATCGCCCAGACCCAGGATCGCGGTTCCGTTGGTGATCACGGCGACCAGGTTGCCCTTTGCCGTATAGTCGTAAGCAAGGTCGGCATTCTCCGCGATGGCCCGCACCGGAACGGCCACACCTGGCGAGTAGGCGAGCGAAAGGTCCCGCTGGGTCGCCATGGGCTTGGTCGGCGTGATCTCAAGCTTGCCGGGCTTGGGATGGGCGTGGAACGCAAGCGCCTCTTCCTGGGTAAAGGAGGGCCGTTTTATGTTGGACATGTCGCACCGCTAGAACCAATCCACAGAATATCCCTTTTTGGGCGCCTCTGTTTCAATGGCTCAGCGGTGGCGTGCGATGCGGCGTGTTAACGTGGCGCCATGAACGAGAAACCGCCCGATCTGGCCGAAAATGCGCAGGGCTCGACGCCCATGATGGCGCAATATCTGGAGATCAAGGCGGCGCATGCCGACTATCTGCTGTTCTACCGGATGGGCGACTTTTATGAACTGTTCTTCACCGACGCCGTGAAGGCGGCGGAGGCGCTCGATATCGCCCTGACCAAGCGCGGCCGGCACCAGGGCGAAGACATACCCATGTGCGGGGTACCGGTTCACGCCGCGGAAGCCTATCTCGAGAAGCTGATCCGGAAGGGTTTCCGCGTCGCGGTCTGCGAGCAGATCGAGGATCCCGCCGAGGCCAAGAAGCGCGGCTCGAAGTCCGTCGTCAAGCGCGAGGTCGTCCGGCTGGTGACGCCCGGCACGCTGACCGAAGATTCGCTCCTCGAGGCGCGCGCGTCCAACGTGCTGGCCGCGCTCGGCCGGGCCGGAGGCGCCTTCGCCGTCGCCGCCGCCGACATCTCGGCCGGCACGTTTCACGTTTCGCCCGTCGAAGCGTCCGAGATCGCGACCGAGCTGGCACGTGTCGGTCCGCGCGAACTGCTCGTGCCCGACGCGCTTCTGGCGGACGAGGTCCTTGCGCCGATCCTCACATCCTTCGGGCCGGCGCTGTCGCCGCTGCCCTCGATCAAATTCGATTCCGCCCAGGGCGAGCGCGCGCTGAAGTCGCAATACAAGGTGACGAGCCTCGACGGCTTCGGCGCCTTCAGCCGTGCGGAACTGTCCGCCGCGGGCGCGCTCATCGCCTATCTGGACCTCACGCAAAAGGGAAACCTTCCGGCGCTCCAGCCGATCGCGCGCGTCGGACCGCGCGCATTCATGGGTATCGACTCGGCTACACGGCGCAATCTCGAGCTCAGCGAAACGCTCTCCGGTGAACGCAAGGGCAGTCTGCTCTCCGTGGTCGACCGCACCGTAACGGCGGCCGGCGCCCGCGAACTCGCAGCGCGGCTTGCCGCGCCCCTGACCGACGTCGCGGCGATCGGATTGCGTCACGATGCGATAGCTTTCTTCGTCGAAGATTCCGACCTGCGCCGCTCGCTGCGCGAAGATCTGCGCCGCGCGCCCGACATCGCGCGGGCGCTGGCGCGACTGTCCGTTGGGCGAGGCGGACCGCGCGACCTGGCCAATCTGCGCGACGGCATCAAGACCGCACGGATCCTGCGCGACAGACTCAAGCTCGATGACCCCTTGAAACCCTCGGCCGGGGATGTCGGTCATGCTGCAGCGGCCCTGATCGACGGCATTGCGGGCGTCTCGCGCCTCACCGACCAGCTGGAGCAGTTTCTCGTCTCCGAGCCACCGTTCTTCGCGCGTGACGGCGGCTTCATTGCCGGCGGCGTGCATGCGCCGCTGGACGAGGTGCGAAAGCTGCGCGACGAATCGCGCCGTGTCATCGCCGGACTCGAGTCGCGCTACCGCAGCGAAAGCGGCGTGCCGCAGCTGCGCGTCAAGCATAACGGCATACTCGGCTATTTCATCGAGGTCACGCCGCAGCACGCCGACAAGCTGCAGGCCGGCGTCAATCGCGAGCTGTTCCGCCATCGCCAGACCATCGGCAGCGCGGTGCGCTTCTCGACCGACGAACTCGCGACGCTGGCGAGCCGGATCGCCCAGGCGGGCGAGCAGGCGCTCGCCATAGAGCGGGAGCTTTTCGAGGCGATGTGTGCGCTGGCGATCGGCGGCAGCGCATTCCTCGGCGCCATCGCCGGCGCTCTCGCCGTGATCGACGTGGCGACCGCGCTCGCCGAGCTTGCCGTTGTTGCGCGCCACACGCGCCCCAGGATCGACACGAGCCTCGCCTTTCGGATCGAACGCGGTCGTCACCCCGTCGTCGAAGCGGCGCTGGCGGGCAGTCACGAGCATCCCTTCGTACCCAACGACTGCGATCTGTCGCCCGGCGGGATCGGGCGGCTATGGCTCGTCACCGGACCGAACATGGCGGGTAAATCGACGTTTCTGCGACAGAACGCGCTGATCGCGATCATGGCGCAGGCCGGCGCCTTCGTTCCGGCGGACAGCGCGCATATCGGCATCGTCGATCGCCTGTTCTCGCGCGTCGGCGCAGGCGATGATCTCGCGGCCGGCCGTTCGACCTTCATGGTCGAGATGGTCGAAACGGCCGCGATCCTCAATCAGGCGACGGAAAAAAGCCTCGTCGTCCTCGACGAGATCGGACGCGGCACGGCGACGTTCGACGGCCTCGCCATCGCCTGGGCGACGGCCGAGCATCTGCACGAGAGGAACAGGAGCCGTGCGCTGTTCGCGACGCATTATCACGAGATGACGGCGCTCGCCGAACGGCTGTCGTCGCTCGCCTGCGTCACCATGCGGGTGCGCGAATGGAACGACACGATCGTCTTCCTGCATGAAGTGGAGCCGGGTGCGGCCGACCGTTCATACGGCATCCACGTCGCCAAGCTCGCGGGTCTGCCGGCGGCGGTCGTGGCGCGCGCCGAAGACGTTTTGCGCGCGCTGGAAGAAGGCCGGGAAGGGCACAAGCCGCTCGCCAAAATCGGAGACCTCCCGCTGTTTGCGGCCAGCGCGCCGCAGCGGGCGCCGAAGACGGACGGTTTCGAGGACGCGCTCCGCGACATTGAGCCCGACACGCTGACGCCGAAACAGGCGCTGGAACTGGTCTACAAGCTGAAAGCGATCAAGAGGTAGTATCGCCCGCCGCGGGCCTGCATGGACAAGGCGCCCTTGCCGCTGCGCCTCCTATGGTGTCAGCATTCCTGCCATGAGCGAGCCCGTCCATGCCCGTCCGCGCAAATTCCTCGTCGTGATCGACAAGACCGAGGAGTGCCGCGTCGCAGTGCGCTTCGCCTCGCGCCGTGCGCAGCACACGGGCGGCCGCGTGACGTTGCTCTGCGTGGTCCAGCAAGCCGATTTCCAGCAGTGGCGCGGCGTCGAATCGATCATGCGCGCCGAGGCGCGCGAGGAAGCGGAGCGGCAGGTCTATGCGGCCGCGAAGGATGTGAACGAGCTGTCGGGAATCGTCTGCGAGCTGGTGATCGCGGAAGGACGTCCGACCGAGGCGCTGCTCGAGCTGATCAAGTCAGACAAGGACATCTCGATCCTGGTGCTCGCGTCGGGCACGGCCAAGGAGGGCCCCGGCCCGCTGGTGTCTCTGTTCGCGACGGGCGTTCAGGCGGTCCCGGTCACCATCGTTCCGGGAAATCTCTCCGACAGCGCCATCGACGCGCTCGCCTAGGCCTTCGCCGCGCCGATCTGCCAGCTATGGCCGAACGGATCGGTGAAACTGGCGAACCGGTCGCCCCAGAACATGTCTTCGGGTCCATGCGTCGCGCTGGCGCCCGCTCCAGACGCCCTGGCGAGCAGCGCGTCCACGTCCGCCGGTTTTTCGAGCCTGACGAAGACCGAACACATCGACGGATAACGCGCATGGCCGGTGAAATCGTCGCTGAGGAAGAGCGTGCCGCCATGGAAGTCGAGCGCCACATGCATCAGCCGCTTGCCGTCTTCGGACGGCATGCGCACGGTTTCTTTGGCATTGAAGAGCTTCTTGTAGAAATCGGCCGCTTCTCCCGCGCGACCGTCCGGAATCGTCAGATAGGGTACGACGCTCATGAGCTGCTCCTGATCGTGACGGCTCATACTGCGCGAGATTGCTTGCGACGCTCAAGACCTTGCGCCGGAGGCCGCGACAGGACGATATAGGCCGACCGACTCCGGGGTGCACCGCATGTGGGATTTCAGCTTCGGCCGGGCTATCGCGATGGTGATGAAGACCCTGCCGTTTATCGTCCTGCGCGTCATCGTTTATGCCGCGATCGCCTTCGCCTACGTCTTCACCGTCGGCATCGGCGGGGCCCTCGGATGGGGCTTCGGCCACATGGGCACAGGCGGCGACGGGCCGGCGAGCGGCGCGTTCTGGGGCGGGGCGATCGGTTTCGGCCTTGTCAGCGGCGCGCTCTTCCTCGCACGCGAGTACATCCTCTATCTGGTCAAGGCCGCGCACATCGCCGTGCTGGTCGAACTCTATGACGGCCACGTCGTTCCCGCCGGCCAGAGCCAGATCGGCTTCGGCGCCACCTTCGTGAAAACGCACTTCGCGGAATCGTCGGTACTGTTCGGCGTCGACCAGATCATCAAGGCCGTGCTGCGCTCCCTGTTCGGAACGATCAACTTCTTCACCGCGTTCCTGCCGATTCCGGCGCTGCAAAGCCTCATCCGGTTGGCGGAAGCCTTCGTCCGCATGTCGCTGACCTATGTCGACGAGATCATCCTCGCCTATCTCATCCGCACCAAGACGCAAAATCCGTGGGGCACCGCGCGCGACGGCCTCATCCTGTTCGCGCAGAACTACACGCACTTCCTCAAGAACGCGGCCTGGCTCTCCGTCATGATGTGGATGCTCACCTTCGTCATCTTCGTATTCTTCCTCGCTCCCGCGGCCGCCTTCGTCACACTCGTCCATTCCAACTCCGCAGTCTGGGCTTTCGCTTTTGCCGTGGTCTTCGCCATCGCCGTCAAGAAAGCGATCATGGAACCCATTGCCATCGCCGCGCTGATGCAGGTCTATTTCAAGGAAATCGAGGGCCAGACGCCGAACGCGGAATGGACCGCGCGGCTCGATGAGGTATCGGGCAAGTTTCGCGACCTTACGAAGAGAGCGTCGGGCTGGGCCCCGACGATGGGGAAGCCGGCATGAGCCTGAAAATCCTGGTCGGTATCGCCATCGCGGTTGTCGCTTCGATCCTTGTCGCCGGACTTTACACGCTGTTCAAGGGCGGCGACGTTGCGGCAAGCTGGTCGAACCGGCTAATGCGCCTGCGCGTCCTGGCGCAATTCGTGGCCATCATAATCATCATGGCGGTTCTGTACTTTACCCGCCGCTAGGCTGCGGCGGCGGTTTGGCTTGCCAACGGCCCGTCCCGGCTGATACGGCAACGCCGGAAATCAGCGTAAGTGGCTTTCATGGCATCGCCTAGGACCCTGTACGACAAGATCTGGGACGCCCATCTGGTCAATCAGACGCCGGGCGAGTCGGCGATACTCTATATCGACCGGCATCTCGTCCATGAAGTGACCAGTCCGCAGGCCTTCGAGGGTTTGCGCACGTCGCGTCGCAAGGCGCGCCGTCCCGACCTGACGCTCGCGGTTCCCGACCACAATGTCCCGACCAAGGATCGTGCGCTCGGCATCAGCGATCCGGAATCGCGCGACCAGATCGCTCAGCTCGAAGTCAATGCGCGCGAATTCGGCATCGAATATCTGCGGATGGACGATATTCGCCAGGGTATCGTCCATATCGTCGGGCCCGAACAGGGCTGGACGCTGCCCGGCCTTACCATCGTCTGCGGCGACAGCCACACCTCGACGCACGGCGCCTTCGGTTCGCTCGCGTTCGGCATCGGCACCAGCGAGGTCGAACATGTGCTGGCCACGCAGACTCTGCTGACCCAGCACTCCAAGAACATGCGCGTCAGCGTCGACGGCAAACTGCCCATCGGCGTCACGGCGAAGGACATCGCGCTTGCCATCATCGCCCGCATCGGGACGGCCGGCGGCACGGGCTACGTCATCGAATATGCCGGCGAAGCGGTGCGCGCGTTGTCGATGGAAGGACGCATGACGCTCTGCAACATGACGATCGAGGCCGGCGCGCGCGCCGGACTCATCGCGCCCGACGAGGTGACGTTCCGCTATATCGCCGGCAAGCCGCGCGCGCCCAAGGGGGCGGCGTTCGAAAACGCGGTCATGTACTGGAAGACATTGAAATCCGACGAAGGCGCGAGGTTCGATGCCGAGATCCGCATCGATGCCGGCGACATCGTCCCCATGGTCACCTGGGGCACGTCGCCGGAACAGGCCTTGCCGGTGACGGACAAGGTTCCCGACCCGGCTCGCATCGCTGACGAAAACCAGCGCGCCAGCGTCGAACGCGCGCTCGCCTATATGGGCCTCACGCCCGGCGAAGCGCTCCGGGACGTCAAGATCGATCGCGTCTTCATCGGCTCGTGCACGAACGGACGCATCGAGGATCTGCGCGCCGCCGCCGCCATCCTGCGCGGCAAGAAGATCGCGCCGCACGTCGGTGCGATGGTGGTTCCGGGTTCGGGGCTCGTTAAGGAACAGGCCGAGCAGGAAGGGCTGGACGAGATCTTCATCGCCTCCGGCTTCGAATGGCGCGAGCCGGGCTGCTCCATGTGCCTCGCCATGAACGCCGACAAACTCGCGCCGCAGGAACGCTGCGCCTCCACGTCGAACCGCAATTTCGAGGGACGGCAAGGCCGTGGCGGACGCACGCATCTGATGTCGCCGGCGATGGCGGCGGCGGCGGCGATCGCCGGCCGACTCGCCGATGTCCGCGACTACCAATAACAGGCGCTAGAAAAAACTGACCGGGTCCACGTCTACCGCGACGCGGACCTTGTTGGAGAGTTTGACGCCCGCCAGCCAGGCGCGAAGATAGGCCTGCATATCGACGTTGCGCTCGGCCTGCACCAGAAGACGCTCGCGCGTCTGTCCGCGCAGCAGGTGATAGAAAGCAGGCGTCGGTCCCCACACTTTCACGCCTTTCGCCGGCGGCGCGGCACTGGCAAGAACGCGGCCGGCCTCCTGTACCTGCGCGCCGTCGAGGCCCGACAAAATAAGCGCGGCGAGCCGGCCGAAAGGCGGGGCGTGCGCGCGCTCGCGGAAGATCCGTTCCTGCTCATAGAAGGCGTCGCGGTCGCCCGAGGCGAGCGCCACCATCACCGCATCCTTGGGATTGCGCGTCTGGATCAGCACCAGCCCGGGTTTTTCCGCACGCCCGGCGCGGCCGGCAACCTGATGCAGAAGCTGGAAAGTGCGTTCGCGCGCGCGCAGGTCGCCGTCCGAGCCGCCGAGATCGGCGTCGACAACCCCGACCAGCGTGAGCTGGGGAAAATGATGGCCCTTGGCGACGATCTGCGTGCCGATAAGGACATCGATCTCACGCTTGGCCATCGCGCGGATCGCGGCCTGCGTTTCCTGCGGGCCGTGCAGCGTGTCGCTGGACGCGATGGCCATCCGCGCATTCGGAAACAAGGCGGCAAATTCCTCCGCGACGCGTTCGACACCCGGGCCGCAGGCGACGAAGCTCGAGTCCGCCCCACATTCCGGACATTGCGGCGGCGTCGCCGTCTCGTAACCGCATTGGTGGCAAACCAACCGCTTGCGGTAACGATGCTCGACCAGCCAGGACGAACAATCGCGGCACATCATCTTGTGGCCGCAACTCTGGCACAGCGTGAGCGGCGCGTAGCCGCGGCGGTTGAGGAACAACATGGCCTGTTCGCCCGCGGCGAGCGTTGCGGCGAGCGCGTCGCGCAAGGGCGGGGAGAGCCAGCTTCCCGGTTCGGTTCTGGTTTCCCGCAAATCGATCAGTTCGGTCCGCGGCAGCACGGCCGCGCCGTGCCGGTCGGAGAGCCGCAGATGCGCGTATCGCCCGCTCGTGGCGTTGACGTAGGACTCGAGCGACGGCGTCGCGCTGGCGAGAATGACGGGACAGCCTTCGATCCGGGCGCGCACGACGGCCATGTCGCGCGCGTGATAGATGATGCCCTCTTCCTGCTTGTAGGCCTGCTCATGCTCCTCGTCGACGACGATGAGGCCCAATTCACGGAAGGGCAGGAACAACGACGATCGCGCCCCAACCACGACACGCGCTTCGCCGTTCAGCACCGCACGATAGGTGCGCGTGCGCTCCTTCTGCGACAGGTCCGAATGCCATTCCGCCGGCCGGCAGCCGAAGCGTTCGGCGAAGCGATCGAGGAACTGCACCGTGAGCGCGATCTCGGGCAGCATGATGAGGCTCTGCCGGCCGGACCTCAGCGCGGCGGCGACGGCCTCGAAATAGACCTCGGTCTTGCCGGATCCCGTCACGCCGTCGAGCAGGCTGGCGCGAAACTGTCCGGCCTCGACGTCGTGGCGCAGCGTCTGCGCCGCTTCCCGCTGGTTATTGCGCAAACTGACCGTCAGGAAGTCGGGATCGGGCGCATCGAATCTTGCAAACTCGGGAAGTTCCGTCGCCACCAGCGCACCGGCGTCGACCAAGCCGCGAACGACCGCAGGCGACGCGCCCGACTCCTGCGCCAGTGCCGGCACGCTGCGTGCGAGGCCGTCGGACGCAATGTCGAGAACCCGCTGGCGCGGCGGCGTCACTTTCTTCGGCGTCACGCCGGTGCGAACGTATGCGATGCGCATCGTTTCGGGCTCGAAGGCGCGAGCGCTTCGCAAGGTCATAGCGAGGACCATGCCGGGCGGCGCCAGCGTGTACTGCGATACCCAATCGACAAGGTCGCAGAGTTTTTCCGGCAAACGGGGACCGCCCTCCAGCGGCAGCGCCTCCTTCAGCCGGTTGTCGCCGACCGATCCTTCCGCTTCGCCCCACACGACGCCCAGTTGCTCGCGCGGGCCGAGCGGTGCAGAGACCAGCATGCCGCGGGTGACGCGGGTGCCCTTGGGCAGCTTGTAGTCGTACGCACCGGACAGCGGCAAAGGCAGCAGCACGCCCGCGCGCGGCGCCGGCTGGAGCAGCACATCGTCTGAAGGCCGATACGCGGACTGTTTCATGCGCTACAATTCGTATGGCGATTCTATCGGGTCAACCCCATACTGGTGCCATGAAAATCTTCATCGATACTGCCGATCCCAAGGAAGTCGCGAAACTGGCCGAAACCGGGCTCGTCGACGGCGTCACCACCAATCCTTCGCTCGCGGCGAAGACCGGCCTCGACTATGTCGAATCGCTGCACGAGATCTGCGCCAGCGTTCCGGGACCGATCAGCGCCGAGGTGCTGGCGACGGAAACCGCGGGCATGATTTCGGAAGGCCGACGTTTTGCAAAAATCGCCAAAAACATCGCGATCAAGGTGCCGCTGACCTGGGACGGGCTCAAGGCGTGCCGGACGCTGGCCGATGACGGCCTGATGGTGAACGTCACGCTGTGCTTTTCGCCCGTCCAGGCGATGATGGCGGCCAAGGCTGGCGCGACTTTCATCTCGCCTTTCATCGGCCGCCTCGACGATGCAGGGCAGGACGGCATGGACCTGATCCACGAAATCCGCGCCATCTACGACAATTACGACTACAAGACTCAGATCCTCGCCGCCTCGGTACGCAACATCCCGCATGTGCGGGGCGCGGCGCTTGCCGGCGCGGACGTCGCGACAATTCCACCCGATGTGTTCAAGGCGCTGCTCAACCATCCGCTGACGGACAAGGGATTGGCCGCGTTTCTCGCCGATGCGAAGAAGGCCGGCGTCAGGATCCGCGACGCATGAGCGAACAGGCAAAGTCGGTCGAGCCTGCACAGGCTGCCGCCGAGGCGGTGAAGGCCTATATCCGCATGAATCGCAGCACGCTCGCGGCCGATGGCGAGTTGCTGGCCTTGTTGCTCCCCGACCGCGCCGATCTGGGCGACGTGCGCGATTTCCAACGCTTTGTCATCGACAGGCTCGCGGCGGAAAATGCGGCGCTGAAGGCGGAACGCGAAGCCGTGCGCGGCAGCCAGACGGCCAGCGTGCGCATGGGCGAAGGCGTGCGCCGCTTCGTGCTCGAGTTGATCGACGCGCGCAGCTTCGCCGAGGCGATCCACCTGGCGATCGCCGCAGCGCCTTCCTTCGGCGCCGACCGGGCGGCGATCTGCGTCGAGGGCGAACGCGGCACATCGGGCACGCGCACCGAAGGCGTGCGCCTGATCCCGCCGGGAACGACGGAAGCCGTGCTCGGCCGTGACGGCACGGGCGCGATACTGTCCGGCGGCGGCGAGCTGCTGCTCGGTAGCGGCGGCGGAGACTGCAAGAGCCTCGCCGCCTTCCGCCTCAAGATCGGACGCGACGCGCCGGCGGCACTGTTCGTACTCGGCGCGCTTGCCGGCGGCGCCTTCGAAGGCGAGGAAATCGCCGTCGATCTGCGTTACGCCGCCCGCGCCCTCGAACGCGCGATCCGTGCATGGCTCGATCTGCCGAAGATCTGAAGAAGCAGTGGCTGGCCTCGCTTGCCCATGAGAGGCGCGCGAGCCGGAACACGCTGCGCGCCTATGGCGACGATGCCGGACGCTTTCTTTCCTTCCTGCAGGGTCATTTCGGCGGCGCCGTCGACGATCGGACGCTCGCGAAGCTCACACCCGGCGACATCCGTGCGTTCATCACCGTGCGCCGGTCCGAAGGACTGGGTTCGAAAGGCGTGCAGCGGGCCGTCGCGGCGGTGCGCAGTTTCTTCCGCTATCTGGCCCGCGAGGACATCCTCGAAAATGCGGCCGCTCGCAGCGTCCGCACCCCGCGCATCCAGCGCGGACTTCCACGGCCGCTGACCGAAGCGGACGCGGCGCGCGCCATCGCGCAGGCCGGCGAGAACGACGTCGAGTGGCTCGCCGCCCGCGACGTCGCCCTTCTGACGCTGCTCTACGGCGCCGGGCTGCGCGTCTCGGAAGCTCTGAGCCTGCGCCGCGGCGACGTTCCGGTTCCCGCTGCGCTCACCATCCTCGGAAAGGGCCGCAAGGAGCGCGTGGTCCCGCTTCTGTCGGCCGTGCGCGAAGCCATTGACGGTTACGAGCGGCTTATTCCGTTCACGGGCGGCAGGGATGCGGCGCTGTTTCTCTCGCGTCGCGGCAAGCCGATGAGCCCGCGCGAAGCGCAGCTTCTGATGCAGAGATTGCGCGCGGCGCTCGGACTGTCGGATCGCGCAACGCCGCACGCGCTGCGCCACTCCTTTGCGACGCATCTTTTAGCGAACGGCGGCGACCTGCGCAGCGTGCAGGAATTGCTGGGGCACGCCTCGCTGTCGACGACGCAGACCTACACCCAGATCGACACCAGGACGCTGATGGACGTCTACGAAAAAGCGCATCCGCGAGGGTGACGCGGCGAAGATATTCTTCCGGCGCTAGATCGCGTCGAACGCATCGTCTCCTGCACTGCCGGTGATGCGGCCGCCCTGCCAAACTCTGCCGAGCCAAAGCGCAAAGGCGGCGGCGACGACGCCCATCGCAGCCATCAAGAGATAGGTGCGCCCGCCATAGGCTTCGTACAGGGGTCCGGACGCAAATGTCGCCAGTCCCATCACGATCCCGTTGGAGCCGACGGCATAGAGGCTTTGCGCGGTGGCCGCCAGCCGCTGCGGCACGGCCTTCAGCACGAAATACATGGCGCCGAGATGCGCGAGCGCGAATGTCGCGCCATGCAGGAACTGCGCAAAGACGACGAGGACGAACGGCGGATCGAGCGCGAGGATCGTCCACCTTAGCACGCAGCCGATGCCGCCGAGCAGAAGCAGGCGTGTCGCGCCGACCGCGCGGAAGACGCGCAACGAAACCGAGAACAATGCCGCCTCGGCGATGATGCCGAGCGGCCAGATGGCGCCGATCACCGCGCCGCTATAACCGAGCGATTGCCAATGCAGGCTGCCATAGCTGTAGTAGAACGCATGGCTTCCCTGGTCGAAGCTGGCGGCGAGGAGAAACAGCAGAAAAACGCCCGAGCCGGCCAGTTCGCGGGCCTCCGCGAAAGTGGCGGCGAGGCGCACGCGCAACTGTCCCTTCGAGGCTCCCGGCGGCGGCGGCGGGAGGAAGCACACCGATGTGAAAGTCAGCGCGAGCGAGACGGTAAGCCAGGGGACGAATACCGTCATGCCCCAGCGCGAGATCGCGAATCCCGAAACCACGTTGCTGAGCGCGAACGAGATCGAATTCCAGAGACGCACGCGGCCATAGTCGAAGCCGAAGCGCTCGGCGAGACGCATGCTGACGCTCTCGAGAAGCGGTCCCGCCGCACCGCCGGCGGCGTTCGACGTTACGACCAGGACGAAGATTTCGAGCGGCGAGAGAAGAAAGTTGAGCGCGCCCCAGCAGACGAGCTGGATCGCCATGAGCGCGATCATCATGCTGCGCCGGTCGTCGCGCGCATCCGCGACGATTCCCGTGATCGGCGGAACGATCACGCGCAACAGCATTCCGGTCGACAAAAGCGCGCCGATGTCGACGGGCCGCATGCCGGTATAGGCGAGCCAGGCGCCGACGAAGGGCGTGTAGATACCCCCGCTCGTGCCCCATGTGGCCCAGGCGACCGAAAGCCGGACGGCGATGGGCGACGGATCGTGCGTGTCAGAGGCCGAGCTGGACAAGGCGGCGGTCGGCCATCGCTTTGAGGACGGACCAGATGCGTTTGCGCGTCGCCGGCGTGCCGTGCTCTTCGGCGTCGATCTGCAGCTTCGTCAAGAGTCTGCGCAGCGCATAATTGCCTTCGTTGAGATCGGAGATGCGGAGCGACTTGTCCCTGGCGCCGGCCGCGTCGAGCAGCTCCCGGCGGAGGCCGTCGTCCCTGATGAGCGGCGCGAGCTCGCCGAACAGCGCGCGGATCTCCGCATTCTCGTTGAAGCGGATATCCGCGCCGCGCTCATACTCCTTTGCCGCGGCACCGAGGAGGATCGCGATGATGCCCGCCGAGCCCTGGGCGTAGGCGGCTCCCTGATCGCCAAGGCCCATGACGATCCGCTGCGCGGTGAATCCGAGAATGGTTCCGATTTCCGGCCTCATGCGTCGAGCTCCGCGAGCCTGTCGGCGAGCACCTTGTTGTGCACCGCCAGCGTATACCAGCCCGAAAACGCGTTGATCGGATCGCTGTTGCGGCCGTCGGCATATTCGAGCGCCGCCGAAATCCAGATCGCGGCGCCTTTCAGGCTGGCGAAAATCTCCCACCACAGCAGTGCCTTCGGATCGGCCTTCAATCCGCTCGCCCGCTCCCAGATGCGGATGGCTTCGTCTCTCGGAATCATGCCTCCGGGTCGGCCCGGATCGGGGCCCGCCCAGAGCGGATCGATGGCCCAACCGAGATCTTCGAGCGGATCGCCGAGATGCGACATTTCCCAGTCGAGAATGGCGCGAATGTCGCCCGCGTCGTCGACGAGAAAATTTCCGCTCCGATAGTCGCCGTGGACCACGCTGATCTTCTGGGCCGGCGGCGGCGGATGCTTCTTCAGCCAGCGGATGGCCGCGCGGACGATGGGCTGAGGCTCGCGCTCGTCCTCGTCGATGACCTTCTCCCAACGTCCCACTTCTTGCATCGCGGCGGCGTGAACGTCCCGGGCGCCTTCAAAATCGCCGAGCCCGATCTTGCGCGGGTCGGCGGCCGCGATCCGGCCCATGATGGTGTAGAACTGCTCGCCAACTTTCTGGCGATGCGGCCCATAGGGGTCCGGACTCATGATCGTGCCGGGCGCGCAATTCTCGACTTCCGACATGATGAAGAAGGGCCGTTCCAGCGCCTCGCTTCCCAGCTCCAGCGCGATCGGTTCGGGCACCGGCAGGCCGAGTTTGAAGAACGCTTCATAGGCTCGGTATTCGGTCGTGCGCTCGGTCTCGATCAGGCTCGCGGTCGGGTCGCGCCGCAGGATCAGACCGCGATCGAGCTGCTTGCCGCCCGACGTATAGCGCGCGCGAAAACGGTAGGTCTCGCGTGACGCGCCGCCCGGGATGCGCGCAAGATTGGCGACGACCAGATCGGGTGCGCCCAGCTTGGCGCGAAGATAGGCGGACAGTCTGTCTTCGATTTCCTTCATGGCGCGGGATCGAAGATGCCCTTGAGGCCGTGCGGCTCGAACGCTCCGACGACAAGCTGTTCGAGAATGCCGCAGCCGCTCGTTTTCACGCCGGGCCCCTGCAGAGTCGCGGTGCAGAAAGCCTGGACGTGCTGGAAGTGCGGCAGGTTCTCGTCGACCTCGGCGGTGCGGAAGCTGTCGTACATCATTTCGTTCTCGCCCTTGTAGCGGCCGTGACCCCATTCGGGATGGCCGTAGCCGATCCCGGACATGTAGAAGTTGAACCTGGGCGTCAGCTCGGCGCGCCATTCGCCGCCCTTCTTGTCCCGGACGTCGATGACGCACGTTTTGGCGTGCCGCGTTCCGGACTTGTAGACGATGCTCGAGCGGCAGCTCGCCATATGCTCCGCCGCCGCGTCGCCGAGCCCGCCGATGACCGACGCAGTGTTCCACGATGTCCCGTCGCCATCCGCGTTGTTGTGATAGAGCATGAAGCGGTCGGGGAAGTTGAGCGGCGACCACAACCAGTAGAATTGCGGCAGGCGGGCCGGCGCCACGCCTTGCGGATCGCCCAGCCCGACCGGACGCACGCCCCAGGAGCGGTCGCGGGTTCCGACGAACGAGTCGCGCGTGACGGCGATGCGCTTGCCGGCGATCTCCAGCCAGCCATCGTATGAACCGTTCTGCGTCAGGCGCGTATAGTCCATGACGGTGCGCGGACCCTGGCGATAGGTGAAGCGCGGTTCTTCGACCGGTAGCGCGCGCACGTGGAAGGTTATGTCGGCGCGCAGGCCATGCGGGTTTTCGCCCACGCGGATGCGAAGAACCTTCAAAGGCTCGACCACCTCTACGGAGATCGGGCCGACGCGCGTATCCATCCGCTCCATCTTCAGCAGCTTGGAGGCGTGCAGATTGTGCTGAACGCCGTCCACGATGAGCGAAAAGGCGGCATCCATGACGTTCAGATGCGGATAGACGCCGAGGGCGGCGGCGAAAAAGACCGAACCGTCGGGAGCGTAGCCGTTGAAGAAGTATCGGTCGTAGAAATTGCGGTCGGTGCCGGATGTGGCAATCGGTTCCGGTAACTGGTGCACCGGAAAATCGTCGGCTTTTGTCAGCATGGGACGCTTCTTATTGTGGGTTCTGGCCAGCATGGCCCCGGCGGGACGGCAGAGCAACGTCAAAAAAGCCGCTTTCCTTAGGGGAAATCGCTGTTGCAGTTGTGCGCCGGTGTGCGTATTTTCCGCCCGCTTCGCGAATGCCCTCGGGCGCGCATAAGCCGCCTTAGCTCAGCCGGTAGAGCACGTCATTCGTAATGACGGGGTCGCGTGTTCGAGTCACGCAGGCGGCACCATTCACTATTCCCGGCGCGTCCGTTCCGAGAGTGAAAATCGCCGTTGCGAACGAAGCCGGTCTTGGCCTCGACTATTCCTTCGGCGACGCGGTCGTGGACCGTCATCGGGCTGCATCGCTCCCGACGCGAAAGTTTTTCCGCCCGACTTTGTTTGCGCTAGGATCGCAGCATGGAGCGGGTCTTGTGCGTATGTCTCGGCAATCGCAGCCGCAGCCCGATGATGCAGGCTGTGTTGCAGGAGCTCCTGGGTCCGGACTTTCAGGTCGAAAGCGCCGGCGCGGGCCGCGAGGCTGCGGGGTTCGCGAGGGCCAACGCCAGGTCCATCGCATGCATGAAGGAACGCGGCATCGACTTGTCCGGCCATGCGAGCCGCTGGGCCGGCGACCTCGACCTGACTCAATATGGATGGATCGTCTGCGTCGGACGCGACGAAGCCGACAAGGTCCGCGCATGGTTGGGCTCAAACGCGTCGACGGTCGTCATCGTTGCCAACGAACGGCAGGGCGGCATCCCCGATCCTTATGAGTTTGGACTCCCGGCATATCGGGATTGCCTCGCGCTTCTGGACGCGGTCATGCCGGCGATCGCCCGGCAAATCGACGGCGGCAGACTCTGAGCGGCTGATCCCTGGCCGCGTCGATGGCCGCCTTCGACACAGGCAACCCGGCGGCAGCTTGCTTCGGGTTGCGCACCTCGTATCCGCCGGACACAATGCACGCGGCCGGCCGCCACATCAGATCGCCGTTAGCTTCGATTGCGGGAGGGCTTTATGATCAGAGCCGCGTGTCATTGTGGAGCCGTGCGCATCACGCTGGACGATGCGCCCGGTTGGGTGTGCGACTGCAACTGCTCGATCTGCCGTCGATACGGAACGCTGTGGGCCTATTCCTGGGACTCCATGGCTGAGCGAACAATCGGCATGACGCTCGTGCAGGGGTCCGAGGCGGTTGAGGCCTATATCTGGGGCGACCGCGAACTCGGCTTCTGGCGCTGCAAGGCTTGCGGTTGCGTTACCCATCACACCGTGCTGAACGAACCCGACAAAATTCGCGGTGTAAACGCGCGCATGTTCGTCAACTTCGATCCGCAGAGCGTTACCATCCGCAGAAGCGACAACGCGCACACGGGTTGGTTTTGGACTCGCCCAGACGCGCCGATCTGGAAAGGCGCTCAGCCTCCGCCCGACGGTCCGGCGATGGACGACTGGCGGTAAGCCCGCTCGACCGGCATTCCGCATCGGTTTCGCGGCAGGCTCCCGCGGCCTGCGGATGTGCGTGACGGCGTTCGGCCCGACTCAAGGCCCGCCGTTCAGCGAACAGTCTCCTTTACTTTCGGCACCGACGCGCGGCGCGTCTTCGCCTCGGCTTTGGGTTTGGGCAGCAGGCGGAAGCGCGTCTGGCACCACGCAAAATCGACGCCCACATCCAGCAGAGCATCGGAACGCCCGCATGGACAGGCATACTCCATGACCGCGATGACGCGGTAAGTCTCCCCGACTCGCAGGGGCACGGGCCTGCCCGTCGCGTGGTTCGGCGCGGCATTGACGCATAGAACGAGGTCGCCAGGTCCCACAGCGTCGCTCATAGCTTCCATCCCTTGCCTTCGGGAAAAGTTTAAACCCGGAGCCGCACGGGGCAAAGACCCGCCCGGTGCCGCCTTTCGCGCGCTCGCCTGGAGGCGTGAGCCCAGACTGCCGACAGGTGTAAACACACCGACCGGGGGCGGCCGCTTTGCGGGCACGAGTGCCGATTCCACAATGTCACGCCGGTGGGACACAGTCTTGGCAACGACCGGTCTTCGGATTCGAGCAGGGGGGACGACGATGTGGAAAAACTGGCGAATTGTTGCGGCGCTGCTGGCGGCCTTCGGCCTAGGCCAGCTCAACCCGCTGGGTTTCGTCTATTGGAAGCTCGCGGAATGGCGCTTGCCCGAAATACGTGCGGAAAGCCTGGCGCACCCGACTCCGTTCGAGAGCATTCCCCGAAACAAATGGGTCGGCGAAACGCCGAACACGATCGCCTTCGACGACATCAACCGCAATGCGCCCGTCCATATCCTGATCATTCCCAAGAAGCGCTACGACACGATCCTGGATGCGCCTCCCGCAGTCGTGGCGGAAATGGTCGGACTGGCGGTGAAACTGGCGCGCAAAGCGCATATCGACCAATCCGGATTCCGTCTGGTCGTCAACACGAACCCGGACGGCGCTCAGACCGTCTATCATCTGCATATGCACCTCATCGGAGGCAGGCAGTTGCGTTCGTTCGATTAGAACGGGAGCGATGCCGATCGGTCGCGGCGGCGGTCGTCGAGCGCGTCCGCGCAACGGGTCTTACGCGCTTATTCGTCGAACCCGACGAAAACCACGGCTTCGTCGACGGACTTGCGTTGCGACACGACGGCGTTGGCCGGAAACCGGTCGTCGGGATAGCCCATGGCGACGCAGATCATGATGACCTGGTCGGCGGGGATTTGCGCATGCTCGCGCACGACGGGCGACTGCATGATGCCCTGGCTGTTGATCACGCAGCCCAGGCCGCGCGACCAGGCAGCGTTCACGAGGGCATTGGTGACCGCGCCGCAGTCGAACGGCGCGATGTCGCCGCCATGGATCGACCGGTCGTAGGTCACCACGATCGAGACCGGCGCGTCGAACTGGCGGAACCCGCGGAGCACCCAGTCCTTGCGTTTCTCCTGATCGTGCCGCTCGATGCCCATCGCCTGAAAAAGCTGTTTGGCGATGCCGATCTGACGCTCCCGGTGCTGACCGGCATACTCGCCATGGCTGCGGAATTCGCGCGACGAAGGAACGCCGGCCAGATTGCGTTCGGTGTTTCCGGCTCTGATCCGGTCGAGCGGCGCACCGCTCACGACGTAGAAGTTCCACGGCTGGGTGTTCAGCGACGACGGCGCCCGCATCGCGATCGCGATGATTTCCTTGATGAGCTCTTTCGGCACCGGTTCGCGCCTGAAACCGCGAATGCTGCGCCGACCCTGGACGACTTCATCGAACATCATTTCGGACTTCACGAACGACCTCATTGCTTATTCCCGATCCGCATTTCGGCAAGGCTCGCCTGCAGCGCTTCGATTACTTGGTTGTGCGGCGCTCGACCAGAACCTGGCGGACCTCTTCATGTTCGCGGCGCCCGCGCCGATAGAGGAACAGCACGACCACGGAAATGGCGGTGATCGCCGCCGCTCCCGGACCTTGTAGGATCCCCAACCGGAGGACTGTTCCGACCGCGATGTGCGCGTGCGCCACCGCCTGTCCCGCCAGGTCGCGGGGAAACTGGATCAGGTCCAGGACGGACCCCGCGAGCAACGCGCCGATGCCGCTCGAGGCCTTGGCGGAAAAGCTGATGCCGGCGAAGTACAATCCCTCGCGGCGCGCCTCGAACAGCATTTCATGCTCGTCGGCCGCGTCCGCCATCATCGACTGGAAGCCGATCAGCGCGCAGCTGGCGCCGATCCCGGTGAATACGCCGGCCAGCATCAGTGTCGACAGCTCGCCCGCCGAAGGAATGACGCCGAAGACCTTCAACGCGGCCGGTACCAGTTGCGCGAGGCCGATCATCGCGATCCCGATCATCGCGATCCAGCGCTTTTCCAGCCGGCCCGTCAGCCAGATCGCGATGAAGACGCCGACAAAATAGCCGAGCGATACGAGCAGCGTGATGAAAAGGATTTGCTGCGGCTGCAGCTTCCAGAAATAGGTGTTGGCGTGCAAGGCGAGCGAGCCGGCGAAACCGAGCCCGACGAAGAGCACGAGGCAGGCACTGAACAGGATCGAGAAGGACCGGTTTCGAAAGACTTCGATCACTTCGGCAAGAATTTGCCGAGTCGCGGGACCGTCCGGCGCGGCGTGCAGGCGATGGCGCGAACCGAGCGTGCCGAACGTCGACAAGCCGGCGCCCAGCAGAACCAAAAGCCCGCACGTCCATGCATAGGGCGCGTAGGCTGCCCTGACGAGCTGGCCGTCATGGCCCTTGAGAAACACGCCATAGGCGAGGAACGCGGCCGACATGCCTGCCACGACGGTGAACAAGACCCGCGAAGCGACGATCGTCGAGCGTTCGGCGTAGTCGTCCGACAGTTCTGCGCCGAGCGCGATATAGGGCACCTGGAAAAAGCTGAGGCCGACGCGAACGACCATGAGCATGAACAGGACGTAAGCGAAGAGGGCGATACCGCTGAGCGCGGTCGGGATGGAAAACAGCAGGCCGAAGCCGATCGCGATCGGTATCGCGGCCGCGAGCATGAAGGGGTGCCGCCGGCCGTAGCGCATCCGGCTGTTGTCCGAGATGGAGCCGACCAGAGGGTCGACGAAAGAGTCCACGACGAGCGCGACGCCCAGCGCGATGCCCGCCGCCGATCCGGAAAGTCCGCACACCACCGTCAGGTAGAACAGGAGCAGCGTGCCGAGGCCGAGCGCGAGCGTGTCCTGCACCAGCATGCCCGAGCCGTAGACGGCGAGCGTTCCGAATTTCAGGCGCTGCGCGCGCGCGACATGGTTCGCGGCGACTCCGTCGATGGGAGTGACGATCTCTTCCATCAAATTCGACATGCCGCCCCGACGCTCCCGATCTACGTAACGCGTCAGGACGCCTGCAAGCGCCGACACCGACCCAGGACCGAACTATAGCGGCGTTTTTGCCGGGCAGGGCCAAAAGTTCTGCGGCCACGACAAGCCCAAACGCCCCGGACGACGCGATCAGCGCAAAGCAGTTGCCGCAGCGTCGGCCTCGGCGTCGCGGAATTCCTTTTCCGTCAAATCGACCAATTCGTTGACGGTCAGGACGGCCGTCACACCGGAGACCGAATGGCCCGCGCTCCAGATATCGGCCCAGCGTCGCGGACCCGACGCCGCCGCGCCGCCGAATTTCTCCCTCGCGCGCTCTTCGCCGATGGACTCGTCGAGCCGCCTGGGATCGAGCCCGGCCGCGGTGATCGAAGGTTCCAGCATGTTCGCCGGCAGGCCTGTGAAGCTCGACGTCAACAGGACATCGTCCATGCTCGAGGACACCAGCATCGCGCGATAGGCGTCGCTCGCCATGCTTTCCCGCGTCGCGATGAACTTGGTTCCCATATAGGCGAGGTCGCAGCCGAGCACGCAGGCGGCGCGCAACGCGATTCCGTCCGATACGCCGCCCGCAAGGACGATCGGTCCGTCGAACATGCCGCGCACCGCGCGCACGAAGGCGAATGGATTGAGCCAGCCCGTCTGCCCGCCCGCGCCGGCGGTCAGCAATATCAGTCCGTCCGCGCCGGCGGCGATGGCGCGTTCGGCGTGGTGCAAGGTTGCGACGTCCGCCAGCACGAGGCAGCCGGCATCGTGCAGCGGCGCGACGGCTGGCGCGGGCGAGCCCACACTGGTGATGACGATTTCGGTGCGGTGCCGCACGAGGAGGGCGAGGTCGTCGGCCAGCCGCGCGTCGCGCATGATCAGGTTGGGACAATAGGGCGCGCTCGGGCCCTCGCCGTTGCGCGCTTCGATGCGAGTCAGCCAGTTGTCGAGCTCGTCGGCCGTGCGCGCATTCCTGGTCGGGAATGCGCCGATGACGCCGGCGCGGCACGCGGCCGACACCAGCTCGGGTCCGGAGACGCGCAGCATTGGCGCCGCGATCAGCGGCAAGCGGAGACGCGAGACGATGCCGGGCGGCAGGCGGTTCGTCGCCATCGCCGACCTATCGGCCTTTCCACACCGGCTTGCGCTTTTCGGCGAACGCTTTGAGGCCCTCGACGCGATCTTCGGAGTTGAGCGCGCGGGACGCGTAGGTCATCTGCGCACGCCAGGCTTCTTCATCGCTCCATTCCGAGGAATGGAAGATGATCTCCTTGGACGCCGCCAACGCGGTCGGGCCGTTCACCTGCAGAGCCTCGGCCCAGAGGATGGCGTCCGCCAACGCCCGGCCGGTTTCGGACAAGCGGTTCACCACGCCCAGCCGGTGAAAGTACTCGGCATCCTTGAACTCGCCGGTCAGCGCCAGTTCCATCGCCACATGGTAGGGAATGCGCTTGGGCAGGCGGAACAGACCGCCGCCGAGCGCCACCACATTGTGCCTGACCTCGGGCAGGCCGAACTTGGCGGTCTTCGCCGCAACGATCAGGTCGCAGGACAGGCACAGTTCGAAGCCGCCGCCGACGGCGAATCCTTCGACCGCCGCGATCATCGGCTTGCGCGGCGGCTTGGCGAAAAACCCGAACCCGCCGCGCTTTTGCGTGCTGCCGCGTTCGCCGCGCGCCGCGGCCTTGAGGTCCGCGCCGGCGGAAAACGTGCCGCCCGCGCCGGTGATCACGCCGACGAACAGGGAGTCGTCCGCGTCGAGCGTATCCGCCGCCGCCTCGAGCGCTTCGGCGCTGGCGGCGTCGAACGCGTTCCTGGCTTCGGGACGGTCGATCGTGATGACGAAGACGTGTCCCTTGCGCTCCGTGCGTATTCTCTGGTCGCTCATCCGGGTCTCACAGGGCGAAGGTGAAACCGCCATTGACCGGATAGGTCTGTCCGGTGATCCACGAACTCGCATCCGAAGCGAGGAACAGGACCATGTTTGCGATGTCGTCCGGGCGGCCGGGGCGCCGGATGACGTATTTTTCCAGCGTGCGCTTCAGCGTCTCGGGATCGCCCTTCAGGCGCGCTTCCACGGCAGGCGTGGCGGTGAGGGCGATGGCAACGGCGTTTGCCGTTATGCCGAAGCGGCCGAGCGTGCGCGCGCAGGAACGCGTAAAACCGGCTGCGCCGGCCTTGGCGCCGGCATAGATCTCAAGGCCGGAATCGCCCCAGCGGCCCGCATCCGAGATGATCGTGATGATGCGCCCCGGCGCTTTTCGCTCGATCATGCCGGGAATGACGGCGGCGGCGCAGTTGATCACGCCGTAGAGGTTCACGCCGATGAAGCTGTTCCAAACCTCGGGTCCGGTTTCCCAGAAGGGCTTGCGCAGCTCCGGGCTCGGATTGGCGCCCGCATTGCCGGCGTTGTTCACCAGGACGCCGATCTTGCCGAATTCCTTCTCGCCCTTGGCCACCATCTCCTTGACGCTCGCGAGATTGCTCACATCGGCTTGAACCGCCAGCGCCTTGCCGCCGGCCGCCTTGATCTCCGCGGCCACGCCTTCCGCGCGTTCGAGCACATAGTCGTTGACGACCACGCCGCCTGCATTGTGTGCCGCCAGATGCAAGGCGATTTGCCTGCCGACGCCCTGGCCGGCGCCTGTGACGAGCGCGACGCGCCCGCCGAGATCCAGAATGTCCGTCATACTTTTCTCTCCCTGTCTTTCCAGTATGGATCGCGCAATTCGCGCTTCAGCAATTTTCCCATCGTGTTGCGCGGCAACTCCGCGACGATGTCGATCGTGCGGGGCCGCTTGTATGAGGCGAGGGTCTCCCGGCAGTGATCCAGGAGCGTCGCTTCGTCGGCGAACTGGTTGGGCTTCAGCTCGCAGAACGCCTTGACCTGTTCGCCGAACTCCTCGTCCGGAATGCCGATGACCGCGACGTCCTGCACCGCCGGATGCCGGATGATCGCCGCTTCGATCTCGGCGGGATAAATGTTGACGCCGCCCGAGACGATCATGTCCTTCGCGCGGTCGGTGATGAACAGATAGCCCTCTTCGTCCAGCCGGCCGACATCGCCCGTGCGATAGAACCCTTCGGCGTCGAGCGTGTCGTTGCCCAAGGGGCTCTGGTTGAGATATTGCCGGATGACGACGGGCGTCTTCACCCAAATCTCGCCCACGCTTCCTGCCGGCAAATCGGTGCCGTTTTCGTCGCGAATACGGATGTGCACATGGCGATGGGGCAGGCCGCTTGAGCCGGGTTTCCGGGTCTGCATTTCGGGTGCGAGTGCCGTCAGCATGCCGGTCTCGGTGGCGCCGTAGCCTTCGGCCAGACAATTTCCGAAATGCCCGATGATCCACTCCTTCAGGGCGAAGGGCACGGGAGCGGCGCCGACGCCGAGCGCGCGGATCGACGAAACGTCGTACTTCGCGACCGTGTCCTTCGGCAGGCCCGCGATCCGCTTGTACATCGTCGGTACGCCCGTCCAGAACGTCACACGATGCGCCTGGATCAACCTCAAGGTTTCTTCGGGATCGAAGCGTCGCAACATGACGAGCAGATTTCCGAGGCGCTGCGCGCCCCACACGATGCCGGGTCCGGCGCCGTGATGCATCGGCATCGTCACCAGCACGACGTCGCCCGGAAGCATCGGGCGGCTTTCGCCGACGCTCCTCAGATACTCCATCATCTCGCGCATGGCCGCTTCGCCGCCGCCCTGCGCCGGCTGACCCATCACCACGCCTTTGGGCAGTCCGGTGGTGCCGGAGGTGTAGATGATGAGCGGCGGCGTCGCCCTCGCGAAAAGCGGATCGCCGTCGCCGTCATCGAGGAGCTGCGAATAGGGAACGAAACCAGGCGCGTCGCGGTCGAGGGAAATGGCGAGCTTGACGTCCAGCCCTTCGAACGCAGGCGCAAGCGCGGAAGGGTCGGGGTCGTCGCAAAACACGACTTTCGCGCCGCTGTTGGAGAGAACGTATTTTGTTTCGGCGGGCGTCAGGCGCCAGTTCAATCCCAGCAGCCGGCAGCCGAGTTTGCCGAGCGCCGCGCTGATGATGGGCCATTCCGTGCGGATCTGCAGACGCGTGACGACGATGTCGCCCGGTTCGACGCCGAGCCGGCGAAGGCCGTGCGCAACACGGTTCGCCTGCCGGTCCAGTTCTCCCCAGGTCAGGGTCCGTCCGCCTTCGACGATGGCAATCGTGCCGGGCTTCTCGCGCGCCCAATATTCGACCGAACCGGCGACGGGCTCATTCATGGAGCAAGGCTCCTCTGCAGCGATGCGGCAAATTCCTTGCTGAGGACTCTCAGGTCGATCCGCGCCGGGTCGATCAGCCATTGCGATACCGCGCCGCGAAGACCCGACAGGATCAACATGGCCTGCGCCTTCGGGTTCACCGTCCTGCGGACGTCGCCGTGCGCGATCGCGGCGCGGATGTTGGCCGCCAGCGGCTCCGCGCTGTGCGCGTTGAGATTCCCGATCCGCTTGCGCAGCGTCGGATTGGTCAGCGCCTCGCCGAGAACCGCGAAGAGTGCGCGCGTACGCAGCGGATCGCGCGCGGCGCTTTCGAAGTAGTAGGCCACGATGCCGAGAAGACGCTCGAGGCCCGCCGCGTGCTTTTCCGTGCGCGCCACGCCGCGGCCGAAATCTTCGACGATGTGCGTGGCGAGCGCCGCGACCAGTCCATCCTTGCTGCCGAAATAGTGCGCCGGCAGGCCCCGGCTGTAACCTGCGGCTTCGCCGACATCGGCCAGGGTGAAGCGTTCGAAGCCCTGTTTCGCAACGATCGCGACCGCGGCGCGCAGGATGCGCCGTTCCGCCTCCTCGCGCCGCTCGGCCTGGGACCGTCTTTCGCTGCTGCGCGCCCGGGACTGAGGCATGACCGCGGCGTCCATCGTCTCTCCAATAATTTGCTTGTCAGCAAGCAAATGACATGATTGTCTTCCGGTCAAGCCATTTTTCAGGAACATGCCGATGACCGCCCCGGCCTTGTTGAAACCTGCGCTTTACCGCGCCGAAGGCAGCGACGCCGATCCCGCCCACCCGGCCTTGTTGGGCGGCGTCTGCACCTGCGGCTATGTCTTCTTTCCCATGCAGACCTATGGCTGCGAGCGTTGCGGCGGCACCGCGCTGAAGTCGCGCGCGCTGTCCGGGCGCGGCACGCTGCTCGCCTCGGCGCGGGTGCATCTCCATGCCGGCAAGAACCGCCAGGCGCCGTTCACCGTCGTATCGGTCGCGCTGGACGACGGGCCCATCGTGCGCACGCTGCTCGACGGCGACGCGGACGTGCGTCCCGGCGACCCGATGGCCACGACGCTCGTCCCGGTGCGCGATCCCGAGGGTGAAGCGCGCCTAGACCTGCGCTTCGTGCGCCGGCACTGAGGAGCGCACCGTGGCAAGAACGCTTAAGGACCTGCGTCCGGTCTATGTCGTCGGCATCGGCCTGCACCGCTACCAGTTTCTCAGCGACACGACCTATATCGACCTCGGCCTCACGGCCGTGCGCGCCGCGGTCGCGGACGCGAAAATAGAATGGCCGGCGGTCGAATCCGCCTATGTCGGCCGGGCGCTTCTGCCGATGGCCTGCGGACGGCCGATCCTGCGGCACATGGGGGCCACCGGCATTCCCATCGTTCATGTTGAGAACGCGTCCGCCTCGGGCTCGACGGCATTCCGTCATGCCTGTATCGAGGTGGCCTCGGGCGTCAGCGACGTCGCGCTCGCGCTGGGCGTGGACAAACCGATGCCGATCGCGCGTTCGGAAGGTCTGACCGGGATCGGCAATCTCGCCGACGACGCCATCGCTCCCTTTACCCATTTCGCGCTCCTCGCCGATCAATATGCCGGCCAATATGGCGCGCGCCTCGAGGATATCGCGCTGGTGGCGGTGAAGAACCACCGCAACGGATCGAAAAATCCCTTCGCACAGCACCAGAAGG
>DATJZB010000068.1:0-7706 GCA_035499335.1 Rhizomicrobium sp. | reverse complement strand
GCGCGGATGCGTGCGTCGCGCGACGGCGTGGCATAGGCCTCCCAGTTGGGGTCGTCTGAACCGAAGATGTTCGCCGGGAGCCGCGCGGGATGCGGCTTGTCGGCCACGCCGTCCTTGATGTCGAGGTCGACATACTGCGCGCGATCGTTGAGGTCGTTGCACAGCGTCTTCATGCTCGCGCGCAACTCATAGACCGGATTGAAATCCGTTCGCCCGCCGGACACGGCGACGCGGACATATTCGTAGAATCCGAGTTCCTCGCCCTTGTAGAAGAACCGCGCTTTCCGCACGTCTGCGTCGGGGTTGGCCTCGGTGCCCGCATATTGGACGAGGGAGAAATCGGGGATCTGGTCGTCGCGCGCGTAGACGAGATGCCCGCCGACCAGGTCGCCCGCGTCCCGGTGCGCGCCGACGAGGCGCACCGGCCGCCAATTCTTCAGGCCGCCGCCGAGCTGTGCCGGGCTCTGTCCGAACTGGGCGCCGTAAACGCTGCGCGTGATGGTGAAGTCGGGATGTGCGTCCATGTAGAAGATGCGTCCGACTTCGTCGACCTTCCAGACGATGCCGACATGGCCGTTTACGTCATAGATGACGGTTCCCGGCCTGATCGATCCGGGCTGCAGGGCGGGCGCATAAAAATCCGACGGCAGACCGGACCGCTGCGCGGCGTTCGTCCGATAGGTCGCGGAGTAGACGCTCCCGAGCATCTCCCGAAGCGCCGCGGGCCCATCGGTTCCAGCTCCCCTGTCGATGAGCGACCGCCGCGAAAGGACCCGGTTTGACGTGCGCGCGTAGCGCAGGTCGCCGGCCTCGCCGCCGAGACGTTCGACGTAGCCGAAGGGCAGACCGTTCTTCCAGGCGTAGTAGCCGCGCAGGAGGTACGGCCATTTGGCGCAATCCACATCGATGTCGACGAAGCGGCCGTCGGAGGCGCGAAAGGGATTGGCTTCGTCGCGCAAGCAGCTTTCGGAGGAACTGCAATCGCTGGCACCGATAGCGGCCACGAAGCGCCCGAAGCCGGCTTCGTCCGACTTCGTCCAATGATCGCTCAGAATGCGCCACGCGGCCTGCGCGTTGGCCGTGCACAGGCAGACAACCAATGCGGCGAGAAGGAGCTTTCGCATCGTCCGGCGGGATTGCGCCCCCGCAGACGCTCCGGCCGGTTTGACGCGCTGTCAATCAGCACGACATTTTCTTACGTTAGAAACGAAAGATCGCGTGCTTCGTCGCGGTTTTGCGGCCCTTCAGTCAATGCGGATCGATCGAAACAATATTGCGACAATTGACTTCGACTTGGCCAGAAATTGCGTGACAGAGACCGTGAACTACAGTATCAACCACGCCGAACATCAGGCGCCCTAAGAGCGGCCAAGTTCAGGGAGAATGCCGCGTCGAGCGGAAAGAGAGGCCGGGAAACCGGCCTTTCGCTTTTTCGGCGGTATCAGAGATCGAATACCTTGAACGCGATCAGCGCGTAAAAGCCGACCCAGAGAACCATCGCGATGCCGGTGGCAATCAGCGCCTTGCGGCCGAGCATGGGCGACAGGGGCGCGCCGGATTCCGGGTCCCGCTCCGCGCCGAGGCCGACCGGCAGCAGACAGAACAAGGCCAGGAACCACAGGATCGCGAACGTCCCGAACAGGACGACGTTGTGGACGAGGCTGACGATCACGCCTGTTCCAGTTCGACGAGCGTTCCGACGAAATCCTTGGGATGAAGAAAGATCACAGGCTTGCCGTGCGCGCCGATGCGCGGCTCGCCCGTGCCCGTAATGGTGGCGCCCTCGGCGCGCATCTTGTCGCGCGCCGCATAGATGTCCTCTACCTCGTAGCAGACATGGTGCATGCCGCCGTTCGGGTTCTTCTTGAGGAAATTCGCGATCGGTGAGTTTTCGCCCAGGGGCTCTAGCAGCTCGATCTTCGTATTGCCCAGGTCGACGAACACCGTGGTGACGCCATGATCGGGTTGAGGCACCTCTTCGGAGACTTTCCCGCCCAACGTGTCGCGATAGACCTTCGCCGCCTTTTTGATGTCGTTGGTCGCGATCGCGACGTGATTGAGCCTGCCAATCATGGGGTTTTCCTTCGATTTCGCCGGGGCGTTTTCTAGCGTCAAATCTCGATCACTTCCACCCGGGTCACGGGTTTCTTGCCCCAGGCATCCTCTGCCGCCCGGCGCGCCGCGCGGCGGACGCTTTCCTTCAGATCGCCCGCATCCGCGCGTTTGGGGTTATGCCGCCGGATTGGCTCCTCCAGCGCGCGGACGATGGCGCCGCGGACCGGCTCCGGAATGCCCTCGATGACGACGGCGGGATCGGCAGCGACCCTGCCCTTACCGTCCAGAACGAGCGTAATGACGATCACGCCGGCAAAGGAGAGCGTGCGCCGCTGGCGCGCGAGACCGGCGCCTTCTTCGATCAGGACCCTGCCGTCCATGTGCACGCGTCCCGAGGGCACCTCGTCGATGATGCCGGCACGTCCAGGCGCCAGGCGGATGAGCTGGCCGTTCGCCGGCACTAGCGCCTGCGGCACCTGCAGCGACAGCGCGAGGCGCGCATGTTCGTTCTGGTGGCGAAGTTCTCCATGCACGGGCACGGAAATCTGCGGCCGCGTCCAGCGGTACATCTGGGCCAGCTCGTCGCGGCAGGGATGACCGGACACGTGGACGAAGTGATCCTCCGCCGTCAGTAACTCGACGCCGAGCGCCGCCAGCTTGTTATGCAGTTCGTGGATGGCCAGGTCGTTGCCCGGAATAATCCGCGACGAGAAGATCACCGCATCGCCCTTGCCGAGACTGACGTTGGGGTGATTGTTGTCTGCGATGCGTGCGAGCGCGGCGCGCGGTTCGCCCTGGCTGCCCGTGCAGAGATAGAGAACGCGGCCGGGCGGAAGCTGGGCGGCGTCCGCTTCGTCGATGACCGCGGGAAATCCCTTCAGATAACCGGTTTCCCGCGCCGCATCGGTGATCTTGTGCATGGCGCGTCCGACAAGGGCAACCTGGCGTCCATGAGCCTTCGCCGCCTTCGCAATGCTCTCGAGGCGGGCGACGTTGGATGCGAACGAGGTCACCGCCACCCGGCCCTTCAGCGTTCCGATGAGCTTCGTCAGGGCGTCGCGCGCCGTCGCCTCCGATCCGGACTCGCCGGCAACCAGCGCGTTCGTCGAGTCGCAAACCAGCGCCAGCACGCCCTCGTCGCCCAACCGCTTGAGAGCGCCCTCGTCCGTGACCTCGCCGAGCAGCGGCTCGGGATCGATCTTCCAGTCGCCGGTGTGGACCACGACGCCGAGCGGCGTACGGATCGCGAGCGCATTGGGCTCCGGGATGGAATGGGTGATCGACATGAACTCGATCGCGAACGGCCCGAGCTCGAGCTTGCCGGAAAGCGGCACGCGCCTGGGATGAACCCGATCGGAAAGGCCGGCTTCATCGAGTTTGCCTTCGATGAGCACCGCGGTGAACGGAGTGGCGTAGATCGGGCACTTCAGCATCGGCCAAAGATGCGGGATGGCGCCGATGTGATCCTCATGCGCATGGGTGGCGACGATGGCGATCACGTTGTGCCGCTGTTCGGCCAGAAAGCGGATATCGGGCATGATCAGATCGACGCCCGGCGACGTCGTTTCGCGGCCGAAGAGAACGCCGCAATCCACGACAATCCACTTGCGGTCGTCGGGCGGCCCATAGCCGTACGCATTGAAGTTCATCCCGATCTCGCCCGAGCCGCCGAGCGGCAGGAAGACCAATTCGTCGTCGCGCGAAGCAGTTCTCATTCGGCGGCGGGTTTCGCCTTGGCGCGCTCGGCATTGCGCGCATGGATCAGGATCAATCCGCGAATTGTCAGGTCGGGATCGAGATATTCGATCACGGAGGTCTGTTTGTAGAACAGGTTCGCCAGTCCGCCGGTGCCGATCACGGTCATAGGCTTGCCGTACTCTTCCTTGATGCGCGCGACGAGCCCTTCGATCAGGCTGATATAGCCCCAATAGAGGCCGGACTGCATCGCCGGCACCGTATCCTTGCCGATCACGCTTTGGGTGCGGCCGACGGCGACCCGCGGCAGCATGGCCGCGGCGCCGTGCAGCGCCTCGGCCGAGAGATTGGCGCCCGGCGCGATGACGCCGCCCTCATAGTCGCCTTTCTCGGAGACGATGTCGAATGTCGTCGCGGTGCCGAAATCGACGACGATCAATGCGCCCTTGTAGCGCTGATGCGCCGCGACCGTATTGACCAGACGGTCGGCGCCGACCGCCGTCGGACGATCGACGTTGACGCTGATGCCGAGGTTGACGTCGGGATCGCCGATCACCAGCGGCTCGCACTTCATGTACTTACGGCACAGCTGACGCAGGTCGAACAGGGCCGCCGGCACGACCGTCGCGATGATCGCCGAGGTGATGTCGGCAAAGCTCAGCCCCTGAAGCTGAAGCAACGGCTGGAGAAGGACGGCATACTCGTCCGAGGTGCGCGTCGTCTCGGTGACCGCGCGCCACTCGGCACGGATTTCCTTGCCGTCATGAACCGCGAATACGATGTTCGTGTTGCCTGCGTCGATGGCGAGAAGCATGCCCGGTCCTCAACCGAAAAACACTTCGCCGGCCGGGATCGCGCGGATGCGTCCCGCGTTTTCGCGCAGAAGCAGAGCGCCGCTCTCGTCTATGCCTTCGAACACGCCGCTCGTCTCCTCATGCGCCAGCCGCGCGCGGATGCGACCGCCGAGGCCTGCCGCGCGCGCCAGCCAGGCGTCGCGGATCGCGGCAAATCCCTGGCCGCGCCACACCTCATACCATTTGGCGAAGTGGGCCGCGAGGTGAAGCAGCGCATCCTCGGCGCTGGGGACCGGCCGGACCGCCAGCTCGGTTAACGACGTGGCCGGAAACTCCGTGCCCTCGGGATGGGTCGCCAGGTTGGCGCCGATGCCGATGGCCAGCCAGATCGGCGCGTCGCCGCCCTGGCTGGCGGACTCGAGGAGGATGCCCGCGATTTTCCTTCCGCCCGCCAGGACGTCGTTCGGCCATTTTACGCGAACGTCCGCCTGCGGAGCGAATTCGGCCAGCGTGTCGCAGGCCGCGACCGCCGCCGCGAAGGAAAGCTGGGCGCACTCGCCCGCCGGCCTGCCTGGCCGCAGCATCAGCGTGGCTGCGAGATTTCCCGTCGGCGACTCCCAGTTCCGGCCGCGCCGTCCGCGCCCCGCGGTCTGGCGGGCGGCGGCGATCCATATCGGACCGTTTTCTCCGGATGCGGCGAGACGCTTCGCCTCCTCGTTCGTGGAGTCGATGACGTCGAACGACTTCAGCGCATAGCCCCTGGGCCATGCCGGCGTCACGGGAACAGCGCGTGCGCGGCCGTGCCGGCTATGGCGATGAGAGGCGCCGGAACGAAGACGAAAAAGATCGAGATCGCGCTCGCGCCCCACATGATGACGTTGGTGCCGTGCCCCGTGTCGTGATCGAAAGCGCCGACCGGCTCGTCGAAGTACATGATCGTGATGATGCGCAGATAGTAGAACGCGCCTACGACGCTCGCGACGATATTGACGATGGCCGGAACGTAGAGATGAGCCTGCATGGCGGCGGCGAAGACGTACACCTTTGCGAAGATGCCCGCGAGCGGAGGCAACCCAGCCAGGCTGAAGGTCAGGGCGCCGAGTGCCAGTGCAAAGTGCGGCTGGGTGCGAGCCAGGCCGGCGAGCTGACGGATGTCTTCCACGCTCTCCCCGGAGCGCCGCATGGCGGAGACGCATGCGAACATGCCGAGATTGGTCACGAGATAGAACGCCAGGTACACGAGCATGCCCTGGATGCCGTATTGGGTTCCCGCCGCGAGGCCAAGCAGCGCGTAGCCGACATGCCCGATCGAGCTGTAGGCAAGCAGGCGCTTGATGTTCGTCTGGCCGATGGCCGCCACCGCGCCGAGCACGGTCGAGAGCACCGAGACGATAATGATGATCTGCTGCCATTGGTGCATGACGGCGGGGAACGGCGCGATCACCGCGCGAATGAAGAGCGCGAAGGCCGCGACCTTGGCGGCTGTGACGAAGAAGGCGGTGATGGGCGTCGGCGAGCCTTCATACACGTCCGGCGTCCACATGTGGAACGGCACGGCGCCGACCTTGAAGGCGAGACCCGCCACGAGGAAGACGAGGCCGAAGATCAGTCCGATGTGAAGGCCGCCGGCCGCCGCGACGGACGCGATCGCCGCGAATTCCGTCGTTCCGGTGAAGCCGTAGATCAGCGAGATGCCGTAGAGCAGCATTCCGGACGACAGCGCGCCGAGCACGAAATATTTGAGACCCGCTTCCGTCGACCGCAGCGAATCGCGATTGAACGACGCCAGCACGTACAGCGCCAGGCTCTGCAGCTCGAGGCCCATATAGAGCGCGATGAAGCTTGATGCCGAAACCATCAGCATCATGCCGAGCGTGGCGAGCAGCATGAGGACGGGAAGCTCAAATCGCCCTTTGCGCTCGACGTCGTAGAATTCCTTGGCCATCAGCATGCAGAACGCCGAGCCGAGCAGGATGAGAAGCTTGGTGAAACGGGAAAATCCGTCGACGACGAACGCGCCCTGGAACGCACTCGCCCTGTCGGCATGCTCGAACACGACGACGCCGGCGGCGGCGAGCAATGCGATTCCCAGCCACGAGACGGTGTCCGTCGACTTGTCTCCGGCGATCACCCCGCCGATCAGCAACGCCAGCGTGCCGAGCGCGACGATCAGTTCGGGCATCAGGACGATGAGATCCGCGTGCAGGTTCACTTGACGGCTCCCTGCGTGCGCGCTGCGAGCTGCGGCGCATGGTCGATGGCGAGCGCGGTATTGTACTCGCCGATCAGGTTGGCCACGGAGGCTGACGTGACGTCGAATACGGGCTTGGGATAGACGCCCATCAGCAGCGTGACGACCACGAGCGGCGCCAGGATGGCGATCTCGCGCGGGCTCAAATCCTTGATGGTTTGCAGCGCCGGCTTGACCAGTTCGCCGAAGACCACGCGACGGTAAACGTAGAGCGCGTAGGCTGCGGAGAGGATCACGCCCGTGGCGGCGAAGATCGCAACCCAGGTGTTCACCGCGAAGGCGCCCAGAATGGTCAGGAACTCGCCGACGAAGCCGCCGGTTCCCGGCAGGCCAACATTGGCCAACGTGAAGATCATGAAGCAGGCCGCATAGATCGGCATGCGGTTGACGAGACCGCCATAGGCCGTGATTTCACGGGTGTGCATCCGGTCATAGATGACGCCGACGCAAAGAAACAGCGCGCCGGAAACGACGCCGTGGCTCAGCATCTGGAAAATGCCGCCCTCGACGCCCTGATGCGTGATCGTGAAGATGCCCATCGTGACGAAACCCATATGGGCGACGGACGAGTAGGCGATCAGCTTCTTGATGTCTTCCTGGGCCAGGGCGACGAGCGATGTGTAGATGATCGCGACGATCGACAGTGTGAACACCAGCGGCGTGAAGGTCGCCGACGCGCTCGCGAACATCGGCAGCGAGAAGCGCAGGAACCCGTATCCGCCCATCTTGAGGAGGATGGCGGCCAGGATCACGGATCCGGCCGTTGGCGCCTCGACGTGCGCGTCCGGCAGCCAGGTGTGGACCGGCCACATCGGCATCTTGACCGCGAAGCTGGCGAAGAAGGCGAACCACAGGAAATACTGCGCCTGGACCGGGAAATGCACCGTGTCGATGATCGTCGGGATGTCGCT
>DATJZB010000067.1:0-3190 GCA_035499335.1 Rhizomicrobium sp. | reverse complement strand
GACGCTGCGCAACGGCTTTCAGGAGTTCTATCGCTGGTGGCGCGATAGCGGGATCGACGAAGCGGGCGAAGGAATCGTCCTTCGGACCCCGAAAATCCGGAGCTATTTGGGGTGTGCTGATCCACCCGTTTGAGCCCACGTGGGGGATTTGCATTCGAAGACTATGACAATATTTCATGCACCCTGTCGGCGGCCACGAACGTCACCACACGCTGTAGGCCGCAGGTACGCGGATCTGTCCAGTTAACGGTTAGACCGGTTAGACTTCGTCGGACTCTTCGTTTTTCGGCTTGATCATCGCAGCGAGCACCTGGCGGCGGTTTTCGATGATGCTGGGGTCGTCCTTGTGGATTGCGATCAGATTTGTGAGGTTCTCGATCCCGTCATCGGTGAACGCCATCACCCCGTCTTCACCGACGCCGACGACCCATAGCTGGCCATCCTCGGTGTCCATTTCTTCGGCGACCTCGAACAGCCATTCCTCGTCTTCACCGAGCATCTCAGCGACATGGCTGAGAGTGAAGACGTGGCTGACTTTGTTGACGTGCCCCATCAAGCCGCCTGCGCCGCGAGGCCTTGCTGTTGCGCAATCTTCCAGTTCCAGGGCAGCAGCTCATCGAGCCTGTGGGCAGGGTGGGTGGCGATGCGAGCGAGTACATCGGCGAGCCAGACCTGAGGATCGACGTCGTTCATCTTCGCAGAGACGATGAAGCTATACATGGCGGCGGCGCGATGCCCTCCGCGGTCGGACCCACAGAATAGCCACGACTTTCTGCCCAATGCGATGCCGCGCAGCGCTCTTTCGGCGGCGTTGTTCGAGAGACAGACGCGGCCATCGTCGAGGAAGCGTGTGAAGGAGCTCCAGCGCTTGAACATGTAGTTCATTGCCTTTGCCAGATCGTGACCGCGGGAGAGCTTGGCGCACTGCTCACGCATATAGGCTTCCAGATCGGCAACCAACGGCGCGCTCTGCGCCTGGCGTACAGCCTTTCGGTGGTCGGCGCTTTGGCCATTGATCGTGCGCTCGATTGCGAACAGGGCGTCGATGCGACGCACGATCTCGATCGCAATCGGCGAGAGGGCGATCTCTTTCTTCCCAGCAGCCTTACGTCGCGCGTTTTCCTCCAGATCCGCCATGGCGAAGAACGGACGCCGGGCATGGACCCAACAGGCCGCTTCCCTGATAGACCCAGGACTTCGTTGGGACTCGTAGAGTTTGGTGTATCCGCCGAAGGCGTCGGCCTGCAGGATGCCGCTATAGTTGGTCAGATGCGCCTGCGGATGCTCGCCCCTGCGATCGCGCGAGTAATAGAACATTGCCGCCGGCGGATCTGAGCCGCCGAAGGGGCGGTCGTCCTTCAAATAAACCCAGCATCGGGCGACATCGCACTTGCCCAAGGCCAGCACGGGCACGGTGGTGTCGTCGCCGTGGAGGCGTTCGGATGCCATGACGTGGGCTTCCAACAGGCGTAACAGCGGCTCCAATACCGTGCAGCACGCTCCAACGGCGTCGGCTGCGGTCGACAGACTGATAGGCACGCCTTCCAGCGCGTAACGCTCGGTCTGTCGGTTCAGAGGTTGATGCTGGCCGAACTTCTCATAGAGGAGCATAGCCAGCAGGCTCGGCCCCGCCCATCCTCGCGGGATCACATGGAATGGCGCCGGCGCTTGGCTGATTTTCTCGCAGTCCCGGCAAGAGAACTTCTCCCGTACCGTCTCGATCACCTTCCACTGACGCGGTACCGATTCCAGCGTTCGGGTTACGTCTTCGCCGAGCTTGCGCAAGCGACTGCCGCCGCAGCATTCGCACGCCGTCGGCGGATCGATCACCACCCGCTCGCGCGGAAGGTGGTCTGGGAACGTGTTGCGCTCAGCGCGCTTGCGCGTAAATCCGACAACCGTCGTCGTTTTGGCGACTGCCTGCTCCGCCGCCAATTCGTCTTCCGTCGCGGTCGCTTCCAGTTCTTCGAAGGTAAGCGCCAGCTGGTCGATCAGCCGCGCCGAGCGCTCCGATCTCTGGCCGTAAACCTGGCGCTCGAGCTTCGCTATCCGCAAGGTCTGCTGCACAATCAGCGCGGCGTCCTCCGACGCCTTTGCCCGCGCTACCGCCAGTTCCGCTTTCAGTGCGGCGTTTTCTTCGGCAAGAGCGGCGCGATCAGCATCCATGAGACGAAGTGAATCATAATTTTAGTGATTTGTGGCGCCCCAAAATACGCGGGCCTCCACATTTTTCTTCGCTCATCCCGCCCTTGTCGGTCGCCACGTCAGTTGTGGATTGCGCCAATCGATCCCTTCGAGCATGTACGCCATCTGCGCCGCCGAGATCGACACCGCGTCACCTGACGCCGAAGGCCAAATGAATTTTCCTCGGTCCAAGCGTTTCGCATAGAGCGACAGTCCGATCCCGTCATGCCAGAGGATCTTTGCCAAATCGCCACGCCGGCCTCGGAAGATATAGAGATCGCCGGCGTGGGGATCCCGCTTCAAGCTCTCCTGAACCTGCAAAGCCAGACCATGCATGCCGCGCCGCATGTCGGTGTGGCCGGTCGCGATCCAGACCCGGACGCCGCTCGGTATCGGGATCATCGCCGGCTCAGAACATCGAGGACCCGCCCCAACGCGTCAGCATCGACATTTTCGTCAACGCTGACACGCTTGCCGTCACCGAGCTCGATCTCGATTACGCCGCGGCGTTTCCGGGCCGGTATCGCCGCCGACGCTTGGATCGATTGGACGCTTTCGGCCGCGCCGACCTGCACCGGCACAAGGCGCGGTCCCGCCGAAGCGACAGTCGCTAGCCGGGCACGCCGCCGCCATGTGAACACCAAACTCGTTGCAATGCCGTGCCGCCGCGCGATCTCCGTCACTACCGCGCCAGGCGCCAGCGTCTCCTCAATGATCCGCATCTTATCGTCGCGAGACCAGCGACGGCGGCGCTCAACACCGCCCAGAACCTCTACCCGCATCAACCGACCTTAAGGCTAGCCTTAAAGCTAGATCCTCGCCAGATACCTGTAATCGAACAAGGCGGCCCACCCCGGAGGAATACGCCAAACCTAACGAACGCTTGTTGAAATTCATTTGCCCCTCACACGTTTGCGCTTGCCTCGAAAGGGCCGGTTAGCGCCCTCCAAATCGTTGGCTCGCTAACCCCGTAAACCTCAGCCAGCTCCGCCATCGCCTCAGGGAA
>DATJZB010000066.1:0-16998 GCA_035499335.1 Rhizomicrobium sp. | reverse complement strand
CCGGCCTGCGCGCGGATTTCGCGTGGGGACTCGCGGACAAGAGATTCTCGGCCGTGAGCGTGGACGCCGGTCTCGTCTATGTGATCGGCATCGCGCACGGTCTCTTGGCCGCGGTGATCGCGCGCAAGCTCGACGCGGCACGGGCGCGCGTGCTGTCGGCCGACGTCTTGTCGCTGCTGCTGACCGGTCTCGCGGTGGATCCGCTCGAAGCGCAGGCGCTCGCCGCGAGCGCGGCGGAATCGGTCATCGCCGGGCCTGCGTAGGGTCGCTAGGGCCTGGCGCGGGCGCGTGTCAGTGCCGGGCGCGCGTAACAGGCGTCGGCCCAGCGCTGCACGTTGGCATGCGCGGCGTAGTCGAAGCGCACCATCTGCAGCAGTTGCATGACGGCGGCGACGTTGAGGTCCGCAACCGAAAAGCTGCTGCCGATGAGCCAGTCGCGGCCCGCCAGCGCATTGTCCAGCACCTTCAGCGGCCGCTGGAGCGACGTCCTCGCCGCCTCGAGCACTTTCGGATTGCGCTTGTCTTCCGGCGTGAACATCATCTGCACGACGATCTGCATCTGTAGCGGCTCGATCTCGCTGATCGCCCAGACGCTCCATTGCCAGGCGCGCGCCTCGTCGGCGAGATTGGACGGATAGAGCGACGGCGCATATTTCTTGGTGAGATAGAGATTGATCGCCATCGACTCGAAGAGCTGCAGATCGCCGTCGACGAGCGCCGGAATGCGGCCGTTGGGATTGACCGCGAGATAGTCCGCGCCCTTGGAGTCCGCGCCGTAGCTGACCGGCACATGTTCGTAGTCGATGCCGGTTTCCTCCATGCCCCAAATGGCGCGCAACGCGCGCGACGCCGAAATTCCGTACAGCCTGGGCTTGCTCATGGCTTCTCATCCTTTGGGAAGTAACGCTGCGGCAACGATAGGGGCCCGGCGGCCAAGGGTCAAAACGCCGGCATCGAATTTGCGAATTGCCCCGCCGCGCCGCCCGTGCCTCAATGCCGTCACCTTCGCAGCCAGGAGTCGCATCGCCATGGACATCACCCTTTCGCCGGCCGATGCGGCGTTCCGCGGCGAAGTCCGCGCCTTTCTCGACGCCGCCCTCACGCCGGAGCTCAAAGAGGGCGCGCGCTGCACCACGAGCGTCTTCGTCGACAAGCCGATCAGTCTGGCCTGGCAGAAGATCCTGCATGCCAAGGGCTGGGTCGCGCCGTCCTGGCCGAAGGAATATGGCGGAACCGGCTGGACGGAGATGCAGCGCTACATCTTCGCGGTGGAGTGCGCACGCGCCGGCGCGCCGGGCCTGGCGCCGATGGGCCTTCGCATGGTGGCCCCGGCGATCATGCGCTACGGCACGCAGGAGCAGAAGGCTCACTATCTACCGCGCATCCTTTCGGGCGAGGACTACTGGTGCCAGGGCTAGTCCGAGCCGGGATCGGGTTCGGACCTGGCCTCGTTGCAGTTGCGGGCGGTGAGCGACGGCGACGATTACGTCCTCAACGGCTCCAAAATCTGGACGACGCACGCCCACTTCGCCAACCGCATGTTCTGCCTCGTGCGCACCAGGAGCGAAGGCAAGCCGCAGGCCGGCATCAGCTTCCTGCTGCTCGACATGGGATCGCCCGGCATCACCGTGAAGCCGATCGTCACGCTGGCGCAGGATCACGAACTCAATCAGGTGTTCTTCGACAATGTGCGCGTGCCGCGCGCCAATCGCCTCGGCGAGGAGAATGACGGCTGGACGGTCGCGAAGTACCTGCTCGAGTTCGAGCGCGGCGGTAGTTCGGCGGCCGGCCTGCGCGCCGGACTCGATCGCGTCAAGGCCGCCGCCCGCAACGCATCGCAGGACGGCCGCTCGCTGCTCGAGGATGCGGAATATGCGGCGAAGCTGGCGCAGGCCGAAATCCGCGTCGATGCCATCGAAATGACCGAGCATCGCGTGATGGCGGCGCTCGCTTCCGGAAAAAATCCGGGCCCGGCATCGTCGATGCTCAAGATGCAGGCGACCGAAGCGATGCAGCAGATCGACGAACTGGCGATCGAGGCGGGATGGCTCTACGCCGGCGTCTTCCAGCCCCAGGCGCGCACGCCCGGCACGAACATCGCGCCGGTTGGACCGGCGGACGTCCTTCAGGCCATGCCGCGCTACCTGAACAACCGCGCGGCGACGATCTATGGCGGCTCCAACGAGATCCAGCGCGACATCATCGCCCGGCTCGTGCTCCAGCTCTGATCCTCAGCGGCCCTTGAACACGGGCGCGCGCCGCTCGACGAACGACTGCACGCCTTCGCGGAAATCTTCGGAGCGGAACAGGTTCAGCAGGCTCATCAGGACGTGATGTGAGTGACTCTCGAAGTCCTGCGTCAGACCGTGGCGGAACAGGCGCTTCATCTCGGTGACGGCGAGCGGCGCGTTGCCGGCGATGATGTCCGCCCAGCGGTCGACTTCCGCCTCGAACGTTTCCGCGGGCACCGCCTTGTTCGCGAGGCCGTAGGCGACCGACTGCGCCGCGGAAAGGTTCTCGCCGAGCATCGCGACTTCGCAGGCCTTCGCCCAGCCGAGCAGGCGCGGCAGGTACCACGTCCCGCCGCTTTCGGGGATGACGCCGCGCTTGACGAATCCGGGGATCAGCACGGCCTTGTCCGACATCAGGCGCATGTCGCAGCCCAGCGCCAGGTCGAGTCCGTAGCCGGCGGCGGCGCCGTTGATCGCGCCGATCACGGGTTTGTCCATGCGCTGCAGCGTGACCGTGCAGATCTCGCGCGTCGAATGGTGCCGCGCGCCGGCGCTCGCCAGCCCGGCGCCGCCGATGCCCTCGCCGGCGGCCGCCTGTTTGAGATCCAGCCCGGAGCAGAAAGCCCGGCCGGCTCCGGTGAGCACCACGACGCGGACCTTCGGATCGTCGTCGGCGGCCTTCAGCGCCTCGTTCAGTTCGTGGAGCATGGCGCCCGTGATCGCATTCATGACGTCCGGACGATTGAGAATGATGCGGCGCACCGGGCCGCGATCTTCGATCAGAACTTCGGTCATGCTTTCCTCTCCGCGCGGGTTCGACACCAGGCGATGTTAGGGCGACGCGCGGCCGCGCGCCTACGCGGCATAAAACCCCGCGCCGCCCGCTAGTCGTAGGCGAGGAGGATGTCGTCGATCGCCCGCTCGATATCGGCGATGGTCGCGCAATGCGTGACCGAGGCGCAGAAAGGACGATATTGCGGCAGCACGCTGTCGCCCGATCCCCACAATCCCGGCGGCTCCGGACACAGCCAGATCACGCGCTTGGCCTGGTCGGAAAGGTCGCGGAACAGATCCAGTCGCGGATTGGTGTGGTTGGAGCGCCCGTCGCCGAGGATGAGGATCGTCGTGCGCCGGTCGACGAGATTGGTGTAGTTCTCCGTGAGATCGAGCAGCGCCTGGCCGTAGTCGGTCGAGCCGCCGCCCGCGGTGCGCAGGATCGTGTTCATCGCCGGCTCGACGTCCTGCTGTTCCATGATGTCGCCGACTTCGGACAGCTTGGAGGAAAACGCGAACGAGCGCAGATCGGCGACGCGCTCGTTGAGCGCGTAGAGCAACATCAATAGAAAGCGGACATAACGCGCGACGGAACCCGACACGTCGCACACCGCCACGATCTTTGGCCGGTCGCGCTTCTTGATCTTCCAGAAAACGTCGAACGGCACGCCGTCATAGCCGGCGCTGGCGCGGATCGTCTTGCGGACGTCGAGCTTGCCGCGGTCCTTCAGGCGCTGACGCCGCGAATGGCGGTCGGCGAGCCGCTTGGCGAGGCGGTTGACGACGGTCTTGACGCGCTCCATGTCGTACATGTCGAGCTCGGTGATGGCGCGGCCGGCGATGACGTCGTTCTGGAAACTCTCCGTCGCCCGCCTGCCATAAACCTCGAAATGCTGGTCGACCAGTTTTCGCGCCATTTTCTGCAGGCGCGATTGCGCTTCGATCATCTTCTGCGCCAGCGCCTCGGCGGCGGGCGTGTGCTCTTCGAGGCGCTGGACGATCTGGTGCTCGAGCTTCTCGACGCCGAGCGCCTTCAGCATGCGCCGGACGTAATAGGGAGCCTGGGTGGCGAAACGGATGTTCTCGACCTGGGCCGCGGCGGCGGCGCGTTCCATGGCGGCGGCAGCGGCTCCGCCGCCGGCCTGCGCCAGCGCCATCAGCTTGTCGACGTCATAATCGAGCGCGTCTTCGTCGTCGCCGGGCGGGGATTCGCGTTCGTCCCCGGACCGCTCGGCACTTTCCTCCTCGTGCTGCTCGGCCGCGGCGGCTTCGGACTGGCGGCTGAAGTAAAGCTCGAACAGCGCGTCGTGGATGGATTTTTCGCCTTCGGTCTTGGCGAGGGTGATGCCTAGCGCGTTCTTGAGGACGGCGCGATCGCCGTAGCCGACGAGGGCGACCGTGCGCGCCGCATCGATCGCCTCGGCGGTGGAAACGCGCGCGCCCGCCGCGCGCAGGGCGCGGACGAAGGACGTGAGCGCGCGCTCCATCAGCCGGCGCCGGTCGCGTCGGCGAGCGCTTCGACGACGAGCTGCTCGACCTTGCCGGAGACTTCGGCGATGTCGCCCTGGCGTTTCAGCAGCACGCCCAGCGTCTCCTGCACCATCTTCGCGTCGAGCGAGTCGGCATGGAGCAGGACGAGCGTGCGCGCCCAGTCGACTGTCTCGCTGATCGAGGGAAGCTTGCGGATCTTTTCGTTGCGCGTGCGCTGCACGAAGGCGACGAGCTGGGTGAGGAGGTCCTCCGTGATGCCGGGAACGCGCGCGCGGACGATGCGGCGCTCGCGCTCCGGTTCCGGAAAGCCGATATGCAGATGCAGGCAGCGGCGCTTCAGCGCGTCGCCGAGCTCGCGGATGTTGTTCGAGGTCAGGATGACCAGCGGCGGCACCTGCGCGGAGATGGTGCCGATCTCCGGCACCGTGACCTGGTAGTCGGAGAGAATCTCGAGGAGCAGTGCCTCGAATTCCTCATCGGACTTGTCGACCTCGTCGACGAGAAGAATCGATCCGCCGGACTGTTCCATCGCCTTGAGCAGCGGGCGCGGTTCGAGAAACTCGCGCGAGAAGAAGATGTCGCGGAACCCGCCGAGCTTGTCGAGCGAGGCTTCGAGCGAATCCGTCTTCTCGATGAGGTCGTGGATCTTTTCTTTCAGGATCTGGGTGTAGAGGAGCTGCTTGCCGTACTTCCACTCGTACAGCGCCTTGGTCTCGTCGAGTCCCTCGTAGCACTGAAGCCGGGCGAGCGGGAACGACAGCGCGCGCGCCAGAGACTGCGCCAGATCGGTCTTGCCGACTCCCGCCGGGCCCTCGACGAGGACAGGCTTGCGCAGGTGATAGGCGAGGTAGATCGCCGTGGAGATCGCCGGCGTCGAGATGTAGCCCGCGCTTGCGAGCGCGTCGGTAATGGCCTCGATCGACTCGAAGGCCTTGGGTGTGGGGAAGGGTTTCATCGCCCACCTTCCTAGAGGCTGGGGGCCGCTCCGGGCAACCCTTCTTTCGCCGGGACGCCATAGTTGACGATCGGGAACGGCGGTCCGCGCATGCAAGCGGCCGATGAAAGGCGTGTTTTCCCGGCGATTGCGCGGTTGGCACGCCGGACTTAACCTTCCCGTGCGATGGCTTCCGAGATGCAGATCCAGCCTCTTCCCGCATCCTTCGGCGCGCGCGTTGGGGGCGTTGCGCTCGCGGCGCTGGACGAGCCGGCCTGGCGCGCGCTTTACGACGCCTGGCTGCGCTATGCGCTGCTGATCTTTCCGGAACAGCATTTGAGCCGCGAACAGCAGGTGGCGTTCGCGCGGCGGTTCGGAGCGCTGGAGTTCGCGCTCGCGCCGATCAGCAATGTCAGGCCCGACGGCTCGCTGCGCGACGCGCGCGACGATGACGTCATTAAAGTACTCAGGGGAAACATGTACTGGCACGCCGACAGCACCTACATGCCGGTGCAGGCGAAGGGCGCGGTGTTCAGCGCCGAGCGCGTGCCGGCCAAAGGCGGCGAAACCGGATGGGCCGACATGCGCGCGGCCTACGACGCGCTCGATGCGCAGACGCGCGAGCGGATCGAAGGGCTCAGCGCGTATCATTCGCTGCACTACAGCCAGTCCAAGCTCGGTCACACGCCGAAGGCCGGCAGCGAATATAGCGGCTATGGCTTCCACGACGGGCCCGTGCCGCTGCGTCCGCTGGTCAAGACGCACCCCGAGACCGGCAGGAAGTCCCTGCTGATCGGCCGCCATGCGCACAACATACCCGGCATGGAACCGGCCGAGTCGGAACGCTTGCTGGAAAGTCTCGCCGCGTTCGCCTGCCGTCCGCCGCGCGTACACTATCATCGGTGGTCGCCGGGCGACGTCGTCGTGTGGGACAATCGCTGCCTGCTTCATCGCGCGATGCCCTGGGACATGAGCGAGCCGCGCATCATGTGGCACAGCCGAATCGCCGGAGATTCCGTAAGCGAGGCGGCCTGAGCGCGGTGGGCAGTGACCAAGGGCATGATTGACACGCCCGAAGCTTCCCCGCTTACTTGAACGCGAAGCACGGTCGGGCGGCTTCCGCACGATTTCTCCCGAGAGTGTGCAAGGCTTACATCGACGCCGCGGCGCCGCAGTGCCGGGTCGCGCGCGCCGGAACGCGGAACGGAATTGGTGATCGCATGAGTCAAAGTTCAAAGCCGCGTCCGGCGATGGAACGCGTGCTGCCGCAGCCGACGCCCGAGACGCAGCATTTCTGGGACGGCTGCAAGGCCGGCGAACTCCGCTTGCAGCGCTGCACGGCGTGCGCCAAGAGCTATTTCCCGCCGCGCCCCTTCTGTCCGTCCTGCGGTTCGCGCGCTGTCGAGATCTACAAGGCGAGCGGCAAGGCGATCCTCTACAGCTACGTCATCAATCACCGCCCGCGGCCGGACATGGGCAAGGAGCCGCATTCGATCGCCGTCGTTCAGCTCGCTGAAGGTCCGCGCATGATGACGAACATCGTCGGCTGTCCCCAGACGCCCGAAGCGCTCCAGCTCGACATGCCGGTCGAAGTGGTCTTCCAAAGCTTCGGCGACATCGCCCTTCCGCTCTTTCAACCCGTGAAACGTTCATGAAACCGAAATCGATCGCCGTCGTCGGCGCCGCGGAAACCACGCGCCTCGGAAAAATCCCGGACGTCTCCGTCATCGGCCTGCATGCCGATGCGGCGTTGAACGCCCTGGCCGATTGCGGCCTCAAGCCGTCCGACATCGACGGCGTGGCCACGGCCGGCGAGAATCCGACCGCCATCGCGCACTATCTGGGCATCACGCCGACCTGGGCCGACGGTACCGCGGTGGGCGGCTGCTCCTTCATGCTGCATGTGCGCCACGCGGCGGCGGCGATCAACGAGGGTCTGTGCAAGACCGTGCTGATCACGCATGGCGAGAGCGGCCGCTCGCGCGTCGGCGCCGGCGGCTTCCGGCCCGGCGGCGGCGGCGCGAGTCTGCAGGGCCAGTTCGAGGCACCGTTCGGGCCGGCCGGTCCGCCGACCATGTTCACGATCCCGGTGCTGCGTTACCTCAAAACCTACGGATTGACCGAGGAGGACCTCGCCTGGGTCGCGGTGATCCAGCGCGAATGGGCGGCGAAGAATCCGCGCGCCAGCTTCAAGGATCCGATCACCGTCGACGACGTCCTCAATTCGCCGATGATCGCCTGGCCGTTCCGCATGCTGATGTGCTGCCTCGTCACCGACGGCGGCGGCGCGCTGATCCTGACCAGCGCCGAGCGCGCAAAGGACTTCCCGACCAAACCGGTCTACATCCTGGGCACCGGCGAAAGCGTGGAGACGCCGATGGTGAGCCAGATGGAAGACTTCACGAGCTCGAAGGCGTTCCGCGTTTCGGGCAAGAAGGCGTTCGCCGAAGCCGGTATCGCGCATGCCGACGTCGATCACCTTATGATCTACGACGCTTTCGCGCACCTGCCGCTCTACGGCCTGGAGGATCTCGGCTTCTGCAAGCCGGGAGAGGCGGCCGCGTTCATCCGCGGGCGCAACACCGCGATCGGCGGCAAGCTTCCGCTCAACACCAATGGCGGCGGTCTTTCCTACATGCATTCGGGCATGTACGGCATGTACGCGCTGCAGGAGAGCGTCCGGCAGATGCGCGGCACCGCGCCGGCGCAGGTAGCCGGTGCGAAGATCTCGGTGAGCCACGGCGTCGGCGGCATGTTCGCCGCGTCGGGAACGGTGATCTTCACCAACGAGGCCTGATCCGCGCGGCCGCTTTGGTTGCATTCGCCGTGCCGGAGTGCTCCGCTGGCGCACGAAATCATCGATCCAGCATAGGGAAGACGTCATGAAAATCGACAACACCATCGCCGCGGTCGTGACGGGCGGCGCATCGGGTCTCGGGCGGGCGAGTGCCATCGCGCTTGCCGCGGCCGGCGCGAAAGTCGCGATCTTCGACGTCAATGCGGCGGCGGGCGAGAAAGTCGCCGCGGAAGTCGGCGGCCTCTTCTGCAAGGTCGACATCACCAGCGAAGAGAGCGCCGTCGCCGGCTTCGAGCGCGCGCGTTCGGCGCACGGTCAGGAACGGGTGCTGGTGCATTGCGCGATGACCTCGCGCCGCGGCAAGACGCTGTCCTTCGACAAGGAGACGCGCGGCTACAAGCGCACCTCTACCGAGGACTATGCCTATGGCGTGAACGGCATCCTCGTCGCGAGCTACCGCATGGCGTCGCTCTCGGCGCTCGGCATGGCGGGCCTGGCGCCGCTGGAAGACGGCGAGCGCGGCGTCATCACGCTGACCGCGTCCGTCGCGGCGCAGGATGCGCAGATCGGCCAGGTGATCTACGGCTCCGCGAAGGCCGGCGTGAACGGACTGGTGCTGCCGATGGCGCGCGACCTGATGGACGTGGGCATCCGCGTCAATTCGATCATGCCGGGAATCTTCGCGACGCCGCTCATGCTCGGCGCGCCGCAGAACGTGCTCGACAGCCTGGCCGCGTCCGTGCCGTTTCCCAAGCGGCTCGGAAAGCCCGAGGAGTTCGCGAGCCTCGTGCTTGAACTGACGCGCAATACCTATTTCAACGGCCAATGTCTGCGGCTCGACGGGGCGATCCGCATGGCGCCCCGCTAGCCGCCACCTTCGGCGGATCGGCCCGCGCGTGCGTCAAAGGACTGGCGGAGCCGGAGGGATTCGAACCCTCGATACGGCTTTTCAACCGTATAACGGTTTAGCAAACCGCCGCCTTCAGCCTCTCGGCCACAGCTCCCGCGCGATCCGGCCTTGCCAGGGGCCGGTCCAAGAATCCGCGAACGGGCGAACCAAATGGCAACGCCTATCCGGGGATCGTGGGGTTGTAGCGGGCGGCGGACCCACTAATCAAGTTCGCGGCGGCGCTGCGTTTCGCTCCTTACGCGGCGATCATGGACCTGGCAGACGCATGCCGCGAAATTCTGCGTCTCGCCAGACGGATGGCGCGGCAGTCTGGGCAGAACCGTTCGAGCCTGCTCCCGCATTCGGGATCCGGCAACGGGCGAGAGGCAAACGCCGCGCCCGCGGGCGGCGGCGGTCCGCAACCGGCAGGCCGACCTCGCCAACAACCGCACCGTGCACTGAACCTCCCGGCGTGTGAGTCGGCCGCAAAGCCCAGTGTTTCGGCGGTTTTCCGGCCGCTGCAGACGCGACTCGCCCGCCGCCCGCGCGGGGCAGCCTGATGGCAAATTTACCTTGAAGGTTCGCCGTCTCTTGTAAGGCTTCCGGAACAGGCGCAGCATTCCCCGACAGCGGGGGCTGACCCTTTGGGCTTCGTGCCCCGCCGCGAAAGCCGACCGGAGCGTTTCCGGAAAAAGAGATTGGGCGGCGCGGACGTCGAAGGCCGAAACGGTTTGCAACAACCGCAACGGAGGAGCGACGCATGTTGGTCAAGCATATTCTGGGTGAGAAGGGTCGGGAGGTCATTTCGATCTCCAGCGATGCGACATTGTCGGAGGCCGCGCGTCTCCTCGCTCGCCGCCGGATCGGCGCGATCGTGGTGCGCGACGAATCCGGAGCGCTTGCCGGAATATTGTCGGAGCGCGACGTGGTGCGCGCGGTGGCCGACGAAAGCGTCTCGGCGCTCGCTCATCCCGTCAGCGCCTACATGACCCGCGCCGTCGCGACCTGCTCGGAAGGCGACACGGTCGAGGAGCTCATGGAAATGATGACCGTGGGACGCTTCCGCCATCTGCCCGTCGTCGAGAACGACGCCATCACCGGCATGATCTCCATCGGCGACGTCGTGAAGACGCGTATCGCCGAGACGGTCCAGGAAGCGACGTCGCTGCGCGCCTACATCACGGCGGCCTGATCGCCGCCCCAGGCTCCGTTCCCCGCCGCGCGGATAGCGCCCGGCATCGTTCGCCCGTGTGCGAGGAGTTCGAGTGATGAGCGCCCTCAACGATCCCAAGCTCGAGAGCCTGCTCGCCGATCTGCATGCGCGGAGCAGGGCGCAGGAGCCGCTGACCGAAAATTACTGGCGCACGCGCAGCGGGGCGTGGAACGGCATGGAAGAGCGCGACCACGCGCACTATGCCGACAAGTTCGTCGCGCTGGAGCCCGACAAGGCGGAGTTCTGCTACATGCTCTGCCGCGCCATCGGTGCCCGGCGCGTGGTCGAGGTCGGCACGTCGTTCGGCGTGTCGACGCTCTATCTCGCGGCGGCGGTGCGCGACAATGGCGGCGGCAGCGTCATCGCGACCGAATATGAAGCGGGAAAGGTCCGCGTCGCACGCGAGAACTTCGCGGCCGCGGGCCTCGCCGCGACGATCGATCTGCGCGAGGGCGACGTGCGCGAGACGCTGAAGCGCATCGAGGGTCCGGTCGATTTCGTGCTCTTCGACATCTGGGCCGACTGCGTCGGTCCGGTGCTGCACCTGCTGGAGCCGCATCTGCATCCGGGCTCGGTGATCTGCACGGACAATTCGGCGGGCGAACGCGCGCGCGCCAACTACAAGGAACTGTTCGATTTCATCGCCGATCCGAAGAACCGGCTGATCACCCAGACGCTGCCCTTCCAGGGCGGCTTCGAGATGACGGTGCGCGTCTAAAGCCCTTGCGCAAAGGCCGAGAACGCCGCGGCGAAATTGTCGGGATCCTCCAGAAACGCGGCATGGCCGCCCGCGAACAAGGCGACGCGCACGTCCGGAAACTTTTCCGCCGCCGCCTTGCAGCGCGACCAGGCGAGGATCCGGTCGTCCTTCGCCCAGGCGATCCAGACGGGACAAGCGATCTTGGACGCGAGTGCGCGGATATCGGCTTGCGGCTCGGCGAATCCCTGCCAGGCCTCGCGCAAGACGCCGGCGATTTCGTATCCGGAGGCGACGATGCGTTCGCGCTGTTCGGGCGCGCGCTTCAGCACGTTCGCATAATAAAGACGGAAGGCGGGGCCGAACCATGCCTTGCGCCGTTCGCCCGCGCCGAAAAAGGCGGCGAACCGTCCGATCAGAAACCGCGTGAAGGGCGTGAGCGCGGCGAGCCCGCCGGCGTTGCACAGCACGAGCGCCCGCACCCGTTCGGGATGCGCGGCCGCGAAGTGTAGCGCCGTCGCTCCGCCGATCGAGTTGCCGAGGACAATCGCGCGCCCGATCCCGAGCGCATCCATCGCGGAAAGAAGCAGGGACGCATAATGCGCCGGGGTGGGCGGCTTGTCGTCTGCCGGCGAGCGGCCTTGCCCGGGCCAATCCGGTGCCACGATCTCGAAACGCTCTGAGACGCGCGCGGCCAGGGGCTCGAAATCGCCCGCGCCGTGACCGATGGCGTGCAGGCAGATCACGGGATCGCCTCTGCCGCGCCGCATGACGGCCAGACGCGTCCCGCCTGCGTCGATCCAGGTGACGGGGTCGGGCGCCCCGACCGCGCTGCGCCGATCGGCGAAATGCATGTTCACGACAGGCCGCTCGCGGCGACGAAGGCGAGCGCGCCGGCGAGCGCCAGGTCCTTGGCGAAGGAGGTGCGTTCGGCGCGCTGGGAAAAATCGCGGTGAAAGACCACCGCCGTCGCGATGCAGAAGAGGCTCAGCGCCGCCGCCGCCGGCGCGGTCATCCAGCCGACGAGCAGGGCGCCGCCCGCCGCGATTTCGAACAGCGCGACGACGGGCAACAGGACGCCGGGCACATGCTCCTGCGCCATGTGGGCGAGCACGGGCTTCGGTCCGGCGAGCTTGGTCACGCCGGCAACGACGAAGAGCAGGGCGAGCAGGCCGCGGCCGAGCAGCGCGACGAGGTGAGCGGTCATCAGGGGCGATCTCCGTTTGGCAAGAAGTGATATGAATATCACTAAGCGAGTTCCCGGACAAGTCCGGGCCGAACGGCTGGAAACGTCCGGTTTTTGAGGCTAAAACGCGATGACCGCCAGCAAGTGATGGAAGAATCACATGTCCGCCCGACGCGATCCCGACGCCACCCGCGCCCGCCTCCTCGAGGCCGCGCAGAAGGAATTCAACAGGAACGGCTATTTCGGCACCGACACCAACCGCATTGCGCGGCGGGCCGGCTTCGCGCCGCAGACTTTCTATCGCCACTTCGAGGACAAGATCGCGATCTTCCTGGCCGTCTATGACGGCTGGTGGAAGGCGGAGTCGGCGGCGCTCGGCGACCTGCTCTCAAGGCCGGCGACGAAGTCGGATGCGCGAAAGGCGGCCGCCATCGTGGCGGATTTTCACACGCGCTGGCGCGTCTTCCGCCGCTCGCTGCGCCACCTCGCGATCGAAGAGCCGCGCGTCCGCGCCGCGCGCACGGCCGCGCGTCTCGCGCAGATCGAAAGGCTGCAGGGAAATGCGCGCAGGCGGCGAAAGCTTCCCGAGATGGCCGGCGCGCTGCTCGCGTCCGAACGCATCTGCGATGCGCTGGCGGACGGCGAGCTGGCCGATCTGGGGCTCAGCAGGCGCGCGGCGCTCGGCCTCGTCGAAGCGAGCATGGCCGCGCTCACAGCCCGCGCGCGTTAGGCCTTGGCGGCGATGATGTCGTTCAGCGCCTTGGTCCAGGGAATCCAGCGGTCGTCGGGCCCGCGGATGCCGTCCCACAGCATGTTGTTGCAGCAATAGCCGACCGCAAAGCCGCTTTCGGGATGGGCGAAACCCAACCTGCCGCCGGCGCCCGCATGGCCGAACGAGCCGTCGCCGAGCATCGGCTCCGTCCTGCGGTTGAGCTCGTAGCCGAGCGCCAGACGCTGCGGATCCGGATTGGGCAGCCTGGCAAAGTCGCCCGGCCCTTTCAGGCCGTCGGTCTGCGGCTTGCGCGCGCGCTCCATCGTCTCGCGCTTGAGCAGGCGCACGCCGTCCACTTCTCCGATCGTCGCGGCATACATTTTCGCCAGCGAGCGGGCGTTGCCGATCATGTTGGCCGCCGGGATCTCCGCGGCGTGTCCCTGGCGCGTGTTGATGATCTCGATCGCCTCGTCGGTGCTGATGAGCATGTGCATCATGGTCTGGGCGACGCGCGAATTGACGTCGATATTGAAGCCGGCCAGGAGGCCTTTCCACTGTTCGAGCGTCATTGTCGGACGGTCGGTGAAGTGCGGGGCGACGCGGCTTTCCTCGCTTTCGGGCAAGCCGATCCACAAATCGAGGCCGAGCGGCCGCGCGATTTCGTCCGCCAGGAATTTTCCCGGGCTCTTGCCGCAGACGCGGCGGATCACTTCGCCGACGAGGTAGCCGTAGGTCACGGCATGGTACATGTTCGACGTCCCGGGCTCCCAGAGCGGCTCCATCGCCTCGAGCGCGTCGGTGCACATTTCCCAGTTCAGCAGCTCCTTGGCGCCGATGCCGCTCTGCGGTTCGAAACTGGTCAGGCCGACGCGGTGCGACAGGAGATAGGAAACGGGAACGTTCTGCTTTCCGCCCTTGCCGAATTCGGGCCAGTACCGGGTGACCGGCGCGTCGAGATCGAGCTGCCCGCGCTCGGCAAGCATGTGCGCGGCGGTGGCCATCGCTCCCTTGCTGCACGACATCAGCACGGTCAGGGTTTTATCCGTATACGGACGGTTGTTGATCTTGTCGCGGCCGGTCCACAGATCGACGACCTTGCGGCCGTTGCGGTAAACGCATAATTGCGCGCCGCCTTCGTCTGCGATCTGTCCGGCGGCGAAGCCTTCGCGCACCGCCTCATAGCCTTTTTCGACCGTTCCGCTGACTTCGTTCATCGCCCTGTCCGCCTCGAAAGTACGCCGGTCAATTGGCGGCGTAAGCGCGGCGGATTTCAACCCTCACTTTAGGGAAGGGGCGACGGTGTGCCGCTTGCCCGCTGCCGTTTTCCGCCGTTTGGAGATGAGTTCAAATATACGATGTATATGTTCTTATAGTATACGGACTAAATAAGCACAGTTGCAGTATTTACTGCTGAAGCTATCGCACATTTCAGTTGAACCCCTCGCTTCTATTTTCTAACTCTGCACATTGACTGGAACAAACGGCCTGGCCGACGGCCCGGCGGAGAAGAGCGGGGAACACAGATGAAGCTTCGTGCATTTGTCCTGGCAGGCGCCTGCGTCGCCGCGCTCGGAGTAGGGCCGGCGCTCGCCGATCCGGTGAACGGCTGGTATCTCGGGCTGGGCGTGGGCTACGACCATCTCGATCCGGTGCATGCGAGACTCGGCACGATCTTCTCGGACGATGCCGAATATTCCGACACCGCGCTCGTGGTCGGCTCCGTCGGCTACAAGTTCACGTCCGGCATGCGCATCGAGTTCGAAGGCGGGTACGACTCGCACGGCCTCAAGAGCCCGTTCGCCGGCGACGATGTCAGCGGCACGACCGACGTCCAATCCGATCTCGTCAATTTCATATACGACTTCCCGCTGTCGGACCTGTGGAAGCTGTCGCTCGGCGGCGGCGTCGGCGCGGCAACCGTCAATGCCGACGCGCACGTCACGGGATCTTCGCCCACCCTGTTCGTCTTCCGCGGCGCCCATACCGAGTTCCAGTGGCAAGGCATAGCCGGGCTTTCCTTCAACATAAGCGACAGCACGGAACTGTTCGCGGACTATCGTTACCGCTCCGCCGAAGTCGACCATAACTTCAATACGGACATCGCCGCATTCAATCCCGTCCATCTGTCTCAGGCGCAGGAACATGTCGCGCTGATCGGCATCCGCTGGTACATCGAACACGCGCCGCCGCCGCCTCCGCCACCGCCGCCGCCACCCCCGCCGCCTCCGCCGCCGCCGGTGAAGACGTTCATCGTCTTCTTCGACTTCGACAAGGCGAACCTCACCGACAAGGCAGTCGAAGTGGTGCAGGATGCTGTCCGCACCGCCAAGACAAACGGCTTCGTCAAGGTGCTCGTCACCGGCCACACGGACACGGTGGGCTCGGACAGCTACAACCAGGCGCTTTCCATCCGCCGCGCCGATTCGGTCAAGGACGAGATGATCCGCGAAGGCATGGACGGCTCGACGATCTCGATCGAGGGCAAGAGCTTCCACGATCCGCTGGTTCAGACCGGACCCGGCGTGCGCGAGCCGCAGAACCGCCGCGCCGTCATCGATCTCGGCGGCTAGGCGAGAGCCACGCTGCAAAACAGCGAAGGGCGGACCCTGCGGTCCGCCCTTTTTGCTTTCGGCGATTCGCGCGATCCGTGAATTGATCCGTGTACGGAACTATGACGATAGGGCCGCCAAGCGCGCATTTGGAAGCATCGGCGCGCCGGCGGAGCGTCTGCGACGCGCGCGAACCGCGCGTCTGACGCCTCGCGCAGACCGGCCGGTGCTGCGACCGTTTCGCCGACCGAAAACCCGCGGAAAACCGCCACTTCCGGGGCTTGGGGCGCAGCAGCCTGTGCACTCTATATATGGTGGGCGACGGTGCCTGCGGCCGCAACGGCGGGGCTGCGGCGCTTTGGTCCACAGCCAAGCAAAAAATTCCTTATTTTCAGGACGTTTTACCGTTTGACAGGCGGAATGCGCCCGCCTATACACCGCGCCCACGCCGAACGCGGGTGACGAACTTGCGGTCGGCGTTGTTTCTGACGGAAGATGGTTATTCGCCTTCCGGCGGGGCTCTTTGACATTGTGATGAAGGAAGGGGAACGTGGGCGGCGGCTCGGCAGCCACGCTTCGAAGACTTGTCTTCGAAGCCAACTAATCGAGCTCTCGATGATGAAAGCTCGCGTTCTCTGCAAGACAAATTGAAAATGTTCGGTCGGCTCGGGCCTGTGACGGGACCGGGACGACCAAACCCTAGTCAATCAGTTTTGCGAACAAACGCGAGTAATGAGTCAGCGGGAGTTCAGGATCATAACTTGAGAGTTTGATCCTGGCTCAGAACGAACGCTGGCGGCAGGCCTCAAACATGCAAGTCTAGGGGGTGTAGCAATACATCACCGGCGGACGGGTGCGTAACACGTGGGAATATACCTTTCGGTACGGAACAACGCAGGGAAACTTGCGCTAATACCGTATACGTCCTTGCGGAGAAAGATTTATCGCCGAAGGATTAGCCCGCGTTCGATTAGCTAGTTGGTGAGGTAATGGCTCACCAAGGCAACGATCGATAGCTGTTCTGAGAGGAAGATCAGCCACACTGGGACTGAGACACGGCCCAGACTCCTACGGGAGGCAGCAGTTGGGAATCTTGGACAATGGGGGAAACCCTGATCCAGCCATGCCGCGTGAGTGATGAAGGCCTTCGGGTTGTAAAGCTCTTTTACCCGGGAAGATAATGACTGTACCGGGAGAATAAGCTCCGGCTAACTTCGTGCCAGCAGCCGCGGTAATACGAAGGGGGCTAGCGTTGTTCGGAATTACTGGGCGTAAAGCGCGCGCAGGCGGTTTCTCAAGTCAGTGGTGAAAGCCCGGAGCTCAACTCCGGAACTGCCATTGAAACTGTGAAACTTGAGGACGAGAGAGGTGAGTGGAATTCCCAGTGTAGAGGTGAAATTCGTAGATATTGGGAAGAACACCGGTGGCGAAGGCGGCTCACTGGCTCGTTTCTGACGCTCAGGCGCGACAGCGTGGGGATCAAACAGGATTAGATACCCTGGTAGTCCACGCCGTAAACGATGAA
>DATJZB010000065.1:0-6212 GCA_035499335.1 Rhizomicrobium sp. | reverse complement strand
GATGAACTGCTCGATGTCGGGATGATCGGCATCGAGGATCACCATCTTGGCGGCGCGGCGCGTGGTGCCGCCCGACTTGATGGCGCCGGCGGCGCGGTCGCCGATCTTGAGGAAGCTCATCAGGCCCGACGATTTGCCGCCACCGGAGAGCCGTTCGCCTTCGCCGCGCAGCTTCGAGAAATTCGAGCCGGTGCCGGAGCCGTATTTGAACAGGCGCGCCTCGCGCACCCACAGGTCCATGATGCCGCCCTCGTTGACGAGGTCGTCGGCGATCGACTGGATGAAGCAGGCGTGCGGCTGCGGATGCTCGTAGGCGGTGGCGGACTGCGTAAGCTTGCCGGTCTTGTAGTCGACGTAGAAGTGGCCCTGGCTCGGGCCGTCGATGCCGTAGGCCCAATGCAGGCCGGTGTTGAACCATTGCGGCGAGTTCGGCGCCACCATCTGCATCGCCAGCATGTAGCGATGCTCGTCGAAGAAGGCTTGCGCGTCGGCTTCGGAGGAGAAATAGCCGCCCTTCCAGCCCCAATAGGTCCAAGTGCCGGCGAGCCGGTCGAACACCTGCTTGCTCGACTGTTCGCCGATATAGCGTTCCTTCTCGGGCAACTCCTTGAGCGCGGCCTCGTCGGCAACGCTGCGCCACAGCCAGGACGGAACGGTCTCCTCCTCGACCTTCTTCAGGCGCGAGGGCACGCCGGCCTTGCGGAAATATTTCTGCGCCAGCACGTCGGAGGCGACTTGCGACCACTGCTCCGGCACTTCGACATCGTCGGCATGGAAGACGACGGAGCCGTCCGGGTTGCGGATCTCGCTCACGGTCAGGCGGAACACGATGTCCGCGTAAGGCGATTGTCCCTCTTTGGTGTAGCGCCGCTCGATCCGCATTTTCTGCCCCTTTCAAGTCTCATTTTCTCATATCGGAGGCCCTGCGGTGCACCCGCTTAATATAGGCCGCCGACAGCTTCCCCGCGACGCGGCGGAGCGATTTCCGCCCGCGTCCGGCCTCACCCCGTGCTCTGTTCGACCCCCGTACTCCCGGCTTTTGAGCCGGTCCTTCGTTCGGCGCGTCCGGTGTCTCCCCGGGGGCAAAAGCGGCCTATGCCTCGCGCCATGGGCGGCGCGCTGCAGTCCCGCAAACCCTTTTTGGAGAGCCCGGCCGACTTCTCTACCTGCGCGCCGAACCTCTTGAAGCTAGGCTAGGCCGGTCGCGCCCGTCAAGACTTAGTATGAAAATCTGAATCAACCACTAAATGTGGGGATAGTGGGGACGAATCGCGCGGGGGATGGCCAAGTATCGGAGATTCGTGGGGAATCCGAAAGCGGCAAGCGTGAAGGGGTGTGTGCAACCGGGCGCGGATGCCGGTTTTGCCGCCCGGATCGCTCCTCCCGAGTAGGGTCTTTGCTCATCACGGTAACCGGATCGGAAAGAGGAGTGTCACCCGGCTGTCACGCAATGTCTCGCAATGACGGGGCTTTCCTCCCGATTCTGAGTGAGAAGGCCTTGAAATACGGGCGCTTTTGTCAGGAGGCGCCTGACGCTACCCGCTAACGTATTGAATCGCCGGACAGACTCAGTCGTGTCCCGATCTGTACGGCGGCGTGAGGCGATCGCCCATCGATATCGCGCCAGAGTTGACGGTCGCCCAGCCCACGATCGGCGCGAAACCTCGCCGCACCAAGCTATTAACCTTAAAGAAGTCTTACTTTTCGCTTCGGCTGGCTTTGCTTGACGGATGAGGAGGGGGGCGACGATAACCTTTCATTAATGTTCGGGTGCGGGTTCCAGCGTTTTGTTCGCGCAGGGCGTATCGTGGCGTGCGCCGCCCTGATGGTTGGCTGCACCCAAGTCATCCACAACGAACCGATCAATCAGCCGCTCGGCGAAAATGGCCTGCAGGCCTCCGTCTCGCGGGCGCGCGACGCCAACACCTACGACGACATGGTGGTCTCGCTGACCTTCTCGGGCGGCGGCATGCGCGCGGCGGCCTTCGGCTACGGCGTGCTCGAGGCGTTTGACGAAACCCACGTCCAGTCGCGGAGCGGGCAGTCGCTGCTCGATCATCTCGACTTTCTCTCCGGCGTGTCGGGCGGCTCGGTGCTCGCCGCCTATTACGGGCTGAAGAAGCGCGAGGCCCTGAGCGATTTCAAACAACGCTTCCTGCTCGCCAATGCCGAGGAGTCGCTGCAGACCAATCTGAGCTTCCTCAACGTCGCGCGCGGCTTGCAGGGCGGCGTCAACGATTCCACCGCGTTCCCCGGCTGGCTCGACGCGCATCTGTTCAACAAGGCGACCTACGCGGAACTCCTTTCCGGCCAGCGGCCGCGGGTGTGGATCAACGCCTCGGATATCTACAACCGCACGACCTTCGTCTTTGCCCCCGTCGCCTTCACCGCACTGTGCAGCGATCTTTCGAGCTATCCGATCTCGCTCGCGGTCGCGGCCTCTGCGGCGGTGCCCATCGTGTTCGCGCCGGTCGTGATCAAGAATTACCCCGGCGGCTGTCCGACGGCGCTGCCGGAATGGGTGCAGCGCATCCACAACAATCCGAACGCCGCGCCGCTGATCAAGTCCTATGCCGACGCGCTGGAGCGCTATCACAGCGGCGACATCAAATACGTGAAGCTGCTCGACGGCGGCCTCGTCGACAATTACGGGCTCGCCGGCTTCACCATCGCGCGGCTTGCGTCCAATACCGCCTTCGGTCCGCTGGCGCCGCAGGAAGCGGTGAAAGTGCGGCGGCTGTTGTTCCTCGTGGTCGATTCCGGACGCGCGCCGTCGGGTGCGTGGGCGCAAACCGTGGCCGGGCCGTCGGGCGTCGATCTCATCACGGCCGCCTCCGACACCGCGACCGATTCCGGCGCGGTCGGCGCCTATTCGGCGTTCCAGGACACCATGGAGGACTGGCACCAGAGCCTGGTGCGCTGGCGCTGCGGACTGTCCGAAGCCGAACGCCAGCGGCTCGGCACGCCGCCGGGCTGGAACTGCAAGGACGTGAGGTTTTTCATCGGCCGCATCGGCTTCGAACAGTTGGGTCCCGAGCGCGCCGCCGCTCTCAACGCCGTCGAGACGCGATTGCGATTGCCGCCGCAGCAGGTCGAAATGCTGATCGAGGCGGGCCACGACGCGTTGCTGCAGAACAGCGTGTTCCGCTCGTTCATGGGCGCGCCTCATGCGCCGTTGCTGCGCCCTGCGCCGAAGCCGGCGCCGGTGGCTTCGCCTGCCGTCTCGTCCCACGAGGCGGCGGCGCAATAGCGCCGATCACGGCTTAATTCAGCCTGCTTTTCAGCGTTGAATTTTGAACGGTTCCAAGCGGCGGTCATAACGCCGGTGAACCGCGGGAGAAACGCCATGAACGACATCGAACGGCGCGCCTTCGTGAAGGGCGCGGCAGTCGGCGCGCTCGCCTTCACGGTGGGCGGCGTCGAAGTGATGCTGACGCCGCGGCAGGCGCAGGCGCAGAACGTGCCGCTGCGCACTTTGACCGCGGACCAGGCCGCAACGCTTGATGCCGTCGGCGAGACGCTGGTGCCCGGCGCCAAGGCCGCCGGCATCACCAATTTCGTCGATCAGCAGATTTCGATCCCGGCGGATGAATCGTTGCTGGGCGCGCGCATCTTCAACATGCGCCCGCCGTTCGCGAATTTCTATCGCGCCGCGCTCGGCGCGGTCGACGGCGCCAGCGAGAAGACGAAGGGCAAGAAATTCGCGCAGCTTTCGCCCGACGAGCAGCACGACTTCATCAATCAGATGCGCCAGAACAAGATCGACGGCTGGCAAGGGCCGCCCGGGCCGTTCATCTACACGGTGCTGCGTGGCGATGCGGTCGATGTCGTCTACGCCACCATGGACGGCTACGCCGCGCTTGGCGTGCCCTACATGCCCCACATCGCGCCCACGAAGAGGTGGTGACATGGCCAACGAAAAAGTCGATGCCGTCATCGTCGGCGCCGGTGCGTCCGGCTCGGTCTATGCCAATGTGCTGACCAAGGCCGGCAAGAAAGTGGTCCTGCTCGACAATGGGCCGGACTGGCAGCTCACCGATCTCATCAGCTCCGACATCTGGGGCCGGCGCATCAAGCCGGCCGGGCCGCCGGTGCTGCTCGAAGGCAAGAATCCGTTCGGCTATGTCGGCCAGGCCGGCTGGGGCGTCGGCGGCGCAGCGCTGCACTACTTCGCCAATTTCCCGCGCTATCTGCCGACCGACTTCAAGATCAAGAGCGAGCACAATCGCGCCCACGATTGGCCGATCGCCTACGAGGACGTGGCGCCGTTCTACGACAAAGTGGCGGCCGATATCGGCGTCTCGGGCGACGCCAAGGCGGAGGAACGCTGGCGGCCGGCGGGTGCGCCCTATCCGATGCCGCCGATGAAGACGTTTCCGAACGGCGAGGTCTGGCTCAAGGGCGCGGAGGCCAACGGCATTCACATGGTGCCGACCGCGGTCGGCATGACCTCGACCGCGTTTAAGGGCCGCCCGGCCTGCATCTACGACGGCTGGTGCCATGTCGGCTGCCCGATCGGGGCGCTCGCCAACCCGGTCGTCACCTATCTGGGCGAGGCGCGAAAGGCCGGCGCCCAGGTGCGCGCGCATTCGACGGTGACGCGCGTCCTCACCAATCAGGACGGCACGCGCGCCACCGGCGTCGAATACTACGACGCGCAAAAGCAGAAGCAGGTGCAGGAGGCGAGCGTCGTCATTCTCGCCGCATGGTCGGCGCAGAACCCGCGGATCCTGCTCAACTCTGCGACCGACAAGCATCCGGACGGCCTTGCCAACAAGAACAAGCTCGTCGGCAAGTTCATGATGACGCACCACATCGCCGGCACCTGGGCGCTGTTCGACGAGGACATCACGCCGCACATGGGCACGGTCGGCGCGCAGTTCATGTCCTACGACCGCTATCCCAAGACCAGCTACCAGGGCGCCTTCGGCAGCTCCTTCATCGTCACCGGCGCGGCGATGAAGACCAACGACTTCGCGCAGGCCCGCGGCGACCTGTTCGGCCCCGAGTTGGCCGCCTACATGAAGCGCGCCGCGCGCGGCCTCACGCGCTTCACCATCTTCGGCGAAGACATGCCGCAGCTTGAAAATCGCATCGAACTCGCCAGCGACAAGGACGAGTTCGGCATGCCGCTGGCGCGCCTCATCCACAGCTTCAACGACGACGGCATAGCGCTGTGGAACGCCAACTTCGAGCAGGGCATGAAGGTCGCGAAAGCGACCAACGCCAAGGAGACGTGGCCCGGCAAAGGCCCGGTGGTGCCAACGAGCCACCTCCACGGCGGCGCCATCATGGGCACCGACGCGTCGAACTCCGTGACCAACAGCTACGGCCAGACCCACGAGGTGGCGAACCTGTGGATGGCCGGGCCGTGCATCTTCCCGTCCGAGGGCGCCTCGAACCCGACCTACACGATCTTCGCCGTCTCGCTGCGCGGTGCGGAGCAGTTGGCGAAGGCGTGGGGGAGTGTTGCGGGATAAATCTTTCCGCCCCCGCACAAAGTGCGGGGGAGGGGGACCACCCGAAGCTCGCATCGCGAGCGAAGGGTGGTGGAGGGGGCTTCGGCGGCGACGCGGCGGAAACGTCGCGGTTTTTCTGCATTTCCCGTTCTGATTTGCTGGCAGCTTCGTCCGCGATGCTTTTCCGTCAACGGCAACGAAGCGGAGATTCAGAGGCCCCTTCCACCACCCTGCGCTCGCTGCGCGAACTCCGGGCGATCCCCCTTCCTTACTCCGCCTCGCGAATGATGCGCTCGGCGAAAGCTTTTAACGGCGGGAGATCGCGCGCCGCAACCTCGAATACGATTTGTGGGTCGATCCGATGGTAGGCATGACGAAGGAGGTTTCCGAAATCCACCATTCGCTGCCAGTCGATCGCCTTTTGCTGCGCTTGGATGGTTTCCGGTATCCGACGGGACGCCTCGCAGATGATTTCAAGGGCACGTTCGATCGCGAGCCGCAATAGAATGTCACTTTTGAAATCGTCGATCGTCTTGTCCTTCAACGTCGTCTGAATAGTGTCGATCGCCGAGAGAATATGCTCAAATCGATCAGCCAGCGTGGGCGGCATTATTAGAATACCTCGATCAAATCATCCGCTATTCGCTTCGCAAATCTCGGTTCGATCGATCGCCGCATCTCGGCTTGTGTCTCCAAACCAGTCGCTTCCTTGACGATGTGCTGGACGCGAACGAGGTCCAGTCCCTTGAATAT
>DATJZB010000064.1:0-2583 GCA_035499335.1 Rhizomicrobium sp. | reverse complement strand
GTCTCCGCATCGAGCAACCGTCCCCACGGTCCCGAGAGTGTGTAGGGCTGGAGCGCCTGCTTGAGCGAATTGGACTGCAACAGGACCGACAGCCCGGTCATGGTCCGCTCCGCGAGCGGCGCAGAGGCGAGCGAGGTGAGCGCTGACCACAGATGCTCCTTGAGCTCGGGCGTCACGGTGACAGACTCCCGGGCGAGCAATGTCGCGACCCATTCCGCCGCCCAGGCGCGCTCGCCGGCGTCGTCGACGCGCGCCAACGGTTGAAGGGCGACGGGCTCGTTCACGTCGTTCGCGAGCGCGCCGCCGAGGTCGTGCCAATCGCCGCCCATCGCGAGCGCCGCGGCGCGGATCGATCCGCCGAAATCGAAGGCGAAGACCTGCGCGCCCGCATAGCGCCGGAACTGCAGCGCCATGAGCGCCAGCAGTACGCTCTTGCCGGCGCCGGTTGGTCCGACGATCAGCGTGTGGCCGACATCGCCGACATGGAGCGAAAAGCGGAACGGCGTGGATCCTTCGGTCCGCGCGAAGAAGAGCGGCGGCGCCTGGAAATGCTCATCCCGTTCCGGCCCGGCCCAGACCGCCGAGAACGGCATCATGTGCGCGAGGTTGAGAGTCGAGACAGGCGGCTGACGAACATTGGCGTAGACGTGACCCGGCAGCGAACCCAGCCACGCCTCGATGGCGTTGACGCCCTCGCGCATGCAGGTGAAATCGCGACCCTGAATGGTCTTCTCGACCAGGCGCAGGCGCTCGTCGGCGACCCGCGAGTCCTCGCTCCAGACCGTGACGGTTGCGGTGACATAGGCTTCACCGACGAGATCGGTGCCGAGCTCCTGCAACGCGGCATCGGCGTCGAGCGCCTTGTTGGCGGCGTCGGAATCCATCAGCACCGACGCCTCGTTGGTCATCACCTCCTTGAGGATCGCCATGATGCTCTTGCGCTTGGCGAACCATTGGCGGCGGATTTTCGCGAGCAGCTTCGTCGCGTCGGTCTTGTCGAGGCAGACGGCGCGCGTCGCCCAGCGATACGGAAAGGCAAGCCGGTTCAGGTCGTCGAGCAGCCCCGGCCAGGTCTGCGACGGGAAGCCCATGACCGTCAGCGTTCGAAGATGCGCTCGCCCGAGGCGCGGTTCGAGGCCGGCGGTGAGGTCCTCGTCGACCAGGATGGCGTCGAGATACATCGGCGTCTCGGGCACGCGCACGCGCTGGCGACGCGTCGAAACGCAGGACTGCAGGTAAGTTAGTGTCTCGCCGTTATCGAGCCACTCGGCTTCGGGCATGAAGCCCTCGATCAGCGCGAGCACGCGGTCGGTGCGATCGACGAACCCTTCGAGCGCGGCGCGCCAATCGGCGGCGCCCGCCGCGCGGTTTTCGTAGAGCCAGGCCTCGGCGCGCGCGGCATCGTCGGCCGGCGGCAGCCACAACAACGTCAGGAAATAGCGGCTCTCGAAATGCGCCCCTTCCTCCTCGAACTGCGCGCGCCGCTCTGCGTCGACCAACGCTGAGACCGGATCGGGGAATTCGCCGACCGGATAGCGGTGGGCGGGAACGCGCTGCGCCTCGATGAAGACGGCCCAGCCGGAACCCAGGCGCCGAAGCGCGTTATTCAGTCGCGATGTGATGGCGACGAGCTCGGCGGGCGTCGCGGAATCGAGATCCGGGCCGCGAAAGCGCGCGGTGCGCTGGAAGGAGCCGTCCTTGTTGAGGATGACGCCTCGCTCGACGAGCGCCGCCCATGGCAGGAAATCGGCGAGGCTTTGCGAGCGGCGGCGATACTCGGCGAGGTTCATCATCGAACGAACCTCACGCGACCAGATGTTGCGGATAACGGAGGTGCCGCCGCACAACGTCGACGAAGGCGGGATCACGCTTGGCGGCCCAGACGGCGGCGAGATGCCCGAGCAGCCAGATCGCGCCGCCGACCATCCAGAGGCGCAGGCCAAGACCGATCGCGGCGGCGAGCGTACCGTTGACGATCGCGACCGCGCGCGGCGCACCGCCGAGCAGGATCGGTTCCGTGAGCGCGCGATGGACAGGCGCGTAGAAGCCGGTGATCGGAGAATCCTGCTCCATCACACCAGCGCTCCGCCGCCGAACTGAAAGAAGGTCAGGAAGAAGCTCGACGCGGCGAAAGCGATCGAGAGACCGAAGACGATCTGGATCAGTCGCCGGAAGCCGCCGGAGGTTTCGCCGAACGCCAGGGTCAGGCCGGTGACGATGATGATGATCACCGAGATGACCTTGGCGACGGGACCCTGGATCGAATCCAGGATCTGCGTGAGGGGCTGTTCCCACGGCATGTTGGAGCCGGCGGCGTAAGCCGGCGCGGTAACGAGAGCGACGAAGGCGAAGGTCGAAGCCGTGGCGAGCGCACGGCGAGCACGGTTGAGCAGCATCACGGTTCTCCTGCGGGGGTGAGGACGTAGTCGCCGGTGGGCGAAAGGCCCTTCACCGCCGCGAGCTCGGCGAGCCGGCGCGCGGAGCCGCGGCCGGCGAGGACCGCGATGACGTCGATGGTCTCGGCGATCAGCGCGCGCGGGACCGTGATCACGGCTTCCTGAATGAGCTGCTCGAGGCGGCGCA
>DATJZB010000063.1:0-4234 GCA_035499335.1 Rhizomicrobium sp. | reverse complement strand
TTCGCGGTGATCTGGTACTCGTCCGTACACCGAGCTCCGTGCGGCAGCTCGCCGCCGAACGCGGCTATCTCCCGCAGAACATCCCGCTGGTGAAGCGCGTCGCGGCGCTCGACGGCGATATCATCTGCGCCGCCGGCGATGGGATTTCCGTCAACGGCCGCGTCGTCGGCGAACGGCTGCTGCACGACCGGGCCGGCCGCTCGTTGCCCGCTTGGAGCGGCTGCCATCTTCTCGATGATGGCGAGGTCTTCCTGCTCATGGAAGGCGTCTCCGATTCCTTCGATGGCCGTTATTTCGGGCCGGTGCGTCGGGCAGCGATCATCAGGAGGCTCGTGCCGCTATGGGTCGAGTAATGCTCCTGATCGTCGCCGCATTGGCAGTTGGCCCCATTCTGGGCACCGCCCCCACCGACGCTGAACCCGCGGCCGCGACCGATGCCGCGCTCGATCGCTGGCAGGAATTCATCGCCGAAGCGTCGCGTCGGTTCGGTGTGTCCGAGGCCTGGATACGCGCCGTCATGCGGGCCGAGAGCGGCGGCCGGACGATGCTCGACGGACGCCCAATTACCTCGCGAGCCGGGGCGATGGGCCTGATGCAGGTGATGCCCGACACCTATGAAGAGATGCGACATGCGCACGGTCTGGGCTCCGACCCCTATGACCCGCGCGACAATATCCTGGCGGGCGCAGCCTATCTGCGCGCGATGTACGACCGCTACGGCTATCCCGCCCTGTTCGCCGCCTACAATGCCGGGCCGGAGCGTTACGACGAGTATCTGCGCGATGGCCGGCCTCTGCCACCCCAGACCCGTGCGTATCTCGCCACGATTGCTCACATCCGTCTGAACCCCCTGCCGGCGCCGTCCGTGGCGTCGGGAACGCGCCTGTTTTTCACGCTGCGAACGGCCAAAGAGGCATCGGCAAACCCCGACAAAACGTCAGCACCCAGCGAGCTGTTTATCCCTCTGACCACGGGTCCGGGTCGACAGCGATGAAGGGAGATGGCGCTATCGGAGCCCTACCGGAGAGAGGGGCCTCGTCTCGGTACGCCTATCGTACCAGCCAGGACGAAGCGCCCGTCAAGGATGCGCGGTCCCCCCAAAATGCTGGCGCATTTTGGCTCCCCCGCGCCCCGCTGCGCGGCGCCTTCGGCGTCCTTGACTGGCGCTTCGCCGGCCGATGCCAGGGCCTGTCCTCGATGAGGAGGACATCAACCCTGGAGGTTCCCATGTCACACATTCACACCCATCCGCACGCCGAGTTCGACCGTTTCCCAATGCTCGTCGAGAGCGTCAAAGAGGAATTCAGCACCGAGGGACTCATGTCGAATGTCGAGCGTTTCATCGAAGCGGAACGCGCCGATTTCCACTGGGACGGGCGGCTCGCAGAAATGAATCTCGGCACCTATGAGAGCGTCGACGACGAGGACGAAGCGTTCCAAGCCGTCGCGATCATCGGTAAGCGTCGCGAGGTCGCACGTTAATCAGTGCTTGACGGAGCGCGCTTTCCAGTTCCAGGGCAGGAGTTCGTCAAGGGCATTCATGGGATGCCCTTCACTCATGCGCTCGAGCACGTCTTTGAGGTAGGCGAACGGCTCGAGACCGTTGAGCTTTGCTGTCGCAATGAGCGAACAAACGGTGGCCCAGCGGGCACCGCCGCCATCGGAACCGGCGAAGAGATGATTCTTTCTTCCGAGAGCCACAGGACGGATCGCGCGCTCGACCGTGTTGGTATCGAGCTCGATGCGGCCATCATCGAGGAAGCGGCAGAGCGCCGGCCAATGCGAGAGCGCGTAGCGGATCGCCTTGGCAAGATCGCCGCGACCCGGAATGCGACCAAGTTCCTGCTCCAACCAGCGCTTCATCGCTTCAACGAGCGGCCGCGATTCGCGGTCTCGCACGCGCCGCCGTTCGTCGGCGGTACGCCCGCGGATGCGCTCTTCGATCGCGTAAATCTCGCCGATCCGGCGCAAGGCTTCGGTGGCGATCGGCGATCCCGCCTCGTGCATCTCATAAAATTTGCGCCGCGTGTGCGCCCAGCAGGCCGCGAGAACGACCTCGCCGCGCGCGGTCAGCCGCTCGAAGCCGGCATAGCCATCGACCTGCAAGACGCCGCTGAACGCGTCGAGATGAGAAGCCGGCCGCTCTCCTTTGCGGTCCGGGCTGTAGAAGTAGACGGCGGCCGGCGGGTCCGGTCCATTCCATGGCCGATCGTCGCGCACATAGACCCACAAGCGGCCGGTTTTCGTGCGGCCGCGGCCGGGATCGAGCACCGGGATCGGAGTGTCGTCGGCGAAGATTTTGCGCGCGGCAATGACATGCGCGGCGAGCCGCGCATGCAGCGGCTCCAGCCACCAGCAGGCGCCGCCGACCCAGTTTGCCAGGGTCGAGCGGTCGATCTCGATGCCGTGGCGGGCGTAGATTTGCGCCTGGCGATAGAGCGGCGTGTGGTCGCAATATTTGCTGACCAGGACCTGCGCGACGAGCCCTGGCGTCGCCATGCCTTTGGCGATGAGACGCTCCGGCGCCGGGGCCTGATGGATCGTGCCGCAGGCGCGGCAACCGTGTTTGGGACGGCGGATGCGCAGCACGCGGAACTGCGCCGGCACCCAGTCCAGCATCTCGCTGACCGTCTCGCCGATACGGTGAAGCGGGCCGCCGCAAGCGGGACAACCATCGCCTTCGATATCGTGTTTTATCTCCTCGCGCGGCAGATGATCGGGCAGCGCCTGGCGATCGCGCGGCGGCACGGTGTCGCCTTCAGGGACTTTCGCCGCGAAGGGAAGACGCGCCTCGACACGCGCGACATCGGCATCGAGGTCTTCAAGGCCGAGGGCGAGCTGATCGTCATCGAGGCGCTCGGAGCGACGCCCGAACTGCGCGCGCTGGAACTTCTTGATGAGGAGATGAAGCGTCTCGATCTCGGCTTGCGCCGCCGCGAGCTGCTGGCGATCGGCCTCCATTTGCGCCGCCATCTCGCTCACCAAGCGGTGCAGAAGCGCGGTGTCGTGCGGCAGATTCTGGAGGTCGAGAGTCATGATCGATTCTATGCGCGCGAGTCATCGGAACCAAGAATTTTCGTTGATTCCATGCGCTTTTCTGCATCGCGCGACGCGCCGTCAGCCGGCGACGGCAGGCCGCCAGGTGTGCTCGGGCGCACGCCAATCAATGCCTTCGATCAGCATCGAGAGCTGCGCCGGCGAGAGCACGATCGTGCCGCCTCGATCGCTCACCGACGGCCACACAAAGCGGCCGCGCTCGAGCCTCTTGCTGAACAGGCACAGTCCGTTGCCGTCCCAGTAGAGAACCTTCATCAGCGTCGCATTGCGACCGCGGAAGACGAACATGTGGCCCGAGAAGGGATCCCTCTGCAGCACTTGCTGCACCAGCACGGAGAGCCCGTCGAAGCCCTTGCGCATATCCGTATAGCCAAGGGCAAGGTGGATTTTGACGCTCGGCGGGACCAGCATCATGGCGCGCTTTCTTCAAGAGCGCGCACCAGTCGGCGCACGGCTTGTGGATCGGCGTGCGCATCCACGCGCACCTTCCTGCCGTTCGACAGCTCGATCTCGATCGCCGTCATCGGGCGCTCGATCAGTATCGAAAGGTTGGGCGTCATAGCCTCGAGTCCTGAAGTATCGGGCGCAGCAATTGCACCGTTCGGGCCGCTGATCACCACCGGCAGGAATGTCGCTTCCGCGGCTTTGGGCGCGAGCCCGAGCTCCTTGCGCCACCGAAAGAGAATGTTCGACGCGATCCCGTACCGGCGCGCCACTTCGGATACGGACATGCCGGGCCAGCGCGTCTCCTCCACGATCCGGCGCTTGATCTCCTCTGCAAAGTACCGGCGCCGGCCCGGCTTCGGAACCGCCAAAGGCGCCTCCACCGTCTCGTTGGGACTAGGATTAGAACCAGGACTAAGACCAGGCTTAAGCCTAGGACGACGCCGATGTCGCAGCAGCGCGCGACGTTCCAGCACCGCGTCCTCGTACTTGATCACCGCCCGCCACCTGGTGAAGTTCTTGCGCGAGATTGCGTGCACCTCGCAGTACTCGCGCTGGCTCAGCTCGCCACTCAGCCAGGCGCCGATATGCATCCGCCAAAAGGCGATTTTTGCGATCCAGTCGCTCGAACTTTTCGATCTCTGCAAGCCGATATTCTCTCCGCCGAATTACCGGCGAAGAACATCAGCTCTCAAGTCGCGAGAACAAGCGTGCAACAAATGGACGCTTACGA
>DATJZB010000062.1:0-78674 GCA_035499335.1 Rhizomicrobium sp. | reverse complement strand
GGCGATCCTGTCTCCGTCGACGGCCGCAGGCTCTCGCCGGCGACGCTGCTCGCCAGGCTCAACGAGCTCGGCAAGGCCAACGGCATCGGCCGCCTCGATCTGGTGGAAAACCGCTTCGTCGGCATGAAGTCGCGCGGCGTCTACGAGACGCCGGGCGGCACGATCCTGCTCGCCGCCCATCGGGCGATGGAATCGATCACGCTCGACCGCGGCGCGGCGCATCTGAAGGACGATCTGATGCCGCGCTACGCCGAGCTGATCTATTACGGTTTCTGGTTCTCGCCGGAGCGCGAGATGCTCCAGGCCCTGATCGACAAGAGCCAGGAGTTCGTCGCCGGCACGGTGCGGCTCAAGCTCTACAAGGGCAATGCGACGGTGATCGGCCGCTCCTCGCCTTACTCGCTCTACAACCAGGATCTCGTGACGTTCGAGGACGACCAGGGCGCCTACGACCAGAAGGATGCGCAGGGATTCATCAAGCTGAACGCATTGCGGCTGCGCACCCTGGCGATGCGCCGGAGGAAGATGGGCAAATGAGCGGCAACCAGGACCAGATCGACTACTGGAACGGACCGGCGGGCCAGCGCTGGGCCGAGGCGCAGCAGAACATGGATCGCAACATGGCCTCGATCCATGCCGCGCTCGTCCGCTTTGCCGCCGTGAAGCCCGGAGAGCGCGTGCTGGACATCGGCTGCGGCTGCGGCACGACGAGTTTCGCTTTCGCCGACGCGGCGGGCGCGACCGGCCACGTCACCGGCGTCGACATCTCCGCGCCGATGCTCGGCGTGGCGCGGGCGCGGGCGGGGTCCAGGCCGGTCGATTTCGTCGAGGCGGATGCCTCGGTATATCCCTTCAAGCAGGCCTTTGACGCGGTGACGTCGCGCTTCGGCGTCATGTTCTTCGCCGATCCCGGGGCGGCGTTCGCCAACATCCGCAAGGCGCTGAAGCCCGGCGGCCGGCTGGCCTTCGTCTGCTGGCGCGCCATGCCCGAAAATGTCTGGGCCTTCGCGCCTTTCGCAGCGGCACGTGATCTCTTGCCCGCGCAGCCGCCGCCCGATCCGCATGCGCCCGGTCCCTTCGCGTTTGCCGATTCCGCCCGGCTGAAGTCGATCCTCGAAGGCGCGGGATTCGCAGACGTGACGATCGAAAAGCTCGACACGGTGATGCACATGGCGGCGACGGCGAAGGAAGCCGCGCAGTTCACGCTCGGCATCGGGCCGCTGGCGCGCGCAGCCGCCGACGCCGACGACCAGACGCGGGCGAAGATCGTCGAACGCGTGACCGTGGCGATGCAGAAATTCGAGACGCCTGAGGGGGTTTCCCCGCCGGCGGCCTGCTGGCTTGTCGGTGCGCGCGTCTAGTCGGGCGGGTTCTCGCCGAGCACGCTCGTCTTCATCCAGCCGGTCACCGCGCCGTCCTGGACTTCGCTCCACTTGCCGGCGGTCGCGAGCAGCGTCAATTGCGCGCCTCTTTCTTCCTTCTTGAGGGTAGGCGCGCCGTTGCGCGGCTCGGCATAAAGGTTCGAGTTGTTCCGGTGCACGTAGCGCACGCCGGCTGCCGGCGCCGCCGCGGTCTCGACGGCGTGCGCGGCGGTGCTGGCGCGGGACGGATGGGCGAGCGCTACGGTCGCGGCCGGCGCGGACACAGGGTGGCTGAAGAAGGCGGCGATCCTGTCGCTGTAGCGATAGGCCGAGAGCGCGAGCGCGACGATGAACGTGGCGATGCCGATCCAGCTTCCCGGTTTGCCCAGCGTCTGGCGATAAGACAGTCCCGTGCCGGGCAGGCCGGCATTGGTCGTGACGCCACGCTTGCCGATGTTCAGGTCGGCGCCGCGCGGTCCGACGCTCGTCGACAGGCCGCCCTTGCTCACATTGACGCGCACGCCGGGAATGATGTTGAGGACGCGATGGAATCGAAACGGCATCGCATCCTCTCAGACGTCGAGCGCGGCGTTCAGCGCATTGTCCTGGATGAACTCACGGCGGGGTTCGACGATCTCGCCCATCAGCTTGGCGAACAGGTCGTCCGCTTCGTCCGCGTGCTGCACCTTCACCTGCAGAAGCGTGCGGGCGTTCTCGTCCAGTGTCGTTTCCCAGAGCTGCTGCGGGTTCATTTCGCCCAGGCCCTTGTAGCGCTGCAGCGAGAGGCCCTTCTTGCCCCAGTCGATGACGGCATCGAGCAGCTGCGTCGGCGAACGGACTTCGACGGTCTCGTCCTTGCGGCGAAGCTGGCCGGCCTTGAGATAGGCGATCTGCAACTCTGCCGCCATGCGATCGAGCTTGCGCGCGTCGGCGCTCGCGATCAGCGCGCCGTCGATCGCCACGGCCTCGCGCACGCCGCGGACCTCGCGCCAGAATTTCAGTCCGCCGTCCGACGTCGGCTCCCCGTGCCAGCCCCGCTCATATTCTTCGGACAGCATGTCGAGGCGGCGGGCGATGTATTCCGCCGCTTCCTTCGCCTTGGCGCCGTCGGCGAGCAGTTCCGGATTGAGCGCGCCGGCGATTGCCGCCTGCTCGAGCACGAAGCGCGGATACTGCGGCGGAAAACCGTTGAGCGCCGCGGCGGCGCTGCGCGCGCCCTTCACCAGCGCGTCGAAATCAGCGCCGGCACGGGTCTCACCGGAGTGCAGCGTGAACGTCACGCCGTCCGAACCTTCCGAGATGACGTAGTCGTCGAATTCGCTCTGGTTCTTCAGATAGCGCTCCGACTTGCCGCGCGCGGCCTTATACAGCGGCGGCTGGGCGATGAAGACATGGCCGCGCTCGATGAGCTCGCGCATCTGGCGATAGAAGAAGGTCAGAAGCAGCGTCCGGATGTGCGCCCCGTCGACGTCGGCATCGGTCATGATGATGATCTTGTGGTAACGCAGTTTGTCGGCGTTGAATTCTTCCGTGCCGATACCCGTGCCCAGCGCAGTGATCAGGTTGACGATGGATTCGCTCGACAGCATGCGGTCGAAGCGCACCCGCTCGATGTTCAGGATCTTGCCGCGCAGCGGCAGTACGGCCTGATTTTCGCGGTTGCGCGCCTGTTTTGCGCTGCCGCCGGCGCTGTCGCCCTCGACGATGAAGAGTTCGCATTTCGCCGGATCGCGCTCCTGGCAGTCGGCGAGCTTTCCGGGCAGCGACGCGCCGTCGAGCACGCCCTTGCGCCGCGTCAGCTCGCGGGCCTTGCGCGCCGCCTCGCGCGCCATCGCCGCTTCGACGACTTTGCCGACCACCGACTTGGCCTCGCCAGGATGCTCCTCGAGCCAGCGGCCGAGCTGATCGAGCACGACGCCTTCGACGATCGGGCGCACCTCGGAGGAGACCAGCTTTTCCTTGGTCTGCGACGAAAATTTCGGATCGGGCACCTTGACCGAGAGCACGCAGGTCAGGCCCTCGCGGCAATCGTCGCCGGTCAGCGGCACCTTGTCTTTTTTCGAAGAGATGTTCTCGTCGGCGTACTTCGTGACGACGCGGGTGAGGGCCGCGCGGAATCCGGCCAGATGCGTGCCGCCGTCCTTTTGCGGAATGTTGTTGGTGAAGCACAACATGCTTTCGTGGTAGCTGTCGTTCCAGGTCAACGCCACTTCGACGGTCATGCCGTCGCGCTCGGCCGCGATCAGTATCGGACCCGAGATCAGCGACGTCTTTGTGCGGTCGAGATATTGGACGAACGCCTTCAGCCCGCCCTCATAGTGCAAAGTCGCTTCTTTCGCCTCGACCCCGCGCTTGTCGGTGAGGACGATCGTCACGCCGGAGTTGAGGAACGCCAACTCGCGGAGCCGGTGTTCGAGCGTCGCGAAGTCGAATTCCGTCTTGGTGAACGTCTGGGGAGATGGCAGGAACGTGACCTCTGTGCCGCGCATTCCCGGCGCGTCGCCCACTACCTTGAGAGGCGCTTCCGCATCGCCGTGGCGGAAGCGCATATAGTGCTCCTTGCCGTCGCGCCAGATGCGCAGATCGAGAAAATCGGACAAGGCGTTGACCACCGAGACGCCGACGCCGTGCAGGCCGCCGGAAACCTTGTAGGCGTTCTGCTCGAACTTTCCGCCCGCATGAAGTTGGGTCATGATGACTTCGGCTGCGGAGACGCCTTCGGTTTCGTGGATTCCGGTGGGAATTCCCCGGCCGTTGTCGCGCACCGTGCACGATCCGTCCGGATTGAGCGTCACGTCCACGCGCGTGGCATAGCCCGCGAGCGCTTCATCGATGGCGTTGTCGACGACCTCGTACACCATGTGATGCAGCCCCGAGCCGTCATCGGTGTCGCCGATGTACATGCCGGGCCGCTTGCGCACGGCGTCCAGGCCCTTCAGCACCTTGATGCTGTCGGCGCCGTATTCGCTGGGGTTTGGGATCGGTGCAGAAGCCATGGCTGTCACTCAGAGGAGGCGGGGTTGCGAGTCGGCAACCTCGAAGAAGTCCGCGTCCGCGCGCAGCGGCGCGAACATGTCCAGGTCTGTGCCTGTCATCCATGCCTGGGCGCCGAGCGCCCGGATTTCCTCGAACAGCGCGGCACGCCGTCGGGAGTCAAGATGCGCGGCGATCTCGTCCAGCAGGAGCAGCGGCGCATGACCGCACTGAGCCTTGGCGAGTTCCCATGCATCGGCGAGTATGATCGAGATCAGAAGAGCCTTTTGTTCGCCCGTGGAACATTCACGGGCGTTGGTGCGCTTCTGCGTGTGGCGGACGGCAAGATCGGTCAGGTGAGGTCCGCACGTCGTGCGTCCGGCCTCGGCGTCGCGCATGCGGGCGCGCGCCAGCCGCTCGCGAAAGACGGAAACCGCGTCGGCGCCCTGTCCGGCGAGGAGTAGGTCGGCATCTCCCTCCAACGCCAGATGCGCGGACGGAAACGCTCCGGCTTCGCCGCGCGCGGCCAGTGCGGCGTTGAGGCGTTCCACGGTTTCGGTGCGGGCCGCCGTCATCGCGACACCTGCCTCCGCCATCTCGCCTTCGAGACCGTCGAGCCAGGCGGGATCGCGCGGACCGAATTTCAGCAGTCGTGCGCGTTCGCGCATGGCCGTTTCGTACCGGGTAGAAACCCGCGCATGGTTGGCATCGAAGCCGAGCGCGAGGCGATCGAGAAATTTTCGCCGCCCGCTCGCGCCTTCGATGAACAAGCGATCCATAGCAGGGGTGAGCCACAGCATCTGGACCAGCTCGCCGAGGTCGGTCGAGTTCTGCGCCGCTGCGCCGTTGAGCCTGACTTGCCGGCGTTCGCCGCCGTTCGGCCCGAGGACGAGACCGGTGCCGACTTCGTAGGTTTCGCCGCCGCGCGCGACACTTGCTGAGACAGCCCAAAGCGCATCGCTCGCAACGCTGGGGCCGCGACGCACATGCTCGGACAGTTTGGCGCCGCGCAATCCGCGGCCCGGCGAGAGCAGCGAGATGGCGTCCAGCAGGTTGGTCTTTCCCGCGCCGTTAGGACCGGCCAGCACGACCGGGCGGCCGCTCACCGACACTTCGGCTTCGGTATAGGAGCGAAAGTTTCGCAACGTCAGACGCGTCACGGCGAGGCGGGTTTTCTCCACAAAGGAGGCGACCGCGCCGCTAGCGCGCTCTTTGGTCGGTCCGGACAAATTCAGACCCGCATGGGCATGAGGACGTAGAGGGACCGCGAGTCCTCCGCGTCTTCGATGATGGTTGGCGAGCCGGCGTCCGACAGCAGGAAGCGAATCTCCTTGCCCTCTATCTGGCTCGTGATGTCGAGCAGGTATTTTGCGTTGAACCCTATCTCCATGCCCGCAGCGCTGTAGGTCGCGCCGAGTTCCTCCGTCGCGGTGCCGCTCTCCGGATTGACGACAGAAAGCGTTACCTTGTCCTTGCCGACCGCGAGCTTCACCGCGCGGGTCTTGTCCGCCGAAATGGTCGAGACGCGGTCGACCGAATGCGAAAATTCCTTGGCGTCGAGTGCGAGCGATTTGTCGTTGCCGCTCGGAATGACGCGCTGATAATCCGGGAACGTTCCGTCAATGAGCTTGGACGTGAGATCCACTCCGCTGAAGGTGAACTGGATCTTGGTGTCGGAAAGGGCGATTTCGATCGCGCCATCCGCATCGTCGAGCAGGCGGCGCAGCTCGGTCACCGTCTTGCGCGGCACTATGATGCCCGGCATGTCGCCCGCGCCATCGGGCAGGTCGAGCTCGAAACGCGCCAGGCGATGCCCGTCCGTCGCGACGGCGCGCAGCGTTCTGACTTTGCCTTCCTTCGCGGCGTGCATGTGGATGCCCATCAGGTAGAAGCGCGTCTCGTCCGTGGCCATGGCGAAGCGCGTCTTGTCGATGAGCCGTTTCAGATCGTCCGCCGCCAGGCGAAAGCGATGCGGAAGGGCGCCCGCGGACATTTGCGGGAAGTCTTCCTTGGGAAGGCAGGCGAGCTCGAAACGCACGGTGCCCGCGGATACGGCAAGGCGGCCGCCTTCGCTGGTCAGCAGCTCGGCCTGCACCTGCGCGCCGTCCGGCAGCTTGCGCACGATGTCGTAGAGCATGTGCGCCGGAGCGGTGGCAGAGCCGTTGCGCAGAACGTCGGCCGGGATGGATTCGACGATTTCGATATCGAGATCGGTGGCGGTCAGTTTGAGTTGACCTTTTCCGGCTTCGATCATGACGTTCGACAAAATGGGGATCGTGTTACGGCGCTCGACGACACTCTGGACGTGGCTCAGTGCCTTCAGAAAGGCACCCCGTTCGACGTTAATTTTCATTGTTCTCGCAGCAGAATTTTGGGCCGTAGAGAAACCCCAGGTCCACCCCGTACCGACGGGTCGGTAACCCACTGATTTCCTTGAGTTTCTTTGCGGCCGAGACTCAGGTTTTGAACTATACCAAATACCCCTACGAAAGGGAGAAAATAATGCGTCGCCGAGGGGGTGCGAACGGGCTGTCTCCGAGCCGCCGCGCGCGTCCGGCCCAGGCCGGTTTGGGTAGTCTCTAGGGCGACACGCCGTAGCGCTTGAACGTCGCGGCGATGTCCGGATCAAGCGCCGTTGCGCTGGCTATATCGGCATCGCCATCGCTCGTTCGGCCGAGCCGCAATTTCACGACCCCACGCATGAAGAGCGAACTTGCGCTCTTGGCATTCAGCGCGATGGCCTGGTCGTAGCTTTCGAGTGCGGAGCGGAGATCGCCCATCCGGAATTGAACAAAGGCGAGGCTGTCGACCGTGAACGCCGAGTTGGGCTGGATCTGGAGCGATTTCCGGCACTGCTCGAGCGCCTTGTCGAGTTCGCTGCCAGCCACGGCGCGCGCCCAACAAACGTTGTTCAGGACCGTTGCATCATCGGGATCGACGCTCAGAATGTGATCGTAGTCGCCGATTGCGGAAGCGAAATTTCCCATCAGCCCGAGGATTAAGGCGCGAGCGCTGTAATATTCCAAATTCTCCGGTCGTTGCCGGATAGCGTCCGACAGGTCCTGAAGCGCGCTGTCGAGTTTCTTCACTTGCCTATAGATCAGCGCCCGGTCATAGAGCGCACTCGTGTTGTCCGCGCGGATCGCAAGCGCGTGGCTCTCGTCGGCGAGTGCGTCGTCGAACTTGCGCAGCCGCAGATTGGCGTATCCGCGTTCCACGAACAGCTGGTCGCTGTGCGGGCTGAGCGCGATCTCGTCGGAATAGGCAACCACCGCCCGGGAAAAATCGGCCTCGGCGCCCGGCTTGTCTTGATCGGCTTCCTTGAGCGCGCCTCTTTGCGCCCAGTATCGACCGTCGGCCGGTGCCAGCGCGATCGCCTTGTCGATGTCCTCCAGCGCCAATTCATGTTCGCGCTTCGCCGCATGCGCCATGGCGCGCAGCGAATAGGCGTAGGCATCGTTCGAATTCAGCGCGATCGCGCGTGAATAATCGGCGAGCGCGTCATCGAATCGTCCCAGTTGGCCATAGCATTCGCCGCGGCCGAGCAGAACGAAGTCCGCATCCGGCTTCAGAGCAGCGTAGGCTGTGAAATCGTCGATCGCCTTGGCGCAGTCTCTCTTCAACCAGTAAGCGACACCGCGCCGGTAAAGAAGTTGCGCGTTTTTCGGCTCGACGGCGAGGGCGGCGTCGAGATCGGAAATTTCCGATGCGAAGTCGCGCTTTAGGTCCTCCATGCGCGCGCGATTGTCGAGCGCGGTCACATTTTGCGGGTCGATGGCGATCGAAGACGAATAGTCGAGTAGCGCCTGGTCGGGCCTGTGCTCGAGCTCGTTGTTGACGCCGCGATCATTGTAGGCGCCCGCGCTCGGAGTGATGGCGATGCTGCGTGTAAAATCGGCGTCGGCGCCTTCAAGGTCGAGGTCGGCCTGACGGCTTCTCGCGCGCTGGAACAGCGCTTCGCTGTCGTTCGGATTGCGGGAAATGACGATGTCGAAGTCGCGGATCGCGTCCTTGTGCAGACCTTTGCGATCCAGCACCAGCGCGCGATTGAAATAGACGTCGTCGTCGTTCGGGTCGAGCGCGAGGGCTTTTGTGTCGTCTGCGATCGCTTCGTCGAGCCGGTCGAGCGCCGCGTTCACGAGTCCGCGCAGCCGATAAGCCGGCGCAAAATCGGGATACTGGCCGATAACGGTGTCGAAATCCCGAACTGCGTCTTCATTCTTTCCCATCAGCGAAAGCGCCCAGCCGCGCTCGAACCGCGCGTCGCTGTCATTGGGGTCGATTTCGACGTCGGTCGTGAAATCGTTGGCGGCGGCCTCGTACTGGCCGCTTGCCAGCAGGATCATGCCGCGGTCGAAATGGGCGACCGCCGAGAGCGGTGCGATCTTGAGCGCGTCGGACAGATCCTGGAGCGCGGGCTGGCTGTTCTTCAATGCGAACTCGGCTTCTGCGCGAATGATGAGGCCATCGACACCGCCGCCCTGTGCGATGCACTGGGTGGCCGATTGAATGGCTTGCGTGAAAAGCGCGGCGGCACCGCGGTCCGCCTCGAATCCGGCGCGGGCCTGCTCGTACGCCTGGCCGCACGCCGCGATCGTCGGCTCGCCCGCCTTGGGTGGAAGCAGGTCGTGCGACGAAGGCGCGGCAAGCGCGGCGACTATGACGAAGGCCTTCATGAGCACCGTCGAGGGACGTACTCGCGAATGCTAGACCCCAGGAAGTCCGTCAGAAAGCAGCAAGATCGAAAACGGCGCCGGATAGGGCGCCGTTTTCATTGCCGTCCGGCCTTTCAAGACCGGCGCGACAACATCTGGCTGAGAAAATCGACCTCCTGACGGAACAGCGGGTCCTCCTCGCAGAGAGCCTCGATGCGACGGCACGCGTGCAGAACCGTCGTGTGGTCGCGGCCGCCGAAGCGCCTGCCGATTTCGGGCAGCGAGCGCGTCGTAAGTTTGCGCGAGAGATACATCGCCACCTGGCGCGGCCTCGCGACGCGTCTGGCGCGCTGCGGGGAGTGGAAATCCCGAACGTCGAGCTTGTAGAACTCCGCGGTCTTGCGCTGGATGTCCTCGATCGACGTTTTCGCCCCGGGAGCGCTGCGTAGTCCGACGACGTCTTCGATCGTGCCCAGAGTCACGGTCTTCTTCGTCAGGTCCGTGTAGGTCGCAAGCTTGGTGAACACCCCGATCAATTCGCGCGGGCTGGCTTCCTCCATGTCGGCGATATGTTCGAGCACTTCGTCGGGAAGAAGCGATTGCGGCTTGTGTCGCGCCAATTCCGCCGCCCGCGCCTTGAGAATGGCGAGGCGCGTGGCCCTGTCCGGCTTGTCGAGCGCGACGCACAGGCCGCCCGCCAGACGCGACTTCACGTCGGCGCCGAGGCCTTCGAGCGCCGACGGCGCGCGATCGGCCGCGATCACGACGCGGCGCCGAAGGTCGGCGAAGGCATTGACGGTATAGAGGAACTCGGATGCCGTCGCCGTCGAGCGGCAGATGTGCTGAAGATCGTCGATGATCAGCACTTCTGCGGTTCGCAGCTCTTCCTTGAACGCCAGCGTGTCCTTGCGATAGAGCGCGCCCAGGAAGTGACGCATGAAGTCTTCCGCGCGCAGGAACAGGGTGCGCTTTCCGCGCTTGCGGAACTCGAGCGCCGCGGCGTTCAGCAGATGGGTTTTGCCGTAGCCGAAGCCGCCATGGATGTAGAGCAGGGGAATGTCGCCGTTCTGCCCCTCCGCGAAGGCGCGCGCGGCGCCCAGTCCGAATTCGTTCGCCGGTCCCGCGATGAAACTGTCGAAGGTCTGCTGCGGATGGAGCATGCGCGTCCACAGTCCGCGACCCGCGTCGCTGGGCGCGTCTTCGTCCGCCGCGCGGGCTACGTAGCTCACGACCGGGACCTCGGCCCGCACGGGTTCGCGGACGATGCCGCCGCCGATGACGGGCTTGGCGACCGTCAGAACCACCGACAAGGAGGCGGGCTCCGCGCCCTCGGCTTTGAGGGCGCGCTCTATGCGCGTCACGTAGTGGTTGGACACCCAGTTGCGCACGAACGGCTTGACGGCGCCGATGCTCAGCTCGTCATTCTCCCAGGAGTCCAGGGTCAGCGGGCCGATCCAGGCGTCGAACACCGCGTCGCCCAATTCCCGCCGAAGCCGTTCGCGTGCACCCGCCCATGCCGTGGGCCAGTCCGGCCGCACGGGCTTATTCGTCACTTGTCCCATAATCACTACCCGCTTCTTGCCGGCTTGCAGCCGGTGAGCCCTCATTGTCGCGCGGACTTTCGGTCCGCGATCCCCAATTGACCTTTTTCAGGCCGTTTCACCTCGTCGCATACGCCTCTCCCCCTTCATGACTGCTTCCACGGAAGGCCGCTCGCCTTCCAACCGTTTTGTTGTCCGCGATGGCGTTCGCCATCGAGGTCCCCTTCGAAGCCTCCGGCGATATTGTAGGCGCGGCTGTAGCCGGCGGCCGTGATCGCAATCGCTGCCGAGCGCGAGCGAGCGCCCGACCGGCAGAGGAAGAGAACGGGCGCGTCCTTGGCGCCGACGCCGGCGCGCACCGTGTCATCCACAAAGCTGGGGTTCGGCCGCATCGTCGGGAAGGACTGCCACTCGACCAAGAGCGCCTCGCGACCCAGGCTCGAGAGGTCGGGTAAGCCGACGAAACTCCACTCGGCCGAGGTGCGGACATCCACCAGCTGCGCGCGCGGATCGCTTTGCAGGAGCGCCCACGCTTCGGTGACGCTGAGGTCGCCGGCGTAGTCCTTGGTGGGATCGGTCGAGGCCATTTTGTCAAAATCCGGCAATATCCAACACGCACCGAGCTTTCGCTCAGTCGAAAAACCTAGCAATTTCAAGAATTCAGCGGCTACTAGACTTACAGAAACCGAATTTCCTCGGATTCTTGGCCTCGAATACTGGGATGGGACTGTGTCTAGTGTTCGACATATTTTTTCTCTTGCCACCGAACGAAGGTTAACATCCCGCAAAATCGAATCAGATTCAAGCGAACGAAACGCGAACCGTCACGATTCTGTTGCAGCTAAGCTTTTGTACGTGTACGGATTTTTCGATTTCTGCCTCTTCCCGCGGCGAATCAGACACTTAGATGAAGGCGGCCGCACGGCGCCCCGCCGGAAGATGACAGTACGAAGAATATCAGCACACTGACAATAAAAAGGGGCCCGAAACGCGTTCGAGCCCCGTTCTTTCAAGATTTAGCGAAAGAATTCAGTTATTTGCCCAATTTGGCCACGCGCTTGGCGAGGCGCGAGACTTTCCGCGAGCCGGTGTTCTTGTGGAGTATCCCCTTGGACACACCGCGCATGATTTCGGGCTCTGCCGCCTTCAGAGCGGCCTGGGCGGCGGTCTTGTCGCCCTTGGTGATCGCCTCTTCGACCTTGCGGATGAAGCCGCGGACGCGCGTCTTGCGCGCCGTGTTGATCGCGGTGCGCTTGGCGGTCGTGCGGACGCGCTTCTTGGACGAGGCGATATTGGGCATAGGTCTTCCTGCTGCAATTCGGAGGCGGGCGTATACCCCCGACCGGGTCAGGGGTCAAATGTATCCTATTTGTCCTTGAAGGCCGGTTTTCGCTTCTCGCTGAAGGCCGCCATGCCCTCCTTCTGGTCGTTGGTCGCGAACATGGCGTGAAACACCCGCCGCTCGAACCGGATCCCTTCCGCCAGGGTCATTTCATAGGCGCGGTTCACGGTCTCCTTGGTCATGGCGGCGATCGGCATCGACTGCTCGGCGATCTTGTGTGCGGCCTTCAGCGCTTCGGACATCAGCTCGGCCGCGGGAACGACGCGCGACACGAGACCGGCCCGTTCGGCTTCCGCCGCGTCCATGTTGCGTCCGGTCAGGCACATGTCCATCGCCTTCGACTTGCCGACGAAGCGGGTGAGGCGCTGTGTGCCGCCGATGCCGGGCATCACGCCCAGATTGATCTCCGGCTGGCCGAACTTCGCCGTGTCGGCCGCGATGATGAAGTCGCAGAGCATGGCGAGCTCGCAGCCGCCGCCGAGCGCCCAGCCCGCGACCGCGGCGACGATCGGCTTGCGGATATTGGCAATGCGATCGTTGGCGGCGGCGAAGAAGTTTGACTTGTACATGTCCATGTAGGATTGCGGCGCCATCTCCTTGATGTCGGCGCCCGCCGCGAAGGCGCGGTCGGAACCCGTGAGAACGACGCAGCGCACCTGGTCGTCGCGGTCCCATTCCTCCAGCACCGCGACCAGTTCCGCGAGAAGTTCGCCGTTGAGCGCGTTCAGCGCCTTCGGCCGGTTGAGCGTGACGATGCCGACGGCGCCGTCCCTGGTCGCGAGAATGTTCTGATACGTCATGGAATGCTCCTTCGCTGAAGGTCTTTCCTATCTCCGCTCTTGACATGCAACCAAATGGTTGCATATTAGGATCATGAGCATGGATGCAGTCTTCCGGGCGTTGGCCGATCCGTCGCGGCGCCGATTGCTGGACAGACTCCATGCCCAGAACGGGCAGACGCTGAACGAACTCTGCGGACAGATGGAGATGACGCGTCAGGCGGTGACCAAGCATCTGGCGATCCTGGAGGAGGCGAATCTCGTCGCCACCATCCGCAAGGGCCGCGAGAAAGAGCACTACCTGAATCCCGTTCCCATCAACGACATCGCCGAACGGTGGATCGGCAAATTCGAACGCGGGCGGTTAAAGGCCTTGAGCGATTTGAAAAAGAACCTCGAAAGGGAAGACACATGAGCACAAAATTCGTCTACGTGACCTACATCCGCGCGACTCCCGCCAAGGTCTGGGACGCCCTCACCAAGCCCGAGTTCCAGCGGCAATATTGGTACGGAATGCACCAGGAATCGGAGTGGACCAAAGGTTCCGCCTGGGCGATGAAATTCACGGACGGCCGCGTTGCGGATGCCGGCGAAATACTGGAAAGCGAACCGCCGAACCGCCTCGTCATCAAATGGCGAAACGAATTCCGCGACGAACTGAAAGCCGAAGGCTTCAGTCGCTGCGTCTACGAATTGGCGGAAGACCAAGGCGTGGTGCGGCTTACGATCACTCACTCGATTGAGCGCGACAATGCCAAGATCATCGACGCCGTCTCGGGCGGGTGGCCGCGCATCCTGGCAAGCCTTAAATCGTATCTCGAAAACGGGACGCCGCTTCCGCGCACGCACCAGCCGCCACAGACGTGACCGCGCACCGTCCGGTCGGCGCATTCTCAGGAACTTGCCGCAGCCGCGCGCCGCGATTGGAAGCGGGGACGGGCGGCAAGGTCCGGGACGTCGTAGTCGCAAAATGAAACGCAATGGTCAAAGTAAAAAGACAATATTATTTCTAAGAATATCAATTTACATTGACGTCAATATTGAATTCGAGTTTTTCTAGTCTTGATTTTAAATCGCGATTAAAGCCTCGCGTTTAAGGTCGCGCTATCCGGTGAGCCCGTCACGCGTGCAGTGCAGACGCTCATCGATATCTCGAAGTGGAGGCCTGAAATGAACAATGCAATTCGTGCGTTTCTGCGTGATGAGTCCGGCGCCACGGCAATCGAGTATGGGCTGATCGCCGCGCTGATCGCGGTGGCGATCATCACCGCCGTCACACTCGTCGGTAACAATCTCAGCGCGACGTTCAACACGGTCGCGAAGTCGGTGTAAGGGGAACGGTAGAAGCTTCCAAGCTTTAGGACATTGCAGGCGGCCGTTTTGCGAGGACGGCCGCCACTTTTTTTTCACTTCTGGCAGGTCGCGCAATAGAACGTCGAGCGACCCGCCTGGACGACGCGCCGAATTTTCCCCTTGCAGCCTTTGGTTCGGCACGGCTCGCCCGCGCGGTCGTAGACATAGAACGTCTTCTGGAAATACCCCATCTCGCCGTCGGTGCGGCGGTGATCGCGCAGCGACGAACCGCCGGCTGCGATGGCGTCTTTCAACACCGCCTTGATCTCCTTGACGAGCGCGGTGATCCGCGGCGGCGAGACGGATCTGGCCAATCGCTTCGGCGAGATGCCCGATCGAAACAGCGCTTCGCACACATAGATGTTTCCGAGGCCGGCGACGATGCGCTGGTCGAGCAGCGCGGACTTAATCGGCGTCTTCTTGCCCTTTAGTGTCCTTGTCAGAAAATCCGCGTCGAATTCGTCCGAGAGAGGTTCGACGCCTATCCCCTTGAACAGGCGGTGCCGCTCGATGTCGGCGGTCGCGACCAGCGTCATCAGGCCGAAGCGGCGATGATCGGTAAAGACGATCCGGGCAGGGGCATCGGTTTCCAGGACTACGTGATCGTGTTTGCCCATTCCTGCACCGGGCGGCGCTGCCGGATACACGAAACGGCCCAGCCTGCGCGACTTGCCGTCGGCATAGACGGCGATACGTCCGCTCATGCCCAGATGGATGACGAAGGTTTCGCCGTCGTCGAGCTCCGCCATCAGATACTTCGCGCGCCGCCAGAGGCGCTTCACCGTGCGTCCCGTTAACCTCCCGGCAAAATCGTTTGGAAAGGGAATCCGCAGATTCCCGCGCCGCGTCTCGACATGGGTGAATGCATGCCCCTCCATCACCGGGCGCAATCCCGTCCGGACGGTCTCTACTTCAGGCAGTTCCGGCATTGTCCAACCATTAAGAGTCGCAGCCGATGACGGTAGCCCATGGATTCCCCAGCGGCTATTCTAGGCGGCATGACTGCTGACACGACTGCCAGTTTCGGATTCCGCGACGTGCCCGAAGCCGAGAAGGAGGCTCTGGTGCGCGGCGTGTTCTCGTCCGTCGCGGGCAAATACGATCTGATGAACGATCTGATGTCGGGCGGCGTGCATCGGCTCTGGAAGGACGCCATGGTCGAATGGCTGAATCCCCGCCCGGGCTGGAGCGTGCTGGACGTCGCCGGCGGCACCGGGGACATCGCGTTCCGCATCGCCGAGCTTGTCCGTGCTCGGGGGGGCGAAGCGAGCATTACGGTGTGCGACATCAATGCGGACATGGTGCGCGAAGGCAGGCGTCGCGCAGAGGCCAAGGGTGAACGGTCGATCGCATGGATCACCGGCGACGGTGAGGCGCTCCCAATTCCCGACGCCAGCATGGACGCCTACACGATTGCGTTCGGTATTCGGAATTTTACACGTATCGACAAAGCACTGAGCGAGGCGCGGAGAGTCCTCAAGCCCGGCGGGCGCTTTCTGTGTCTTGAGTTCAGCCGCGTGGAGATGCCCGTCCTCGACAGTCTGTACGATGCCTATTCGATGAACGTGCTGCCCCGGCTGGGGCAAATGGTGGCGGGCGACGAAGACGCCTATCGCTACCTCGCCGAGAGCATCCGGCGTTTTCCGCCGCAGGCCGCGTTCGCAAAGATGATCGAGAAGGCTGGCCTGTCTCAGGTGAAGGTGCGCAACATGACCGGCGGAATTGCGGCCATGCATTCGGCCTGGAAGATCTGATGTTCAGACGTCTGGCCGATGCGCGACGACTTTGGCATGCCGCGCGCGTGCTGGCGCGGAACGATGCGCTGTTTCCCAAGGAGTATGAGGAACTGCTGCCCGGTTGGGCGCGTGTCGCGCGCCGCCTTCTGGGCAGCGGCCGAGCCAGGAACGATCCCGCGCCGCCGGGCGTTCGTCTGGCACGCGCGCTCGAAAGCCTGGGTCCGGCGTACATCAAGCTGGGGCAGGTGCTGGCGACCCGCGCCGACATCGTCGGCGACGAGGTGGCGCTCGCGCTCGCACAGCTGCAGGACCGTCTGCCGCCGTTTCCCATGGCGCAGGCGCGCGCGGTGATCGAGAAATCGCTCGGCCGCCCCGTCGACAGCGTCTTCAGCGAGCTTTCGGAGCCGATCGCCGCGGCCTCGATCGCGCAGGTCCATGACGGCATGACCGCCGACGCCACGCCCGTACGGGTCGCCGTCAAGGTGCTGCGCCCCGGGATCGAAAAAGAGTTCGGCAAGGATCTCTCGGCCTTCGCGCTCGCCGCCCGGATGGCCGAGCGATTCATCCCCGAAGCCAAGCGGCTCCGCCCCGTTGCGATGGTGGATACGCTCGCCGTGTCGGTGGCAATCGAGCTCGACCTGCGCATGGAAGCGGCGGGCGCCTCCGAGCTCGAGGAACGCACGCGCAGCGACGCCGATTTTCGCGTCCCGCACATCGATTGGAGCCGCACGTCGGATCACGTGCTGACCAGCGAATGGATCGAGGGGATTCCCCTGCGCGACCCGGAGGCGCTGGTGGCCGCCGGCCACGATCCGAAGCGGATCGCCAATCTCGTCGTCCGCAGCTTTCTCACGCAGGCGCTGCGCGACGGCTTCTTCCACGCCGACATGCATCCGGGAAATCTGTTCGTGGATTCGGAAGGCCGCCTGGTCGCCGTCGATTTCGGCATCATGGGCCGTCTCGACGGTTCGATGCGCCGGTTCATGGCGGAAACGCTCGCCGGGTTTCTCGCGCGCGACTATTTGCGCGTCGCACAGATCCATTACGACGTGAACTTCGTACCCGCCCATCATCCGGTCGAAACATTCGCGCAAGCGCTCCGTGCCATCGGCGAGCCCATTTTCGGCCGCAGCGCCAAGGAAGTTTCCATGGCGCGCCTTCTCCAACAGCTTTTCGACACCACGCGGCGCTTCGACATGCAGGCACAGCCCCAACTCGTCCTGCTTCAAAAGACGATGGTGGTCGTCGAAGGAGTCGCGCGCGGCCTCGATCCCGACTTCGACATCTGGGAAGCGAGCCGGCCTGTCATCGAAAAGTGGATGATCGAGCGCATGGGACCGGAGGGGCGGCTCCGCGACGCCGCCGACGGCGTGACGGCGCTGGGACGGGCGGCGCAGAACCTGCCGCAGCTTCTCAAGAACGCGGAAATCATCTCCGCCATGCTCGCCGACGGCGGCGTGCGCATACATCCCGACTCCGCCTTACTCATCGCCGAGGCGCAGGTCGCGCGCACGCGCCACGTCCGGATTGCGATCTGGATTGCCGCCGCAGCGCTCGGAGTCCTCGCTCTCGTTCCCTTCATCTGATCGGCCTGGAATCGCTCAGACGATGCGAAGATGTCCTGCTTCGCACTCCGTCGTGCCTTTGGAGTCGGTGACATAGACGCGGAGCGTTACCGTGTGTTGCGCGAGGTCGGGCGTGTCGGGGACGCGGAAATGCACGGCCTTGCCGCCGACACGCTGGTCGGTCAGCAGAACGGCTTCGTAGCCGGTAGGCGACACGCCCTTCATCGGATCGAGCGACATGACGACACTGACGTCGGCGCCAGGCTTGGCGATGCCGTCGCATTCGATCGCCATCTCCTGGCCGCGGCTGACGCGCGTGACATCGCCGCCGCCATTGCTCTGCGCGGCATAGCTTTGCTCGAGGCCGTGCAACGCGACAGGGGCGCAGGCCACCGCTGGCTCGGAGAGCAGCATGCAGACGGCGAATGCGCATCCACTGAGCACCGGGCGCATTTTAGTTTCCCAGCAACGATCACCGATTCCGACTCTACATTGAGATCGAAGTACTCCCAAGACCCCACCGCCGTGCTGCGGCTGCGAAGGCGGTCGAAAACGGCGACAAATGACGCGCTGGCGCTGTGAATTACGCATCACCCCTATGCATCGCGCGAGAGAAACCAGAACCTGGCCGACATGGCCGCCGCGGCGACGAGCAGCCCGAACGCCAGGCCGATCCAGATCCCGAGACCCTTCAGGTGCTCGCCGAATGCGAGCCAGAGTCCCATCGGCGCGCCGGCGATCCAGTAGCTGCCGCCCGCGATCCACATGGGAGCGCGCGCGTCCTTCAGCCCGCGAAGCGCCAGCGCCGCCGAAACCTGCATGCCGTCGACCACCTGGAAGGCAGCCGCGACGTGGAGGAAAACGATCGTCAGCGCGATGGCGTCGGCGTTGGCCCTGAGATCGGCCCCGAAATAGAACTCGGCGATCTGCCGCGGGAAGTTCCAGATCAGGAGCGCGCAGACCACCATGAACGAGGTGGCGATGAAGATGGCCGACCAGCCCGCGCGCCGCACGGCCTCGCGATCGCCCGCGCCGGCCGCGAGTCCGACGCGCACCGTCGCTGCCATCGCCACGCCCAGCGGTACCATGAAGGTGATCGAAGGAACGTTGAGCGAGATCTGGTGCGCGGCGACCGTTGCCGTCCCGAACGTGCCCATGATCAGCGTGGCCGAGTTGAACAGCATCGCCTCGAAGATCATCGTCATGCCGATGGGCATGCCGAGCCGATAGAGCTCGACCAGCTTCGTCCAATCCGGACGGTGAAAGCGCCGGAACACGCGGAACTGATGCAGCTTCGGCGTCAGCCGGACGACCACCAGCATGGCCACGAAGCTGAAGGCGAGCGAGCAGGCACTCGCCGTGCCGGATCCGGTCAGGCCGAGCCGGGGAAAGCCGAAATGCCCGAAGATCAGCGCATAGTCGCCGAGCGCGTTGAAGCCGATCGACACCAGCATGACGATCAGCGACGCGTTCGGTTTGGACAGCGCCGTCGAGTAGTTGCGCAGGACCTGGAAGCCGAGCGTGAAGGGCAGGCCGAAGCTCAGCGGCCTGACGAAGAGCGCGGCCGCGGTGGCCAACTCCTGCGACTGTCCCAGCGCCACCAGGATCTGCCGCGTAAACGTCATCAGCACGATCAGCGGCAGGGACATGATCAGGACCGACCACAGGCCCATGCGCGTAACAGCGCGCACGCCGGCGCGATTGTTGGGCGAGGCGCCCAGGATGTGCGCGATCATCGGCGACACGGCTGCGCCCGGGCCGGTTCCGACGAGCCAGCCGAAAAAGAACATGGTGTTGCCGAGCGCGGCGCCGGCGAGCGCCGTCTTGCCGATGTGACCCAGCATCAGGACGTCGGTCGTCATGATCGCCATTTGGGCGAGCTGCGTGACGATCAGGGGACCGGCGAGCTTCATCAGCTCGCCCGACTCGGCGATCCACGCATCCAGGCCGTGGCCCTGAACGAGCTCCCCGGCGTCGACAAATTCGAGTTCAGCAATATCGGACATGACACGGACTTACTTTTTTAGTCCCAGGCCAGGCACGGAATGGTCAGCAGCAACAAAAAACCCTCCGGAGCCGGGCTCGGGAGGGTTCAATTCCAGCGCGCAGGACAATCCTAGAGCGCGTTCTCCTCTCGAGCGAATGCAGCGGTCTTCCCGCCCGGACGGGCGAAAGGCGCGGCAGTGCATACTTTGCAGATCGAACTGTGCATCAGTCTCGCTCGGTTGTTCCGCCGGCCCCATGCTGGCGAATCCGCGTTGTGGGTACGCCCGCCCGTTCGGCAAGTCAACACACAGACCGATGACAAAGCGCAATCCGGCCATGCGTGACATTGGAGTCACGTTCGGTACTGCAGAAAGCTTTTGAAGCGGTGCGCCGGGCGTTCCATTTTAGTGCAGACACACCGGGGTGGAGTTGCGTGTCGACGGAACACATCATTCCCGTTCTCGTCGATCCGTGCATCGCCGCCGGGCAGGCGTTTCGCGTGCGCGCGATCCGGGCGCCCGCATCTTTTCCGAGCCGAAAGATCAGGATTGCGGCTGGCGCGCGAATACGGCGCGCTGCGACCTCGAAGGGCGTCGCTGGTGGTTCGCCACCCCGCGCGCCGCGACGGCATGAGCCCGCGATTTCGTGCGCACTTGCGCCTTCCGCATCGGCAGGCGTTAGACTTCGAAAATCGCCACCGGAGGAACGGCCATGGACTTCACAATCCCGCAACAGATCAAGGACCTGCTCGGCAGGATCGACGCCTTCATCGAGAAGGAAATCGTTCCACTGCAAAAGCAGGACGACAATGACCGCTTCTTCGACCATCGCCGCGAATGGGCCCGCACCGACTTCGAGCACGGCGGATTGCCGCGCAAGGAATGGGAAGATCTGCTGCGCGAGATGCGCAAACGCGCGGACAAGGCGGGCTTTCTCCGCCTCGCGCTGCCGGAGGAGTTCGGCGGCAAGAATATCGGCAATCTCGCGATGGCGATCATACGCGAACATCTCGCGACCAAGGGTCTGGGACTGCACAACGACCTGCAGAACGAATCCTCGGTGGTCGGCAACTTCCCCCAGGTTCTGATGATGCGCGACTTCGGCAGCGAAGAACAAAAGAAAAAGATCCTGCCGGGCATGCTCGACGGCACGATGCGCATCGCGTTCGGACTGACCGAGCCCAAGCACGGTTCGGACGCTACGTGGATGGAAACCCGCGCGGTGAAGGACGGAAACGGCTGGCGCATCAACGGCGAGAAGATGTGGAACACGGGCGTCCACGTCGCGACGCACGACATGGTGTTCTGCCGCACGTCCGGCAAGGACGGCGAGGCGCGCGGCCTCACTTGCCTGATCGTTCCGATGAACGATCCGGGCGTGAAGATCGAAGAATATATGTGGACGTTCAACATGCCGACGGACCACGCGCGCGTCTCGTTCAAGGACGTGTGGGTGCCCGACAGCGCTGTATTCGGTCCGGTCGACAACGGTCTCGTGCTTGCGCGTCACTTCGTGCACGAAAACCGTATCCGCCAGGCAGCGTCGGGCGTCGGCGCGGCGCAATATTGCATCAACGAGAGCATCGACTATGCCAACAGCAGGAAGCCGTTCGGCAAGCCGTTGTCGCGCAATCAGGCGATCCAGTGGCCGCTCGTCGAGCTGCAGACCGACGCCGAGATGACGCGCTGGCTGATCTATCGCACGGCATGGGAGATGGACCGCATGACCGGACCGGAGATCCAGCTCTATCTCTCCGACAAGGTCTCGATGTGCAACTATCGCGGCAATCGTCTCGTCTGCGACGCCGCCGACTGGGCCATGCAGGTGCACGGCGGCTGGGGCTATTCGCGGCACAAGCAATTCGAGCACATCTATCGCCACCATCGCCGGTACCGCATCACGGAAGGCTCGGAGGAAATCCAGATCCGCAACGTCGCCGGCCACATGTTCGGATTCATCGGCAAGAACCGTCGCCCGGACTGACGCGGGATCGAACCGGTCCGAGTGTCGAACCCGGTCGCGACGGTGGCCGGGTCGCAGCACCGGCCGGACGCGACATGTGCGAACTCTCGCCCCATTGGGGATAGTACGTAGCCCCGCGGCGTTCATACTGTTTTGCGCGCCGTTCCTCGCCGCCGATCTTGGCGTTTACGTTTGTTGATTGCGCTGGATTAAGGCGGCACTCGCGCCGCCATCCTAGACTTCATGTGCATTAACAAACGGCACGACCATGTCATTCACGCTCCGTGAGAGAACCCGCGATTTCGACTTCGAGGAGTTGATCGACTACTACGCGACCGTCAAGGAACCGCGGCACGCCGAGGCGAAGAGGCTGCTCGAATATTGGCGTGACTGCGTCGATAATAAGGGCGACTTCATCGTCGGCCGGGACATACCAGCGCGACCGATCGCGAACTTGTTGCGAAGCATCGTCGTATACGAAGCGCTGCCCGGCTACCGCGATTTCCGCGTGCGGCTCGCCGGTGACAATGCGCGCCGACGCTTCAAGGGCGACATCAAGGGCGCTCTCTTGTCGGACTTGTTCACGGGCCACGATCTCGACCACCATCTGGGCGCGGCCATCGACACGATCCGCACGCTGCGGCCGATGACCATCGACTCGCGACTGAAGCGCGGCCAGGTGGAGGAGCTGCATTCGGAAATTCTGCTCCTGCCCGTGTCGGCACCGGACCGGCAATCGACCTGGCTTCTCGTCGGCATGTTCTTTTTCGGTTAGCATCGTTCCGCGCCGGGATTTTTGACCCGTCCGGCGGGAACGGAACGTAATGACATTGAATTTCGCCCATCGCGGCGGTGCAGGGCTCTATCCGGAAAACACGCTTGCCGCCTTTCGCGACGCCGTCGCCCGCGGCTGTGACGGGGCCGAACTCGACGTCCAATTGTCGAAGGACGGCGAGGTCGTCGTCTTCCACGACTACAAGCTGAAGCCCGAGATCTGCCGCCTCGGCGGCAAATGGATTCGGAAGCCGACTCCGCGCATCAAGGATCTAACACTGGACGAATTGCGCGCCTTCGACGTCGGGCGGCACGATCCCGCGAGCGACTATGCGAAGGCTCGGCCGCATTCGATGCCGATCGACGGCGCGACGATCCCGACGCTCAAGGAGGTTCTCGAGATCACGTCCGCGGCGAAAAAGCCCTTCATGCTTCAGGTCGAGTTCAAGACGTCGTTCTTCGACCGCGATGTCGGCTCGACGCCGAAGGCGCTGACGGACGCGACGGTCGCGGTGCTGCGAAACGCGAACTATCTCGACCGCACCATCTTCGTGGGCTTCGATTGGGAAGGATTGCTGCGCGCCAAGGAGCTGGAGCCCGAGGTGGCGTGCTGGTTCACGACGATGGAGCTGGATTTTCTGCGCGACCCGCCTTCGCAGAGCGATACGCCGACCAAACAACGCTTGCGCCACTGGGCCGAAACGGGAACCTCGCCCTGGGCCGCGGGATACGATCCCATCAAGTACGGCGGTTCGATCCAGAAAGCGATCAAGGCGGCCGGCGGCGACGGGTGGTTTCCCTATTTCCCCGACGCCACGGAGAAGGCCGTTGCCGAGGCAAAGTCGCTCGGTCTCAAAGTCGGCGCCTGGACGGTGAACGACATGTCCGACATGAAGACGCTGATCGCGCGCGGTCTGGATGGGATCTGCACGGACCGGCCGGATCTGCTCGCCAAAGCGCTTAAGCAGTCGGCTCCGTCCACCTGATATTCTACATCGGCCAGGCGCTGGCGGACCGTTGACAAGAAGAGAACAAAAGGGGAACAATCGGCGTAAGGCAGGCTGGAGGACGCGGTGAAACCCAAGATCAGTATCGTCACACTCGGCGTACGCGATTTCGCGAAGTCGATGGCTTTTTATCGCGAGGGCCTTGGATTTACTCCGCACAATCACACCGAGGGCGAAGAGCATGTGATGTTCCGGCTCGAGGGGAGTTGGTTGTCGCTGTATCCGCGCCATCTTCTCGCCGACGACGCCAACGTGCCGGATGACGGACGCGGGTTCTCAGGCGTTACGCTCGCGCACAATGTGAAATCGAAAGCGGATGCCGACGCACTTTACGCCAAAGCCGTTTCGGTCGGCGCGCGGCCCGTCAAAACTCCGCAGGACGTATTTTGGGGTGGCTATTCCGGCTATTTCGCCGATCCCGACGGTTTTCTGTGGGAGATCGCGTATAACCCCTTCACCGATCTGACTTGAACGCGCCCGCCGCTTTTTTTGAGAGTTCCGCCGAACAATTATGTTGCCGAAGCGGGGCAGGGTTCTTGTAACTTCGCTGTCTTGACGCCGTTACCCATCACCGCGGATCCACACGACATGAGAGGCGATCGCCGATGATTACGAAGGACATCACCTATGCCTGCGGTACCAAGCAATTGACCGGCTATCTCGCCGATGGATCCAATGGACGAAAAGTCCCCGGCGTTCTTGTGTGCCATCAGGGCGGCGGGTTGCGCGACCATGAAAAGGAGCGGGCTCGTATGCTCGCCGAGCTCGGCTATGTCGCATTCGCCCTCGACATGTACGGCGAGGTATCCGACACCCGGGAGCGTGCGATGGAGCTGCTCAACGGCCTCGTCCAGAACCAGAAACTCTGGGACGAGAGAATGCTGGCGGGGTTGGCGCAGTTGAAGGCTCAGCCGGGCGTCGACGCGACGCGGCTCGGCGCGATCGGTTTCTGCTTCGGGGGCATGACTGTATTGGAGCTCGTGCGCGCTTCGGGCGAGATGGCGTGCGTCGTCGCGTTCCATCCGGGTCTCACCGGCTTGCCTGAGAGCGATCCGCGCAAGGTCACGGGAAAGGTGATGGTATGCGCCGGCCAGCTCGATCCGCTCATTCCCGATGATGCGCGCACCCGGTTCCTCAAGCTGATGCGCGAGGCGAACGCCGACCTGCAATACATCAACTATGCCCTGGCCGGGCACAGCTTCACGGACAAATCGGTTGATGCCTTCAACATGCCGAATTTCAAATATCACGCGCCCACGGACCGGCGCTCCTGGGCGGCTATGCGCGACCTCTTCGGCGAAACCTTCGGTGTCTCATGACCGCGCAGCCGCATATCTCGTTCGAGCCGCACAATGACGGATCCAAGAAGTTCGTCGTCGACGGGCTCGACAACTTCAACGTCGCGACGACCGGCTGTGCCGAATACTTTCCGGTCCAATATTTTCTGCGCGGCGACGGCGACGAGGTGCTGGGCGGCCTCATCGGCTACATCTGGGGCGGCTGGCTGCACGTCCAGGTCCTGTGGGTCGCGCAGGCGGCGCGCGGCGGCGGCCATGCGCGCGACATGATGCTCGCTGCCGAAAAATACGCGATCGAACGGGGCTGCCGCCACGCGCATCTCGAGACCTTCAGCTTTCAGGCGCGGCCGTTCTACGAAAAACTCGGCTACAGCGTGTTCGGCGAGCTGAAGGACTATCCTCCCGGACACACAGAATTCTTCATGAAGAAGACGCTGACGGGTTGAAGCGGCTCAACCGCGCGACTGGCGCAGCGCCGCCGTGCTCGCCGTGCCAATGGGTCCGTCGATGTCGTAGAGAAAGCACTCGCCGACCGCGACGCCTTCGGTGGCATGATGGTTCGTCGCTTCGAAGCCTATCCATTCGCCGGCCGGCAGGCGGTGCAGGTACACCGTGACGTCGGTGTTGATGTAGCCGAGCCCCGTCTCGCTGCGGTGGGCGAGGGGGCTGGCGAAGTCCGAGGCGACGGCGACGCGCTGGAACGGACTGAGCGGGAAGCCTTCGACCAGGTCGCGGATTTCGCTCATCCACACCCGGCGGGGCTGGGATCTTCCCTGAAACGGCTCGCCGATGTTGCGCATCTTCCACATGCGTTCGCCGAATTGCCCGGCGGGCGGCGGCGGCAGCGCATCCGGTTTCGGAACGTTCCAGTTGGGCGGGCTCCAAGTCGCGCCCGGCGCGTTCTCGGAGCGGACGAGAAACTGGCAGGTGCCGCGCGCAACGCTCTTGCCGGCGCTGATCAGTTCGCAGTCCACGACCTTGATGCGTTTTCCGCCGCGCACCACGCGCGTCACCGCCGTGAGCGGAGAAAAGTCCGGCAGGCGATACATGTCGACGGTCAGGCGCGCCGGCATCCACTCCTGGCCGCCATGCAGGCGTTCCAGTTCGAACCCGAGCAGGCCGATGACGACGCGGCCGTGCAGCGAATTCGGATTCCACGGGCCGCGGCAGGCCGGCGCCGGGATGTAGTTCTCTCCATCCCGCTTGAAGAATGCGTCGTTCGTCATGCGCGGCGGTCAGAGCCCTTCGAACAGAGCCGTCGACAGATAACGTTCGGCGAAGGAAGGTATGATCGCGACGATCATCTTTCCCGCCATCTCCGGCCGCGCACCGACTTCCAGGGCCGCGGCGATCGCCGCGCCGGACGAGATGCCCACCGGGATGCCTTCGAGCCGTGCCGCCTTGCGCGCGGTCTCGAACGCGGTTTCGTTCGAGATAGTGACGACTTCGTCGATCACTTTGCGGTCGAGGATCGCAGGAACGAAGCCGGCGCCGATGCCCTGGATCTTGTGCGGGCCGGGCTGGCCGCCCGAGAGGATCGGCGAGTCCTCCGGCTCGAGCGCGATCATCTTCACGCCGGGTTTCTTGGCCTTCAGCACCTGGCCGACGCCCGTGATGGTGCCGCCCGTGCCGACGCCGGAAATAACGACGTCGACGCCGCCCTTGGTGTCGTTCCAGATCTCCTCCGCGGTCGTGCGGCGGTGAATGTCCGGGTTCGCCGGATTCTCGAACTGCTGCGGAATGATCGCGCCCGGCGTCGCGGCGACGATTTCCTGGGCTTTGGCGATCGCACCCTTCATGCCCTTCGCCGCTTCGGTGAGGACGACCTCGGCTCCCATGATCATCAGCATCTTGCGGCGCTCGATCGACATCGATTCCGGCATGACGAGGATGAGCTTGTAGCCCTTCGCGGCGGCGACGAAGGCCAGGGCGATGCCTGTGTTGCCGCTCGTCGGTTCCACCAGCGTCGATTTGCCGGGCGTCAGAATTCCCTGTTTCTCGAGCGCCTCGATCATCGCGACGCCGATCCGGTCCTTCACGCTGGAGATCGGATTGAAGAATTCCAGCTTGAGCAAGATGTCGGCCTTGACGCCGGCCTCCTTGGGCAGGCGCGCCAGGCGCACGAGCGGCGTGTCGCCGATGGTTTCGGTAATGGAGTTGTAGATGCGTCCGCGTCCTGGTTTTCCGGGTTCCATGGTTTTCTCCTATATCGTGAAGTCTGCTGCGTTGCCGCCGCCGCAATCGACGCCTGCGGAGCGCGCGCGCTGGCACAGGTCCTCAATCGAAATCGCGTCGAGCCGCGCCATCACTTCGTCCTGCAGCGACTGTATGAGCGGCGAGACGATCCGGACGCCGAGTTCCGATCGCGGGTCGATCGTCTCGCTTTCCTCGTCTTCCAGACTCTCCGCGACACGTACCACATCGCCGACCGAAATGCGCCGCCGTTCCTTGGCGAGACGGTAGCCGCCGCGCGGTCCGCGCACGCCCTTCAGCACGCCGGCGCGCACGAGCTGCTGCATGACCTGCTCCAGGTAGCGCTGCGGCACGCCCTGCCGCGCCGTGATTTCCTTGGCTTGCACGGGCTCCGGACGCGCGTTGAAAGCGATGTCGATGACCGCTTCCAGTGCCAACAGCGTCTTTCGGGAGAGTTTGAGCATCGGTCAGACTTGCTTCGAGGAGTGGAGACCGGTGGAGCCGTGTCCGCCGGCGCCGCGCACGGTTTCGGAAAGCGAGGCGCGTTCGACCCATTCGGCGCGTTCGTGTCGCGCGACGACCATCTGGGCGATCCGCATGCCGCGTGTGACGCGAAAGTCGTCGTCGCCGAGATTGATGAGAATGATCTTCACTTCGCCGCGATAATCCGAATCGATGGTGCCGGGCGTGTTCAGCACCGTCACGCCGGCGTTCGCGGCAAGACCGGATCGCGGCCGAATTTGCGCTTCGAAGCCCGGCGGCAGTTCGATCGATATCCCGGTCGGGACGATCGCGCGCTTCCCTGCCGGAATGACCGTGTCGCCGTCGATGGCCGCGAGCAGGTCCATGCCGGCCGAACCGACGGTCGCATAGGCGGGCAGGGGCAGGTCATGTCCGTTCGGCAGGCGCAGCAACGAGATCTTCATGCCGCATGGCCCTTCAGTGCATCTGCAATGCGCTCGGCGAGACGCGCGCCGACCGCGGTCTTCGCCATTTCAGGCCAGCTTTCTGTGCCCTGCGCGGTGATCAGATGAACCGTGTTCTTGTCGCCGCCCATGATGCCGGTCTGCGGGCTCACATCGTTCGCGACGATCCAGTCGCATCCCTTGCGCAAGCGCTTCGCCAGCGCATGCGCGACGACGTTATCGGTTTCCGCGGCAAATCCGATCAGCAGATGCGGCCGGCGCCGGTGTGTCGCGAGGGTTGCCAGGATATCCGGATTTTCGACGAGACGGATCGTCGGCGTCGCGGCATCTTTCTCCTTCTTGATCTTGCTGTTCGCCGCGACATCCGGGCGCCAATCCGCCACGGCCGCGGTGCAGACCGCGACGTCGACGGGCAGCGCGGCCTCGCACGCTGCCATCATCTCGCGTGCCGTCGTGACCTTCAGCAGACGCACGCCCGATGGCGCCGCAATCTCGACCGGCCCCGAGACCAATGTCGTGTCGGCTCCGGCGCGCGCCAGCGCGTCCGCGATGGCGTAACCCTGCTTGCCCGAGGAGCGGTTGGCGATGAATCGAACGGGATCGAGCGGCTCCTGCGTCGGTCCGGCCGTGACCAGCGCGCGAACACCGCTGAGCGTTGCATGGCCCTCGGCGAAGAAGCCCTCGACGGCCGAAACGATTTCGCCGGGCTCCGCCATTCGGCCCGGGCCGAACTCGCCGCAGGCCATGTCGCCTTCATTGGGTCCGACGAAGAGAACGCCGTCGCCCTTGAGGGTCTTCAGATTTCGCTGCGTCGCCGCATGGTTCCACATCCGCACATTCATCGCGGGCGCCATCAGGACTGGCTTGTCGGTCGCGAGCAGGGTGGTAGAGGCGAGATCGTTGGCATGGCCGGCGGCGAGCTTGGCCATCAGATCTGCCGTCGCCGGCGCGACCACGACAAGATCGGCCGAACGCGACAGTTCGATATGTCCCATCTCGGACTCGTCGGTCAGGCTGAAGAGATCCTGGAACACCTTCTCGCCGGACAGGGAGGCGACGGACAGCGGCGTCACGAATTCCGTGCCGGCCTTGGTGAGGATCGCGCGCACCATGACGCCGCGGTCCTTCAGCCGCCGAATGAGCTCAAGGGACTTGTACGCGGCGATGCCGCCGCCGATGATGAGCAACACGCTTTTACCGCGCATGCGGAAGCACCCTCGCCAAACCAAGAAAATTATACCGGACTTTGCGGGGAAATATAATGAATAACGAAGTCGCAGTGTAGTTCGATGGGGGTTCGATAAGTACATGAATGTTCAGGTAAAAACGACCGAACTACCGCCGTTCCGGCCATTGCCGCAGAAACCGCCGTCGCTCGACGTGCGGAAACTGGCCGACGGCACCGTCTATATCTCCTCCACATACGAGCTTGGACCCATGCACCGGTCCATCGCCCATCTCTTCCGGGACCGCGCCGCCAGGCATCCCGAACGCAACTTCATCGGCGAGCGCGTGCCGCTCGAGGGCGGGAAAACCGGTGACTGGCGTTTCATCAGCTACGGCGAAGCGTACGCGCGCGCCAATGCCATCGCCCAGGCACTGCTGTCGCGCGGCATGAACGGCGACACGCCGCTCATGATCTTGTCGGGCAATTCCATCCTTCATGCGACGATGATGTTGGGCGCGATGCTGGCCGGAATTCCCGTGGCGCCGGTTTCCGTCGCCTACTCGCTCATGTCGGGAGACCATTCCAAGTTGAAGCATGTGTTCGGCATCGCCGAGCCGAAGATGATCTTCGCGGAGCAGGGGCCGATGTACGCCCGCGCGCTGGCCGCTCTGCCGCTCGACGGCGTCGAGGTCGTCACGGCGTCGCCCATTCCGGATCGTCCGACGACGGCCTACAGCGACCTGATCCGCACCAATGCCGGACCCGACGTCGCCAGATCGCTCGACAAGATCGATCACGCGACGACGGCGAAATATCTGTTCACGTCCGGTTCGACGGGCATGCCCAAGGGCGTCGTCCAGACTCACGGCATGATGTGCGCGGTGATCGCGGCGCAGGAGGCGCTCAGGACCGAAACGCCGGACGCGAACGAAATCCCGCAGAGTCTCGAATGGATGCCGTGGAATCACATCTCCGCCGGCAATATCGGTTTCAACGGCGCCATGAACGCCGGCGGAACGATCTATCTCGATGCCGGTAAGCCGCTGCCCGGGATGTTCGACGAAACCATTCGCAATCTTCGCGATATCACGCCTCTCGGAATCGGGACGGCGCCGATCGCATTCGGCTGGCTTTGCGAAGCGATGGAACGCGACGCGGGTCTGCGCGACCATGTATTCGCCAAGCTCCGCATGGCGGGATATGGCGGAGCGACGCTCAGTCAGGACATCTACGAGCGGTTCCAGGCGCTCGCCATTGCGGCGGTCGGCGCGCGGATTCCGATGACGACGATGTACGGCGCAACGGAAACGCAAGGCGTCACGGTCGTGCACTGGATCACCGAGCGCGTCGGACTGATCGGTCTTCCCTTGCCGGGGATCACGCTCAAGCTCGTGCCGAACGGCTCCAAGCTGGAGGTACGCGTCAAAGGGCCGACCGTCACGCCCGGCTATCACAAGCGTCCCGATCTCACGAAGGCGGCCTTCGACGACGAAGGGTTCTACTCGCTCGGCGACGCCGCGAAGTTCATCGACGAGAACGATCCGTCGCAGGGCCTGGTGTTCGACGGGCGCGTGACGGAGGACTTCAAGCTCGACAGCGGGACATGGGTGTCGGCCGGTACGCTGCGCGCCCACGCGGTTGCCGCCGCTTCGCCGCTGCTGTTCGATTGCGTCGTGTGCGGCCAGGACAAGCCTTTCGTCGGTCTCCTCGCCTGGCCCTCCGTCGCCGCGGCCGCGCAATTATGCGGCACGCACGACCTCAACGAAATCGTAGCGCATCCGGAAATTCGCGCGTTCGTCCAAGAGCGGTTCGCCGCCTACAACAAGGATCAAGGCGGCTCCTCGACCCGCGTCAAGCGCATCATCCTCATGGCCGAGCCGCCGTCCGTGGACGGTCACGAGATCACGGACAAGGGCTACGTTAATCAGCGGGCGACGATGGATCGCCGCAAAGCGCTGGTCGACAAATTGTTCGCCGCCGCGCCCGACCCGGAGGTGATCGAAATACCATGACCGGAAAGCTCGTCGGCATAGCCAAGGCGGCGCAACTGCGCATGCCGCTCGAGGAAATGAGATCGGCGCACGTCAGCGTCGACGCCGGCATCGAGGGCGACATGCGCGGCCGCAAGCGGGATCGCCAGATCACCGTGCTTTTCCGCGAGAGCTGGGACGATGCCTGCCGCGATCTCGGCGTGTCGCTTCCCTGGACGACGCGCCGCGCCAACCTTCTGGTCGAGGGCGTCGCACCGCCTCAGTCCGCGGGCGGAAAAATACGTATCGGCGACGTCGTGCTGGACATCCGCCTCGAGACCGATCCCTGCCAGTTGATGGAGCGGGCCCATGCCGGTCTCAAAGCGGCGCTGACGCCGGCCTGGCGCGGCGGCGTGTGCTGCAATGTGCTGAGCGGGGGCGAAATCCGGGTAGGGGATTCCGTATTCCTTACGTGAAATTGCGCTCTTAACGGTCGTTAACCGGGCGATTACCAGGATGTGGTGCACTGATCACGTCTTGGGGCAGCCAATGCAGTTGAGCGCAGACGACCTGTACCGCATCGCCGCCGACCTTGCCGAAGAGCACGGTCCGATGGCCATGGACTATGCGCGCCGGGCTGTCGTCTCGTTCGAAGCCGAGGGCGCATTCGATCGCGCCCGTTTCTGGCTGACCGTCTGCGTCTTTCTCGACGACATCGTCGTCCGCGGCCTCGATCCTTCCCTTCAGGTCACCATTCACTGAGCTTGCACTCGCGCGGCGGTTCCGGCCACACTCACGGCCCACCATGCGAGATACTCCATGCCGCTCGATCCGATCGTAAAAGGTTTTCTTGACCAGATGGCCGCTGCGGGCGGTCCCAAAATGTCCGAAGTGGGCCCGGCAGTCGCGCGCGAAACTTTCGTCGCGATGATGCAGCTCGTCGGACCGAAGGATGTTCCGGTCGGAAAGACGGAGAACCTGACGGTTCCGGGGCCCGGCGGTCCGGTGCCGATCCGCGTCTACACGCCTGTCGCCGCCGGACGTGATCCGATGCCGGCGCTCATCTACTACCATGGCGGCGGCTGGGTGATCGGCAACATCGACACGCATGACGGCCTTTGCCGCATGATGGCGAACGAGGGCGGCTTCCGCGTCATTTCCGTCGACTACCGGCTCGGGCCCGAACACAAATATCCCGCGGCGATCGACGACAGTTTCGCCGCTCTCAGCTGGGTCAGCGCCAATGCCGCCAGCATCGGCGTCGACGCCAATCGCATCGCGGTCGGCGGCGACTCCGCCGGCGGCGCGCTCGCCGCCGAAGTCGCGCAGCTGGCCAAGGCGAAGGGCGGCATCGATGTCGCCTGTCAGATGCTGCTGTTTCCCGTCACGCACATCGGCGCGAAGACGAAATCGCTCAGCGACTTCCAGGCCGGCTACTTCCTGGAAAAGGAGACGCTGGACTGGTTCTACGACTGCTACCTGCCTGCAAACGCCGACAAGAACGACCCGAAGATTTCACCGCTGCTTGCCAAGGACGTTTCGGGATTGCCGCCGGCATATGTCATGCTTGGCGGGTTCGATCCGCTGCACGATGAGGGGCTGCAGTACGCCGACAAGCTTCGCGCCGCCGGTGTGAAGGTCACGCTCGCCGACTATGAGAGCCTCGTCCACTGCTTCATCTACATGCAGTCGTTCCTGCCGCAGGCGCACGAAGCCCTGACCGCCGCTTCCAGAGCGGTCGCCGAGATGCTCAAAGCTCGCTGAGGGACAGACGATGGCGCTCGACTCCCATGTGAAAGCTCTGCTCGACCAGATGGCAGCGCTCAAGTTGCCCAAGAGCTGGGAGATCGGGCCTCAAGCTGCGCGTGCGGCGATGAAGATGAGCATTTTCCGCAAGGGCAACACGCCGATCGGAAAAGTCGAAGATCGGGTCATTCCGGGTCCGGGCGGAGATCTGGCTGTTCGTGTCTACACGCCGCTCGTAACCAGCAGCAATGTCCTGCCCGGACTCGTATTTTTCCACGGCGGCGGCTTCGTTCTGGGCGACCTCGAAACGCATGACGATCTTTGCCGTGTGCTGAGCAATGAAAGCGGATTCCGCGTCGTCTCGGTCGACTACCGGCTGGCCCCTGAGCATCCGTTTCCGGCTGCCGTCGATGATTGCTTCGCCGCGACCAAGTGGGTCGCCGCAAACGCCGCGCTGCTTGGAATCGATCCCGGGCGGCTCGCGGTCGGCGGCGATTCAGCCGGCGGAAATCTCGCTGCCGTCGTCTCGCAGTTGGCGCGCGCCGCCGGTCCCCGGATTGCGTTCCAACTTCTGATCTATCCTGTCGCGCAGCTCGGGGCGCCCGACACGCCGTCGATGCGGGAAAACGCCAAGGGCTATTTTCTCGAGAAAGACGGCATGGACTGGTTCACGCGACTCTACGCGCCGGACAAGGATTCCCGGCACGATCCGCGCATTTCGCCGTTGCAGGCAAAGGATCTGAGCGGTCTTCCGCCCGCCTATGTGATCACGGCCGGATTCGATCCGTTGCGCGACGAAGGCAGAGATTACGCTGACGCCCTCGACAAGGCCGGCGTCGCGGTCACCTACGTCAATTATCCCGGAATGGTGCACGGCTTCTTCAGCATGCGCAGTCTCATACCGAAGGCGCGCGAGGCCGTGGCTGCGGCCGCCGCCGCTCTTCGCGAGGGCGTCACTCCGGAATCAGCTTTCCAGGGTTGAGTATTCCCTTCGGATCCAGCGCCATCTTCACCGCGCGCAGCACGTCGACGCCGAGCGAGCCTTTCTCCGCGAGCATCCAGGGCAGGTGATCTTCACCGATGCCGTGGTGATGACTGATCGTGCCTCCGTTCGCGACGATGGCATCCGACGCGGCCTTCTTGATCGCCCGCCATTGGGCCAGCTCGCTCTCGAGGGCGCGCGGAAAGATGTAGGTGAAATAAAGGCTCGCGCCGTCCGGATAGGAGTGGCTGATGTGGCAGCTGACGATGCCGTGCGCTCCGGCGCGCGGCGCCGTTTCGCGGATCGCGCCGTCCAACGCGTCGCGCACGCCGACATACAGCCTCTGCAGGTTGGACCAGCTCGTCGCCGTTTCCAGCGTGTCGACACCCACGCCTCGATCCATCATCGGGTCGCGCAGGTAGGGCCCGTGGAAGCGTCCCTCCTTCCAGCGTTTTCCCTGGCCCTCGCCCAGCGCCAGCGCGCCGTGCTTCTTGGCGAGAACGTCGAACTGAAGGCGCTCGTCGACGACAGCGGTCGTGGCGCCTTCGAACCCGGCAATCATCGCACAGGCCTTCTCGTCGAACCCGCGGTTGGCGAGATAGAATTGGGCGAAGCGGTCGCGCAGCGCCGGCCTTTTGCCGAGCGAGCCGAACGCGCGATAGAATCTGGTTTCGGCCGGGTCGGACAAGCGCAGCATGGTGACTGCGATCTCGTCGCGTGCCGCGTCGCGGATCGCGGCGATGCCGCTGGCAAAGTCCTTGAACAGATAGCCGTAGTAATTGCTCGCGGTCGGTTGAGGGTGCAGCCTGACGGTCGCCTCGGAGATGATGCCGAAGACGCCTTCCGATCCGAGGATCAAGTCGTTGAGACGCGGGCCTGTCGCCGAAGCGGGAAATCCGCCGGTGTGCAGGATGCCGCGCGGCGTTACGACTTTGGTGCCGACGAGCCAATCCTCGGCGCGGCCGTAACGGTTGGAGCCCTGTCCGGCACCGCGATGCGCGATCCACCCGCCGATCGTCGAGAACTCGAATGACTGCGGGTGATGGCCGAGCGTGAAGCCGCGCGCCTGCAGCGCCTTTTCGAGCGCGGGACCGTAAATGCCGGCTTCGACGGTCGCCGTCATGGACTGCGCGTCGATGTCGATCACGCGATCCATCAGCGCCATGTCGATGCTGACGACGGACTTGAGCGCGCCTTTCGCGCCGGTGACGCCGCCAACGACGCTCGTGCCGCCGCCATAGGGGACGACGGCGATCCGCCCGTCGCTTGCCGCGGACAGCGACGCCGCCACTTCTTCGGCGCTGCGCGGATAGAGAACCGCGTCGGGCGCGGCCGAGAGGTCGCCGGAGCGCAGATAGAGCAGGTCGTGATAGCTGCGCCCGCGCGCATGGAACGCGCGCTCGAACTGGCTGTCGCGCACGCGATCCGCTCCGAGAATCTCGATGAAGCGCGCGCGATCCTCGACGGTCAGGCGCGACGGCGCTAGCGTGACGCTTTCGAGCGAGCGCGCGGGCGTGGCCAGCAGCGCGGGCATGCCGAGCTCCCCGGCGAGCCAGTTCCAAACCTCTTCCTGCTCCGCGAGCCGGTCCGTGTGGGCGGCCCAACCCCAACCATTCCAGCGGATATTGGCGTGATCTGCGCTCATGCCCGTCGGCCCCCGTTCGCTAGCATCGCAGATTGATCGCGCGCGGCAATATCTCGAACGTGGCCGGCAGGCGGCCGGCTGCCTCGCCGTCGGTCTCGATCAGGACCGGTCTGCCGCGCGTCTCGGCGACGGGGGCGACGACCACATGGCGTCCGTGAAGCACGCGGACGTGCGGCTTGCGGATGTGATCGCCGGTATAGATGAGCTTCATGTCGGCGACGGACTGGCCCTTGGGCGCCCCGCCCATGATCACGACGTCGAACAAGCCGTCGTCGACGAGAGCGTTTGGCGCGACTTTCATGCCGCCGCCGAAATATTGCCCGTTCGCGACCGCGACCGTGGAAATCGACGCGATCTCGTCTTCGACGCCGTCGACCATGATCCGCACGGCGCGGTTGCGGTAACGCAGCATCGCCACGGCGCTGTGGAATCCGAAGGCGAACGAGCCGCCGAACAGCTTGGCGATGCGCGCGCGGTTGACCGCATCGACGATCACGCCGGAAAGGCCGAACGAGGCGATGTTGATGAAGTAGCGGGATGTGGGCTCGCCCGAATTCGTCAGGCAGCTCACCCGGCCCGCATCGATCCGGCGAACCGTCGCGCGCTTCAGCCGCTCGATTGCAGCCTGCGTTCCGGCTTCGACGCCGAAAGTCTTGCGGAAATCGCCGCCGGTGCCGCTCGTCACGAAGGCGAATACGGTATCGGGCGGCGCCATGCCGGTGCCGTCGAACATGCCGTTGACGGCCTCGTTGATCGTGCCGTCGCCGCCGACCGCGACGATCTCCTGGTAGCCCTCACGCAGGGCGTAACGCACCAAGGCGGTGGCCTCTCCCTGTTTGCGGGTAAATCCGATCGACATGGCAGGATAGACAGCGCCCAGTGCGCGCTCGATCGATTTCCACTCGCGGCCCGTCCGGCCGTTTCCAGAGCGCGGGTTGACGACGACAAAGGCGCTCATGACGGCTCGACCGTGCGAAATGCGGGCGCCAGCGTCTCGATCTCGCGCGTGCGGCGTTCCTCGTTCCAGCCGAGTTCGGACGCCATGATCCGGGACGCCGAGTCCAGTGCTTCGCGGGACGGCTGACCGATCTGCCCCATGCATGTGCGCCGCATGACGACATCGGAGAGCCGCATCGCCATTTCCTCGCGAACCGCGAAGACGATCTGCGCGGCGATGTCGCCCGCACTTCCGACGGCGGCACGCAACTCGGGGCGGTTGTCCGTCTGGGCGAGCATGTCGGGCAGGCGAGTGCCGTACAGGTGCGCAAGATGGTCGATCGACGGAAGTTCGGGGTGCACCTGGCGCTGTTCCGCGATGAACTCGCCGATGCGCCCGATGTCGCCTCCCGCGGTGGGCTCTTCATCCGTGTCGCATTCCGCGGCGGACAAGTTCAATTTTTCCACGATCGCGTCGACGACTTTCTGCGCAAGATCGCGCGACGTCGTCCACTTTCCGCCGATCGCCGAGAACAATCCGTCCAAACCGTCGCTCTCGCCGTGATCCACGAGTTCCGACTTGCGGCTGGCGCCATAGGTGTCGCCGGAGCCGTCGTCGACGAGCGGCCGCAACCCCGCGTAAAAGTGCTCGACTTTATCGCGTGCGAGACGCGCGCCCGGCAGATGCGCGTTGACGAAGGCGAAGAAGCTCGCAATGTCGCCTTCGCTCACGCCGAGGCTGTCCGGGTCGCCTCGGAAAGGCGTGTCCGTGGTGCCGAGCAGTGTGTGACCGTGCCAGGGCAGGACGAAAAAATGTCCGCCGGCCGCGGCGACGGTCAGCGCTGCCTTCCGCGTCATCGCCGGCACGAGCACGTGAATGCCTTTTGAGCGCATCAATTTATGCGTCGTCGGCTTGCCGAGCGCCTGCTCCAGAAAGATGTCGGCCCAAGGGCCCGCCGCGACCAGCGTGAGCGTGGCCCGCACGTCGAACGACGCACCGGTCTCCAGATCGCGCACGCTGCAGCCTTCGATGCGGCCGTTCCGGTTCAGCAGTTTTCCGCCTTCGACATAGTTGGCGATCGCCGCGCCCGCGGCATCCGCGTCGAGCAGGCATTCCAGCGCGAGCCGCTCCGGAGCGTACATCTGGGCATCGTAATATTGCAGGGCGCCTTCGAAACCCGGCCCGTCCAGAACCGGTTCCATGGCGAGCGCCTTATCCTTGTTCAACCATCTGTGGTTGGGAAGACGCTGCGCCGGATCGTCAAGCCAGCCTTTGTCGAACGACAAAATGTCGTAGAGCGTCAATCCCGCCCTGAGCGTCGCGGTCGCTTTCCAGCCGCCGCCGTAGCTCGGCACGAGGAAATGCAGCGGGTGCACGAGGTGCGGCGCGATGCGCTGCCAGATCCTTCTCTCCTTCAGCGATTCCCGGACGAGGCCCAGTTCGAGATTTCTCAGATAGCGCAGCCCGCCATGAACCAGCTTGGAATTGTGCGCGCTCGTCGCGCCGGCGAAATCGTTGCGCTCGACGAGCGCGACTTTCAGGCCGCGAAGACTGGCGTCGCGCGCGACGCATGCGCCGGTCACACCGCCGCCGACGATCAGCAGGTCGAAGGTCTCGTTGGCGAGTCTGTCGAGGGCGCGGCGCATGGAACCCGGTGGAAAATGGGCTCGTAAGCTCGGTTTCGCTTGTCATCTTGTCAAGGAAGGCGCAGCCGCTAAGCTCTCGCAAAACGTAAGGGAGATGGTAAATGCCGAAAATTCGCGCCAACGGGATCGAGCTTGAATATGACGAGGCCGGTCCCGCAGACGGCGTCCCGTTCCTGATGATCAACGGATTCGGCAGCCAGATGACCTCCTGGTCGGACGAGTTTCGCCAGAGCCTCGTCGCCTCCGGCCTCCGCTTCATCCGCTTCGACAATCGCGATGTCGGTTTGTCGCAGAAGTGGCACGGCATCGTCCCGGATGTGCGTGCGGTCGCGGCGGCCATGCGCGAAGGCCGCCGGCCCGAGGTTCCTTATACCTTGAACGACATGGCCGCCGACGCTGCCGGGCTGCTTGATGCCCTGGGCATCGGGAGCGCGCACATCGCCGGCGCTTCGATGGGCGGGATGATTGCGCAGCTCGTCGCGCTGAATCACCCGCAGAAAACGCGTTCGCTGATCTCGATCTTCTCGACGACAAGCGATCCCTCATTGCCGCCCTCCAGCCCGGAGGCGCAAGTGGCGCTCACCGCTCAGCCGCCCGCGACCGACCGCGCATCGGTCGTCGCGCACGGCATCAAGGGCCGGCGCACCTATGCGACGACGCGGTTTGCGTTCGATGAAAAACGGATCGGAGAGCTGATCGGCGCGGCCTACGACCGCAGCTACTATCCGGAAGGCACGGCTCGCCAATATGCGGCGATCGTGGCGAGTCCGCCCCGGACCGAGCGCCTCAAATCATTGAAGCTGCCGACACTCGTGCTCCACGGCTCGGTCGACACGCTGCTGCGTCCCGAGTGCGGGCGTCACACCGCTCAGTGCATTACGGGTTCGGAGTATCACGAGATAGACGGCTGGGGCCACGACATGCCGCCCCAGATGGTGCCGCTGGTGAGCGGTCTCATTCTGACGTTCGTGGAAAAGATCGAGTCGGCGCGGAAGGGCGCGGCGATCGCCGCGCGCTGAGCGGTTACTTGATCTTGGTTTCCTTGAAGAGGACGTGCTTGCGCAGCACCGGATCGTATTTCTTGACCGTCATCTTCTCGGTCATGGTGCGCGTGTTTTTCTTGGCGACGTAGTAGAAACCCGTCCCGCCCTCGCTCTGGAGCTTGATCTTGGCCGTCGTCGGCTTCGCCATGGGCGGAACTCCTGCATACCTTCGTGAAGGGCCGGGAATTTAGCCGCAACCGCCTCTTTGTCAAGTTGCGGCCCGCCCCGAGCGCTTCCCTCTAAGCATAAGAAATATCACATAAAAAGCGCTGATGGCCGCGAGAACGACCATCAATCCGTTCGGGTTCCAGAGGTCCAGCGCCACGCCCTCGACCATCGGGCCGCCCAGAAGCCCGATCGCGTAGAGCATCACATAGGTTGCGTTGGCGCTCGCCAGCTCCCGCCCCTTGAAGCGTTCGCCGAGGATCGTCAGGCCGATCGTATACACGCCCATGATGATGCCGCCCCAGAAGAAGAGGAGGGCGTAGACCAGGATGGGCGTGGCGACAGCGAAAGGTGTCAGCACGGCGCCCGCGATTCCTGTCGAGGCGCAGATGATAAGTAACGATCTGCGGTTCATCCGGTCGGCGAGAATGCCCAGCGGATATTGGAACGCGAAACTCCCGATCGACATCGCCGTGATGGCGAGCGCCGCATGGGTTTCCGAATAGCCGGAGCGCACGGCATAGACCGGAAACAGTCCGCCCATGCCGGCGTCTATGGCGCCGAAAACGAAGGCCGCGGATAGAATGGCGGGCGCCGTTCGCAAAACCGTCAGCGTAGAGGGTCCGGGCGCTTCGTCCAGTTGGGGCGCCGCCTTGCGCGCCATCAGGACCGGAACAAGCGCGAGCAAAAGCATCGTCGAGCCGATCGCAAAGGGTGCCACGCCGCGCGTTCCGAGCACGGAGAGGATGGCCGGTCCGACGCCGAAGCCGCCGGATATGCAGGCGCCGTAGAGCGAAATGTAGCGGCCGCGATTCGCATCGGTGGCGAGCTGGTTGATCCAGAACTCGGAGGCGACGAACAATCCGTTCAGGCCGACGCTCAAGCCGAAGCGAACCGGAAACCAGCTCCACAAGGTCTGCACCTGAAAAAGCGACAAGAGCGAGACGGCGGACAGGATCAGCGCGCCGCTCATGAAGGTCGCGGTACCGAAGGTGCGCATGAGGCGCGGAACCTGGGGCGTGACGAGAAAGGCGGCAAGTCCGGCGGTAGCCAGGTTCAGGCCGTTGACCGATCCGGGAAAACCGCGGCGCTCGAGGATGAGGGAGAGCAGGGGAAGCGTCAGCCCCATGCCGATGGCGAACGCGGCGCAGGCCGAGAGAATGGCGATCAGGCTCGCCCGCCGCTCGGCCGACGCGGCATCCATCAGATGTGTACGAGGCCGGCTTTGCCGCGGGAGAAGCGATAGAACGGCACGGGCCGCGACGGATCCGCGCCTTCGCTCATCCGCGCTTCGACTTCGTCGAGCACGGTGCGCGTGATGCTCGGCAGATCTAGCGCGCGCGCCTCGGCAAGCGTCAGCCAGGACGGCGTCAGCAGCTCTTCGTTCTCGGCCTCCTCGAGTTCATGGACGATGAGGCTCGCATCCGCCATGAAGAAGCGCGCATCGAAACGGCGGGTCCGGTTGGGCGGCGTGACCGCGCGCGCGATCATCTCCAGCGTGTCGAGCCGCGGCATGACCTTGTGCGCGAAGTACTTCTTCCAGGCCGGCGCGCGGGTCCGCGGAACCTTCGCGCTGCGTTCGCCAAGGAGGATGCCGGTTTCCTCGAAGGTTTCGCGTATGGCGGCCAGCGCCAATCCACGCGCGCGCGCAGGCGTGCTGCCGTGTCCTGCGCGCGCGGCGACGTGCGGTTTGAGCTCGCTTGCCACCGGAATGCGCATGTCGCCGGGATCGAGCCGGCCGCCGGGAAAGACATATTTGTTGGCCATGAAGGCCATATTGCCGTGCCGCTGCCCCATCAGGATTCTCGGCTCGCCGCCTTCGCGTTTCACGAGCACGAGCGTCGCCGCATCCTTGGGGCGCAGCACCCCGCCTACGATCTGTTCATTGTCGGAATCGAATGTCGCCATGCAAAAGCTTAGCGTCTTCGCGGCCGCGATTGCGAGCGCTGCCGAAAGCCGGGTTTTCCGCCCGGCTTACGCGGAGCAGTTGACGCTTCGGCAAGATCGAAACGAAGCCCGCCGGTGAGGGGCGCCGCTTCGACCAGGCGAACCGACACCGTGTCGCCGAGCTTGTACGCCGTGCCCGTGCGGTCGCCGATCATGGCGTGCTTGCGCTCATCGTGGCGGAAGAATTCGGTTCCGAGCGCGCGCGCTGGCAGCAGTCCCTCGGCGCCGGTCTCGCGCAGCCGCACGAAGAGTCCGAAACGCGTCACGCCCGTGATCCGCGCCTCGAACGTCGCGCCGACCCGGTCCTCCATGAAGGCGGCGACGTAGCGGTCGGTCGAGTCGCGCTCCGCGGCCATGGCGCGCCGTTCGGTCATCGAGATGTGTTCCGCCATTTCCCCCAGACGCGCCGCATCGCGATCGGACAGCCCCTCCTCGCCGAAACCGTGCGCGCCGATCAGCGCGCGATGGACGATCAGGTCGGCATAGCGGCGGATAGGCGAGGTGAAGTGCGCATAGCGGTGCAGGTTGAGGCCGAAATGGCCGAGATTCTCATGGGCATAGACAGCCTGGGCCTGGGTGCGCAGAACGACGTCGTTCATGACGTTCTCGTGCGGGCCGCCCTTGGCCTGCGACAGGATCCGGTTGAACACGCCCGGCTTCAGAACCTGGCCCTTGGCGAAATTGATGCCGATGGTCCGCAGATAGTCGGAGAAGCCGAACAGCTTTTCCTTCGAGGGCTGTTCGTGGATGCGGTAGACCAGCGGTGACTTCTTCTGTTCGAGCACCTCCGCCGCCGCGACGTTGGCGAGCACCATGAACTCTTCGATGAGCTTCATGGATTCCAGACGCTCGCGATAGGCGATGGACTTCACCTTGCCGTCCTCGCCGAGCACGATGCGGCGCTCCGGCAGATCCAGGTCGAGCGGATCGCGCGCCTTGCGCTCTATCGTGAGCGTCCGGTAGCAGGCCCAGAGTCCGGCCAGGGTCGACTTGGCAACGTCCGACATGGCGGCGTCCGGATGTCCGTCGAATGCGGCCTGGGCGCGCGAATAGGTGAGACGCGCGACGGAGCGCATCGTGCCGCGGACGAATTCCTGGCGCCGCTTCTTCCCGTTGCGGTCGAACACCATGCGCACCGCTAGGCAGGCGCGGTCGACGCCTTCCTTCAAGGAGCAAAGATCTGCGGAGAGATGTTCGGGGAGCATCGGCACGACGCGATCCGGAAAATATGCCGAGTTGCCGCGCTTGTAGGCCTCGCGATCGAGTGCCGAACCGGGCGTGACGTAGTGGGCAACGTCCGCGATTGCAACCAGCGCGACGTGGCCGCCGGGGTTTCTGGGATCGTCGTCGGGACCGGCCCATACGGCGTCGTCGTGATCGCGCGCATCGTCGGGATCGATGGTGACGAGCGGCACGCTCCGCAGATCCTTCCCTTTGCGCGGATCGGGAGGCGTCGCGGCTTGCGCCTGGGCGATCACTTCTCGCGGGAACTCAGTCGGGATGCCGTGCGCATGAATGGCGATCAGGCTGATCGTCCGGGGTGTATTCATGCTGCCGAGCTTTTCGACGACCCGGGCGCGCGGAAAACCTGCGGCGCGCCCCGAGATGGGCTCGGCGAGCACCAGTTCGTTATGGGCCGCACCGCCGCGATCCCGATTGTCGACCGAGAATTCCGTCCGGCTCTTGCGGTCGATCGGCGCCAGCCGCAGCCCGCTCGCACTTTCGTGCAGTACCCCAAGAACCTTATGAGCGCTCGCGCCCAGATGCTTGATGACGCGCGCTTCGTAACCGTCTTGCGCTTTCGTCAGTCGCGCGAGTACGCGCTCGCCGCGTGCCAACACGCCCGGATCGGCGGATCCGGGGACGAGCGTGATCGGCGGCGGCTCGTCGTTCGACTCCCACTTCTGCGGCCGCGCCTGCAGCTCGCCGTCGGTGTCCTGGCCGGTGATCTCCAGCACGGCGACTTCGGGAATCTCGTTCGGCCTGGCGTAACCCTGGCGGCGATTGCCGGCGATTTCGCCGTCCGCGGCAAGTTCCTTCAGGATCCGCTTGAGAGCGATGCGGTCGGATCCTTTCACGCCGAGCAGGCGCGAGAGATCCCGCTTGGTCGCATTGGGAGACTCGGCCAGCAGCGCCAGGACGCGCGCCTTGTCCAGCGGCGGAGCGTGCCCCGCCTGCTTGCGGCGCGCCAACGCCTACTCGCCGGCCACCGGCTCCGGCTTCTTTTTGGTCGCCTTTGCCGGTTTCTTTTTTGCTGGCGCTTTTTCCGACTTCGCCTTTTCGGCTTTCGCTTCCTTCTTGGGCCTGGCAGGCGCCTTCTTCTTCTTGGTCCCGCCCTTTGCCGCGCGTTCGGCCAACAGCCGGATCGCCTCTTCGAGCGTTATCGAAGTGGGGTCCTCGCTGTTCGGAACGGTCGCATTGGTCGTGCCGTCCGTGACGTAGGGACCGAAGCGGCCCTTCATCAGCCTGATTGGCGTTCCGCCCGCATCGTTGCCGAGTTCCTTGAGCGGCTCGGAACCGCGGCGTCCGCGCGGATTGGCCTTTTTCTCGGCGATGATGGTCACGGCGCGGTTGAGGCCGACGGTGAACACGTCTTCGGGCGAGTCGAGCGAAGCGTACTTCCCGTCATGCGCGACGTAAGGCCCGAAACGGCCGAAATTGGCCGTGATCATCTTGCCGGTCTCGGGATGGATTCCGACTTCGCGCGGCAGCGACAGGAGCTTCAGCGCCAGTTCCAGATCGACGTTCTCGACCTCGGTGCCCTTGGGAATTCCGGCCCGCTTCGGCTTGGCGCCTTCGCCGAGCTGCACGTAAGGGCCGAACCGCCCGCTGCGCAGCGAAATCTTCTCGCCCGTCGCAGGATCAACGCCGAGTTCGCGCGGCTGGCTGGCGGCGGCGTTCTCGTTGCTCTGGCCGAGCTGGCGCGTGAAGCGGCACTCCGGATAGTTCGAGCAGCCGACGAACGCGCCGAAACGGCCCAGCTTCAGGCTCAGTTCGCCGGTGCCGCAGTTCGGACAGACCCGCGGATTGGAGCCGTCGGCGTTGGCCGGGAAGATGTGCGGACCGAGAATCTCGTTCATCTCGTCGATGACGTGCGAGATCTTGAGGTCCTTCGTGCCGCCGACTGCCGCCGAGAAATCCTTCCAGAAATCGCGCAGAAGCTGTTTCCATTTGAGTGAGCCTTCCGCGACTTCGTCCAGCTTCTCTTCGAGGTCGGCGGTGAAGCCGTATTCGACATAGCGATGGAAGAACGTGGCGAGGAACGCCGTGACCAGCCGGCCCTTGTCCTCGGGCACGAAGCGGCCGCGGTCGAGCTTCACATAGGCCCGGTCGCGCAGTACCGACAGGATGGAGGCGTAGGTCGAGGGGCGGCCGATGCCGAGCTCCTCCAGCTTGCGCACCAGGCTCGCTTCCGAGTAGCGCGGCGGCGGCTCCGTGAAATGTTGCGCCGAGTTGACCTTTTCGACGTCAGCCTTGTCGCCGGGCGCAAGCCGCGGGAGACGCGAACCGTCCTCGTCCGTCTCGTCGTCCTTGCCTTCCTGGTAGAGCGTCAGGAAGCCGTCGAACAGCGTGACGGTTCCGGTCGCGCGCAGGGTGATCCGGCGGTCGGCCGACATCACGTCGACCGTGGTGCGCTCCAGCTCCGCGCTTTCCATCTGGCTCGCCACAGCGCGCTTCCAGATCAGCTCGTAGAGTCTCGCCTGGTCGGCATCCAGCGAACGCGCCGCGATCTCGGGCGTGCGCTCGAAGCTCGTCGGGCGGATCGCTTCGTGGGCTTCCTGGGCGTTGTTGGTCCGGTTCTTGTGCACGCGCGGCTGCGGCGGCAGATATTTCTGGCCGTAATGCGCGCCGATCACGCTGCGCGCCTCGCTGATGGCTTCGCCCACCATGGTGACGCCGTCCGTGCGCATATAGGTGATGAGGCCGACGGTCTCGCCTCCCAGATCGACGCCTTCGTAAAGCTGCTGCGCGATCTGCATCGTCCGCTTGGCGCCGAAGCCGAGCTTGCGCGACGCTTCCTGCTGCAGGGTCGAGGTGATGAACGGCGGAGCGGGGTGCCGCTTCTGCGGTTTCGCCTCGACGCTTTCAATCTTGAAGGTTTGCGCATTGATCGCGGCGACCGCAGCCGATGCTTCGGCTTCGGACTTCAGCGACAGCTTGTCGAGCTTTTCGCCGCCGAGGTGGGTCAGTCGCGCATTAAACGCGCCGCCGGGAGCGACGAGATCGGCGTCGATCGACCAGTATTCCTGCGCCCGGAAAGCTTCGATCTCCTGCTCGCGCTCGACGACCAGGCGCAGCGCGACCGACTGCACGCGGCCGGCGGAGCGGGCGCCGGGCAGCTTGCGCCACAGGACCGGCGAGAGCGTGAAGCCGACGAGATAGTCGAGGGCGCGCCGCGCCATATAGGCGTCGACGAGTTCCTCGTTGATTTCCCTTGGATGCGCGATGGCGTCGAGGATCGCCGTTTTCGTCACGGCGTTGAACGCCACGCGTTCCACCTTGGCCGTGCCCAGCGCCTTTCTCTGGCGGAGCACTTCCAGCACGTGCCACGAAATGGCCTCGCCTTCGCGATCCGGGTCGGTGGCCAGGATGAGCTTGTCCGCGCCCTTGACCGCGTCGACGATGTCCTTGACCCGCTTCTGGGCCCGGTCGTCGATCTCCCAGGTCATGGAAAAGTCGTCGTCGGGCTTCACCGACCCGTCCTTGGAGGGCAGGTCGCGGATATGGCCGAAGCTGGCCAGGACTTTGTAGCCCGAGCCGAGATACTTGTTGATCGACTTGACCTTGCCGGGCGATTCGACGACGACGATGTTCATATGGAACTGAGGCGCTCTTCTCGGTTGGGCGCGGCGTCTTAACCCCGGGAGCCTTAAAAATTGCGCCAAATCAGGTTCTGGCTCGTCGGCGGGCGGGACACTGGTCGAAGCGGGCGAGAAGTGTCAACCATGGCGGCGTCCGTTTCTTAAACTGTAAGTTGAAAATACCTCGTATTTCATTAAGTTACGTAACTCTAAGTTGAAATTAGCGGGGCCGCTCAATAGACTCGTGTCGCGATAGACTGAAATCGATCGATGCCACGACGCGACTCTTCCCTCAGCGCTCTCCGCCAGCCGCCGGCCGTCCGGCCGACCCCTGCCGAAACTGCCCGCTACTCCCGCGATCTCATTGAATCCCTTCGGAAAATTGCTTACCAGCAGGGACATTCGCTGCTCGCCCACTTGCTGGAGCTCGCATCGATCGAGGCGAAAGCGCTGGCGGACCGTCACTACGCCCAGGAAACGCGGTTGCCCGAGTGACGCGCGATTCGTCCGGCGAGTTCGAGTTCCAGGATGACGGCGAGGACGGCTGACGCAGGCGATTTGCTGAGGCGAACGATCTCGTCGATCTCGACCGGCGCGGGGCCGAGCGCTTCTTCCACGAATATCCGTACCCGGTCCGCTTCGGCTTCGGATGCAACGGCCGGCACCTGAGGCGAACGGGTATCGGGTTCTGCGAAGTCCCGGCCGAGGATAGGTCTCAATCCCGCCAGCACGTCGGCAGCGCTTTCGACCAAGGTCGCACCCTCGCGGATGAGCCGGTTGGTTCCTCTCGCGCGCGGATCGAGTGGCGAGCCCGGAACCGAGAAGATCTCGCGGCCTTGCTCGAGCGCATAGTTGGCCGTGATGAGCGAACCGGACCCTTCCGATGCCTCCACGATGACGACACCGCGCGACAGGCCGGAGATGATGCGGTTGCGCCGCGGGAAATGCCGGGCCTGCGGCGTCTGCCCGAAGGGCATTTCCGAAACGATGCAGCCCTCGTTGCGGATCCGCTCATAGAGCGCGCTGTTCTCCGGAGGATAGATATTGTCGACACCGCCCGCGACGACCGCGCACGTGCCGCCAGCCAGCGCGCCGTCATGCGCCGCGGCATCGATGCCGCGCGCGAGGCCGGAGACGACCACGAGGCCGGCATCCGTGAGATCTTTTGCCAGCGTCTGGGCGAACCGCCGGCCGAGCGCCGACGCATTGCGGGCACCGACGATCGCGACCATCTCGCGCTGCAAGATCGTGACGTGTCCGAGCGCCGAAATGATCGGCGGGGGCGGATCGGCCGCGACGAGTCCCCGCGGATATTCCGGCTCGCACGAGGCGAGCATGCGACCGCCGATGCTCTCCAGCGCACGGATTTCCCGCACGATCTCGTCTACCGGGGGAATGCGCGCCTTGTCTCCGCCCCCGCGCTGCACCAGGCGGGGCAGGGCGTGGAGCGCCTCGGCCGCGCTGCCGAAACGGGCGATGAGTTGCGCGAACGTCACGGGTCCGACGTTGTGCGTGCGGGCGAGCCGCAGCCAGTCGCGGCGTTCTGAATCCGAAAGCGCGCCGCTCACGCGGGCTTGCTTGCAGCGCCAATACGCGGCTCTTCACCGCGCAACAGGCGGCGAATGTTCTGGGAATGGATGAACAGGACCAGCAAGGCAAGAGCGACAGTCAGAAACACTTCATGCTCGCGTTGGAAGACGAACATGTAGATCGGCGTCGCCACGGCGGCGACCAGAGCCGCCAGCGAGGAGATCCGGAAGATCGCGACCATGGCGAGCCAAGTTGCGAAGGCCAGAAGGGCCACGGGCCAGTAGAGTGCGAGCAGGATCCCCAGCGAAACCGCGACGCCTTTGCCCCCTTTGAACCCGAGCCATGCGGGAAAAAGATGTCCGAGGAATGCACCGAGCGCGGCAAACAGGGCCGCGTCGGCGCCGAACAAATCACGTGCGACCACCACCGAAGCGGCGCCCTTGGCCGCGTCCAGCAACAGCGTAAGCGCCGCGGCGGCGTAGTTGCCGGTCCGCAAGACGTTGGTCGCGCCGATATTGCCCGAGCCGATCTTGCGGACATCGCCTTCGCCGAAGGCGTAGGAGAGGAGCAAGCCGAACGGGATCGAGCCGAGCAGGTAGCCGATGGCGAGCGATTCGCCGGCGGTGATCCAGGTTGCTGTCAGGAAAGGAACGAGCATGGCGTACGATGTTTGCGATCTGCGGTTGAGAATGTCAGGTTTGCGGGTCGGAAGAGGACAGCCTCATGGCGCACATTACATCAATCGCCCAACTTCGGGAACGGCTGCCTGAGCCGACCGGGCCGACAAAGCTGAAGGTCCGCGATCATCTCGACGAGCAGTCGATCGCGTTCATCCGCCGGTCGCCTTTCCTGCTCTTGTCGACTGTCGATGGCAACGGCGCCGTCGAAGTGAGCCCGAAAGGCGACGAACCCGGTTTCGTTGACGTCCCCGACGCCAACACGCTGCTGGTTCCCGATCGCAAGGGAAACAACCTCGCCTTCGGACACATTAACGTCCTGTCGAATCCGAACGTCGGAATGATTTTCCTGCTTCCCGGGACGGGCGAAACGTTACGCGTCAGCGGGCGCGCGGCGCTGCACGACGATGACGATCTCTGCACGCGTTTCGCCGCGCGCGGTCAGCCGGCCAAGCTCGTCATGAAGGTGGACGTCCTGCGGGCTTATTTCCACTGTGCCCGCGCGATCGTCCGCGCCAGTCTGTGGCAGCCGGACCGCTGGGCCGAACCGATGAAGGTCTCATTCGGAAAAATCTTCGCCGAGGTCATGAACATGGACGAGAGCGTCGTGCCGAATATCGACGAGCGGGTCCGCGCCGGCTACGCGCCGGAGAATCTCTAGCGCTTTGCCCGGCGGTCGAAAACGCAGACGCCGCCGACATAGGTCTTTTGCGCCCGTCCATGGAAGTTGCGGCCTTCGAACGGGGTGTTGCGCGCCCGCGAACGCAGATCGCCTTCGCGCACCGTGAACGGATCGTTCGGGTCGATCAGGACGAGATCCGCCGGCGCGCCTTTCGCCAGGGTGCCGGCGTTCAGCCCCAGTATCTTCGCCGGCGCCGCCGTCAGCGTCCGCAGCACCAGGCTCAAATCCGCCCGCGCGTCATGGTGGAGGCCGAGTGCGACCGGCAGCAAGGTCTCAAGACCGACGGCGCCGAACGCCGCCTGGGCGAAAGGCTGACGCTTGGTGTCGGCGGCCTGCGGATCGTGTCCGGAGACGATCGCGTCGATCGCGCCGGACGCGACGCCCTCGAGCATGGCGGCGCGGTCGGCTTCCGAGCGCAGCGGCGGCTTGACCTTCATGAAGGTGTAATAGGCGCCGACATCCAGCTCGTTGAGCGCGAGATTGTGCGCAGCCACGCCGCAGGTGATCGGCAATCCGCGCTTCTTGGCGGCGGCGATGGCCTCGAGCGAGGCGCGGGTGGAGATCTGACCGAAGTGATAGCGCGCGCCGGTCATTTCGACGAGACGGATGTCGCGCTCGACGATGATTGCCTCCGCCGCGGCGGGTGCGGCCGGTATGCCGAGCCGCATCGCATATTCGCCTTCGGTGACCGACGCGCCTTCGGAAAGGTCGGGGTCCTCGGCATGACCGACGACGAGCGCGCCGAACGTGGACGCATAGGCGAGCGCGCGGCGCAGCACGCGCGTGTTCGAGATGGTGCGGTCGCCGTCGGTAAACGCGACGGCGCCGGCTTCCGTGAGGAGGCCGATCTCGGTCATCACTTCGCCGTCGAGGTTCTTGGTGAGCGCGGCCATCGGGACGACGCGAACCTTGGCGGTTGCGGCCGCGCGGCGGCGGATGAAGTCGACCAGAGAAGGTTCGTCGATCACCGGGTCGGTGTTGGGCATCACGACGATGGTTGTGACGCCGCCCGCGGCGGCAGCGAGGCTGGCGGACTCCAACGTTTCGCGATGCTCGCTGCCCGGCTCGCCCGTGAAGACGCGCATGTCGATCAGGCCGGGCGCGAGGATCATGCCCTTGCAGTCGACGATCTCCGGATCGTGCGTATCGGCGTCGTTGAAGAGGCGAGGGCCGACGTCCGCGATCTTCCCGTTCTCGACCAGCAGGCCGCCCTTGGCGTCGAGATTGTTCGCCGGATCGATCAGCCGCGCATTCCGGAAGGCGATGCGCTCGGTCATGGCGCGTTGCGCCCCTGCTTCGCCAGTCCCCGCGAGAGCGCGTCGAGCACCGCCATGCGGATCGCGACGCCCATTTCGACCTGCTCCTGGATGACGCTTACCTCGATGTCGTCGGCCACCGCGGAGTCGATCTCGACGCCCCGGTTCATCGGGCCCGGATGCATCACCAGCGCGCCGGGCTTGGCGCGTTTCAGCTTTTCGGCGTCGAGACCGTAGAAGCGGAAATATTCGCGCGTCGACGGCACGAAGGCGCCGGACATGCGCTCGAGCTGCAGGCGCAGCATCATCACGACATCGACGCCTTCCAGGCCCTTTCGCATGTCGTGGAAGATCTCGACGCCGAAGCGGTCGGCGTCGCCGGGAAGGAGCGTGCGCGGCGCAATGAGGCGGACGCGCGCGCCCATCTTGAGAAGCAGGTGGATGTTGGAGCGCGCGACGCGGCTGTGCAGCACGTCGCCGCAGATGGCCACGACGAGACCCTCGAACTTGCGCCCGCGGCGGCGGATCGTCAGCGCGTCGAGCAGGGCCTGCGTCGGATGCTCGTGGCTGCCGTCGCCGGCATTGACGACGCAGCAGTCCAGCTTACGGGACAGAAGCTCGGCCGCGCCGGAGTCCTGGTGCCGCACGACCAGGATATCGGGCCGCATGGCGTTCAGCGTCGTGGCGGTATCGATCAGCGTTTCGCCTTTGGACACGGACGAGGTCTTGACCGACATGTTGAGTACGTCGGCGCCGAGCCGCTTGCCCGCCAGCTCGAACGAGCTCTGCGTCCGCGTCGACGCTTCGAAGAAGAGGTTGATGAGCGTGCGGCCTTTGAGGACGTCGGTCTTCTTGTTGGCGCCGCGGCTGAGCGCGACATAGGCGTCGGCAAGGTCCAGCAGGGCGGTGATCTCGCCCGTCGAAAGCGCTTCAATGCCAAGCAGGTGGCTGGATTTGAGGATTGTGTCGGCGCCGGCCGTGGTCATCAAAGTCTGGCTTATAGGCAAGCGGGCCGTCGCGGGCAAGCGGTCGCGCGCCAGTCCGCGAAATAGTTGTGGAGATTGGTGAATTAGGTCGAAAGGCGCAGCCGGTCGAGAACGCCTTGCAGGATGTAGCCCGCCGCCATCTTGTCCACGACCTGGGCGCGGCGTCTGCGGGAGGCATCGGCTTCGAGAAGCGTTCGCGTCACCGCCGCCGTGGAAAGCCGCTCGTCCCACAACAGGATCGGCAGGGGCGACCGGGCCGCGAAATTGCGCGCGAAGGCTCTGGCCGACTGCGCCGACGGTCCGTCCGATCCGTCCATGTTGAGCGGCAGCCCGACGACCAGCCCGCCCACATTTTGGCCCGCGACGATCGCGCCGAGCTTGGCGGCGTCCGCGGCGAATTTTCCGCGCTTCAGGGTCTCCATCGGCGTGGCGATGGTCAGACGCGTGTCGGAAAGCGCGAGGCCGATCGTCTTCTCGCCGAGGTCGAGCCCGAGCAGGCGAACGCCGGGTGCCAGCGCGGACTTCAGCCCCACGATGTCGACGATGCTCAAGGCCGGTTCACCGGTGACCGATCTCGATACGGTTGCCCGCCGGATCGCGGATGAAGAAGCGCGACAGTCCCTCTGCGACGCTTTCTTCCTCGATGGCAATTCCGCGCGCGAGCACAGCGGCCTTGGCCTTGGCGAGATCTACGGTCAGGAAGCAGATGTGGCGCTTGCTCTTCGGGCTGCCTTCGGGGTCAACCCCGATATGCATCTGGAGCGCACCTATCTGGAACCAGGCGCCGCCGCGCGCCTGGAGCTCGACCGGTTTCACGACTTCCGGAAAGGCGAATACCTCGCGGTAAAATTTGAGGCACTGCGCTTCCAGAGCCCGCGGAACGGTAATCTGGACGTGATCGATGCCGGTAATGCCGAGCGACATGGGCCTACCTCGCCGGGGCGTCGTTGCATCGCTTGCCAGCGTGGCCCCCGATTGCTAGCAAGACCTTTGATTTCTCAGCCTATAGGCCGCCCCATGTCCGTCGACAAGGACACCGTTCGACGCATTGCGAAACTCAGCCGGATCGCCCTCGACGAGGCGCGCGTCGCCCCCATGGTCGACGAGCTGAACGGCATATTCACCTGGGTGCAGCAACTCGACGAGGTGAACGTCGACGGGGTGCCGCCGATGACCAGCGTCGTGGAACAGCGCCTCAAGATGCGCGACGACGTCGTTACCGACGGCGGCAATGCGAACGAATTGATGGCCAATGCGCCGGACGGCGAGGATCATTTTTTCGTCGTCCCGAAGGTGGTCGAATAATGACGCTGCCGAGCAATCTGACCGACTTCACGCTGGCCGACGCGCGCGACGCGGTCCGCAAGAAGAAAGTGTCGTCCAGGGAACTGACGACCGCCTTCGTCAAGGCCGTCGCCGATGCACGGCCGCTCAACGCGTTCGTGACCGAAACGCCGGAGAAGGCGCTCGAGATGGCGGTCGCTTCCGACGTGCGCATCGCGCATGGCGAGGCGCGTCCTCTAGAGGGTCTGCCGCTCGCCATCAAGGACCTGTTCTGCACCAAGGGCGTCAAAACGACGGCGGGAAGCAGGATCCTCTCGAACTTCGTTCCGCCCTATGAGTCGACCGTTTCCCAGAATTTGTGGGACGCCGGGGCGGTCATGCTGGGCAAGACCAACATGGACGAGTTCGCCATGGGCTCGTCGAATGAAACCAGCCACTTCGGCCCCGTCTTCAATCCATGGCGCGCACGCAACTCGAACGCCAACCTCGTTCCCGGCGGATCGTCCGGCGGATCGGCAGCGGCGGTATCGGGCAATCTCTGTCTGGCGGCGACAGGTACCGACACGGGCGGATCGATCCGCCAGCCGGCGGCCGTGACCGGGACGGTCGGCCTCAAACCGACCTACGGCCGCTGCTCGCGCTGGGGCATCGTCGCCTTCGCATCGTCACTCGACCAGGCCGGTCCGATGACCCGGACGGTGCGCGACTCCGCGATTCTCCTTACTCACATGGCGAGCGTCGATCCCAAGGATTCGACCTCGGTCGACCGCCCCGTCCCCGATTACGAGGCACAGCTCGAGGCGGGCGTGAAGGGACTTCGGGTCGGCATTCCCAAGGAATACCGGATCGACGGCGTGCCGCCGGAAATCAATGCGCTCTGGACCAAGGGTGCGGAATGGCTGCAGGCGCAAGGCGCCGAGATCGTCGAGGTTTCGCTCCCGCACACCAAATACGCGCTGCCCACATATTATATTGTCGCGCCGGCGGAGGCGTCCTCGAACCTCGCCCGCTATGACGGGGTCCGCTACGGCCATCGGGCGGCGGGCGCGGCCGACATCACGGACCTGTATGAAAAGAGCAGGGCCGAAGGGTTCGGCAAGGAGGTCCAGCGCCGTATCCTGATCGGCACCTACGTGCTTTCGTCCGGCTACTACGATGCCTATTACGCGCGGGCGCAGAAATTGCGGACGCTGATTTCGCGGGATTTCGCCGAAGCCTTCAAGACCTGCGACGTGCTGCTGACGCCCGCCACGCCGGGACCCGCCTTCGGCGTCGGCGAGAAGACCGCCGATCCGGTGTCGATGTACCTGAACGACGTCTTCACTGTGACCGTGAACCTCGCCGGGCTGCCGGGCATTTCCGTTCCCGCCGGGCTGACCGCCAGCGGACTACCGCTCGGACTTCAGTTCGTCGGCAAGGCGTTCGATGAGGCCACCATCCTGCGGGCGGCGCGTGCAATCGAAACCGCGTCCGCCTTCAGCGCGAAGCCGACGCAGTGGTGGAGGGCAGCATGAGCGTAGACGAGAAACGTTCTGCGCGGCTCCTCAAAGGATCGACCGGGGAGTGGGAAATCGTCATCGGCATGGAGGTCCATGCCCAGATTCTCTCGGAATCCAAGCTGTTTTCCGGTGCCTCGACCCTGTTCGGCGCGGAACAAAACACGCAGGTTTCGTACGTCGATGCGGCCCTCCCGGGCATGCTGCCGGTTATCAACAGGAAATGTGTCGAGCAGGCAGTGCGTACCGGCCTTGGTCTCAAGGCGAAGATCAACCTGACGAGCGTGTTCGACCGGAAGAACTATTTCTATCCCGACCTGCCGGCCGGCTATCAGATCAGCCAGTACAAAAGCCCGATCGTCGGCGAGGGCGAGATCCTGCTCGACATGAAGGACGGCGAGACCATCCGCGTCGGCATCGAGCGGCTGCACATGGAGCAGGACGCCGCCAAGACCCTGCACGACCAGCATCCCGACCACTCGTACGTCGATCTCAACCGCGCCGGCGTCGCGCTGATGGAGATCGTCTCCAAGCCGCACATGCGTTCGTCGGAAGAAGCGGCGGCGTTTCTGCGAAAGCTGCGCGCGATCGTGCGCTATCTCGGCACCTGCGACGGCAATATGGACGAAGGTTCCATGCGCGCCGACGTCAATGTTTCTGTGTGCCGCGCCGGCGGCTATGACAGGTTCCGTGAGACCGGGGACTTCCGCCATCTCGGCACGCGCTGCGAGATCAAGAACGTCAATTCGATACGCTTCATCGCGCAGGCGGTTGAATTCGAAGCGCGCCGTCAGGTCGACCTGATCGAGGACGGCGGGACGGTGAAGCAGGAAACGCGCCTGTTCGATTCGCGCGCCGGCGAGACCCGCTCGATGCGTTCGAAGGAAGAAGCGCATGATTACAGGTACTTCCCCGATCCCGACCTGCTGCCGCTGGTGCTCGACGAAGCCTGGGTGCGTGAAATCCAGGCATCGCTCCCCGAACTTCCCGATGAGAAGAAGGCGCGGCTGATCAAGGCCGGGCTTTCCGCCTACGACGCCTCTGTGCTCGTGGCGGAGAAGGAGAACGCGGATTATTTCGAGGAGATGGTGGCGGCGGGGGCCGAGCCAAAGGCCGCTGCAAACTGGCTGAACAACGAATATTTCGGCCGCCTCAACAAGGCCGGCGTGTCGGTCACCGACGGTCCGGTATCGGCGAAGGCAAATGCCGCGATCATCGCTATGGTCGCCAACAACACGATCTCCGGAAAGATCGCCAAGGACCTTCTCGACATCGTCTGGAACGAAGGCGGTGACCCGCGCGTCATCGTCGAGAGCCGCGGCCTCAAGCAGGTCACGGACACGTCGGCGATCGAGAAGGCGATCGATGCCGTGATCGCGGCGAATCCCGACAAGGTCGAAGAGGTGAAGGCGAAACCGAAAATGGCTTCGTGGTTCGTCGGTCAGGTGATGAAAGCGACCGGCGGAAAAGCCAATCCGGGTGTCGTCAACGCGCTGCTCAAGACGCGACTCGGTTTGCCCGAAGAGGGGTGATTCGCACAATTTTGCATTTTCGGGCTTGACACGCGATTTTTCCGACCCGAAAGGTCCGTACACGGATCGATCAATCTAAGCCCTGATTTTATTGGCTTAGATGAATTATTTGCAAAGGTGCGGATTCACGCAGACCCCATGGATATTGCATTCCTGATTGCAACCCACTCATATTGTTCACGTTTTGGGGGGCGGTCGATTCGCCCGACCCGGACGAAACGTTAGAGGAGTTACCACTCATGCCGAAGGCAAAGAAGAAGGCAGTCAAGAAGAAGGCCAAGAAGGCGAAGAAGAAGAAGTAAAGAGCGTTGACCTGGTCAACGCTTACGTTGCCGGTCGCTCACGGGCCAAATTCGTGAGCATCGGCTGCGAAGGCTAAGGCCGCGGCCCGGAACCTTTCAGGATCCCATGGTCGCGGCCCAGCCCGCAGGAAAAAGAGACTTTTCAAACCGCGCTTCGGCGCGGTTTTTTTTACGCCGCCTCTCGCGAACTCCGTCCGTACACGGACGACACCCGCGGCCGGCGCCGGTCCGTTAACAATGTGTGAAAATCACGGTTAATGGCATTAACCCTGCTTTAGCTTCTTCGACGCAACGATTGCTCCCACGTCGCGGCCTGGTCCGTCGCGCAGAGTCGAGGGGAGTGTTATGGCGTGCATAGATGTCGATGCACTGGCGCAGTTTGAAGTAGACGCCAGACAGGGGCGTCCAGATGCCCTGTACAATCTGGGTCTGGCCTATTCCACCGGCCAAGGTGTGGGGGTCGATTTCGTGGCGGCGCACAAATGGTTCAACCTGGCGGCGATGAAGGGTGTGGACGAGGCAAAGTCCTGGCGCGCCTCGATCGCCAAGGAAATGAACACGTCGCAGATCGCCGAGGCCCAGCGCCTGGCGCGCGAATGGCTCTCGATCTTCCGGGCGGCCTGAACCGAAATGCCCGCCGCCGCTAGGGCGGGTATGGCGACAGCGGCTTTGCCGCCGGCGCGAGCGGCGCATACAGATTGGCAAGGATGCGGAGCGGCTGATCGCGCCCGGCGAGTCTGTTCCGATAAATCTGCGTATTTTCAAGCACCCGCATCACGTAATTTCGCGTCTCGTTGAACGGGATGAGCTCGATCCAGTCGATCGGGTCGGTCGCAGGGTTTCTTGGATCCCCGTTCGCGGCCAGCCACCTTTTCACATTGCCCGGCCCGGCATTGTAGGACGCGATCGCCAGCACCAGAGAGCCGTCCCAGCCGTTCACATAGGACTGGAACTCGGCCATGCCGAGCTGGATGTTGTAGTTCGGATCGGCGGTAAGGTCGTTCGGCCGCCAGGCGAGGCCGGCGCGCACCGCATCGGCCCGCGCCGAAGCGGGCATGAGCTGCATCAGGCCGCGGGCGCCGGCACGGCTCACGGAATCCGGGTCGAACTCCGTTTCCTGCCGGATCAACCCCAGCACGAGAGCGGGATCGGGCGCGGTACCGGCGACCGTGTAGGGCGGCAGCGGAATGACCGGATGGGTAAAGGTCAGCATCGGCATGCCGGCATAGCTCGCGGTCTTTCCGATGCGGACGGCGATCTCGCGGAAACCCAGATCGACCATCGTCTGGGCCAGGATTTTGACGCGCTTGATGTCGGGATGCAGTTCCTGATCGCGAAGCGCGAAGACGCGCAAAATGTTTTCCTGCCCCAGATCGGCGAGAACGCGGACGGCCCGGACGAGTTCGTCCTTGTCGAATTCGGGCTTCACGTCGTCGGCATCCGCCTGCAGGTCGTTCACATGCAGCACCGGCGCCGGATCGACGCGCGCGAGAGCGACCTGGCCGTAGAACGTCTCCGGCGCTCGCGCGGCGAGCTTGTATTGCGCGATGGCACTCGCGAAATCGCCCATGGCCTCGTAGCAGCGACCTTTCCAATATTCGGCGCGCGCCAGGCTGATGGGCCGCGATACGCCGGATTCGAGGCGCGCGAAGTGTTTGAGCGCTTGTGCCGGAGACTTCAGGAAGCGGAGCGCGACCCAGCCCGCCATGAATTCGGATTCGGAAAACTCGCTCCCGTTCACGAGGCCCGTGTCCGAGACCACGCCGTAGGCGCTGCGATAGTCGCCGTTCTGGATCAGGCCGCGCGCCACGAGGTTGGCCTCTACCCACCAGCGCGCGGGGTGCGCCTGGATGAAATTCCTGAGCGTGCCGCGGCCGAGGAAGATCGCCGCCGCCTCGAAATCGTTGGCGCGCCTCGCCGCCCGCGCGCGGTCGAACAGGAGCTCCGGGTCGGACGCCACCGACGCCGGCAGACGGGCGACCAGCTTTTCCCCGGCCGCGCGGCTCGTGCGAAAGGCAAGTCTGGCCTCCCCGAGCTTCTGGACGTCGTCCGTGACGCGGGAGAGTTCGCGGCGCGCCGCGGTCGCGTCGTCGAGCGAGATGAGATTGCTCAGCCTTTCCCGGTCGATGTCGGGCGAGAGCAGGCCGCCGTCCTTGCGTACGATGGCGAGTTCCTGGTCCGGCTGGAAATTGCCGCTGATCCAGCCGCGCTCGACCAGCTCGCGCCCGGCATCGAGCCGGCCAGTTGCGATCATCGCATCGCCCAGGCGGATCATCCCGATTCCCGTGACGGGCGAGCGGCCGGCGAACCACGCCTCCACGGCCGCCGGAGACATGGCCGGGTCCATCGCCACCTCCGCGCGGGCGAAAATCGTGTCGCGAAGCGGCCAGTCCGGATTGTTTCGCAGGAACCCGTCGACATCCGCGAACGTGGCGCCGCTGTTCTTGTCCAGCACATAGCGCCAGGTGATCAGGCGGGTCGCGATCGCATCGTGGCCCTGCGCCGCCAGCGCGCGTGCGGCGGTCCAGTCCCCGCGGTCGGCGGCATCGAAGGCCCGGGAGTAGAGGTCGTGATCGCCGGCGCTCAGGACGTGCACGGCGCTCGGGCGCCGCTCATGGTCGACGGGAAGGCCGTTGTCCGTCGAACCGTCCGGGACCGGCTGCATCATGATGACGTTGCCGAGCTGGGTCAGGCCATTCGGCAGCGTGGTCTGCGCATAGGTCGCGAGCGCGGCTACCGAGGTTCCGAGCAGCAGGACGGCGGCGCGGCGAAATTTCATGGGGCGAAGTGCTCGGGCGAATCGGATGCGGTCATTTCCGCCACAGCGATGTGGCGAAGTCGAGGCGTCGTCCCGCCTATTGCGCCTTCTTCATGCGGCGTGGCCGCGGCACAAGTTCGCCGCCGCAGTTCGGGCAGCGTCCCTGCATCGCGTCGGCGCAGTCGGTGCAGAAAGTGCATTCGTAGGAACATATGCGCGCCTTGGGGCTGTCCTCGGCGAGAGCCGTTTCGCAGCGTTCGCAGATCGATCTCATCTCCAACGGCATGTGTGTCCTTCCTCTTCGCCGCCTTGCCGCACCCGCGCCCGGCCCTGTAGTTTGCGCCAGCACTGGACAAGAGCAGGCCGATAATGGCGTTCGCGCGCGAGAGTATCAAAGGATCAATTCCCGCACTCATAACACCCATGCAGGACGGCAAGGTCGACGAGCGCGCGTTCCGCAGCCTCGTCGCCTGGCAGATCGAGCAGGGCAGCCACGGTCTCGTTCCCTGCGGCACTACCGGCGAGTCGCCGACGTTGAGCCACGAGGAACATATGCGGGTCGTCGAGATCTGCGTCGACGAAGCGAACGGACGCGTGCCCGTGATCGCCGGGGCGGGTTCCAACTCGACATCGGAAGCCATCATGCTCAGCCGCCACGCCAAGAAGGTCGGCGCCGACGCGGTGCTCTCCGTGACCGGCTACTACAACCGGCCGTCGCAAGAGGGTCTGTACCGCCATTTCGCGGCCGTCGCCGAAGCGGTCGACATCCCGATCCTGCTCTACAACATTCCCGGCCGGGCCATCGTCGACATTTCCGTCGAGACGATGGCGCGGCTTTCCCGGATCGCGAACATCATCGGCGTTAAGGACGCGACGGCCAATCTGATGCGCCCGACGCGGGAGCGCGCGGCCTGCGGCAAGAACTGGCGGCTGATTTCGGGCGAGGACGGCACAGCGCTCGGCTACATGGCCCACGGCGGTCATGGCTGCATCTCGGTCACGGCGAACATCGCGCCCCGGCTCTGCGCGGATTTCCAGAATGCCTGCATGAAAGGCGATTTCCAGACCGCACTGACGCTGCAGGACCGGCTGATGCCGGTTCACGATGCCATGTTCATCGAGCCGAGCCCGGCGCCCGTGAAGTTCGCGGCCTCTCTTCTCGGCATTTGCCGGGACGAAGTCCGGCTGCCCCTCGTGCCCGCGACCGAACCCGCGCGCGCCACCATTCGCGCCGCACTGGCGTCGGCCGGGATCAAGCCTTAGAACTCCGTCGCTTCGAACGGCTCATGCTTCGACAGGCTCATGCTCCGACAGGCTCAGCATGAGGTAATCCAGTTTCCTCATCGTGAGCTTGTCGAAGGATGAGGACACAGATTTCCGCCATGGCCAAGAAGAAGGACGACGGCACCAAGATCATCGCCGACAACCGCAAGGCGCGTTACGCCTATGCGATCGACGACACGCTGGAGGCCGGCATCATGCTGACGGGTTCGGAGGTCAAGTCGCTGCGCACCGGCAAGGCGACGATCGGCGAGTCCTACGCCTTCGCCAAGGACGGCGAACTGTTCCTGGTGAACGCCTACATCCCGGAATACACCCAGGCCAGCCGGTTCAATCACGAACCGAAACGCATGCGCAAACTGCTCGTACACAAGCGCGAAGCGGCCAAGCTCGCCGCGGCGACGCAGCGCGAGGGCATGACGCTCATACCCCTCAAGCTCTACTTCAATCCCAAGGGCATCGCCAAAATCGAGCTCGGCATCGCCAAGGGCAAGAAGCTCCACGACAAGCGCGAGACCGAAAAGAACCGCGACTGGCAGCGCGACAAGGCGCGCCTCATGCGCGCCAAGGGGTAACTACATGCGCGTCGCCATCGTCGGAACGTCGGGGTCGGGCAAGACGACACTCGCGAAGCGCCTGGCTTCCGCCTTGTCGCTTTCCTATGTCAGCTTGGACGCGATCAGCTGGCAGGCCGGTTGGCGCGACCTCAACACCCACGATCCGACCGAGTTCAAGCGCCGCGTCGGCGAAGCGCTCGCGGTCGAGCGTTGGGTGACCGACGGCAATTACGGGTCTGCGGTCGGCCCGATCATCCTCGGCCGCGCGACCCATCTCGTCTGGCTGGACTATTCCAGAAGCGTCGTCATGCGCCGCGTGATCTGGCGATCGCTCGTGCGTGCGATGACGCGCGAGGAACTCTGGCCGGGAACCGGCAATGTCGAGACGTTCGCGAAGTGGCTCGAGAAGGACCATCCGATCCGCTGGGCGTGGGACACGTTTTCGCGCCGGCGTAAACAGTACGAGGCGCTGACCGCCGATCCGGCGTACGCACATCTCGAGGTCTTGCGCTTACGAAAGACGCGGGACGCCGACAACGTCGCGGCAACGCTGAGCGCCACCTGATCGTAGAAACTTTTCCAGTAAAGCGACGACGTATTGCCCGCGCGTCTCTTGAACCGAGTCGGTCAAATCACCATTTCGGCTAAATCCCCACAATTGCATGCACGCCATCGCCGTATTGCGAACGCTGGCGCTGCGTGCGGGGGAGGGGGACACAGAAGTGCCGAAAATCGACGAACAATTATGTTGTTGAAACCTTTTTGTTCCGCATACGAATATGTCTTTACAGAAGTGCCGACCGGGAGTGGCCATGACTGACGAAGACCCCAACCTGATCGGCAAGATCAAAGACAAGCTCATCCGCTCCAAGCAGGCTTGGGCGGCAGAAGGGCGCCTGATCACGGGCCGCCCGGACATGGGCCACGTGAATCGCCTGCCGCCGGGACAAAAAGAGGTCAAGAATTGGCCGGTGCTCGATCTCGGCGTCCAGCCCGACGTGAAGCTCGAGAACTGGCGGCTCCAGGTGATGGGCCTCGTCGAGAATCCCGTCGCGCTGACTTGGGAGCAGTTCAACGCGCTGCCGCAGGACGATTTCGTCAGCGACATCCATTGCGTCACCTCGTGGAGCCGATACGACAATCACTGGCGCGGCGTGTCGTCGAAGACGCTTCTGGACCTGGTGAAGCCCAAGTCCGGGGCCGGGCATATCGTTTTCCACTCTTATGACGGCTACACCACCAACGTGAAGGCATCGGCATTCGCCGACGGCAATGTGCTGCTCGCGCATAGCTGGGAGGGAAAGCCGATCCCGCGCGAACATGGCGGACCTGTCCGGGTCGTCGTGCCGGACTGGTATTTCTGGAAGAGCGCGAAGTGGGTCACGCGCATCGTGTTCCACGCCGAAGATCACCCCGGCTTCTGGGAGGTTCGCGGATACCACAATGAAGGCGATCCCTGGAAGGAAGAGCGCTACAGCTGAGGCATCGCGGCGATCTTCGCCTGCTTCACGACGGCATCGAACATCTCCGTGGTGAGAACACCGGTGTTGGTGTTGTAGCGCGAGCAATGATAGCTCGAGATCAACGCGATCTTGCCGATCTGGTGAGCGCCTCCGTGCCTGAACGCGTGCGCCGACTTCTTCGCGCCCAGCGTGTCGCAGACGCTGTCATGCGCGATCTTGCCTAAGGCGAGGATCGCATGCAGACGCGGCATGCTGCCGATCAGGCCCGCGAGGAAGGGTCGACAGGTCCGGATCTCCTCGGGCGTCGGCTTGTTTTGCGGCGGAGCGCAGCGCACCGCATTGCTGATCGCGCAGTCGACCAAATCGAGACCGTCGTCGGCGCGCTCCTGATACCGGCCCCTTGCCAGGCCGTGCTTGAGTAAGGTGGCGTACAAGAGGTCGCCCGCGTAATCGCCGGTGAACGGGCGGCCGGTGCGGTTGGCGCCGTGCAGGCCGGGAGCGAGGCCGACGATCAGAAGCCGCGCCGACGGCGTGCCGAACGTCGGAACCGGATTGTTGAAATAGTCGGCGAACTGCTTGCGATTTTCCCGCCGGAACGCGGCCAGGCGCGGGCAGAGCGCACAATTCTTCAGCGGCTCGGCGGAGGGGCTCATGCGCCGACCTCCCCATAACGGGGACGAAAATTCAAGTCCGGCCTAGGCAGACTGGGCGTAATGCGGAGCAGGCGCCGCAGCCGTGGTCCGGGGACCGCCTTCGCGCGCGATCTGGGCCTTCAGTTCGTCCAGTTCGATAAAATTGTCGGCCTGGCGGCGTAGCTCGTCCGCCACCATCGGCGGTTGCGTGCGGATGGTCGAGACGACGCTCACGCGGCGTCCCTTGCGCTGAGCGGCTTCGACCAGCCGACGGAAGTCGCCGTCGCCCGAGAAGATCACGATGTGGTCGACCTGTTCGGCCATCTCCATGACGTCGATGGCGAGCTCGATGTCCATATTGCCCTTCACGCGGCGCCGGCCCTGCGCGTCGGTGAACTCCTTGAGCGGCTTGGTGACGACCGAGAAGCCGTTGTAGTCCAGCCAGTCCACGAGTGGCCGGAGCGGCGAGAATTCCTGGTCCTCGGCAACCGCTGTATAGTAGAAGGCGCGCACGAGTATGCCCTTGCGCGCGAACAGTTCCAGCAATCGCTTGTAGTCGATATCGAACTGAAGTCCCTTCGCGGCGCCGTAGAGGTTCGCACCGTCGATGAACAACGCCAGTTTTTCCTGCGGATAGAACAACATGATGAACTCCCATCAACAAGAAGGCAGAAGCGGTCAACGTCCCCCGCACGCCGTCTTTTGTTCTAATCCTTCGCGCCGCCTGTTCAAGAGAGATGCGCACATATGATTGTGATCGCGCTGGGCGCTAATATTCCATCGCGCGCGGGAATGCCGCGCGATACGTTGAATGCAGCGTTAACGGCGTTGCGCGAGCAGGGCATTCGCATTGCCGCGATTTCATCTTTTTACGCGACGCCCGCTTGGCCGGATCCCGGCGATCCGCCGTTTGTGAATGCCGTCGCCAGAATTGAAACCGGACTTTCGCCGCCCGAACTCATGACTCTGCTGCACGCGACTGAGGAAAGTTTCGGGCGTCAACGTACGAAAAAGAATGCGCCACGAACGTTGGACCTCGATCTTCTCGACTATGACGGGCGTATCGAGGAGGGCCCGCCTGTCCTGCCGCATCCAAGGCTCGGCGAGCGCTCTTTTGTCCTCATCCCGCTCGCGGACATCGCGCCCCTGTGGCGGCATCCCGCGACGAAGGCATCGCTCGCCGAACTGATCGAGGCGCTGCCGCCAAATGAACGTCAAATCACGCGTCTGGAAGCTTGAGCCGCGCCGCGCGAACGGCGAACATGACGGACTAAGACTGGGGCTTATCCTTGACGTACTTCATTCCGACCTTCGGTTCCCTGCTGCCGACCCTGCTGGTCGTCTGGCTGATCATCCGGCGAGGCTCAAAGCCGCGGCGCGTGAAACTCAATTCGCTGTTCCGGTTTCCCGCCATCGTCGCGGTCATGGCGCTGCTCTCGCTCTATGGCCACGCGCCCAAGAACGTTCTCGCGATCGCGATGTATTTCGCCGCGGCACCGGCGGGAGCGGTGTTGGGCTGGTTTTCGGCCCGACACGTCGAACTGACGCTGGACGACAAGACGGGCACGATCATGAGCCAGCCCAGTTTCTGGGGCACCGCGATGACGGCGGGGGCGTTCATCGCGCGCTCGCTGGCGGACTATGTGATGAAGGGCGCGGGGGGTGCGCTACCGGCGCACCACGCAATCGCCGGCGCCACCGATGCGGCGCTGCTGTTCGTGGCGGCGCGCGGTCTGGCGAGCGCCTATCATATGTGGGTGCGGACCCGGCCGCTGCTCGAACAGCACCGCGCGGCCCAGATCGCCGCCAAAGAGACGCCGTAGCCCCGGTCCGCACAGGCTTGTACCGCCCTCGGGCCTCGTATAACGTCCGCCGCCTTCTTAGCGGTCGTCACCCGGCGTCTTGCGTCGTCGCCGTTAAGACTTTGAAATATAAGGAATTCCATGGCACGCGTTACCGTTGAAGACTGCGTCGACAAGATTCCCAACCGCTTCGATCTGGTGCTCCTGGCCGGTTTTCGGGCCCGCCAGCTCTCCGGCGGGTCGGAGCCGATGGTCGAGCGCGATCGCGACAAGAACCCCGTCGTGGCGCTGCGCGAGATCGCGTCCAAGGAATTGAAGCCCGATGAGGCCAAGGAAGAGTACATCAAGAGCCTGCAGAAACACGCCGAAGTCGACGAGCCCGAAGAGGCGCGTCCGGATTCGGACGATGCCCGCGAGGACAGCGCCTTCCGTCAGGTGACGGAGGAGGAATTGCTGCGGGCGTTGACGACCGAAGCCCAGCGGCGCGCGGAACCGCAGCCCGAGCCGGAGGCGGATTACGAGGAGTAGTCCTTTCCGCAGCGAGAAATCAGGCAAGGCGGCGCCAAAAGCGCCGCCTTTTGCCGTTTTGGGACGATATCGGCAATCCGATTTTGGCAAGTCTTCCTATATATTGACCTTATGAGCGCACCGGTTTCGCCAGAGACGAGAGCCGCAGGACAGGCGGAGCCTGCTCCCGCGGTCGCGCCGGCGGCGAAAGGTCCGACTCGGCGCCGGCTGATGCGCCAGACCGAGCTGGTCGACCGGGTGAAGGCCTACGATCCCGACGCGGACGAGGCGCTGCTGAACAAGGCCTATGTCTACGCCATGAAGGCGCACGGCAAGCAGTTCCGCGCCTCGGGCGATCCCTACTTCGCTCATCCGCTCGAAGTCGCGGCCATCCTGACGGACCTCAAGCTCGACGTGGCGACGATCGTCACCGCGCTGCTGCACGATACGATCGAGGACACGCTCGCCACCTACGACGACATCAAGACGAATTTCGGCGAGGAGATCGCCAATCTGGTCGACGGCGTGACCAAGCTGTCCCAATTGGAGCTTTTCTCCGAGCGCACCAAGCAGGCGGAAAATTTCCGCAAGCTGATGCTCGCGATCACCAACGACATCCGCGTCCTGCTCGTGAAGCTGGCCGACCGGCTGCACAACATGCGCACGCTGCACTTCATTGAGGACGCCGAGAAGCGCCGTCGCATCGCGCAGGAGACCCAGGACATCTACGCCCCGCTGGCGGGCCGCATCGGCATGCAGAACATGCGTGAGGAACTCGAAGACCTCGCCTTCGCCGAACTGAACCCGGACGCGCGCAACTCGATCGTGACGCGCCTCGCGCGCCTCGACGATGCCTCCGGCGACCGCATCGGGCGCATCGCCGACCAGATCAAGCGCAAGCTTGCCGAGCACGGTATCGACGCCTGGGTGTACGGCCGCGCCAAGCGCCCGTTCTCGATCTGGCGCAAGCTGAAGGACAAACAGCTCAACTTTGAAGCGCTGTCCGACATTTTCGGCTTCCGCGTCATCGTGAAGAACGAGGATGACTGTTATCGCGCGCTCGGCGTGCTGCACCAGAACTGGCAGATGGTGCCGTCGCGGTTCAAGGATTTCATCTCGACGCCGAAGACGAACGGATACCGATCGATCCATACGACGGTGATCGGTCCGGAAAAGCAGCGTGTCGAAGTCCAGATCCGGACGCACGCGATGCACGACGTCGCCGAGCGCGGCGTCGCCGCGCACTGGCGCTATCGCGAGCGCACCGGCTCGGAAGGCGAGGGTGAGGATCGCGCCTATGGCTGGCTGCGCGAGATGGTGGATTTGCTCGAGCGCGACGATACGGCCGAGGAGTTTCTCGAGAACTCCCGTCTCAACATGTATCAGGACCAGGTGTTCTGCTTCACGCCCAAGGGCGATCTGATCGCCTTGCCGCGCGGCGCGACGCCGATCGATTTCGCCTACACGCTGCATACCGACATCGGCAATTCGACCGTCGGCGCGAAGGTGAACGGCGCGCACGTTCCGTTGCATACGCCGCTGCGCAACGGAGATCAGGTCGAGATCATCCGCACCAAGGAACAGACGCCGTCGCCCCTGTGGGAGCAGTTCGTCGTCACGGGCCGCGCCCGCGCCGAAATCCGCCGCTTCCTGCGGCACGCGCAGCGCGGCGAGCATGTGAAGTTCGGCCGCAACATCCTGAAGAAGGTCTTTTCCGATGAGGGCGCGGAACTGACCGACAAGGCGGTCGGCGAAGTCGCCAAGAAACTGCATCTCTCCAAGGCGGAAGACGTCTTCGCCGAAGTGGGTCGCGGTGCGCTGCGCGGCAACGAAGTGCTGGAGGCCGTGTTCCCGGAGCTCAAAAAGGACCCCGAGAAGCGCAAGAAGGCCGCGTTCGCCGAGCCCAAGGCCAAGAAGCCCATTTCGATTCGCGGCTTGACCGAGGGGATATCCTATCGCCTCGGCCAGTGCTGCCACCCGCTGCCGGGCGACCGGATTGTCGGGCTGATGGTCCCGGGAGAGGGCGCGGTCATCCACACCATCGACTGCGCCGAGCTCGAGAAGGCGCAGACAGGTATGGGCGACTGGCTCGACGTCACCTGGGGCCTGCACGCGGCGGAAGGCGGGCCGTCCATCGCCCGCGTGCTGGTCCGGGTGAAGAACGCGCCCGGCTCGCTCGCGGCCGTGATGAACGTGATCGCCAACAATGGCGGCAACATCTTCAACATGAAAGTGACCAGCCGGAACCCGCTGTTCTTCGAATTCAACGTCGATATCGAAGTGCGCGATCTTGCCCACTTGCAGAACATTCTGGGCGCGCTACGCGTGAACGCGGCGGTCGAATCGGTCGACCGCGTGCGCGACGCGTCGACAAGCTCGGCGTGAGCGGGGGCTTCGTCCTGCGGGACGAGCGAGGCGGGATATGACGAACGAACAGGTTCTAAACGAATTCAAGAAGGCCGGCGCACTGCTCGAGGGCCACTTCATCCTGTCATCCGGGTTGCACGCGGACATGTTCCTGCAAAAGGCACTCGTCTTCCAGGATGCCAAACGCACGGCGAAACTCTGCAAGGCGCTTGCGCAGAAGGTGCGCGACGAGGTCAAGCAGGAGTTCACCGCAATCATCTCGCCGGCGGTCGGCGGGATCGTGCCCGGGTACGAGATGGGTCGCCAGCTCGGCCTGCCGGCGATGTATGTGGAGCGGGTGGAGGGAAAGTTCCAGCTCCGCCGCAATTTCAAGCTCACCAGGAACCAGCCGGTTCTCATGGTCGAGGACATCATTTCGACCGGAGTCTCGTCGCGCGAATGCATCGAGGCGATCAAGGCGGCGGGCGGCAAACCCATCGCCGCGGCCTGCCTGATCGACCGGTCCGGCGGCAAGGCCAAGGTCGGCGTCAAGCTCGTCGCGCTTGCCACGCTCAAGGTTCCGGCCTGGGAGGCCGACAAGCTACCGCCGCATCTCCGCAACGTGCCCGCGGTGAAGCCGGGAAGCCGGGGATTGCAATAGCCTCATGACTGGCAGTCTGCGATCGAACATTGCCGCGGTTTGCTTCGTCCCGGATAGTCCGAGCTCGAGGCGAAGCGGGAGATCGCCATGAAGGCCCTGCGTCTTGGCGTGAACATCGATCATGTCGCGACCGTGCGCGAGGCACGCGGTGCGCCCTATCCCGATCCGCTGCGCGCCGCTTTGATCGCAGCGCAGGCGGGGGCCGACAGCATCACGGCGCATCTGCGCGAAGACCGCCGGCACATCGGCGACGCCGACATCGAGAAGCTGTCTCGTGAGCTCGGCATTCCGCTGAACCTCGAAATGGCTGCGACGCAGGAGATGTTGGAGATTGCGCTGCGCACCAGGCCGCATGCGGTTTGTCTCGTCCCTGAGAAGCGCGAGGAACGCACCACGGAAGGCGGCATCGACGCGGCGCGCCAGCACAACCATCTGGCGCCGATGGTGGAACGTCTCAGCGACGCCGGCATCCGCGTCTCGCTCTTCATCGATCCGGATGTGCGACAAATCGAGGCCGCTAAGGCGCTTCGGTCTCCGGTCGTCGAACTCTGCACCGGCGCTTATTGCGAGGCCGTGTTGGCGAACGACGCCGCGGCGGTTGCGCGACATCTCGAGGCGGCACGAAAAAGCGCCGCGGCGGCGGGACGGCTCGGCCTCGAGGTGCATGCCGGGCACGGCCTGACCTACGACAACGTCAAAGCCATCGCGGCAATTCCGGAAGTCCGGGAGCTCAATATCGGACACTTCCTGATCGGCGAAGCGATCTTCGTCGGGCTCGAAAATTCGGTTCGCCGGATGCGGGCGCTGATGGATGAAGCGCGCGGCATCGACCGCATGGCGGCCAAATGATGTCGCTGCGGGCTCGAGACGGCGCGTCGGACGGTACATCGCCATGATCATCGGACTGGGTTCCGACCTGATCGACATCCGAAGGGTCGACAAGAGCATTGAGCGCTTCGGCGACCGGTTCCTGAACCGGATCTTCACGACGGTGGAGCGCGCGAAGTCGGACGGCAGGGCGCAGCGCGCCGCGTCCTACGCCAAGCGCTTTGCCGCGAAGGAAGCCTGCTCCAAGGCCCTCGGAACCGGCCTCCGCCGAGGCGTGTTCTGGCGCGACATGGGCGTCGTCAATCTCGCCGGCGGAAAGCCGAGCATGACGCTGACGGGCGGCGCCCTGAAACGGTTGGAGGAGATAACGCCGCCCGGTCACCGTCCGCAGATCGATCTGACGATCACGGACGACTTTCCGCTGGCGCAGGCCGTCGTGATCATTTCCGCAATCCCCGTCGCGACTTAAGCATTATGCGTTGCGCGCCTTGACCTTGCCCCATTCGCCCCGTCTAAAGAGCCGGACATGTCAGACGATCTCAATGTGAGCGACGCAAAGAAGGACGCGGCACTGCCCGCGTCGAAGGAAAAAGAGGGCGAGTCGTGGGTGGAGACGGTGAAGACCGTCGCCTACGCGTTGCTGATCGCGTTTGTGATCCGCACCTTCCTGTTCCAGCCCTTCAACATTCCATCGGAGTCGATGGAAGCGACGCTGCTGGTCGGCGACTATCTGTTCGTCGAGAAATACGCCTACGGCTACAGCCGGCACTCGTTCCCGTTCAGTCTCGCGCCTTTTTCCGGCCGGGTCTTCGCCTCGGAGCCGACGCCCGGCGACGTCGTCGTGTTCAAGATGCCGAACCGGAATTCGCCCGACTACATGAAGGATTTCATCAAGCGCCTGATCGGCGTTCCCGGCGATCACATCCAGATGATCGATGGCGTCCTGTACGTAAACGGCAAGGCCGTTCCCAAGGTGAGGGTGGCGGACTATGTCGAGCCGGACGGTTTCGGCGGAACGCACCATGTCCGGCAGTTCCGGGAGACGTTGCCGAACGGCAAGTCTTATCTGGTGCTCGACCGCGAACTGAGCAATGACGACAACACCCAGGTATTCATCGTGCCGCCCGGCCATTACTTCATGATGGGCGACAACCGCGACAATTCAGACGACAGCCGCGAAGCAGTCGGCTACGTTCCTGCCGAAGACCTGGTCGGCAAGGCGGAACTGCGATTCTTCTCCATCGATGACACAGCGATCTGGTACGAACCGTGGACCTGGCCCGGAGCAATCCGCTTCAGCCGGATGTTCACCATCATCGACTGACCTGGAAGCGCGCCTCGGCCACAACTTCAAGGATCGCGACCTGCTGAGGCGCGCGCTGACCCATTCGAGCGCCGACGCCGCCGCGTCGAACGAGCGGCTTGAATTTCTCGGAGATCGCGTCCTCGGCCTGATCGCGGCCGAGAAGCTGCATGCCTTGTATCCGGGCGACGCCGAGGGCGCGTTGGCGCTGAAATTCAATGCGCTGGTGCGGCAGGAAACCTGCGCCCGGGCGGCTGAGGCGGCGGGTCTCGCCGAAAAGCTCATTCTGGCCAATTCGGAGTCGAGCAGCGGCGGCCGCCGCAAGGCCGCAATTCTCGCCGGCGCCTGCGAGGCAGTCATCGCGGCGCTGTATCTGGACGGCGGCATGGACGCGGCGCGCCGCTTCGTGGAGTGCTATTGGGCGCAGGCGTTTGGCTCGCTCGACCGCGACATGCGCGACGCCAAGACGATGCTGCAGGAATGGTCGCAATCGCGCAAAGGCGATGCATCGGCGCCGGTCTATGTACTGGTCAAGCGGGTCGGGCCCGATCACGCTCCACGCTTCATGGTCGAAGTGTCGGTGACCGGACACGTGGCGCAAACGGGCGAGGGCGGCTCGAAACGCGAAGCAGAGCAGGACGCGGCGAGGAAGATGCTGGCGAGTTTGGGTTTGGGGCAATGACACAGCACTGCGGCTTTGCCGCCATCATCGGCGCACCGAATGCGGGAAAGTCGACGCTCGTCAACGCCCTGGTCGGATCGAAAGTCGCCATCGTCAGTCCCAAGGTCCAGACGACGCGGATGGCAGTGCGCGGCGTCGCCCTGGACGGCGACGTCCAGATCGTGTTCGTCGACACGCCCGGAATTTTCAAGCCGCGGCGCCGGCTCGATCGCGCGATGGTCAACGCCGCTTGGGCCGGTGCGGGCGACGCAGATGCCGTCGTCCTTCTCGCCGACGCGGCGGAACTTCGCGCCAACCCGAAGGGTCGCGCGGCCGACGACACGCATGCGATCGTCGCGGCCCTCAAGAAGGACAATCGCAAGGTGGCGCTGGCTTTGAACAAGATTGACGGGATGAAGCGCACCGATCTGCTGCCGCTAGCCCAGCAACTGAGCAGCGAAGGCGTATTCGAGGACATTTTCATGATCTCCGCCCTCAAGGGCGACGGCATCGCCGACCTGAAGGGATGGGTGGCGCGACGCATGCCGGAGGGCCCCTGGCTCTATCCCGCCGACCAGGCGGCCGACATACCCTCGCGATTGCTGGCCGCGGAAGTGACGCGCGAGAAGATCTATCTGCGCCTTCACGACGAACTTCCCTACGCCTCGATGGTCGAGACCGAGAAGTGGGAGGAGCGAAAGGACGGCTCCGTCAAGATCGATCAGACGATCTATGTCCAGCGCGAGGGCCAGAAGGCCATCGTGCTCGGCAAAGGCGGCGCGACGGTCAAATTGATCGGCGAGATGGCGCGCAAGGAGCTGGAAGAAATATTCCAGCGTCGCGTCCACCTCTTCCTGTTCGTCAAAGTGAGCGAGAACTGGGCCGAACAACGCGAACATTATCGCGAAATGGGCCTGGAGTTTCCGGAGGAGTGACGCTCGGTGGAGTGGTCCGACGACGCCATCGTGCTGTCCGTGCGGCCGCACGGAGAGAGCAGCGCCATTGTGGAGACGTTGACGCGCGAGCACGGCAGACACCTCGGTCTGGTTCGCGGCGGCGCGTCGCGCAAGGCAAAGCCGTCGCTCCAGCCGGGAAATTCGCTGCACCTCAACTGGCGGGCGCGCCTGAACGAGCATCTCGGCAATTTCACGATCGAGCTTGCCAAGGCGCGTGCGGGCGACATGCTGGAAAGCCGCGATGCGCTGGCAGGACTCAATGCGTTCAGCGCGGTCGTGAGCGCGGCCATGCCGGAACGCGAAGCCCACGCGTCGGTTTTCGAAGCGGGCAATATCCTGCTCGACGCCATACAGCAAGACAGCTTCGCGCATTGGGCGCCGCTGTTCGTTCGCTTCGAGCTCGGTCTCTTGGAAGCGCTCGGTTTCGGCCTGGATCTTTCGCGCTGCGCCGCGACGGGCGTCGTTGACGACCTGATTTACATTTCGCCGCGCACCGGACGCGCGGTCTCGCGCACCGCCGGCGCACCGTACAAGGAGCGGCTGTTCCAGCTTCCCCAGTTCCTGCTCGGCGCGCAGAACGCCGATCCCGACGCCTCGGAAATCACCGCGGGACTCCGGCTGACCGGCCATTTCCTGATGGAGCGGGTCTTGAGGCCGCACGGCAGGGACATGCCCGGCGCCCGCCTGCAACTCGATGGCTTTGCGGCGCGCGAATCGTAATAGGAAAGCGTATGGCCGACATCAAAGACGACATCCGACCCGAACAGCTCAGCAAGGCGCTCGGCGAGCGCTATCTCGCCTATGCGCTGTCGACGATTACGATGCGCGCGTTGCCGGATGCCAGGGACGGACTGAAGCCCGTCCACCGACGCGTCCTGTGGGCCATGCGCCTTCTCGGTCTCAACCCGACCGCAGGGTTCAAAAAGTCTGCGCGCGTCGTCGGTGACGTCATCGGCAAGTATCACCCGCACGGCGACCAGTCGGTCTACGATGCACTCGTACGGCTCGCGCAGGACTTCGCCGTGCGCTATCCGCTGGTCGACGGGCAGGGCAATTTCGGCAACGTCGACGGCGATAATGCCGCCGCGATGCGCTACACCGAAAGCCGCCTCACCGAGGTCGCCCAGTCGCTGCTCGACGGTCTCGACGAGAATGCCGTCGACTTTCGCACGACCTATGACGGCGAAGAGGAAGAGCCTGTCGTCCTCCCCGCCGCGTTTCCCAATCTGCTGGCCAACGGCTCATCCGGCATCGCTGTCGGCATGGCGACGTCCATTCCTCCGCACAATCTGGGAGAGCTGTGCCAGGCCCTGATTGCGCTGATCGAGAATCCGAACATCCAGGACCGAACCATCCTGAAACACGTCAGGGGACCAGACTTCCCGACAGGCGGCGTTCTGATCGACAGCCCGGAATCTATCGCCGACGCCTACAAGACGGGACGTGGCGGCTTCCGGGTGCGTGCCCATTGGACGAAGGAAGAAGGCGCACGCGGCACCTACCAGATCGTCGTCGACGAAATCCCGTACCAGGTCCAGAAAGCAAAACTGATCGAGCGCATCGCGGAACTGCTCGAACAAAAGAAGCTGCCGTTGCTTGACGACATCCACGACGAGAGCGCGGAAGACATCCGCATCGTGCTCACGCCGAAGAGCCGCGCGGTCGAACCCGATTTGCTGATGGAGCAGCTTTTCCGGCAGACCGATCTCGAGTCGCGAATTCCGCTCAACATGAACGTGCTCGACGTCGGACTCGTGCCGAAAGTCATGAGCCTGCGCGAAGCGCTGCAGGCGTTCATCGACCACCGCCGCGAGGTACTGGAACGAAGGACCGCCCATCGCCTCGAGAAGATCGCCGCACGCCTGGAGGTGCTCGAAGGGTATCTCGCGGTCTATTTGAATCTCGACAAGGTCATAAAAATCATCCGCACCGAAGACGAGCCCAAGCCCAAATTGATGAAAGCGTTCGCACTCAACGAGGTGCAGGCGGAAGCCATCCTCAACATGCGTTTGCGCTCGCTGCGCAAGCTGGAGGAAATGGAGCTTCGCGCTGAACACGATTCCCTGACCAAGGAGCAGAAAAGCCTCAAAAAGCTGCTGGGATCGGAGTCATTGAAGTCCCAAGCGCTGATCGAAGAGATGAAAGCGATCGACGCGAAATTCGGCGCAAAGACCGAAATCGGCCGGCGTCGCACGCGCATCATCGAGTCCAAACACATCGACAAGATCGAGGCTCTAGCCGAGGAAGTGGCAACGCTCGAGTCGGCCGTCGAGCGGGAACCGATTACGATCGTCTGTTCGGAGAAGGGCTGGTTGCGCGCCTTCAAGGGCCATCAAGAACCGAGCGATGCGGTCAAGTATCGCGAAGGCGACCGCGAACGGTTCTGGATCCATGCGGAAACGACCGACAAGCTGATGATGCTGACGACGGACGGCCGCGTCTTCACCCTCGATTGCGCGAAGCTGCCGGGCGGCCGGGGCAATGGCGAGGCGATCCGGACATTCATCGACATGCCGCCAGAGTCGGATCTCGTCGTGATGTTCGCGCACAAGCCCGGACGCAAGCTCCTGCTGGCCGCCACGACGGGACACGGTTTCATCACGTCAGAAGACGAAGCGGTGGCCATGACCCGCGCCGGAAAGCGCGTCATGAACGTCAAGGCGCCCGGCGAGGCGGTCGTGTGCAAGCCGGTCGAAGGAGACAGCATCGCGGTGATCGGCGACAACCGCAAAATGCTGATCTTCGGGATCGAGGAAGTTCCCGAAATGGCGCGCGGGCAGGGCGTGTATCTGCAGCGCTACAAGGATGGCGGTCTTCTCGATGTAGTCACGTTCAATGGGAAGGAGGTCCTGCGCGACGCCAACAATCGTGCCTGGACGCCGTCGGAGCTCAAGGACTGGAAGGGCCTGCGTGCGCAAGCCGGTCGTCTCGCGCCGCGAGGGTTTGCGAAGTCGGGAAAATTCGGCTGATCGCCAGGCGAACGGCTTTCTAGTGCGACTGTCCCACGTCGCCCGAATCGCCGCTTCCGCCCGCGGTGCCGCCTGTGTCGGAATTGTCAGTACCGGCGTGACCGCCGTCAGATCCGGCCGCGGGATGCGGTCCGGTCTGTCCGATATCGGGACCATTGCCGTCATCGGTGACGCCGCCCGTGTTCGGTGGCGGTGAGGCATTCCCGGATCCGCCCGTCGTACCTCCCGTGTTGCCGCCGGTGTTGCCGCCTGCGTTGGTGTTGCCGTTGTTGATGCTCGGCTTCGCGGTCGGCGTCGTCGAGGTTGTCGCAAATTGCGAGATGACCAAAATGATGGCCAGCAGACCCACGACGCCGAACGCCAGGTAGCGCCAGATGGGGTGATTTTTCGCAGGAAGGTTGGCGAGGATCGACGGCGCCAGGGCTGAGATGGATTGCGACGCCGAAGGTGCTTTCGGGGGCGGCGGTTCCGACCGGCGGATGGGGGCGACGGCGGGAGACGGTTCGGGCGCGGCAGGAGTCGGCGATGCTTCGAAATGGACGGAAGGATTCGCGGGATCGACATGGACCTCGCCCGTGTCGCCGGCCGCGGGCCGGCCAACCATGTGGGCGATGCCCTTCATGACGCGCCGGAACTCGGCGTGCTCGCCACTGCCCCTCCAGGTGCTCAGATCGGCGGTTTGGATTTGGCGAAAGCCGGCAGGCGGCCGAACTATCTCCTTAAGAACGGGCACCAAGATATTGCGCTGCTGAGCTTCTTCGGCTTCGTCCCGGACGAAGTCGGACTGTACCGAATGCTGCGACCAAACGACCACGGCGGCCCTGCAGGTCTGCAACTCGTTGTCGATCGTCTCGCGATAGCGCTTTCCGACAAGCAAGTCCCAGTCCCACCAGACGCTGAAGCCTTCGGTCTGGAGTTGGTTCGCCAGCTGTTCCACCCACTGGCGGTCTTCCCGGGCGTAGGAGATGAAAATGTCGGCCATCAAGTCCCCCTCGATGCGGGACTTTATGGGAAAGACGAGGCGGCGCAAGCACCTGCCGTGGACGGCCCGTCCTTTTCTCGGCATCGTGCACGCAAAACCGGCCGGAGACTGCCATGACGTTCAAGGACATCCAGTATTCCATCGACGGCGCCGTCGCGACCATCACCCTGAATCGGCCCAAATATCGCAACGCACTGGGGTACCGGATGCTGGACGAGATCGACGTTGCGTTCAGCCGGGCGGGTGCGGACAAGAGCGTCCGCGTCGTCGTGATCAGGGGCGCCGGCGGCACGTTTTCCTCCGGCCACGACCTCGGCACGCCCGAGGCGCTGGCCTATCGGGCGGAATTGGGGGCGGAGCCGGGTTCGATCCAGATCTACGACCAGTTCAAGAAGTACAATCTCGATCTGCACTTGCGCTGGCGCAACTTCCCCAAGCCGACGATCGCGATCGTCGAAGGGTACTGCATCTATGCCGGCTGGATGCTGGCGGCGAACTGCGACGTCGTCTTTGCCGCTTCAGATGCCGAGTTCCTGGCCGGCTTTGTCGAATACATGTCGATTCCGTGGGACATCGGCATCCGCCGGGCGAAGGAATTGTGCTTCGAGAGCCGTTTCATTTCGGCGCAGGAAGCCTGCGACTTCGGGTTCGTCAATCGCGTCGTCGCGCCGGATGCTTTGGAGAGAGAGGCATACGCCTATGCACATCGCGTCGCCGAGAACAGCCCGGAAGCCCTGCGCTTCGCCAAAATCCAGATGAACAAAGCGCAGGATGCGCAAGGTTTCACGAATGCACTTGAGGACTCGCTCGGCGACTATCAGGCAATGATGTATCTGATGGGTTCCGAGCAGATGAGGGTCGGCGGCCAGAGGCGCCTGATGACCGTGGATCTGGCGGTCAAAGGACGGAAAAAAGAACGCTACGGTCAGTCCTGACCGACGGCGTCTGCCTTCTATGACAATGTATGCAACGCCATGCTGGTCGCGGACGGCACATCTGCTACGTTGCGTCGTTTTAGGGCGTATCGAGGAGAAGAATTTTGACGATTGAGAGCAACGCCGCGTCAACGCGCGCGACGTCAGGGGGCCGTTCGCGCCAGTATATCCTCGTGATGCTAACTCTGGTGTATGTGGTCAACTATCTGGACCGCAACATCCTCAACCAACTCCTTCCGTCGATCAAAGCCGAATTCCGACTCAGCGACGCCGACCTTGGATTTCTGTCCGGCACCGTATTTGCCATCCTGTATGCGACGCTGGGCGTTCCACTCGCCTGGCTCGCGGACCGCGCAAACCGCCGCAACGTGATCGCATTCTCCATGGTTCTGTTTGCGGCAATGACCGCTTTATCGGCGTACGCCGCGAGCTTCTTTCAACTCGTGTCGGCGCGTATTGGGACAGGCGTCGGCGAGGCAGGCACATCGCCCTCGGTCAACTCGATCATCTCGGATCTGTACGAGCCGAAGGAACGCGCCAGCGCGCTTTCGTTTTACGCAACTGGGCTGAATGTCGGGCTGCTGCTCGCGTTTTTTGCGGGAGGATGGATCGAGCAGCATTTCGGCTGGCGCGACGCATTCCTCGCCGCGGGCATTCCGGGACTCGTTCTTGCGTTCCTATTCCTGTTCACCGTTCCGGAACCGAAGCGCGGCCATGTCGAACAGATCGTCGACAGCGGCGAGACTCCCCACTTGATCGAGACGATCCGCTATCTCTGGTCGCAGAAGTCGTTCCGTTATATCGCCTTCGGTACCGCGATGGCCTCGTTCGGAGGCTATGCCGGCAACACGTTCGTGCCCTCGCTCTTTGCGAGAGTATTTCATCTCTCGCCGGAGGAGCGCGGCTTTCTCATCGGCGGTCTGTTCGGCGTGGTCGGCGGCGTCGGCACCTATTTCTCGGGTGTCTTTGCGGACTGGCTGGGAAAGCGAGATGTGCGCTGGAACATGTACGTCGTGGTCGTGATCATCGTATGTGCGTTGCCGTTTCTTCCGCTGTTCTTTTTATCGGACAATTTCTACGTCGCAGTATTGTGTTCGATCGTGCCGACGATGAACGGCGCGGCATATCTCGCGCCCTCGTACGCGATGGTGCAAAGTCTCGTTCCGCTTCGGATGCGCGCACAAGCGGCGGCGATACTTTTGTTCACGCTGAACATCATCGGGTTCGGTCTTGGTCCTCTTCTGGTGGGTTGGGAGAGCGATTTGTTGCGACCGGCTTTCGGGGACGACTCGATCCGCTGGGCAATGCTCTCGACGGTCTCGACCTGGGCGATCGCGGCGTGGAGTTTCTGGATGGCCAGCCGAACGCTGATCGCCGATCTCGCGGCGAGCCAGGGCCCGAAAGCCGCACTCTCGGAAGTCGCCGTCTGAGAGTGTCCGTCGCACAGAATAACTGTCGAGGTGATAGAACCGCGTGAGTAACAGTTTGATCAGCACGACAACGACGCGGCACCGCCACTACGTGCTCTTCATGGTGACGCTCGTCTTTGTGGTCAACTATCTTGACCGCCAGATACTCGCCATCCTGCTGCCTCTCATCAAGGCCGACTTCAAATTGTCGGATACGGCGCTCGGCCTGCTGGCGGGACCGGCATTTGCCGTGATCTATGCGACGCTTGGAATTCCGCTCGCCCTGATGGCGGATCGATTGAACCGCCGAAACATCATCGCGGTCTCGCTTGCCTTGTTCAGCCTGATGACGGTGTTCTGCAATTATGCATCCAGCTTTGCCCAGCTTCTCCTCGCGCGCTTCGGAACCGGAATAGGCGAGGCCGGAACCGGACCCTCGATCAACTCGATGATCTCGGACCTCTACCCGCCGAAGGAACGCGCCACCGCTCTGTCGATCTATTCGGCTGGGTTGAATGTCGGACTTCTGATTGCCTTTTTCGGCGGCGGCTGGGTCGCGCAACACTACGGCTGGCGCACCGCGTTTCTCGCGTCGGGAGTCCCGGGACTGCTGCTCGTGTTTCTTTTCCTCGCAACCATCGAAGAGCCCAAGCGAGGTCACAGCGATGGGCTTTCAGATGAGGCGGCGGCGCCGGATTTGATCGCCACGGCACGGTTCCTTTGGTCCCAACGCTCATTCCGCTTCATTGCGCTTGGAACATCCATGAGTGCCTTTGGCGGTTATGCCGCGATCGCGTTCGTGCCGTCGTTTCTTGCGCGCTCGCACGGCATGTCGCCTTCGCAGATCGGATTGCTGCTCGCTGTGACTACTGGTGTTCTCGGCTTCGCCGGAACCGCACTTTCGGGCGTCATCGCTGACCGGGTCGGCAAAGTGAATGTGGGTAGGACGATGCTCGTGCCCGTCGTCGCGACGTTCATCTCCGCGCCGTTCTCGCCGATCTTCTACCTCTCACCAAGCGTGACTTGGACGGTCGTTGCGCTGTGCTTTCCCTCGCTGTTCGGTGCGTCGTATCTCGGCCCTGCCTATTCGGCGACGCAAGGACTCGTGCCGCTCCGCATGCGGGCTACGGCCGCCGCCATCCTCTTGTTTGTGCTGAACATGATCGGCCTTGGACTGGGTCCTCAAACCGTCGGTATTTTGAGCGACCTGCTGAGGCCCTCGCTAGGCGCCGACTCTTTGCGCTGGGCTCTCTTATCGACACTGATTACCGGCCTGGCGGGAGCTTATTGCTATTGGCGGGCGAGCCTTGTGCTGCAAGCCGATATGGACCGTGTCCGCGGCACGTAGTCAATATTTACGTAGTCAACGACAGGGAC
>DATJZB010000061.1:0-5239 GCA_035499335.1 Rhizomicrobium sp. | reverse complement strand
GCGTCGAATCGAAGCCCCGGTAAACGGCGGCCGTAACTATAACGGTCCTAAGGTAGCGAAATTCCTTGTCGGGTAAGTTCCGACCTGCACGAAAGGCGTAACGACTTCCCCACTGTCTCCAACATCGGCTCAGCGAAATTGAATTCCCCGTGAAGATGCGGGGTTCCCGCGGTCAGACGGAAAGACCCCGTGCACCTTTACTGCAACTTTGCACTGGCATTAGGAATCCGATGTGTAGGATAGGTGGTAGGCTTTGAAGCGGAGGCGCTAGCTTTCGTGGAGCCGTCCTTGAAATACCACCCTTTGAGTTCCTGATGTCTAACTGCGGCCTCGAAACGAGGTTCAGGACCATGCATGGTGGGCAGTTTGACTGGGGCGGTCGCCTCCCAAAGAGTAACGGAGGCGCGCGATGGTGAGCTCAGGCCGGTCGGAAATCGGCTGTTGAGTGCAATGGCAAAAGCTCGCCTGACTGCAAGGTCGACGGACCAAGCAGAGACGAAAGTCGGTCATAGTGATCCGGTGGTCCCGCGTGGAAGGGCCATCGCTCAACGGATAAAAGGTACGCCGGGGATAACAGGCTGATCGCGCCCAAGCGTCCATAGCGACGGCGCGGTTTGGCACCTCGATGTCGGCTCATCACATCCTGGGGCTGTAGCCGGTCCCAAGGGTATGGCTGTTCGCCATTTAAAGTGGTACGTGAGCTGGGTTTAGAACGTCGTGAGACAGTTCGGTCCCTATCTGCCGTGGGTGTTCGAAACTTGAGAAGACTTCTTCCTAGTACGAGAGGACCGGAAGGAACGTACCTCTGGTGGACCGGTTGTGGCGCCAGCCGCATCGCCGGGTAGCTATGTACGGACGAGATAAACGCTGAAAGCATCTAAGCGTGAAACTCACTTCAAAACTAGGTTTCGCTTGAGAGCCGAGGAAGACTACCTCGTCGATAGGCCAGGTGTGTAAGTACAGCGATGTATTGAGCTTACTGGTCCTAATCGCTCGATTGGCTTGATCGCAACAAGCAGCACCGTTCCATGTCTGGAAACAAAGCCAGGCATCACGTAAACAAAAACCTTCAGCTACATAGTGTCGTATTGCTCCAAATGCTGTCCTTTGCCGGACTGGTGGTCCTAGCGGAGGAATTCCACCCGATCCCATTCCGAACTCGGCCGTTAAAGCCTCCAGCGCCCATGGTACTGCGGCCCAAGCCGCGGGAGAGTAGGTCGCTGCCAGTCCTGCCAAGGACAGCATTTTGGAACCCTGCCAACACGATCGAAGAACCCCGCGGGCGGAAACGCTCGCGGGGTTTTTCGTTTTACTGACGAAAATGTTTATCGCGGCCGCGATTGCGCCCGCCTAAAGTCCGCCCGCAATCGAGGGAATCCCCATGAAAATCGGAACTCTGCTCGCCGGCGCCGCGTGCGCCTTGGCCGCCGCCAGCCTTGCCTATGCCGCAACCGCCGCCGATCCGCTTGCGCCGCTCGCCGGTCCCGCACAGCCCGCGCCGCTTGCGCCCAAGCCGGTGACCGAAACCTTCTACGGACAGCAGGTCACCGACAATTACCGCTACTTCGAGCAGCTCGATCCCGCCACCATCGACTGGATGAAATCGCAAGGCGCCTACACCCGCAGCGTGTTCGACGCCATCGCGCCGCGCGCGGATCTCGGCAAGCGCATCGGCGCCTTCACCGGCAGCTTCGGTTTCGTCAAGAATTATGCCGAATATCGCGGCCGCGCCTTCTACCAGGAGCGTGCGCCTGGTGCCGACAATTTCGATCTCGTCGTCCGCGATGCCAAGGGCACGCGCAAGATCGTCGACATCGCGGCCATCATGGCGGCCAATGGCGGCAAGCCTTATGCCATCAACTACATCCTGCCTTCGCCCGACGGCGCCAAAGTCGCGGTCGGTCTTTCGCAAGGCGGCTCGGAAGATGCCGCCCTCAGCGTCTACGATGCGGCGAGCGGCGCCCGGATCGCCGGTCCGATCTCGCGCGCCCAGTTCGGCGTCACATCGTGGAGCAACGATTCCAGGATCCTCTACTTCATCCGCCTGAAAGAACTGAAGCCGACCGATCCGGGTACGGAGAAATATCGCGACCAGACTCTCGAAGCCTGGAATCTCAAATCCGATCCGCGCCCGCTCTACGGTTCGCTCACGCATGGCGGACCCGCGATCACGGCCGACGAGACGCCGGCGCTCGGCATGACCGAGACCTCTCCGATCGCGACGCTGGTCTCGATCAACGGCGTGCAGAACGAATACAAGATCTGGACCGCGCCCGTCGCACAGGCGGAAAACCCGTCGGCCAAGTGGCAGCTCCTGGCCGACCGCGACGATGGCGTGACCTCGCTCGACGCGCACGACAAGGATGTCTTCCTGCTCTCGCACAAGAACGCGCCGACCTTTCAGGTCCTCGCGGTGAAGGCGGGTGCGCCTCTGTCGAGCGCCAGGGTTCTCGTTCCCGCGTCGCCGGATCGCGTCATCGAAGGCATTCATGCCGCGGCGGACGGGCTCTACGTTCTCGCGCTGCAGGGCGTCTACTCGCAGCTCCTGCGCGTGCCTTATAACAGCGGCAAGATCGAGGAGATCGCGCTGCCGACGCGCGGCCACATCGACGAAGTCTTCAGCGATCCGCGCAAGAGCGGCATCGACCTCAGCTTCTCGAGCTGGGTCGTGCCGCCCGCCGAGTACGCCTATGATCCCAAGACCGGCAAGTTTACCGATCTCGACGTCGGCGCCAAAGGCGACATCGATCCCGCGAACTATGTGGTCAGCGATCTCAAGGCCAAGGCGCAGGACGGCGTGATGGTCCCGCTGTCTCTGGTCCAGCCCAAGGGAGTCGCCGCGCCGCAGATGGTGGCGATCGAAGCCTATGGCTCCTACGGCATTTCGAATCTCGCGGATTTCAGTTCGCGCCGCGCGGCATTCATGAAGGAAGGCATCGCCTACGGCATCTGCCATGTTCGCGGCGGCGGCGAGCTCGGGGAGGCCTGGCGGCTCGGCGGCAAGGACGCCAACAAGCACAACACCTGGCAGGACATCATCGCCTGCGGCGACGACCTGGTGGCGCGCGGCATCACGACCAAGAGTCAGCTCTTCATCCTCGGCGGCTCGGCCGGCGGGATCACCATGGGACGGGCGATGGAAGAACGGCCCGATCTCTTCGCCGGCGTCATAGACATCGTGCCGGCCGCCAACACGCTGCGGGCGGAGTTCTCGCCCAACGGTCCGGACAACATCCCCGAGTTCGGCACGGTCACCAACGAGCAGGGCTTCAAGAACCTCTATGCGATGGACTCGCTCCAGCACATCCAGGCCGGCGTGAGCTATCCGGCAGTGCTGATCTCGACCGGTCTCAACGACCCGCGCGTCTCGCCCTGGGAGCCGGCCAAGTTCGAGGCGGCGCTCTTGGCATCCGGCACGCCGAATCCCGTGCTGTTGCGCGTCGACGAGCAGGCCGGTCATGGCATCGGCTCGACCCGTTCGCAGACCGACGCCCTCACCGCAGACTGGATCGCCTTCGTGAAGTGGCGTTCGGGCGTCGCCGGCTGGCGGCCCGATTTCGCCCGGCACTGAACGGGCGATCGACAAAAGCCCCGTCGCCGTATTCGGCTGACGGGGCTCTTGCTTTCGGGTTCACGCCGGCCGCCGGAAACTCGCCATGCGGCCGGGACGGGTGCAAACCCTACTCGGTTGGCGCCCGCGGGTACGGCGGGGACCGGAAGACCCGGCGAGCGCTGCCGCAATCATCAGGACCGTTGCGAGGACGGTGAGACCCAGGAGAGAGGACGCTTCCATCCCAAGCGGACCTGCGTTTGCGTTCCATGCAAAGGATGGCATCGCCGCTCGCGATGCGCTATTCGGGATTGTCCGTAAGCAAAATGGCACAAGCGCCGTCATGCTTGCCTAACCGGCGGCCGCCGCGCGCAATGCCCGTCTCTTGAAGGAGGGCCGTCATGGCCAATCGCGAACAAAGGAGCAATCGGGAAAAGAAGAAGCCCAAGGCCGACAAGAAGGCGGCGCCGATCACGGCGAAGGCGCCCGCCTATGTCGAGCCGCAACTCGTGCGCAAGCCGCACAAGGGCAAGCAGGAATACTGAACGCTCCCGAAATCGAAACCCCGCGCTCGCAAGAGCGCGGGGTATCTCCAAGGTGTGGGGGGCATTCGGCGCAATCGACCAAGCGCGCGCAGGCAGTGTCCGCCTCTGGGAGGAGTTCATGGAACTGGGCTGGTTTGAAGTCGCTCTGAATGTCTCCGATCTCGCGCGCTCGCGCGCATTTTATGAAGCGGTCGGATTCGAGGCGCACGGCGACAGCGCGGAGAACGGCGTCGCCGCCCTGTACAAGGACGATTGCAGCGTCACGCTCTATCAGGGCCACCTCGATCCGGCGCGTCCGCAGCTGATCTTCTGGCAAGGCGACGTGCGCGCCATCGCGCGTGCCTTCGAAGCGGCGAACATCGAATTCTTCCGCCCCTTGAAGACCGACGCCGAGGGCGGCGGCGCGTTCATGCTGCGCGATCCGGACGGACATCCCGTCTTCTTCATCTCGATGAAGAAATATGACGGCAACTCGCCCATCGCCGGCGCCGACGGGAAACGCGTGAAGGCGCGGCAATATCCGGCAACCGCGAACGGCAAGATCGATCTCGGCTGGTTCGAGTTCAGCCTGCCCGTCGCCGATCCGGAAGCGTCACGCAGCTTCTATCGGACGTTGGGCCTCAAGAGCGTGGGTGAGACGAACACGCTCGCCTTGAACGACTGCCGCATCGCTCTCTTCGGCCTCTGGCTCGAGCGGCCGCAACTCATCTTCTGGCAGGGCGATATCGACGCGATCGAGCGCGAACTGACGGGTCGCGGACTCCGCTTCGAACCAAGGTTCAACGACGGCAAGGCAACGGGCGCGATGCTGAAAGACCCCGACGGCCATCCGCTCTACTTCATCAACAAACCTGGCGAGACGCGCCGGGAGCCTGCGTGATGCCCGTACTCGTTCCCGGCGCGTGAACGCGCGCCCGCCGCGCGCTATTTTTGTCCGGCCTTCCAGCCCTTGATCGCATCCATCATCAGGTCGACGTGCCGCGTCGGATCCGAATCCGTGTAGGTGGCGAGCACATGCGCATCCGGCGTGATCACGTAGGATGTGCGGTTCGCATATTCGGGACTCTTCAGAAGGACCGCGTCATATTCCTTCATGATGTGCTGATCGGCGTCGGCGGCGACCGGGAACTTGCTCTTGCACGCC
>DATJZB010000060.1:0-3467 GCA_035499335.1 Rhizomicrobium sp. | reverse complement strand
GAATGGCCACCGAAAATGGCCCTGTTCCCGGGACATTGGCGGCGGCAGAGACGCACACAAGGTTTCCGGTCGCGCTAACCTTCGGAAATCGCCTGATATTGGGTGGTAGGAATCGGCCACTTGCTTAGGGGCCAGACTGGGTGGTGGGCGCGACAGGGATCGAACCTGTGACCCCTACCATGTCAAGGTAGTGCTCTCCCGCTGAGCTACGCGCCCGTGCCAGTGACGGCGGGGCGGCCTCTATAGCCTCCGGGCCGGGACGCGGCAAGCGCGTCCGCAGCGCCGGTCGCGCCCCGAAAGGCCGCCTTCCGCGCCAACCGCGCCGACCCTGCGTCAGCCGTGCGCCTGTTTGAGGTCGAAGCGCACCGCCGCCTCGGTCTGGCTGGTGACCGGCGCGCCGCCCTGGATGGCGGGCCGGTACTTCCAGTGTTCCGTCACCCACGCGACCGCCTGGGAATCGAGTTCGGGAAATCCGCTCGACTGGACGACGCTTGCCGCCACCACGTCGCCCAACGGCGACACGGTGAGGCGCAGCACGACCGTGCCCTGATGCCCGAGCGTGCTCGCCGCCAGCGGATAGGGCGGAATCGTGTGCGTGTTCGCGACGCCGGCCGCGGCGCTGTCGGGCGTGGCGGCGGTGTGGGGCTGCGAATAGGCGGCGCGGATCGACTGGCCGTTCGAATCGTCGATCTTGATTTCCGGCGGCTGCACCTGCGGCGTTTCGATCGTCGGACGCACCAGCGAAGGCTGCTGCGGCGGCGTCACGGTATTTGCCGGATGCGACGGCTGGAACAGATGCACGATCAAGTCGGGCGGCACCTGTTTGAGGACATCGCCCGCCATGCCGCTGATGAGGGCGTAGATCGCCGCGACGTGCAGCGCGCCCACCGCGCCGATGATCGCCGCCCGGCGCGGAGACGTTCCGCGAACCGCTTGTATGTCATGAGCCGGTTTCAACATGTTTTCCTCCCGCGTTGCGCCGGCGCAGGTTTGCGATCCGGCGGCCCGGCGGGAGTCGTCTCAGGCTCTTCGCCGGACGGCAGAGTCATACGCGGCGATTTCGGCGGCGTGCGGGCGCGATTGTGGCGGCCGTGCCGCAATGCGCCGAAAGAACGTCTGGCAAAGACGCTTAACGATCGATCAGGCCGCGATCATCCGGTCGACTTCCGCCACGATCTCGCGCAAGTGGAACGGCTTGGACAGGACCTTGGCCTGCTTGGGCGCGTTGGACGACGGGTGCAGGGCGACGGCGGCGAAGCCGGTGATGAACATGATCTTGAGCGCCTCGTTCATCTCGGCGGCGCGCTTGGCCAGTTCGATCCCGTCCATGCCCGGCATCACGATGTCGGTGAGCAGCAGGTCGAAGCGGAAACCCTTCAGGCATTCATACGCATCGCTGCCGTCGCCGAAATCGGTCACGGCGTGACCCGCCTTCACCAGCGCCTGCGCTAGGAATTTACGCAGGCTTTCGTCGTCTTCAGCCAGAAGTATGTGCGCCATCGTCCCACCCGAGCGGTGTACTAGACCGTATATTCCGCAAACCGTAAATGGCGGTTAACGCGCCCCGGTAGCGCTTGATCGCCTCGCCCCGTTAATGGTCCACTGGCTCCGGCAGACATCGAATCGGACCTACATGGCCGCTCCCGGCGCGCGGACAGCAAGAAGCGAGGACAAGACGGCCGACGCCAGCCTGGCGGCGCTGTTCGAGGATCCGTTCCGCATCCACCGGCCGTTCCGCCAGACGGTGCCGTTCGTGTTCGCCTCGCCCCATTCGGGCCGCACCTATCCCGACAGTTTCCTGGCGATGAGCCGGCTCGGTCCGACGTCGCTGCGCCGCTCCGAGGACGCCTTCGTCGACGAGCTCTTCAGCGGCGCGGTGTCGCTCGGTGCGCCGATGATCGCGGCGCGTTTTCCGCGCGCCTATCTCGATGCCAACCGCGCGCCGGCGGAGATCGACACGGCGATGTTCGACGGGCGCCTTCCGGTGGCCGTCGATTCGCCGAGCCCGCGCGTGACGGCGGGCCTCGGCGTCATTCCCCGGATCGTCCGCGACGGCGCGGAAATCTATCGCGCCAAACTTTCGCCGCGCGAAGCCGAAGAGCGGCTGACGCGCCTCTATCGTCCCTATCACGCCGCGTTGTCGCGTCTGATCGACGAGACGCTGGAGATTTTCGGGGTCGCCGTCGTCGTGGATTGCCACTCGATGCCGTCCGCCGCCGCTGTTCCCGACATCGTGTTCGGCGATCGCTACGGCATGGCCGCGGCGCCGCTGGTGACGCGCAGCGCCGAAGTCGCCTTCGAGAAACAGGGTTTCAGCCATGCGCGCAACGCGCCTTATGCGGGCGGCTACACGACCCTTCTGTACGGGCGCCGCGATCGCGACGTCCATGCGCTGCAGGTCGAGATCAATCGCGGGCTCTATCTCGACGAGGAACGGATCGAGCGCGGACCGGGCTACGAGCAGGTCCATCATCGCCTGACCGCGGCGGTCGGCCACTTCCTCGCCATCTCGCCCGGGCTGCTGACGCGCGGCCGGCAGGGACACAGCTTCGCCGCCGAATAACCCCCGACGACAAAGAAAAAAGGCCGCTCCCGAAGGAGCGGCCAAGTTCAGGGAGGAAACGCCCAGGAAGGGCAGGCGGCATAAGCAACGGGAGGTCAGTCATGCCGCGCTGCAGCAATATGGACCTGCGGTCGGGGTGACGCAAGCGCAAAATCACCGTCTATTGGCATAAAAAACCAGCGTTTCCGCGGCATTCCGCCTCTTTTCACAGCAGCCCAGACCCAAGCGTCTGATGCTGCACTGCAAAACGCGATTTACCTTTCCCCCAAAATCTAGCGGTTCGACAGAGAAGTCACACCACTGTCGCTGCACGGCAACAAAAGATTCGCGCGAAGCGGATACCCACTCGCGCCATCGAGGGAGCGCTGATTCGTGCTCCTGGAAACCGCAAGGAGCGCGGCAGATGGCCGATATCGCTTGGTTGGTTCCCGCCGTCCAACTCGCCTCGAAGCCGCCCCGCTCGCGATTTACGCCCCATCCGGCCCGGCCGACCCGCTACCACCGCACGATCTTCATCTCCGACACGCATCTGGGCACCCGCGGCTGCAAGGCCGAGCTCCTGGCCGACTTCCTGGCCAAGAATGCCTGCCAGACGCTGTTCCTGATCGGCGACATCGTCGACGGCTGGCAGCTCAAGCGCCGCTGGTTCTGGAACGAGGCGCACAGCCGGGTGGTGCACGAGATCCTGCGCAAGGTGGACGAAGGCACGCGTGTCATCTTCGTGCCGGGAAATCACGACGAGTTCCTGCGCCCCTATTGCGGTCGCACCTATGCCGGCATCGAAGTGATGCGCGAGACCGTCCATGAAACCGCCGACGGAAAGCGCCTGCTCGTCATCCATGGCGACCAGTTCGACGGCGTCATCAACTTCGCCAAATGGCTCGCCCATCTCGGCTCCTGGGCA
>DATJZB010000059.1:0-55425 GCA_035499335.1 Rhizomicrobium sp. | reverse complement strand
GTATAGGGCTGAAACTCGGAATCGTAGAGCGCGTTGTGCCCGACGCCGACGGACGATGTGCCGACGCCGATCAGGGCGAGGCTGCGGTCGATCGAGACCTTGCCGGTCAAAACGCCGATGGAGCCGGTGATCGTGCCGGGTTCGGCCACGATCCGGTTCGCCGACAGCGAGATGTAATAGCCGCCCGATGCCGCGACGCCGCCCATGCTGACCACGACGGGCTTGCCGGCGGCCTGCGCCTTCTTCACCGCATCGAGTATCTGGTCCGATGCGGTCACCGAGCCTCCGGGAGAATCGACCCGCAGCACGATCGCGCGGACCGACGTGTCCGCGGCGGCCGCACGAATGGCCCGGGACAGGTCGTCTCCCGCGATGACATCATTGGCCGCAAACAGACCGCCGCCCGCGGACCCTTCCTGGATTTCTCCCGCCGCCTGGATCAGCGCGATGCGCGGCCCCGACGCAAAGTCGCCGCGCGCCTTCAGCACCCGGACGAACTGCGCGAGCGGCACCAACCGCGCGTCCGCGCCGGCCCGCGCCAGCGCCGCATTCTGCTCGTCGTCATCGTAGCCGATCCGGTCGATCAGGCCGGCGGCGCGCGCATTTTCCGTGAATTGCGGGCTGGCATCCCAAGCCGCGGTGACTTTCGCCGGTGTCAGGTTCCGGTCGGACGCCGCGGCCGCGGTCGCCGTGTCGTACCAGGACTGCATCAGCCGCGTGAGCTGCTCCCGGTCGGCCACCGTCATGTTCTTTTCCATGAATTCGTCGGCGGCGCTCTTATAGTCCGCGCGCTTGACGATCTGCGGAACCGCCTGGATCTTGTCCAGCATGCCGCGCAGGAAGATCTGCCCGCCGCCCTCACCGGCCGCGGTGAACGGCGCATTCGGCTGCATCCAGATCTGATCCGCCGACGCGGCCGTCAGATAGTCGCCGAGGCCGGTCGCCAGGAAACCCTGGCTGTGAACGAGAACGAACTTGCCCGTCTTTCGGAACTTCTTGATCGCCGCGCCGATCTCCTCGGCCTGCGCGATCGAGAGATTGGCGCTGCCGACGCGAAGCGTGACGCCCTTGACGCGCGCGTCGCGCTCGGCGGCGTCCAGGCCCAGGACGACGTCCATCACGGTGACCGGCTGGTTGCCGAAGGAGAAATTCAGGTTGGAAGAGTCCGCGATCGGCCCGCGAAGATCGAGCGCCAGCACCATCGTGCCCGGCAATCCGTCGCCTTCGAACATCGCGATCACGATCAACGCGATCGCGGCGAAAACCAGAAAGACCACAAACTTGGCGATGCCGTTGAGGACGCCCACACCGATGGACTTGGACCAGCGCAAGAACGCGATCATGCGAAGCTTCCCTGTTGATAAGGACAACCTATTGTATAGGAGCGGCAGGATCGGGACGCCAAGGAAAAGCGAACGGTCCGCGGCTCACCGCGCCGTTCGTAGGACATCTGTAGTTAAAGATTTGCTTCTCGCGGGACACGACGGCGGAGTGTCGTCTTCCGCCGTACGCCACTAGAGACGGCGGCCTAGCCCCCTCCTGGCCGCATCTGTAGCGCGTTGGTCTCAGTCCGCTTTATCTCGCTGTGGCTGCGATCTTGCGCCATGTCCCAATCGTGCTGCGTCATGCAGACTTTTTGTGGGAAGTGCGAACCCGTCACCTGTTCGTTCCGGCATATGAGCTTGTCGCCCGCGTCCGGCGTAGCGGGCGCCGCGGCGGCACCCGTCGTAGCGGGTGATGGCTGTGGTGTCTGTTGATCCTCTGCCTTTGCCGCCAGAGAAACCGCGGCCAAGCTCATCACTGCACAGATTATTAAACCCCGCATCGCACGCCCCCAGAAACGATGAGGCGCCAGTCTCGCAGGGCTAGGGCTGAGCGCAAATCACAATTTTGTCTTCCCTTGGAACGACGCGAAAACCGGACCCCGACGGACCCAAACAGGACCCTCGAAACGGGTAAGACCCGAGGCCGCCTGGAAACCGGCCACGCTGCACCTACAGGCATTTCCCGCGATTTCGCGCCATAGGGCGCTGTTGTCGCAAATCTTCCGTCTGGACGCCCGCGGTTCTCAAGTCACTGGCGCGGCCGCCCTTTGGTTCCTACAATGCTGGAATCAAACAACAAAGTCGGCGCGGACACGCGGCGGTCAGGGCAGGCGGCGCCGGCGCGCCGGCGGAACGAATTGAGCGTCTCTGAAACACAGCAGCCAGCAACGGCGAGCCGCAGTCCCCTGTGGCGCCTGCTGCCGCTCCTCTCCCGGCACGGCTGGGCGTTCTGGGGCGGGATGTTCTTCATCTGCCTCGGACGCGTTTTCGAGGCCTGCATGCCGCTGTTCGTCCGCCAGGGCGTGAACCGGATGGCCGGCCACGACTGGCACCTGGTCGAGCCGGTGCTCGGCATTCTCGGTCTCGCGGTCATCCGCTACGTCTCGGTCGCCTACGGCCGGCAGCTCGTCCGCCTTGTCGGCGTCACCGTCACCTACGACATGCGCGAGCGGCTGTACTGGCACTTCGAGCTGCAGGGTCCGCGGTTCTTCGCCCGCTTTCCGACCGGCGATCTCATGGCGCGCGCGATCAACGATCTCAACCTCGTTCGACAGTTGATCGGCGTCGGCAGCCGCACGCTCATCGTGCTGGGCTTCTCGGGACTCGTCGCCTTCGCCTTCATGCTCTTCCTGTCGATGAAGCTCACACTGTGGCTCTTGCCGGTGATGCCGTTCATCGCCGGCATGGGCTATTTTCTCTCCAAGCGGATCTACGTGCAGTCGACGATCGTGCAGGAGGGATTCTCGTCCTTGTCGGAATCGGTGCAGGAGAATTTGAACGGCATCCGCACCATCCAGACCCACGCACAGGAAGACCGCGAGGTGGCGCGCTTCAAGGCGGTGTCGGGCGCCTATGCCGACAATTATTTCCGCCTGATGGTGATGAACGCAGCGCTGAACGCGTGGATGGTCGTGTTCACGGGCCTGGCCGTGATGATCATCATGGGTTTCGGCGGCTATCAGGTCCTGCACGGAGAGATGACGGTCGGCACGTTCACCGCCTTCACGCTCTATCTGGGCATGGCGGTCGCTCCCATCCAGCAGTCGGGCCAGATCGTCTCGATGTTCCAGCGCGGTTCGTCCGGCGCCGCCCGACTGTTCGAGATTCTCGATTACGAGCCGGAAATCCGCGACGCCCCCGACGCCAAGCCGCTCGACCGGATCGGCGGCGACATCACGCTGCAGCACCTGTCCTACACCTATCCGCGGCGCGCATCGGCCCGCGACGCGCGCGGAACCGATCCGCGCGCCATGGCAACCGGAGTCGCAGCTCTCAACGACGTTTCGCTGCACGTGAAGCCGGGCGAAATGATCGCCATCCTCGGCCGCGTCGGCTCGGGCAAATCGACTCTCCTGCGCTCAATCGTCCGTCTGCTCGATCCGCCCCCCGGCACGGTCTATCTCGACGGCCGCGACATACGTCTCCTGCCGATCGCGCAAGTCCGCGGGCAGATCGCGCTGGTGCCGCAGGATCCGTTCCTGTTTGCCGACGAGCTGGGCCGCAACATCGCCTACGACAACCCGACCCGTTCGCCCGACGAGATCTGGAACGCCGCCGAAGCCGCCGATCTGGAGGACACGATCGAGCGCTTCCCCGATCACCTGCGCACGCTCGTCGGCGAACGCGGCGTCACACTCTCCGGCGGCCAGAAGCAGCGCACCAGCCTGGCGCGCGGACTGATCCGCGACACGCCGGTCCTGCTGCTCGACGATTGTTTCTCGAGCGTCGACACGGAGACGGAAGAGCACATTCTCTCGCGCCTGAAGGAACTCCGCGCCGGACGCACGACGATGCTCGTCTCGCACCGCGTCTCGACGGCACGCCATGCCGATCGCATCCTCGTGCTCGATGGCGGCCGCGTTGCCGAGCTGGGCACCCACGCGGAGCTTTTGGCGAAGAACGGCATTTATGCCAATTTCGCGCGCGTGCAGGGCCGGCGCGAGGAACTGGTGCACGAACTCGAACGCGAGACCGGCCATCCGGTCGAGGCGGCGAAATGAGCGACGTCGCCGCCGGCCGCATCACCGAGGCCCCGCGCCGCATGAAGGGGGCGTTCGACGACGACGTCTACGGCAAGAGCCTGGACGTCGGCCAGGTATCGCGCCTGCTGCACTGGATGCGCCCCTATCGCGGGCAGGCTTACGCTTCGCTGGTCATGGTCCTCCTCGCCGCGGTCGCGTCGATCATGGCGCCGACCGTGATGAGCCGCGTGCTGGTCGACGGCATCGTCCTCAAACGCCAGGGTCCTGTGCTGGCCGATCTGGGGCAGGAAGCCTTCAACCACTGGATCGCGGTCACGTTTTCGGTGACGCCGCTGATCGCGGCCTGCATGCAGTACATGCTCTGGATACTCCTGGCCGCCGCGCTGGGCCGCGGCTTCGGCATCCTGTTCGGCCGCGCCACGCTCAACACGTTGCGGGACCTGCGCTGCGACCTGTTCGAGCATCTGGAGCACCTGCCGTCCAGCTTCTACGACCGCGTGGCGGTCGGCCGCGTCATGACCCGCGTGGCCAACGACGTCGAAACCCTCTTCGAGCTGTTCGCAGGGTTCGGACAGCTGGCCGGACAGTTCGTGCCGTTCTTCGTCGCGATCACCATCATGATGACCCTGTCCCCGACCCTTACGATCGAGTTGCTTCCTGTGATGCCGATCGCCGGATTCTTCACCTGGATGTTCCGGCGCATGTCGCGTCCGCTCTATCGCGCGATCCGCATGACCGTCTCGCGCCTGAACGAAAACCTGCAGGAGAACCTCTCGGGCATCGAAGTGGTCCAGCTCTATGGACGCGAGAAGATCAACTTCGAACGCTACAGCGGTATCAACAACGAGAACCGGGTCAGCGAGACAAAGGCGCTGACGATCGAAAGCTTCTACGGGCCGTTCATCGACGGCATGAACTATATCGGCATCGCGGTAATCGTCTGGTTCGGCGGCCATCTCGTGCTCGGCGGCACGATGACGGTCGGCGTCCTGCTGCTCTTCACCCAGTTCCTCGACATGCTGTTCCGCCCCATCGTCGCCATGGGCGAGCAGTGGAATATCGTCTTCCGCGCCATGGCGAGCGGGGAGCGCATCTTCCAGGCGCTCGACTGGAACGAGGCGCTGAAGGAACCTGAGCATCCGGCACCCCTGCCCGCCCAGCTCGAGGGCCGGGTCGAATTCAAGCACCTGACGTTCGGCTACATTCCCGAACATCCGATCCTCAGGGACGTCAGCTTCACCATCAAGCCGGGAGAGCGGATCGCGATCGTCGGTCCCACGGGCTCGGGCAAGACCAGCCTAATCCGCCTGCTCTGCCGGTTCTACGACGTGCCCGACGACAGCATTTTCCTCGACGGCACCGACATCATGCAGATCCGGCCGGCGGACATCCGGCGCCGCATCGGCGTCGTGCTCCAGGACTTCCACATCTTCTCCGGCAGCGTCTATGACAATATCGCGCTCAACGATCCGCGCATCACGCGGGACGTCGCCGAGCGCGCCGCCCGGCTCGTACATGCCGATCCATTCATTCGGGCGCTGCCCCAGGGCTACGACACGCCGCTGAACGAGCGCGGACGCAATCTGAGCCACGGCCAGCGTCAGCTCCTCGCCTTCGCGCGGGTGCTGGCCATGAACCCGGAAGTTCTCGTGCTTGACGAGGCCACCGCCAGCATCGACACGGAGACGGAGCTGGTGATCCAGGACGCGCTGCTGAAGCTGACGGAGAACCGCACCTCGGTGATCATCGCGCACCGGCTCCAGACGATCAAAGACGCCCACCGCATCGTGGTGCTGACGGAAGGCCGCGTGCGGGAGATCGGCACGCATGAGGAACTGATCGCCAAGGGCGGCCTGTATAAGACGTTGTATGAACTGCAATTTCAGGAAGCCGCCGCGCTCTGATAAATATGTGCCCCTCGAAATCCGGGCACCGACGGCATGGCTTCCCTAGACGCACTTCTCGAGTCGCCGCGCGCGACGATCGTTCCCGGTGTCTACGACGCCCTCTCCGCACGCGTCGCAGCGCGGGCCGGTGCCCGCTGCCTCTACATGACGGGGTTCGGCGTCGCCGGCGCGAGTTTCGGCGTTCCCGACATCGGACTCGTCAGTTCGTCGGAAATGATCGAGCGCGTCGGCGTCATCGCCGCGGCGAGCGGCTCCATACCGCTGATCGCAGACGGCGACAATGGCTATGGCGGTCCGTTGAACGCGGCCAAGCTCACGCGCGCCTACGAACGCGCCGGCGCCGCGTGCATACAGATCGAGGACCAGGTGTTTCCCAAACGCTGCGGACACATGGAGGACAAGGAGGTCATCCCGACTGAAGAGGCGACGCAGAAGATCCGGGCCGCGGCCGACGCGCGGGCGTCGCGAGCCTTCAAGATCATGGCGCGCACCGATGCGCGCGCGACGCATGATCTCGACGAGGCGCTGCGGCGCGGCGAAGCCTTCGCGAAAGCCGGCGCGGATATCCTCTTCATCGAAGCGCCACGGAGCGAGGCCGAATTGCTGCGCGTCGCGGAGAGATTCAAGGGCCTGCCGCTGGTCGCCAATCTCGTCGAAGACGGCAAGACCCCGCTTTTGTCGCCGCGGGAACTGGAGGCACTGGGCTTCCGGATTATCCTTTACCCCATATCGGCTTTGCTGGCGGTCACCAAAAGACTGGAAGACGTCTATGATCTGCTGCTCCGGGAGGACCGTAAAAGACTGGACAAAAGCCGCGCGACCTTCACGCATTACAACGAGATCATGAATCTCCCGGAACTGTTGGCTGTAACGGACCGGCTTTCGAATTCGAATAGCGAAACGTAGAGGCAGGTCTGCCAGATCGGAGATACGGAATGCATTCCCGGCGCAATCTTCTTCAGCTTCTTCTCGCGGGAAGCGCGGGCGCGGCGCTCGGCCTGTCGCCCGCCGCGGCCAAGACATTCGAAGTCACGCACACGGACGCCCAGTGGCGCAAGCTGCTTTCGCCTGCCGAATACAACGTGCTGCGCCAGCAAGGCACGGAAGCGCCTTTTACCAGCCCGCTGCTGAAGGAGCACCGCAAGGGTACGTTCCTGTGCCGCGGCTGCACCCTGCCCCTGTTCCCCTCCACGACCAAATTCGACAGCGGCACCGGCTGGCCGAGCTTCTGGGCGCCTCTGCCGAATGCGATCGAGACCAGCACCGACAATAGCTGGATCGAGACCCGGACGGAGGTCCATTGCCGCCGCTGCGGCGGTCATCTCGGCCATGTGTTCGACGACGGACCCAAGCCGACGGGCTTGCGCTACTGCATGGACGGCGTCGCCCTGACCTTCAAACCGGCCTGATTCCGGGGTTGTGCGCGCCGCGCCTTGGCCGGACAATGTCGCGATGGCGACTTTCCAATCCGGCGGGCTGAGCCTCGCCTACGACGATATCGGCGCGCCCGGCGAAGGGCGGCCGATCATCCTGGTCCACGGCTTCACCTCGAACCGCAAGGAAAACTGGCAGCGGCTTGGCTGGTACGGGGCGTTCGAGCGCAAGCAAATCCGCATGGTCGCGCTGGACTGCCGCGGGCATGGCGAGAGCGCCAAGCCGCACGATCCTGCCGCATACGGGCGGGAGAACATGTCCGGCGACATCCTGGCGCTGATGGACCATTTGGGGATCGAGCGCGCGCACCTTCTCGGCTTCTCAATGGGCTCGAGGCTGGCGTTGGCCGCGGCCCTGAAGTCCCCCGCTCGCTTTTCGACGCTCACCATCGGCGGGGTCGGCGACAAGCTGTTCGAGAAGCGAGACATGGTGGGCAATCCCATGGCCGAAGCGATGGAGGCCGCCGACCCAAACACGATCACGGAACCGATGCTGCGCAGTTTCCGACAGTTCGCGGATGACCAGGGCGAAGACCGTCTCGCCCTAGCCGCGCTGACGCGGGCCAGGGACGAGCCGTTCACCCGGGAAGAACTCGGCCAACTCTCGGTGCCGGTGCTTGTCGTCGCCGGCGCCCGCGACGAGCTCGCGGGCGATCCTGAGGCGCTCGCCAGGGTGTTTCCGGACGGCCGCGCGGTCACCCTGCCGGGCTGCGACCACTTTTCGGCGATTCCGCACGCTCTCTTTAAAGCGACGGTGTTCGACTTCCTCGACGGCACACTGGCGTAAGTCTGACGTCCGCTAGGACCGCCCGTTCGACGCCAGCATCACCGGCTTGTCGCGATACATCCACGGCAGAACATGCTTCAGCGCGTCGATCTTCGGCAGATCGTTGTAGACGATGTAGGGATAGGTCGGATTATGGATCAGGAAATCCTGGTGATAATCCTCGGCCTTATAGAATCCCTCCAGTTTGCCGATCTTCGTCACGATCGGCGCGTCGAAGATGTGCGCGGCGGACAGCTGGGCGACATAGGCGCGCGCGACTTTCTCCTGCATGGCGGACGCGAAGAAGATTTGCGAGCGATAGCTCGAGCCCGTGTCGGGGCCCTGGCGATCCAGCTCTGTCGGGTCGTGCGCGACGGAGAAATAGACGCGCAGCAGCTCGCCATAGGACACGATGCGCGGATCGAATGTGATCTCGACCGACTCCGCGTGGCCGGTCGTCTCCGTTCCCACCAGCTCGTAGATCGCCGTCGCGCGCGCACCGCCCGAATAGCCGGCGACGACCTTCGTCACGCCGCGCACATGTTCGAACACACCCTGCATGCCCCAGAAGCAGCCGCCGGCAAGGACGGCCGTTTCACTGGCCGGCGCGCTGGCTTTGGGTTCGTCGAGGCTGGCCGCAGGAACCGCCTTGTCGATCGCGTCGGCTTGCGCGCAGCGATATACCCCGGCACCCGCGAGGGCCACGACGAGCGCCAAAATTCCAAACCTCTGCCAGGTGCCGTTCATCGTCGTCTCCGCGGTCACGCAGCTTATCATACGAAGCGCGGAGGGCGACGGTTACAGGCTGCCGCGTGAAATTCTCACCAGCGTAAACTGATCCGTCCGAGAAGCGCACCGAGCGCCCCGACAGCGACGATGCCGAGCGTGTACCAGATCGCGACGAAGGGTGCGGCGCTCTCATTGCAATGAAACGCATAGATCAAGGTGCCCGCGGCGCCTGCGAGCACGCCTGCTATGGCGCCTGCCAGCGTCAACCGGGTCGGCGCCAGCGCTCTCAGCGCCCAGAACAGGCCAACGAAAATAGGCGCCGACAAGATCACAATGTTGCGAGCACAGACCTGGTAGGAGCTTCCCATCATCATCTTCATGCGCAGATCTTCCGGGGCGCCAAAAAGCTGATACGCGGCCAGAGCCACCATCACAGCCAGCGGTGCGAAGATCAGCGGCCCGAAAATACCGCCCTCGCCGTCCGGTCGCGCAAGACGGTCGATCAAGCCGAAGCCGAGAACGGCGACGCTCAGCGCATAAGCGAACTTCATCCAGAACGGCCCGGTCATCATCGCGTGCATGAGATCGGCACGAACGCCGAGCCAGAGCACCATGACGGCAGACGACACGACCGCGCCGAGCGCCAGTCCGAAACCGAGCGTGCGGCCGACGGTATGCGCCGGAACCGGCGTCACGTCGCCGGCAAGCGCGGCAATGAGGTCGTCGGTCTTCACGATCCGTCGCCCTCGAGTTTGGCACTGAGGGACTTCAGCCCACGGTGGACGCCGACCTTCACCGCCGATTCCGACATCGCGTGCCGCTCGGCGGCCTCGGCGGTCGACAGGCCTTCAATCTTGACGTCCTGGATCAGCCTCCGCGTGCGCTCAGGCAGTCGCCGCAGCAGGCGGTCGACGTCGATCTGGGCTTCGGCTGCCCGGGAATCCTCGGAACCGAACAGCAGATCGGGATCGTCGATCGAATCTTCCGCCAGCCGCTTGGTACGCCGGTAGTGGTCGATCAGCTTGTAGCGCGCGATCGCATGCACCCAGGCCGTGAAGGGCCGCGTCGGATCGTATGTCGATCGGCGAGCGTGCATGGCGATCAGCGTTTCCTGCAACAAATCTTCCGCGTCGGCCGCGCGTCCTGGACCGAGGCGGCGTAAATAATAGGCTCGGAGATGTCCGTTCAACCGGCGCAATAGAGTCGCATAGGCCGTGCCGTCGCCCGCCAGCGACCGCAGCATGAGCGCCTTCAACTCTGCTTCCGCAGCTATCAAGCCGAAGCCTTCAAGTTCGATTTCGCCGCTACCCTTGTAAAGGTTACATCGCCATGCGTCGGACACCAAATCTGCGCGCAACTGGTCTGTAACCGAACGCGCGCGCGCATCGAATGGAGGGTAAAGCCAAGGGCGTGCCCCATGATTCGACCGAGACTTTACGCAATCGCCGCGAGCCTGACTCTGCTTCTGGGACACGGCGCGCAGGCGCAGCCGACCGTCGTCGAACTCTTCACAAGTCAGGGCTGCTCCTCCTGCCCGCCGGCGAATGCGAGCCTCGCCGCCATCAGCAGACGGCCCGACGTCTTGGCTCTCAGTTTCGGGGTCGTCTATTGGGACTATCTCGGCTGGAAGGACACATTTGCCAAGCGGGAATTTACCGAACGCCAGATCAGCTACGAACGCGGCCTTGGACGTTCGGGTCCGTTCACGCCGCAGATCGTCGTCAACGGCGCCACCGACACGGTCGGAAACGAGCTTTCGGCGGTGCAGAGTCTCGTGGACTCCGCCAGGCTCGCCGGGCCCGCGATCTCTCTTGCCGGCGATGCAGTGTCCGTTGGCGCTTCGACCGTTGCGGGCGCGGCGGATGTCTGGCTCGTTCGCTACGATCCACGCACCATCGATGTGCCGGTCACGCGTGGCGAGAATGAAGGCGCCACGCTTCCGCACAAAAACGTCGTACGCGAGCTGACGCATCTCGGCACCTGGTCGGGCCGCGCGGCGACGTATCGCATTTCACCTGCCGCGAGCGGTCTGTCGACCGCCATCCTCGTTCAAAAGCCGAACGGCGGCGCGATCATCGCCGCCTTCAAAGGATGAACCGTCAGGCCACCATGTTCCGGGGCAACTCGAAACACGTGCCGGCGAGCCGCGCACGATCCATGCAACCACGAACAGGAAAGAAGCATCCATGAAGACGCAGTTCGCAATCGCCGCATTCGCTTTGTCGCTGACCTTCGCCGCAGGCTCGGCGCTCGCCGGCGACACGATGGCGCCGAGCAACACCATGGCTCCGGCCAGTACGATGGCGCCGGCCAACACCATGGCGCCCTCCAACGCCATGGGAACGAAGGACGCGATGGCCACCAAGCCGATGAAGCACACGAAAAAGAAAAAGACCGACGCGATGGCACCGGCCAACACGCTGGCGCCAGCCAATACGATGGCGCCCTCGAACACGATGGCGCCGGCCAATTCGATGGGCGGCGCGACGCATTAAACCTTGCCCCCACAGTGCGGCCGGGTATCCCCGAAGCGGGCGGGATGCGGGAAACCTCATCCCGCCCGTGCTTTTTGCACCTGCGAAGCCGTTGATCGTTGCGCGGCTGCCCGCCTAGCATGCGGCATGATCAAGCGCCGACACGGCAATCTCGTTCTTCTGAAGGAACCGGCTCCGGCCGCGTCGCAGCAGCTGGAACGCGACGGCTATGCGCTGTTGCGCGGCGTCCTCGCGCCTGAGGAAGTCGCCGCGCTCGGCGCCGAGATCACGGATGTATTCGAATCGTCGGTTGCCGACAGGCCGCAGGACGTGCGCGATGAGTTCCGGCACGGCATGCTCAACCGCTCGCCGCTGTCCCAAAAGGCGGTTGGCGCACGCGCCATTCTCGACGTCATCGAGCCGCTGCTCGGCGAGGACTGCCACGTGATCGCCAACACCGCCTGGCGCAATCAGCCGGGCCACCAGGGCGGTCCCTGGCATTGCGACGCCGGTCCGCACGTGCCGCGACCCGAAAACGTCCCCTGGCCCGACGCGATTCCCTATCCCGTGTTCGCGATCGGCGTGCACATCTTCCTCAAGGACTGTCCGCTCGAAGCCGGCCCGACGGCCGTTCTGCCAGGCTCTCATCGCTCCGGACGGTTGCCGCCGCGCGACCGCGTCACGGACATGGCGCTGACCTTCGAGAACAAGCCGGCAGTCCTGCTTCCGGCGAATGCAGGCGACGCGATCCTGTTCGTGTCGGACGCCTGGCATCGCGGCACGCCGGCCCAGCCCGGACAGGGCCGTTTCTTTCTGCAGGTCCATTATGCGCGGCGCGACATCGCCCAGCGGATCGCCATGACGAGCGAGATCAACCAGGTGACGCCCGACGCGGCGGCGCGCGCCACGACCGAGCGCGACCGCACGCTGATCGGACTGCACGCGCCGTTTTTCTACGACGCTTGATCCGGCTCAGATCTGGATGAGCTCTGTCGTGATGCGCGGCTCGACTGCCTCGGCCGCGCGCATGTCGTGACCGATCATGCCCTGCAGTTCGCCCATGAGCCGACGGACCTGACTGGCTTCGATGAAGTCGTCCAGCGCGAGGTAGATGTCCAGCGCGCGATCGCGATTGCCGCTTTGCGCCACCACGTTCATCTCTCGGATCGGACACACGGCGCCGAGCATCTTCCCGCTCTCGCTGAGTCCGAGTTCGAGCAGCGACAGACTTTTCTCCGTGAGTTCTTCAACTTTGACGCGAAACACGAACATGACGACCTTCACTTCCGCTTCCTCTGGGGAAGCGGACGAAGCATCGCAGAGAAAAACTAAGCCGGAGCTAGACGATTGGATTGCATTTTAGGAATTCCGAACACCGTGCAGTACGCCGCGCGCGACGCGCTAAGTGACTCAAATCGCAAGGAGATCGGACTCTTTTCGCGCGCTTAACGAAGGTTAACGCAAAAGGTTAATGCGCGCTCCTGCCAGCGGGCGCGCATGTCCTTGATTCGTCAGACTCTTTCGGCTATTAAGACTTCATTAACCTTCTTTGATTGCGACCGGCGACTCAACGATCGGCGCGGGGGTTTTGGGTGGGGCGTCCGGGTGGCAGTGGGCGCCCGTGGGGTGCCTTCGAAGGGAATTAGGTTCGTCCTCGATGGGGTACCGAGATGCTTGCGTATGAAGAATTGAAGGGGTCGACCGGAAGGCAGATCCGCTTCCGGCCGCAGCGATACGATGCGCGCCACTTGTTTCCGCATCTCGCGCCGCGCGTGAGCGTGCGCTCGAACGCATATCGCCTCCACAATATCAGTCTCGGCGGTCTGGCGGCGCTGTCCAAGCAGACGCACGACGTCCATCTCGAAGTCGGCGAGACCGTCGAACTCAGCATCCAGCAGTCGGGATTGCCGATCTTCGAGTCTGCAGCCCGTGTCTGCCGCTCGGAAAACACGGTTTTCGGTTCGAAGGTCGCGTTCAACTTCGTCGATCGCTACATCGAGTTCGACAAGCTCCTCACCCGCAACACGCAGGCCCAGATCGCGGCGCGCTCGCCGCTCTTCGTCAGCGAGACCAGCCAGCTCGTGCCGCAGGAGTACCGCGCCTTCTGCGCCGACGTGCTGAAACTCCTGCGCGCCTATCGCTCCGTTCTCGAATCGAACACCAGCGTCGCGGCGGAATTCAAGCACGGTCTGAACCAGATCGAAGCGTTCGAGAGCTGCGAGCCGCGGCTGCTGCAGCAATGGCGTCAGCTCTGGCGCACGGGGAACGAACTGACCCACGCAATGATGAACGACCGCGAGGTGCGCGAGGCGACGAAGGAGTTCACCGAGATGGTGGTGACGCCCGAATTGCGCCTCGGCGCGATCTGGGACCGCTCCTACGCCAAGCCGCTCGGTTATCCCGGCGACTTCGAGATCATGAATCAGGTTTATGACTGGGAGCGGGTGGGCGCCAGCGCCTACCAGATGCTGATGCACCGCGTCGGCCTCGAAGTGGCCGAGTGCATCCGCACGCGCATGGAAGTCGTGCGCTCCCACATCGCCGACGTCGTGCTAGCGCGCGGGCATGAGCGCCCTGCCCGCATCACGAGCCTGGGCAGCGGTCCGGCGCGCGAAGTCGAAGCCTTCCTCTCGAGCCATACGGGCTCGGGATTGCGCGCGGAATTTTCGCTGATCGACCAGGAAATGGAGGCGCTTCAGTACGCGCACGAAAGGACTTATCCCTACGTGCTCAATTCGGAAGGCCGGGTCAGGGTTCAGGGCCTGAATATCTCGTTCACGGACATCCTGCGCGGCACGCAGGGTCTCTCCGGCCTGCCGCCGCAGGACCTGGTCTATTCCGTCGGCCTGCTCGACTATCTCACGGCGCACCGTGCCAAGGCGTTGGTGAAGAGACTGTACGAACTCCTCGCGCCGGGCGGACTGCTCGTCATCGGCAACATGAACGAATGTTCGTTGAGCAATTTCTGGCCGATGGAATTCATCGCCGACTGGTCGCTCGAATACCGCACCGACGCCGACATGATGGACTGGGCGAATGGCCTCAACGCCGCCGCGGCATGGACCGAGACGGAACGAACGGGCCGGGTGCGGCTGTTGTTCGTCCGCAAGCCCTGAACGCGCGTCAACTGGCTTGCTGCAACGCCCTGACAGGAGAGGGACGCAAACGTTCGGCCGGCAGCCGGACGACGACCGTCGTTCCCTTGCCGACCTGGCTCTGGATGTCGAACGTTCCGCCATGCAGCTCGGTGAGCTTGCTGGTCAGCGGAAGACCAAGACCTGTGCCGCCATGCGTGCGGGACAGAACGGTTTCTACCTGCTCGAACGGACGGATGACGCGCGCAATGTCCTGCGGCGCGATGCCGATGCCCGTGTCCTGCACCTGGATGAAGATGCCGTGTTCGGGTTCGGCGACGACGCTGAGCGTCACGTGACCGCCCTCGCCCGTGAACTTGATGGCGTTGGTCAGAAGATTGAGGACGATCTGGCGGATCAGACGTTCGTCGACATGGGCGAAGATGGACTCCGAGGCGTTGGCAAAGCTCAGATTTACGCCCGCCGTGACGGCGCGGCCGCGGCACATGCGCATCGCATCGTCGAGGCAACGGACGATGTCGATGTCCTCTTCCTGCAGCGTGAGCTTGCCGGCCTCGGCCTTGGCGAGGTCAAGGATGTCGTTGATGATCGCCAGCAGGTGGTTGCCGCTGTCGTTGATGTCCTTGACGTATTCGGTGTAGCGCGGGTCGCCGAGGTCTCCGAACAGCTGCTTCTGGAGAATGTCCGAGAAGCCGATGATCGCGTTGAGGGGCGTGCGCAGCTCATGGCTCATGTTGGCGAGGAACTCGCTCTTGGCCTTGTTCGCCTTGTCCGCTTCGAGCAGGAGGATGTTGGCGGCTTCGTTCTTGGCCTCGATGACCTTCTGCGACTTGTAGCTCCGGCGGATGTAGGTCTCCTGGATGTAGGCCGAGAAGAGACCGACGGCCGTCGCCATGTTGAGGAAGAAGTTGTTGTTGAGATAGTCCTTGAACGGGATCGGATTTATCAGCGTCGAAACGATCTGGTAGAGCGCGACGAGCAGAAGCGAGATGATGACAGAGTTGAGAAACTGCAGCCGCACCAGCGAGCTGCCGTAGATCAGCACCATGATGAGGCCGGCGTAGTACAGGCTATTGAACGGCGGCGGCATGATCGCCGTCATGACGATGATGCCCAGTCCCGGGACGATCACCGCGACGGAGAGGGCCATCTGCGCGAACTTCTCGAAGCTGCGCACGTACGTCATCGCGGCGACACCGAGCAGGGTCGGACACACGACGGCGTAGCGCACGAACCACAACGTACCCACGAGCTTGCCGCCGACGACCCAATCGAGCACGCCGAACGTCAGGTAGAGAACCGCGGCGGCGATGAGATAGACGCGGATGAGCGCGCGCGACTCGTTAAGATTTTCGGTGAGGTATTTTCGCTCGATCGCCGGGTCGCGAAAGCGCAGGCGCAGACGGTCGAGACCGTACGCTTGGTCAGGCGCAGTCAAGCTTTCGTCGAGCTGCAAAGACATCCGCGTTGCCAGGGGTCTTATGAACGCCCCAGGCCATCATCGGTACGCCGAGTAAAGAATTGCATAGCACTCAGGGTTAACGGCGCTTTGCCAAGTTTATCCTTTTACAACAACTTCCGAAGAAGAGCCGGTAAGGTGATTCCTGGCGTCCCTTCACGCCCAAAAGGTAGAAAAATGAGCCGGACCGGCCTTCTGATTTTGCTTTCCGCCGTCACGTTTTCGACGTCCGCTCTGGCGGCCGGCTTCGGCCTCAAAGAACACAGCGCCGATGCGATGGCGGCGGTGTATGCCGGCGCCGCAGCCACGGGCTCCGATGCAAGCTACCTCGCCTACAACCCGGCAACACTCGCTGCGGTCGACCAGACGGACTTCTCCGTCAGCGCCGTGCAGATCCTTGCCGGCACCAGCGCGAACTACACGAGTGCGACGACATCGGCGGGCAATCCGACGGGCGGTCTCGCCAATCCCAAGGACTTCATCGCCGACGCGACCGTTCCCGCGCTCGGCTTTCGCCAGCGCCTCTCAGAGGATTGGGCCGTCGGTCTCTCGATCTCGGCTCCGTGGGGACTGCGCACCAACTACCCGATGACCTGGGCGGGCCGCTACTACGCCCAGCAATCGTCGCTGTTCACGATCAATGCGACGCCCGTCGTCTCCTACCAGATCACGCCCGATCTCGCCCTGGGAGCCGGCGCGCAGATCGAATTCGCGCGCGGTACGCTGACCAGCGTCATCGACACCGGTACGCTCGGCGCGCTCAATCACATTCCCGGGTCGATCCCGGGCGCACAGGACAGTTTCGCCCGGCTGAGCGGCAAGAGCTGGACATACGGGTACACGGTCGGACTCGTCGATCACCTCGGTGACGTTACGGTCGGCGTCGCCTATCGCTCGTCACTGCAGCATGACCTGACGGGTCCGCTGACGTTCCGGCTCGACGATGCGGGCATCGGCAGCGCGATCCGTTCGCTCACGGGCCTGTTTACCGACACGAAGCAGACGACTGGCTTGACCACACCCGACATGATCACGTCGGGCGCGCGCATCGATCTGTCCGATGCCTGGACCGGCCTCGTCGAACTCGATTGGACCCATTGGAGCCGGTTTCGCGAGATCCGGATCGCGGCGCTCAATCCCGCCCAGCCCGACGATGTGACCACCACGCGCTGGAAAGATACGTTCTTCGCTTCGCTCGGTGCGGAATATCGCGCCAGCCCGCTGTGGACGTTCAAGGCCGGCGCGGGCTACGACCAGAGTCCGACGACGGACGCGACGCGCGAGCCGCGCATACCGGACGCGGATCGCATCTGGCTGTCGGCGGGCGTGCGCTACCGCGTGAGCCCCGATGCGGATCTCAGCTTCACCGCCTCGCACCTGTTTTTCGTTCAGTCCAGCCTTGCACTCAATCCGGCGATCCCGGGCGCTGCTCTGCGCGGTAGCCTGACCGGCACCACCAACGCCTACGTCAACGTGATCGGGCTGCAGTTGAGCTATCGGGCCGACTAGACCGGCGGCGGGCCAAAGCGTTCACGCGGTGCTTGCGCGCATACCAGCGCGAAAAGGCACTGAGGCTGGAAAAGCCGAGCAGAGCGGAAATGTCCGACAAGGGTCGATCGTCGCCGCAGACATAGGACTCGGCGAGGCGGACCCGTTCCCGCTCGACGATCTTCGAAAAGCTTGTGCCGTCGTCGGCGAGATGCCGGTGAAGCGTCCGCCGGTCGATGCCGAGATGGCGGGCTGCACGATCGGCCGTGCACTGACCGAGAGGCAACAGGTCGAGCACGAGTCCGCGCACGACTTCCTCAGCCGATCTGCGACGCCGTCCTGCCGCCTCGGCCAGAAGTTTCTCCAGCTGGCGCGCGACCGACGCGTCGCTTCGCGGGATCGGCCGTTCGAGGTCGCGGCGCGACAGGACGATCCCCGAAAAATCGTGGTTGAATTCCACCGGGCAGTTGAAAATGCGGTGGTGCGACTGCGTGTTCGACGGCCTCGAGTGACCGAAGCATACGAGTTGCGGATGCCAGTTCTCGCCGAGCAGTGCGCGCAAGCTGAGGACGAGGATGCCGAGCGTCAGTTCCGTCGACTGGCGCGATCCCGTTTGCGGCGCGGCGTGGACCGTTGCGGCCAGGATGACGAGCCCGCTCGTCTCTTCGAAACGCCAGGACACGCCCTCGTTCTGTATCCAGCTGAATTCGATCACCGCTTCGATCGCCTTACGGATCGTCGGCTGTTCGCGCACCACGAGACCGAGCGCACCGAGGCTGGCCAGCTTTCGCCGGCTGGCGATGCGCAACGCGAAGTCCTCCACTCCGGAGCGTTCGGCGGACAGCTCAAGCAGGCGTGCGACGGCCGTTGCGGAGATTTTCAGATCCGGATCACCGATCGCGGCCCGGGGGATTCCGGCCTCGTCGAGCATGCGCAGCGGTTCCAGGCCCGCCGCGCGCGCAACCTCTGCGTAGTCGGACAGGGCGGCGCTGCGAGCGAGGGGCGTGACCGGCATGTCCCGGAATGTCAAATAAATGTCCCAATATGTCAAATTCTGGTTTCCCTTGCGGAATAGGTTGCGAATTGAAATCAATCTGGTCAGGCCTTGGACACACTGGTTCCGCTCGAATCGGACGCGTCGATCGCTGCTCGCTCGGAAATGAGCCTGGCGTTCGAAACCTTTTGGCGCGCCCAGCCGAAAGCCGGCCTCATACCGAGCCGCAGCGAGTTCCGCCCGGAGCGCGCCACGCGTTTCCTCAAGAACATCATTCTGTTGAAGGCGCTGGACGACAGCACGGGACCGCTCATGGTTCGCCTGCTCGGCAGCGCGATCCAGTTTCGCATCCAGCGCGACATCGCCGGCCAGGACGTGCTCGACTATCTCTCGCCCGTGCACCGCGACGGCGCGCGCGAAAGCGTGCGGCTCGTGCAGAGCCAGCCTTGCGGCCTCTGGCAGGTGATGGCGCTGCATTACGAGCGCGGCTTCTCGCAGAAGTTCGAGCTGACGGCGTTTCCCCTGCGCGATCCGGACGGGAGCCCTTCTATGCTTCTCGGCCTCGTCGTACCGCTCGAGGAACCGGTCGCGGCGCTACCCGTTCAGGGTAAGGCGATGCTCGTCGATACCGCGAGCGCGTTTTGCTGGCTCGATCTGGGAGCGGGATTGCCGGCCTGGCCCTCGAAATAGCAAAGTAAGCGCGTAAACCACAGCCGGCGAAATACGGGCGCCCCGTTGACCCGGATCAAGATGCGTCTGCGCGCAAAGTCTTAAATGCATCTCATTCGCGCGGCGCGCCAGAGACCGGCCGCTCGCCGCGCAAGGAGAGCTGCGATGATCAAGACTATTCTGGTTCCCGGATTGAATGCGGTGTCGACGCCGAAGGCGATGGGCATGGCGCTGGAGGTTGCGCGCCTCTTCGACGGGCATATCGAACAATTGCACGTTCACCCCGATGCCGCAGAGATGGCGCGCTACACCACTTCGCTCGACGTCGAGTCCGGAGTCTTCGCCGGCGAGATTTGGGAAGCCCTGGAACGCGCGGACAAGGCGCGTGCGGCGCTGTCGCGCGAGGACTTCGCGCACTTCACGGCGAAGGAAAAGATCGCATCCGTCGGCGCGGTCACGGCCGCCTGGCATGAGGTCTCGGGCAACGAACTCGAGGAAATCATTCACCAGGCGTTCTACAACGACCTGGTGGTGTTCAGCCGGCCGGAACTGCCCACCACGCTCTCGACGCTCGGCGTCGGTGACGTGCTCGTGGGCTGCGGTCGGCCGCTCCTGCTGGCGCCAAGCAAGACCTGTGCAAATCCCATCACCAACGTGGTCATCGCCTGGAAAGACTCGCCCGCATCGGCGCGCGCCGTCGGCGCCGCGATGCCGCTGCTCGCCAAGGCGGAAAAGATCTGCATTCTTGGCGCGGTCGAAGACGGCGAGGACGCGCAGGGCGTGATCGACTCAACGGAGCGGTTGGCGGCCCATCTGCGCTATCACGGACTGAAGCCGCAGGCCGGGCACGTGAAGGTCGAAAACCGCGACGCGTGCGAGGCGCTGCTGGATTCGGCGGCGAACAAGCTTCACGCGGGACTGGTGGTCATGGGCGGCTATGGCCACAGCCGGGCGCGCGAACTGATGTTCGGCGGCTTCACCCGCCATGTCATGCGCGAGGCTCCGCTTCCCGTATTCCTCTGTCACTGACCCGGTTCGGGGGTCAGGTCGAAGGCGTCGCGGTAGGCGGGCACGACGGCGTGCCACTTGAGGGTTTCCTCGATCCGCTTGCGCAGCGTGTCGGCCGCGTCCGGTTCGCCATGCGTGATGAACGTCGTTTTGGGCGGTGCCTGGAAGTAGCCTAACCAGGCCAGGATTTCGTTGGCGTCTGCGTGTGCCGAGAGCATGTCCAGCGACCGCACCTCGGCGCGCACGGGAATGTACTCGCCGAAAATCTTGACCGTCTGCGCGCCCGCGACCATCGCCGAGCCCCGCGTGCCGCCGGCCTGAAATCCCGTGAACAGGATCGTGCTGCGATGGTCCGGCGCGAAGACCTTGAGATGATGCAGCACGCGGCCGCCGGTCGCCATGCCGCTCGCCGAGACGATGACCGACGGCACCTGACTCTGGTCGATCGCCTTCGACTCCGCGCCGGTCGGCGTTTGCCGCGCGACTGCGCATACGGCGCGCGCTTCGAGCGGCGACAGCCGGTGATCCCTCGCATGCGCGCGAAAGATGTCGCTGGCGTCGATGGCCATGGGACTGTCGAGGAAGATCGGAAGGTCCGGAATCCGCTTTTCCTGCTTCAGCCGGTAGAGGTGATAGAGAAGCAGCTGCGCCCGGCCGACGGCAAAGGAAGGAACCACGACGGAGCCTCCCCGCCTCGCAGTCGCTGTGATGATCGCCGCGAGCTCGTCCTGTGCGCTGGTGGCGGGGTGCGTTCGGTTGCCGTAGGTAGACTCGACCACCAGATAGTCGGCGCGCGCTACGGGCTCGGGATCGCGCATGATCGGATCGTTCGGCCTGCCCAAGTCGCCGGAAAAGAGCACCGTCTCGTCCTGGTAGCGGAATTGAACCATCGCCGCACCGAGGATATGGCCGCCATAAAGAAAGCTGAACGACAGTCCCATGCCGAAATCGTGCGCGCGGTGGAGATCGAGCGGCGTCAACCGCGGCAGCGCGTTCCTCGCATCGTCCTCGGTGAAGAGCGGCAGCGCGGGATGATGCTTCGTATAGTGATGTCGATTAGCGTCCTCCGCAGCGCGTTCCTCGAGGTGCCCCGCGTCGGGAAGCAGAATGGCGCACAAATCTTTCGTAGCCGGCGTGCAATAGACCCTGCCTCGAAATCCATGTTTGACGAGCAGCGGGATGTAGCCGGAATGGTCGATATGCGCGTGCGTCAGCACGACGGCATCGAGCAGTGGGACGTCCAGCGGCAGCGGCGCCCAGTTGCGCAGCCGCAGCTGTTTGAAGCCCTGATACAGACCGCAATCGACGAGGATGCGGTGATGATCGGTCTCCAGCAGGTATTTCGAACCGGTCACCGTACCGGCCGCCCCGAGGAACGTGATGCGCATCAGGAGCTCGCCTTTCGGACGGCGTCGGCCAACAGATCCGCGACGTCGATGCCGTTGGTCGGATGCCTGATCGTGTTTGTCGTCACGATGCGCGATGGTCGCGCCGCGAGCAGACCTTCGTACGCCGCGGGCGCGAACACGGCATGCACGGCGACGCACACCGCGGGCTTCATCTTCGCGCGCTGCAAATGAACGAGCGTTTCGATCATCGTCCTGCCGGTCGAAACGATGTCGTCGACGAGAACGGGCGTGTAGTCCCGCCAGCGCTCCACATCGGGCAAAGACACTTCCACATCGCGGTCGCCCTTGCGGGTCTTCCGGAGAACGACGAACGGTGCCCCGGCGTCTCTTGCAACGTCGCCCACCCATTGCGCGCTTTCGGAATCGGGGCCGACCAGCACGGGATTGGGCACGTGCGATGCGATCCAGGCCGAAATCGCCGGCGCTGCGTGAACCACCTGCGCCGGAACCGAGAAGATCTCGCCGAGCGCGCGCAGCCGGTGCAGGTGCGGATCGACGGTCCCGAGCCAAGCGATATGGGGGGAAAGCGCAGCCGCGAAGATACGGGACGAGACGGCCTCGCCAGGCTCGAAGCGGCGATCCTGCCGCATATAGGCGAGGTAGGGAGCGACCAACCCGACGCGCGCTGCACCCAGTTCGCGCGCGGTCTCTGCCGCGAAGACGAGCGGCAGAAACTTCGCGTCGGCGCGATCGAGCGTGCACACCAGAACGACCGGCCGACCGCGCATGTGTCCATCGAGTTTGAGGTACGTCTCGCCGTCCGGGAACTGCCGGGTGACCGGCAGGACGACGTCGCCGCGCGTCCGGCTCGCCAGAGCCGCGGCCATCTCCTCGTTGCCCGGGAGCGGTATGAAGACCGGACTGCTCATGTGTGGGTCAGTCCGATGATGTCCGGATTGGCAGCGACGTAGGACATCGCATAGTCGAGCTCACCGGGGCTATCGGCGTGAACCGTGTAGGTCGGCTCTCCTCGGCTCACCGGCGCGCCGAGACGCAGATGAAGCTCGACGCCGGCGGACTTGTCGTCCGGCGCGCCCGCGAGCTTGGCGACGCGCGAGAGCTTGCGACTGTCGACGCGATCGACAAGTCCGCTCGTCCTGGCTTTGACGACGCGCGTATAGCGCGCGGTCGGCGGCGTGCGCATGCCCCCCTGCGCCTCGCAAATCCGCTGGAATTTTGCCCAAGCCTTTCCGCTCGACAAAGTCTCCGCAGCCATCTTGAGACCGCTTCCCTCCGCAGCCGCGCCTCCCAGCTCCAGCAACGCACCGGCCAGGGCAAGCGCGTGGCTGCGCAGATCAGCCGGCGCCATGGCGTGGCCTTGCAGCACGGCCAGAACATCGCGCGCCTCGAGGGCGGGACCTATCCCGCGGCCGACGGGCTGAGTGCCGTCGCTGATGATGGCTTTCGAAACAAGACCGAAGGCGCGGCCGACTTCGATAAGACTGTCGGACAGGATCTGCGCGGCTTCGTAACTCCGCACCTTCGCCGTCGGGCCGACCGGAAGATCGAGTACAAGGTGCGTAGCGCCTGCCGCGAGCTTTTTCGAGAGTATAGAACCGACGAGCTGGCCTTCGCCGTCCAGGTCCAGCACGCGCTCGACCCGGATCAGGATGTCATCGGTCGGACTCAGCCCCATCGCTCCGCCCCAAGCGACGCAGCCGCCTTCGCGTTCCACGACCCGACGCATCGTGACCAGGTCGAGCTCGACGGGAGCCATAGTCTCCATCGTATCGGCGGTCCCGGCAGGCGAGGTGATGGCGCGCGACGACGTCTTTGGAATGGTCAGTCCGCAGGCGGCGACGATCGCGACGATGATGGGCGTCGTGCGGTTGCCCGGCAGCCCGCCGATCGAATGCTTGTCGACGATCGGCGCGCTCTTCCATTCGATCCGCTCGCCGACCTCGATCATCGCGCGCGTCAGATCGCGCATTTCGTCATAGTCGAGCGCGCGGGCGGCGCACGCCGTGATGAACGCCGACAAGTGGATCGACGAATAACGGCCGGCCTGGATGTCGCCGACGATGTCGCGCAGAGCGGTGGCGTCGAGTCTGTTGCCCCTGACCTTGCCGCGGATCGGGCTGAGCGACTCGAGCGGCGGCGCGTGCGTGACGCTGACTTTTGCGCCGATCCCGAGCCCCAGCGCATTCCAGGCCCACTCGGAGAGGCCGGCTTCGCTCAGACCGACCAGACCCGAGGTCACGTGATAGAGCGTCGCCACGACCGATTTCGCGCCGTGCGATACAACGACCCGCGAGCGCGCCGTAAACCCCTCCGCGCGGCAGACATGGCAGTCCTTATGCATGAAGATATGGGCTTCGTTCGGCGTCTCGATGCCGAGGCGCAACGCCGTCACGACATGACCGGTCGACATGGCTGAACCGCCCTGCTCTGGAAACTGCAGAATCCTAGCCGAATCCCTCGCATCCCGAAATCGCGGCCGTCTTGATCTGCCGCAAGGTCCGGGCCTGCCCCACGGCGCAATTTTCGAATGCGGCAAGGTGTGTTTGCCGCGTCGGTATGCGGAGAAACGTCATGAGTGCCGCCAAGATCGCCTTGAAACACGTAGAAGCAGCGCTGGCTGAAGCGCGGGCCGAGGGAGCCGACGCGGACGCCACGGCGCGCTACATGCTCGGTGCGATTGTTCACAAATATCTCGAATATCGAAGCCTGGAGGACGTGCGGGCGGAACTCCGGTTCGTCGCCGAGAACTGCGACCCGGACGCGGACTATATGTTCATGCGGCCCTAGCGGTTTTTCGATGCAGCAGAGCACACCGCCATCTGTCATCGAGGTCCAGGTCTCTTCGGTCGAGCAACTCTTCAACAGCCTCGACCCGTTTCCCTTCCGCGAGCGCGACCTCGACCGCTCGGCCGAAGAATACATCGTCGGCTGGGCGCGGGAATTGCCGTCGTCTCATCCCATCGAGATCATCATCCACCTGCCCGCCGCCAAGGCGGAGACCTTGAGGGAACGCGACATCGAAGACGCGTTTCACAGCTATTTCGAATACCGCGCCGACATGAAGGGCCGCGACCTGAGCGAGCTGTTCCGCATCGGACGCCGCTCGCTGCAGATCGGACTGGCCGTGCTCTTATTCAGTGTCGCGCTCAGCCAGATATCGCGTGCCGCCTTCGGCCACGAGGGCATTTTCGCCGTCATCAATGAAGGGCTCGTCATCCTCGGCTGGGTCGCCAACTGGCGTCCGCTCGAGATTTTCCTCTACGAGTGGTGGCCGGTGGCCGGCCAGCGCGCGCTCTACCGGCGCCTGGCGCGGGCCACTGTCCGCTTTGCGCTGCACGGCTGAGATCGCGCACGCCGGGAATGCGTGGTGCGCTTGATATGCCTCAATCTCGGGCGAAATCCGTGGCATAGTGTGACCTTGGAGGTGAGGCACGCATGGCGATCAAAGACATTCTCCTGACGCTGACCAGCTATCCGGATCCGACGTCCGATGCGAGCATTGAGCAGGCGCTGTCGCTTTGCGCGGCGCTGCACGCGCACGTCACCGGACTGACTTTCGAAGCCGAATTCAGAATGCCGGCAACCACCAGCAGCCTCTCCAACATGCTGCTGGACGTTCCGCTGATGATGGCGGAGGAGAAAGAAAAAAGCGAAGCCAATGCCAAGCACGTCGTCGAGACCTTCAGAGATACGGCGGCGCGGTTGGGCGTGCCGCACGCCGCGATCGTCGAAAAGTGCGTAACCTTCAGGATCGCGGACGCCATCGCCGAACATTCGCACCTGCACGACCTGACAATGATACCTCTCCAGGCTGGATACAGCGTCGAGCAATGGTACGCGGAAACCACGATATTCGGGTCCGGCAGACCGACCATAATCGTCCCCGCCGTGAAACAGTCTAAGACGTTTGCACTGAACACCGTCGCCGTGGCGTGGGACTTTACACGCTCCGCCGCACGCGCACTCAGCGACGCCCTGCCGATCCTGCAGATGGCCAAGCATGTCCGGCTGGTGACCATCGCCAACGACAAGAAGATCTCCGATGCACATTCGCCGGCGGAGCTGGCGCAAAATCTTCTGCGGCACGGCGTCGGAATCGAACTGGACATCGTCGATGGCAAGGGCCGCGGCGCGGGCGAGGCACTGGCCGCATACTGCCGCGAGAACAAGGTCGATCTGCTGGTGATGGGCGGCTACGGGCATTCCCGCTTGCGCGAGTTCGTGATGGGCGGCGCGACACGCTCCATGCTTGACGGCCCGCCGGTGCCGGTGTTCCTGTCCCATTGACCGGCACGATGGGCACATATCCCCTGCTCGAGCGGCTCTTGCTGGCGCTGGCGATCGGTCTGCTGATCGGCGTGGAGCGCGGCTGGCGCGAGCGCGAAGTCCGGGAGGGATCGCGCGCCGCCGGCGTCCGGACTTACGCGCTGATCGGCCTTCTCGGCGGCGTTTGCGCCCTGCTCGCGCCCCTCGCGGGCAGCGCGTTTTTCGGCGCGGCCTTGATCGCCTTCGCATTCAGTCTCGCAGTGTTCGAATGGCGCGAAGCCCAGGCGAGCGATAGCGCGTCGGCGACCGGCATGATCGCGGGATTGGTCGCGTTCGTTCTCGGCGCGTACGCAGCGCGCGGCGACATGGTCGTGGCGGGAGCGAGCGGCATCGCCGCAACCGTCGTTCTGGCCGAGCGCAAGGCGCTTCATGCCTTCGTCGAGAACCTAAAATGGACGGAACTGCGCGCCGGCCTTCTTCTTCTCGTGATGTCGTTCGTCCTCCTGCCGATCCTGCCGAACCAGCCGGTCGATCCATGGGGTGCCCTCATCCCGCGCCAATTATGGCTGATGATCGTCATCATCGCCGGGCTTTCCTTCGTGGGATACATCTGCGTGCGCGTCGCCGGGGATCGGGCCGGCCTGATCTATGCGGCCGCTGCGGGCGGCCTCGTGTCCTCGACGACCGTTACCTGGACCTATGCGCGCCTCTCACGTGCTCAGCCCGACAGCAGCATGGCGCTCGCCGCGGGCGTGACGACCTCGTGGGCCGTGTCGTTGCTTCGAATGAGCGGCATCGGCATCGCGCTTGCGCCCGGCCTTTTCGGGCCGCTGGCTGCAATACTCGCCGTTCCGGTCATGATCCTGGTCGGCGCTGCTTTGCTTTTCTACCGGCGCTCGGCAGATGTCAGCGAGCGCTCGCCGCTCGTCCTGGCGAATCCCTTCGAGCTCGGCGAGGTGCTGAAATTCGGCCTCCTGCTTGCCGCGGTCACGCTCATCGCCAAACTCACGACGACCAGCACCAACCACCTCGGTTTGATTCCCCTGGCGGCGGTGTCGGGCTTTGTCGACGTGGACCCGGTGACGCTGTCGACGGCGCGGATTGCCGGCCAGACGATCCCGCTTGTCTTCGCCGCGTCCGTGATCATCATCGCCGGCGGCGCAAACCAGCTCTGCAAGACCGCCCTCGCGATCGCACTCGGCTCGCGCGCCTTCGCGCTCTATATTGCCGGAATATCGGTCGTCACCGCGGCCAGCGCAGCCGCGCTGTGGAGCGTCTTCGGCTGAAGCCTATTCGTCGCCGCTGGCGACCCAGGATCCGTAAGCCAGTGCAATTCCAAAAACCGTGAATACGCCAATGACCAAAATCAGAAATACATGTTCCATGGACGCGGTCCCCCAGTTGCGATGCGGGACCTTGGCCAATGCCGCGCGCGATGAAATTGAGCGAGATCAAGAACCGGTCAGTGGCCGGTGTCGAGCGAGCGGATATAGACGACGATGGCGTCGAGGTCGTGCGGCAGGAACTGCTGCTCGCGCATCGGGTGCGCCGGGGCGCGAATGAAGGCTCGAAGCGCCTTGGTGTTGCGGCCGTATTTGTGGGCGATATCGGCGAAGCTCGGCGCGGGCACATGCTCGAGCGTGTCGGGATTGAGCACCGGTGCCGACGGCGACTGCGTTTCCGTCACTTGATGGCAGGCCGAGCATGCCTGTATCGCCAGGGTGCGCCCGCGCAGGGCGACCGGCGGAGCGGCGGCCGCGCCTGACGAAAAAAGAACCGCGGCGGCGAGCGCCACGATCGCAATAGGTCCGTGGTTCATGCTCATTACTCCGCTATCTCCCGGCCGCCGCCAGACGTCGAACCGTCGCCAGGCAATTGTCCCGATGACGCTCGGACAGCTCGATGGCCCCGAAATAGGTCTTGCGCACGGGCCCGACGCCGGACAAGCGCAGGATGCCCCGCTCGAACGACTTTTCGCCGTAGCCGCCGAAGACCAGCCGGAAGGCGACCGCCGGCATACCCATTGTCACAATCAGGCGGGCCGACTTCCCGGTCAGCGCGCGTTTCGGATTGCCAGCGGTACCGGTATCGAACGCGAAGCCGCCACACGCCACGCGCTCGAGGAAGGCCTTCAGCATCGCAGGCATCGTCCCCAGCCAGAGCGGATGGATGAATACGAGATGCTCGGCCCACAGGATATCCTCCTGCGCCTTGCGGATATCGACATTGTCGATCGGCGCTTGAAATTCTTCGAAGCGGACCAGCAAGGGAAAGGAAAGCGCGCCGACATCGATCCGGCGGACCGAATGACCGGCCTTTTCCGCCGCCGCCACATAGGCCGCCGTGAGTCCGGAGCAAAAGCGCTCTTCGCGTGTGTCCGGGTGGCCGTTGATAACGAGAATTCGCCTTGGCATCGGTCTTGCTCCGCTGCGAAATACTGCATATTGAGCCACGCCCGCATTTGACGAAGATCAAGCCGTGCAGCAAGATTCGGCATCTGAACGCCGTCGGGCTCAGATGTGCGAAGCTCGAAATATGATACGTTAAAAGCCGTTCAGGGGCCATGGAAATGCCGCTTACACGTCAAGACTCGGGAGGCGTCGCCGACGACAATTCCCTGTTCGACGCGCTGATCGCGACGGCGGTCGACGGCATTATGGTCATCGACGAGAAGGGCAGCGTCCGCATCTACAATCAGGCGTGCGAGCGGCTCTTCGGCTACACGGCCGCCGAAGTCATCGGGCACAGCATCAAGATGCTCATGCCCGCGCCTTATCGCGAAGAGCATGACTCCTATCTGAAACATTATGTGACGACGGGCGAGAAGCACATCATCGGAATCGGCCGCGAGGTGCAGGGACGGCGTAAAGACGGCAGCGTCTTCCCGATGAACCTTTCGGTCGGCGAAGGCGTCATCCGCGGCGAGCGCATTTTCCTCGGCATCATCACGGACATTTCGGACCGTCTGTCGCGCGAACGGCGGATCCTGGACCTGCAGTCCGAGATGCTGCACGTCAGCCGCCTGACCGATATGGGCCAGGTTGCAGCCGGGCTCGCGCATGAACTCAATCAGCCGCTCACGGCCATCCTGAACTATACGAATGCGGGACTCGACATTGCGGACGAGCGCGGCGACGAGGAACTGAAATCCGTCTTCGGCAAGGTCGCGGAACAGGCGTCGCGTGCCGGCAACATCATCCGGCGACTGCGCGCCTTCATCGAAAAGCGCGGCCCGAACCGGACCGACGAGGACATCACGCGTACGATCGACGAGGCGATCCGTCTGGGACAGCTCAACGCGTCCGAGCGCGGCATCAAATTGCGGGTGCTCTTCGAACAGGGACTGCCGAGCGTGTCCATCGACCGCGTGCAGATCCAGCAGGTGCTGATCAATCTGATGAAAAATGCCGCGGAGGCCATGGAAGGCCTGCCGCGTCGCGAACTGACCGTCACCATCAGCCGCGTAACGCCGGAGCTCGTGCAGGTCTCCGTCGCCGACACCGGGCCCGGAATTTCGGAAGACATGGCGGAAAAGCTCTTCCAGCCTTTCGTCACGACCAAGGCCACCGGCATGGGCATGGGGCTCAGCATTTGCCGCGGCATCGTCGAAGCGCATGGCGGCAGGCTGTGGCTTGAAAACAATCCGGGCGGCGGCGCGGTGTTCCGCTTCAACGTTCCCGTCGCCCAGGATGCGAAATCATGAGCGGCGATCAGACCGTTTGCATCGTCGACGACGATCCCGACGTGCGCGACTCGTTGCAGATGCTCCTCGGCCGGTCGGGATTCCGCATCCTGACGTTCGAATCCGCGCGCGCCTTTCTGCAGGCCGGCATCAAGGCCGAGCGAACCTGCGTGCTCGCCGACATCCGAATGCCCGAGATGGACGGGCTGGCGCTGCAGCGCGAGATAAATCAGACCATTCCCGGCCTCCCCGTCATCATCATGACGGGTCACGGCGACGTTCCCCTCGCTGTGCAGGCGATGAAGGCGGGCGCGATCGAGTTCCTCGAGAAGCCCTTCGAGAAGGCGACCCTCCTCGAAGCTATAGAGGCCGCCTTCCGTCATTCGAAAGTCGCCAAAGAGCTCGCCAGGCCCGACACCGGCGCGCGCGCCGACCGCGTCCTCACGGAACGCGAGAAGGAAGTGTTCGACCTCCTCATCGAAGGTCACCAGAACAAGATGATCGCCCACAAGTTGGGCATTTCCGCGCGCACGGTCGAAGTGCACCGGGCTCGGGTGATGGAAAAGCTTGGCGCCCGCAACCTGGCCGACCTCGTCAAGCACTCTTTGTCGCGGCGTCGTACGTAGTCAGGCCGCCCGAAAATTGATCCGGATCAGCGTCCGTGCGCGCCGCGCGCGATTAATGTGCCAGCGTATTCAGGACGACGGCGCGATTTCTCAGCGCCCCTTGTGCAATGGCTGTCTCGGAACAAAAACCGCTGGTCGGCATTTTGGAAGACGACGCGGCGGTGCGCGACTCTCTCAGACTCATGCTTGAGCGGAACGGATACAGCGTCCAGACGTTCGGCTCGCCCAACGACTTTCTTCTCACCAAGGAAATCGACCGCTTCAATTGCCTGGTGCTCGACCTGCAGCTCCCCGGCATGAACGGGCTGGAATTGCTGGAGCTTCTGCGCGTTCGCGCCTACTCCAAGCCGGCGATCATGATCGCGGCGAGCGTCGATCCCCAATTGGAGAGTCGCATGCAAAAGGTCGGCGTCGGGGACCTGCTGCACAAGCCGATCGCTCCGGACCGGCTTTTGGGAGCCTTACGCAGCGCAATTGGGGGAAAATCGGGAGCAGCCACCCGGATACGTACGTAGCGGCCCTTACGGCTTTGGCCGATTTTGGCCCGACTACGTAGAGGTAATACGCAATATTCGCGGGCTTCTGTGTGCGTCAATCTCTCCTCGTCAAATCTGGTTTGGGAGAGACCGATGTCCGTAGCAGCCCACGAAACCCGCACCGCCCACCACCCAGCGGCCTCGGCGCTGCGCGTCAACGACCCGAAGTCGGCGCTCAGTTCGTTCGGCACCGTGTCTCATTTTGCCCGCAACAACACGATCTTCAGCGAAGGCGACGACGCCGAGTACTCGTACCGGGTCATGACCGGCGCGGTCCGCCTGTCGAAGATGATGCCGGACGGCCGCCGCCAGATCGCCGAGTTCGCCCTGCCCGGCGACTTTTTCGGCATCAACTGGCTCGAAGACCATGCCCTCACGGCCGAGGCGCTCACCGACGTGACACTCATCTGCTACGGCCGCGGCCGTCTCGAGCGTCTGGGCGACGAGAACCGCGAAGTTCGCGCCGAGCTGTTCTCAACGCTGCGTCACGACCTGTGGGCCGCCCAGAACCATCTCGTCATTCTCGGCCGTCAGAGCGCCAGCGAGCGCGTCGCGTCGTTCCTCGTCCAGCTCATGGAGCGCGGCAAGCAGGCCGACAAGCGGTCCATCGACATCCCGATGACGCGTCAGGACATCGCCGACTATCTCGGCCTGACGATCGAAACCGTGTGCCGCACGCTGACGAAGCTGAAGCAGGGCGGACTGATCGACATTCCGAGCCGCCATGAGATCGTCGTGCGCAATACGGCGGCGTTGCGCCGCGCCGCGCAGCCGGAAGAGCAGAACTGAGCAGGCGCCTGCGCGCCTCTTGGGAGTCGTTGCGTGACATACAGTATTCAAGGTTACGAAGCGCGTGCGGATGAATGCGTTCGCCTGGCAAACCAGGCGAGCGATCCGTTGATACGAAGCGAGTTGCTCAAGCTCCGTCAGACCTTTTTGCACATTGCCGAACGTCTGCGGCAGCAGGGCTTTGAGTCGGAGCCGCGCCGCCACTAGGAAGGGTTGAGCGATGAAAGCGGCAGGCGGCAGGATCGTTCACTGGCTTCTGCTGTCGGGCCTTCTGATCGCGGCGATCATCCTCGTCCTGTTTTGGAGTACGAGGAGCGCAGGCTATCCGGATCCGGCCGATTTGCTCCGGTCTGTCGACCAGCTCTCGTACAACAGCGCCCGCGACCGCGATCTGGCGATCACGCGCCTCCTTCTTCTGTGTCTCGACGATTTGTCGAAAGGGAACAACGACCGCGCGGCCGGCCGCTGCTCGTCCGTGCTCGAGATCGATCCCGAGAACCTCACGGCGCTCAAGCTGCGCGGAAACGCCTATCTGCACGCCAACCGCGCGCCGCTCGCGGTCGTCGACTTCAGCCGAGCCCTCGGTCTGTCACCCGGGGACGCCGACACGCTGAGGTTCCGCGCGAACGCCTACGTCGCCCAGAAGCGCGACGCACTGGCGCTCGCAGACTATGACCGCGCGATGATCCTGAACCCCGACAACCCGGTCAACTTCCAGCTTCGCGGCTACCTTTTTCAGATCCGGGGCAAGTACGGTCTCGCGATTGCGGATTTCACGACGGCAATAACGTTGCAACCGCGGCTGGCCGCGGCTTGGAATTCGCGCTGCTGGACCCGCGCCATCGCGGGCATCGAGCTGACGGCAGCGTTGTCGGACTGCAACCGTGCTATCGGTCTTGCGCCTGCCAACGCCAACGCCTGGGACAGCCGCGGTCTGGTGCTCTTGCGCCTGGGAAAATATCGCGACGCGATCCAGGCCTACACGGCGGCACTGGCGCGCGCACCGCGGCTTGCGACCTCGCTGTTCGGGCGCGCCGTTGCCAAGCTCCGCGTCGGCGACAGGACGGCGCCCAAGGACCTGGCGGACGCCAAAGCCATCCAGCCCGCGATCGAGGCCGACTTCCTCCGGTATGGCATCAAATTGAAGGCGAACGGTCCCCCGGGAACCTGACCGATTTGATCGGGGTCAAGACAATGGGCCCCTTCAACGGCTAGAAATACCACGCGTCAAATGGCGGGTTTGCGCATGAAGCACGCGGTGATCTTCGCCCATCCCAACAGCGAGAGCTTCGTAGGCTCCGTCGCATCGGCCTACCGTGAAGAAGGTCTCGCGCGGGGCCATGAAATCCTGTTCCGTGATCTGTACCGGATGAAGTTCGATCCCTGCCTGCACGAAAGTGAAATCCCCTGGTCGGCGCATTTCGCGTTGCGCGACGACGTGCTGGCGGAACGCGAGCTGCTCAAGGACGCCGACGTGTTCGCGTTTTTCTATCCCATTTGGCTCAACTCCCCACCCGCGATACTCAAAGGCTATCTCGAGCGCGTGTTCGGCATGGGATTCGCCTACCGCCGCGAGGCCGCGGGAAACGCGCCGCTCCTCATAGGCAAACGACTGATAAGCTTCACTTCGTCGGGAGCGCCCACGGAGTGGGTCATACAATCGGGCGCCTGGCAGGCCATGCGCACCTTGTTCGACGGGCACTTCGCCGCCGTGTGCGGACTGCAGCTCGTCGATCATGTGCATTTCGGCGGCGTCGTCCCGGGCATTCGCGCCGACTCCGTCGAGAGCGACATGGAGACGACGCGCAAGACTTTCGTCAAACACTTCGGCGGGTGAGACGAAATGGGTCGAGGAAATCGGCCCGATCCTGTAAAATCCGTCGCGTTCCGCGTTGATACTGCCTTCGACCCGAGCCGGAGAAATGCGTGAGCGTTCGTAATCTGGATTCCATCTTTCGGCCCACGTCAGTCGCCCTGATCGGGGCGAGCACACGCCCGCACTCGGTCGGCGCCGTGACGGCCGAAAACCTTCGGGCCGCGGGGTTCGGCGGCCGGATCATGCTCGTCAACGCCAAGCACGCCGACATTGCGGGCTCGGCGGCTTTTCCCGACATTGCCTCCCTGCCGGAGGCGCCGGATCTTGCAGTCATATGCACTCCGGCGCAGACCGTGCCCGGACTCGTCGCCGAACTCGGCGCACGCGGCACCAAGGCGGCGATCGTGATCACCGCCGGGTTCAAGGAGGCCGGAAACGCAGCCGGTATGGCCCTTGAACAGGCCATGCTCGATGCGGCCAGGCCGCACCTGATGCGCATCATCGGTCCCAATTGCCTGGGCGTGGTTTCGACCCCGGCAAAACTCAATGCCTCGTTCGCACAGGTCATGCCGAAAAAAGGCGGCGTCGCGTTCGTGGCGCAGTCCGGGGCGATGGTCACGACCGTTCTCGACTGGGCGGACGGCCGCGGCATCGGTTTCTCGCACCTGGTTTCGCTCGGCGACATGAGCGACGTCGATTTCGGCGACATGCTCGACTATCTGGCGATGGACGGCGATACCGGAGCGATCCTGCTCTACATCGAAGCGATAACGCATGCGCGCAAGTTCATGTCTGCGGCGCGCGCGGCCGCGCGACTGAAACCGGTCATCGCCATCAAAGCAGGCCGCCAGGCCGCGGCTGCGAAAGCCGCCGCATCGCATACGGGCGCCCTCGCCGGCATGGACGCGGTGTATGACGCGGCATTCGAACGTTCGGGCATTGTCCGCGCCTACGACCTCGACGAGATATTCGACGCCGTGGAAACCTTGTCGGTCAGACCCAGCGTCAAGGGCGACCGTCTGACGATCGTCACCAACGGAGGCGGCGCGGGCGTTCTGGCGACGGACTCGCTCATTTCCCAGGGCGGTATGATGGCTGCGATCCCGCCGCAAACGATCGCGAAACTCGACGCGGTCTTGCCGCCGACCTGGTCGCACGCCAATCCGATCGACATCATCGGCGACGCCGGCCCCAAGCGTTACGCCGACGCGCTGGACATCCTGCAGAACCAAGCCGACCAGGATGCGATCCTGGTCCTCAACTGTCCGACGGCCGTCGCGTCCGGCATCGACGCAGCGACGGCGGTGATCGAGGCCGCGCGCAGTTCGAAGGTTCCCATACTCACGAACTGGCTCGGATCGCAGTCCGCCGAGCCGGCCCGCGCGGCGTTCGAAGCAGCCCACGTGCCCACCTACGACACGCCCGAGAAAGCGACGCGCGGTTTCATGCACATGGTCCGCTACCGGCGCGGACAGGAAACACTCATGGAGGTCCCGCCATCGATACCGGAGGGATATCAGCCCGACCGCGCGAGGGCCGCGGCCATCGTCAAGGCGGGACTTGAGACCGGCTTGCCCTGGCTCGACGCCATCGCGATCCAGTCCCTCTTCGAATGCTACCGCATCGCCATCGTGCAGACCGTTCACGCCGCCACGCCGGAGCTGGTCGCGGATGCGGCGCGTCGGATCGGTGGACCCATCGCACTCAAGATCCTCTCGCCCGACATCACGCATAAATCCGACGTCGGCGGCGTGATCCTGGGCATCGCCGGTGCGGACGCCGCCCGCGCCGCAGCGATCGCCATGGATCTGCGTATCGCCAAGCTGCTGCCCCAGGCGCGCCTCAGCGGTTTCATCGTGCAAGAGATGGTGCAGCGACCGCACGCGCAGGAGCTGATCCTGGGAATGGCGGTCGACAGGATTTTCGGCCCCTTCATCCTGTTCGGACAGGGCGGCACGGCGGTCGAGATCATCGACGACAAGGCGCTCGGCCTGCCGCCGCTCAACCTCAAGCTCGCGCGCGAGCTCATCACCCGCACGCGTGTCTACCGCAAACTGGCGGGCTATCGCGACACGCCGCCGGCCAAGATCGACGCGGTCGCGCTCACGCTCGTCCAGCTCTCGCAACTGGTCTGCGACTTTCCCGAGATCGCCGAACTCGACATCAATCCGCTACTGGCGGACGAAGACGGCGTGATCGCGCTCGACGCCCGCATCAAGCTCGCGCCCGTCGATGGCGCATCGCGGGACAGGCTCGCGATTCGACCCTATCCGGAGGAGCTCAGCGAGCGCGTGACGCTTCCCGACTTTGGCACATGCCTGCTACGCCCGGTCCGGCCGGAGGATGCGCCCCTGGTCGTCGAATATTTTTCGCGGCTGGCGCCGGAAGACATCCGGATGCGATTCCTGACGCCGTTGCGCGCGCTGCCGCAATCGACGCTCGCGCGCCTAACCCAGATCGACTACGACCGCGAAATGGGATTGGTGCTGTTCGACAAGGCCGGCACCATCGCCGGCATCGGCCGCATTGCCGCCGATCCCGACAACCAGCGCGCGGAGTTCGCGCTCTCCGTCCGAAGCGATCTGAAGGGACACGGCGCCGGGCGCTTCCTGATGCAGCGGCTTGGCGAATATGCCGGGCGCCGCGGCATCGGCGAGCTGTTCGGCGACATACTCCCGGAGAACACGAGCATGCTTGCCCTCTGCCGCGAGCTCGGCTGCATGATCGGACCCTCGCCGAACGACACCACCTTGTTGCGCGCGACGCTGAAGATTTGAGGCCGGAGGCGGAAAAATAGTGGGATTCCGACCCATTTTCGCCGTGCCTGACATAGGTCAAACTGCCGGACGGGCGATGGCCGAAACTGCCCGTCGCCCCTTGGGAACCTACGCGATGGCAATTGCCAAAATTCTGGTGCCGGCGACGGGAACGCCACGAGACGACGTCGCGATCGCAGCGGCCGTGCAGGCCGCCAAGCTGTTCAACGCGCACATCGTCGTACAATTCGTGCATCCCGATCCGGCAGAAGCCATACCGCTCGTCGGCGTGCCCCTTTCGGGCGAAGCGATGCAGGCGATCATCGACGGACAGACTCAATTCGCGCAGGCGGCAGCCCGGCGCGCGCACGATGCCATGGAAGCGGTGTGCCGGCGCGAAGGCGTCGAAATGCTCAAGTCGCCGGAGCCGAGATCCGCGGCAGCATGTTCGTTTCGGCAGCTCTGGGGCAACGCCGATCGCACGATCTGCGAAGCGGCCAAGCTCAGCGATCTGGTGGTGTTCGGCCCCGTGCGCTGGCGCGAGTCGCCGGAGATAAATGAGGCTTTTCTCGACGTGTTGCGGACGGTCCGCCGGCCGGTGCTGGTCGCCAACCGAGCGCCCGCGGGACCGTTCCGCAAGATCGCCATCGGCTGGGACGGCAGCGCGTTCGCCGCGCACGCGATATGCAGCGCCGTTCCGTTCCTCCAATCCGTCGAACAGACGGTCGTGATCGTCGTTCACCGCCGGGGCGCCGAGCCCGTCGCCACGCGCGAACTGACGGATTATCTGTCGCGCAACGGCGTGAGCCACACGGTCCGCGTCGTCGACGCCGCCGAAACGGCGCCGGCTGAGGCGCTGATGGCCGAAGCCAAGGCCGCCGGAGCCGATCTGCTGGTCGCTGGGGGCTACGGTCACGACCATCTTTGGGAAACCTTTTTCGGCGGCGTGACGGAAAAGCTCCTCGCGCATGCCGAAATTCCCGTTCTATTCGCGCATTAACCGCTTTCACTCGGAGAACGTCATGACGCATCATTTCCACGCCGCGGTCTGGATCGATCACCGCGAGGCGCGCGTTTTCGAATTCAGCAAGGACGACGTCGCGGAAAAGCATATCCGCGCGCCGGGCCATGAGGGCCACATCCATCACAAGGCCGGAACCGTCGGACCTGGAAATTCGCACGATGCGAAATCCTATCTGACGGAAGTGGCGAATGCCCTGAAGAACAGCCAGGAGATCCTGATCGTCGGGCATGGAACCGCAAAGACCGAGCTTGCACACTTCATCCGCGACCACGTGCCGGCGCTGGCGCCGCGCATCATGGGAGTGGAATCGCTCGACCAGCCGACTCCCGGCCAGATCGTGGCGTTTGCCCGCAAATTCTTCGAGGCGAAGGACCGCACCACGCCGCAGCGCTGACGCGGAGAGTCGAGATGAGCATCGCCGACATATTCGTTCCCCTGACCGGCGGCCCGGACGATGCAGTCGTGCTCGCGACGGCGTTCGCCGCCGCACGGCCATTCAACGCCCATGTCGACGCTGTCCTGGTATCGCCGGATGCACGCGAATCCGTCGCTATCTCCGATTGGCACGCCTCGGCGGCGGTTCTTCAGCAAATCGACGAAACGCGCGCCAAACTCGCCGATCAGCAGCGGCAGAACGCACGCGCGACGTTCGCCGCCGTATCGCTGAACCTGCAGGTCAAGATCGCGCCCCTGGCCGGACCGACCCGCTCGGTCACCGCTTCATGCCGCGAACAAACGGGCCGCTTGTCGCGCGTTCTGGACGCCAGCACGCGTTTCGCCGATCTCGTCGTCTTTCCGCCTCTCGCCGGGTCACGAGCCGGCGAGCTTCACGACGCCTTCATCCACATGCTACTGCGGGCCGAGCGACCCGTCCTGCTCTCGCCGGAGGTTGCGCCCGAACATGTTGGCTCCAAGCCAGCGCTCGGTTGGGACGGCGGCCGTGCGGCCGCGCATGCCCTGGTCGCCGCTATGCCGTTCCTCGAGTCGGCCAGGCGCGTCGACCTGCTCTGCATCGGCAAGGGAACAGCCGCCGAAGCCGGGCTCGACGAGGTTCGGGACTATCTCGCGTTGCATGGGGTGAAGATGTCCGAGCACATCGTTCCGAGGACTGTGCGGCCAATAGGGGAAACGCTGCTGGACGCCGCCGCGGGCGCCGCTTGCGACCTTCTCGTCGTCGGCGGCTACGGCCACAGCCGGACCCTGGAAACGATCTTCGGCGGAGCGACCGATCACATCGCGTCGCACACCCGCATACCGATCCTGATGGTGCACTGATCAGGCATGACCGGCGCGCGAGTGGTCGGCAGCCAGGGCTATCCGCACCACATCCGACAGGCTGCGCGCACGCATCTTGTCCATGATGTTCGCCCGATGGATCTCAATCGTCCTGGGTGAAATCCCCAGCTCGTACGCCGCGACCTTGTTCGAGCGTCCCGCGACAAGTTTTTCGAGGACGTTGCGCTCGCGCGGCGTGAGGCGGGCGATCAGCTCCTGTGCGGCCTTGGCTTCGGCGAGCCGGGCACGCTCCTGATGTCCGATGAGAAGCGCGCGTTCGACGCTGGCCAGCATCGCCTGGTCGTCGAACGGCTTTTCGACGAAGTCCAGCGCGCCGGCCTTCATGGCGCGAACGGCGAGAGGGACGTCGCCATGGCCGGTCATGATCACGACCGGGATGTCCAGGCCGCGTTTCTTGATCTCTTCCTGGAGCTCGAGGCCGTCCATTTCCGGCATGCGAATGTCGGTAACGAGGCAACTGCCCGGCGGCACCGGATCCTTGAGGAACGCTGCGGCCGAGGGATAGTCCCTGACCGTGTAGCCGGCGGATTCGAGCAGAGACCGCATCGAGTCGCGAACCGCAGAATCGTCATCTACGACGATAACAATGGCTTTGTCTGTCATGCTGCAACATCCAAGTTCCCAGACAGGGGCAGCCGGAAGCGGAAGCCCGTGCCTGATGGCATGTCCTGTAGGAGCCAGATCCGTCCGCCGTGCGCATCGACGATCGACTGGCAGATCGTCAATCCGATCCCCATTCCCTTGTCTTTGGTGGTCTGGAACGGCTGGAACAGCCGCGAGGCGATGTGTTCCGGAAGTCCCGGTCCGGTGTCGCGAACGGTGACGTTGGCGAAACCGGGATCGCCGTGACCGGTCGCGAGCAGCAGCTCGCGCGTCTGCACCGCGAGCATGGCCTCGATGCTGTTGCGGATGAGGTTGATGAGCACCTGCTGGATCTGGATCTTGTCGATGAGAACCGGCGGAAGCGTCGAATCCAGGTTGAGCTTCAGCTTGACGTTCTTGTCAGCGGCGCCGACGAAAGCGAGCGCCAGCGCTTCCTCCACGACCTTGCTCAAATTCTCGGGCGAGCGCGTGCTTTCGCGCTTTTCGACGAAATCCCTGAGGTGGCGGATGATGCCGCCGGCGCGCAATGTCTGCAACGCGGCCTTGTCGATCATCTCCCCGGCCCGCTGCACCGCGTGCGCGTCGGTATCGCGCGATTCCAGCGTGCGGCGCGCCGCCTTGACGTAGTTGGTGATGGCCGTGAGCGGCTGGTTGAGCTCGTGGGCGATGGCGGCCGTCATCTGGCCCATCGCGCTCAGGCGCGAAACGTGCAGCAGTTCGGCCTGGAGTTCCTGCAGCCTCTGCTCGGCCCCCTGCCGTTCCGTGATATCACGCACGAAGCCCGTAAAGAGACGGCGCGTTCCCCCGTCGACCTCTCCCACGGAAAGCTCCATCGGAAAGGTGCTGCCATCACTGCGCAGCCCAACGACGATGCGGCCTTTGCCGATAACGCGCCGTTCGCCGGTGCGCCGGTAATGTTCCAGGTAAGCGTCGTGCATCTCGCGGTAGGGCGCCGGCATCAGCATCTTCACGTTGCGACCGACGATTTCGGCGGGCCCGTAGCCGAAAAGGCGCGACGCGGCGAGGCTGAACGACTCGACGGTTCCACGCTCGTCTATGGTGATCATGGCGTCCGGAACGGTTTCCAGGATCGAGCGCAGTCGTGCCTCGCGTTCGCGGATCGCATCCTCGGCCCGCTTCCGATCCGTCAGATCGTGGATGATGCCGACGAATATCTGGCGGTCCAGATTCTGGCCCTCGCCGACCGAGAGGTACATCGGAAACGTCGTACCATCCTTGCGCCGCCCGACGACTTCGCGGCCGATGCCGATGATCTGCTTTTCGCCGGTGAGATGATAGTTCTCGAGATAGCCGTCGTGCCCGCTGTAATAGGGCTCGGGCATCAGCATTTTCACGTTCCGGCCGACGACTTCGTCCAACGCGTAACCGAACAGCCGTTCGCACGCGGCGTTGTAGACCTGAACGACGCCCTTGGCGTCGATAACGATGATCCCGTCTACGGCGGTCGCGATGAGCGCCCGCGCCAGCGTGTCGCTTTCCATGCGTTTCGCTTCGATTGCTCGGCTTGTCGGCCCCCGGACAACAGCGACCTGCCGGCCGCATGACGTTACGTTAGCACATCTGTGCTATTTCGTACCGGCAAATATTCAACTTCTACGATTTCTGTATTGGCTGACCTCAAAATCAGTAAACACGGCACATTTCATTGCAGAGTGTCCATGTAGACTTCTGTCAACATTGTTTGAAGGACGCAAATCGCGCTGAAATGCGCTTCGCGCGAACCTAACTCAACCTGATCGCGTTCCGCGCGTGTGCCATCGAGGCAAGGAACCCGCGCGACTCAAGACCCGCAGCCACCTTGGGCGCGTGTTCGCACCACGCCTCAGTCGTGAAGACGCTCCGGGCGGAGGCCGCGCATGCGTCGGGTGGACGACTGCGCGACCACTGGCAGCGAGGGGAAGCGCGCGTTTTCGGTCGCGCACGGCGTTTCGTGCACGTCTGCGACGTCTGCGAGGCGAAGCGGTCTACACGCGATAGCAGCTTCGGATCAGGCAGACCAGTCCGCGCGGCGTACGGATTGCGCATTGGCGCAGCGCGTTGTAGCGGGCGACCGACAGACTCGGGGAGATGAACCAGCCATACGCGACGGGACTCCGCGCGGTGCATTTATACGCTCGCGCATTCGCCTCGGACGCCGTGGCCAGAACGGCGAACGCGCACACCGCCGCCAGAGCGGCATTTCTGAAATTCTTCATTCTCCCCACCCAACACCAGGTTTCGGGAGAAGTAGAACACCGCCTCCGCGCACTGTCGAACCGGGAAAGCCGCGGCGTGCGCGCGCGGCGGGTCGCGCCGTGTCTGCGACTGAAGAGCAAAAAACCTGTCCGGTCAGCCGGTTGGTCCGGGCGGCGGGGACGCGGGCCTCGAAAGATTGGTCCTGAAGTCGACGCGTACTTGCTCGACGCGCGCCAGTGCCGCGTCGTGCAGATAGTTCAGGCCCTCTCGAACGGCCTCCAGAGTGGAGCTCGACTGTCGCGCGCGAACCGCGGCTGCGTTGGACAGGCCTACATCGGGTTCGTGCGGCGCCATCAGCCAGACGAACGTGAAAGCCACGATGGCGCGGCCGAACATGGCGACTCAGCCGTAGGAGCGCCGACCTATTTCCACCTGGCGTTGCGGCAGCGGCAACGTCGACGGCCAGCCCGCGTAGACAGGCACGAGGTCGTCGTCGCTGATGATCTTCCAGGCCGAAAGATGCTGGAAGGTGTCGGAATCGGTATTCGACGTTCTGGTGCGCGGCAGGATCTGCGAAACGCCGACGAACCGAGTCGGTTCGCCGCCATGTGCGCTGATCGGGGCAAGGAGGGTTTCCAGTTCCAGAACTCCCTCCTCGCTCACCGCACCCACCGAACGCAGACACACGGGACGGCGCAGGCGCAGCGAACGCCGCAGCAGCGATGCGAGCGTCTCGAACGAATGGGCATCCCATTGCGCGAGGAAATTGGTTCCCTTGAGTTCGAACCCGACCCGCTTGCAAAGCGCGGTTCCGGCGAGCCGGTACGTGGGAAACGACGGATTGGACGCGTCAAGGATGAACACGGAAGGGAGGAAGTGCTTGATGACGCGCGGGTCAATTTCGGATTGTTCCGGCACCGTGCGCCCTTTGCGCAAGCGACTCCAATAATCGACGAGGAATTCGCTGTTCACATGTTCCATGTTTTTGCGTCCCGTTCGCACACCGATCCCTTTTCCGGAATTTTCGGGCGGTCGAACGGGCCCGGATCGAAAAAGGATTTCAGCGAACTCAGTTGTTTCGACCACAACGCGCAACGAGCCCAAAGGCTCCAGCAACGCGATTAGTCACGCATCGTAATTCCGCTTCCAGCACTTAAAAGTTGCGCGGTTCTGTTGTCCTTAATTTGTCACACGTCGACTCGCGCGAACTGACAAAATTGCGAAGTTACACACAAGTTGTTGTCGTCGATCTTCTCGCACTTCCGGTTCGCCCATGGACACTTCGCGTGATCAAATTTCCCGCACGAATGACGCGGGAAAACAGCAGCGTCTGAGCGCGATTCGAAATATTTCGATCGTGCCTATCGTCACGCTTCTTTGGATTATTGCCGTCGATCCCGGCATTTTTGGCGGCGCATCGCTGAGCAAGTGGACGACGTTCGCGGCCCACCTCTTTGTCCATCGCTGAAGTTGCGCCGCGGACACGCGATGCAGACAGTGCCCACGGCATTCTGTCGCGGATGGGAAAATAGGCCGCCGCCGGGCGACGAAGTCAGACGCGTCCTCGAAGCGTCACCGTCACCTCGAAGCCGCCTTCCTCGCGGTTCCGTCCGACGACCTCGCCGCCGAGACCTTCGATATTGCGTTTCACAATCCAAAGCCCGAGACCCTGATGGTGGTCGCCGGCAGTGGTCTCCTCCGATCCGGGTTCCGGTCCAGGGCGGTTCGAGACGTAGCGGTCGAAAATCCGCGCGATCGCGGCCGGGTCCACGCCCGGACCATGGTCTGCGACGGCCAGGGACACGAAGTTCCCCTTCTTGGCCAGGCTCACCTCGATCTTGCCGCCCTTCGGCGTGTAGCTCGCCGCGTTGTCCACAAGGTTTTCGACGACGATCTCGATCAGTTCCTCGTTCGCGATGGCGATGATACCGTCGGCGATGTGCGTTTCCAGGCGCTTGCCCTGCAAGGTCAGTGCCGTCTCATGGCCCGCAAGCAGGCGTTTCAGGAAGTCTGACAGATCCATGACGCGGCGTTCGGGGAATACCACATCTGCTCCCGTCTGTTCGAGATCGCGGGTCGAGGTGACGAGCGAATCCAGCCGCGTGACCGAGCCTTCGATCAGTTGAAGCGAGCGTCGCGCGACGGCGTTGGTCGGATCGACGGCACGCTTGAGCGGCTCGATCGACTGGGAAATGACGGCAAGCGGGGCCTTCAGCGCGTGCGCGGTCTCCTCGGCGGCCTTCTTGATCGATTGTTGCGAGGACACCAGCGCGGCGACCAGAGAGTCGAAATCGCCCGCGACGCGCCCCAGTTCCGGGATCGTATTGAGGTCGCGGAACGAAATGGCGCCCGCTTCGCGCAGCCGGATACGGCGCGCTGCCTGGCGGAAACGCGCCACGTTCCGCCACATCTGGATGAACAATCCGAAAATGAGCGCCGTGCTGGTGATGTAGATTCCGGCGGCGATGCGCATGGAAGGCGTCGCCCAGAACGTCAGGTCGAGCGGCGCCGGCGCCAAATCGGCGGCGTTCTGCGACGTGATGACGATCCAGCAATTGCCCTCGACATGCACCGGCGTCATCGAGGTCAGGATTTCCGGCGCTCTTTTCGGCGTGTCGACGCGGATCGACAGGTCCGTCGCGGCATCGCAGGTCGGCGCCAGGCGTCCGAAGACGCCGGAGCGCAGGAGCTGTGCCCGCTCCTGCTCGAGCGCACTGGCCGACAAGCTCGGATAGGCCGCGACGTAAATGAAATTGTCGCGCCCGGAGTTGGCCGGCCTGACGAGGACCTTCACATTTGTGCTGCCGACGGCGGCCGCCTTGAGAGCATCCGCGAGATCCTGCGGCGACTCGCTCTTGAACTGCTTGAAGCGTGGCTCGAGCATCGCGGCGATTACGCGGCCGGTTTGCGTAGCCGAATTGCGCAGAAGCCGGTTCTGAACCTGTTCGGCGCGCTGGAATTCCCAATACAGAATCAGCGGCACGGTCAGCAGGACCAGGGCGAGAACGACCAGCTTCAGCGAGAACGACCGGACGAGGCTGAGAAGCGGTCTGTCCGCCCTACTGTCCGCTTCCATCGCTCCACCTGTAGCCGAAGCCAGGATAGTTCTCGATCTGCGAGAAGTTCGGATCCGCGTCGCGGAATTTCTGCCGGATGCGTTTGATGAAGGCGCGCACATTGGTTCGATACCCGACTTCGCCGTCTCCGGCGACGAATCCCTCACCCCGCACGATGTCGTAGATTTCGCGATAGCTGACGTCACGATTCGCCCGCTCCGTCAGGAACACGAGTATGTTGAATTCCGTCAATGTCAGCATGACGTCGGTGCCGTTCCACGATGCGCGCCGCGAGTCGAAGCGCAGCGTGAGAGGTCCACGCTGGACGACGTTCCCGGTTTCGGCCGCCGGTTGCGCGCCTCTCTGGGCCTTCTGTCCCCCGATGATGAGCTCGATGCGCTTGAGCAGGATCGAGAAGCTGCGCGATTTTTCGACGAAGTCGACCGCGCCGCCGAGGAGCCCGGCTTCCTCGTAGATCTGCGCGCCCAGCACGGTGAGGAAGATCACGGGGATGTCGATCTTTTCGGTGCGCATGCGCTGGAGCACCTCGATCCCCGTCATGCCGGGCATTTTCCAATCGAGGAGGATCAGGTCCGCATTGGGACTCCTGGTCAGATAGTCGATCGCCTCGACGCCGCCTGCGAAACAGTCCGTCGTGAATCCGGCGTCCGCCAGGTTCGTGCTGACCGACTCGCGGAAGAGATCGTCGTCGTCCACGACCAGGACATGACCGCGGATGGCCTGCGCGCTAACCGGGAGCATTGGTCTTCGATACCAGGATGTCGCGAATGCAAGGCTGGGACGTCACCAGCGTGCCGCCGCTTCCGTCCAGGCCGCCATATTTGAGCGCGTGAAACGCCGACGTCTTGACGTCCGGATAGAAGAAGATCTGAAAGGCGCAACCCGCGCCCGCATAGATCCACACCAGAGAGAGCTGGCTCTTGGTAATCTTCGACGGCGAGCCGAGCAGCCTCTCGACCGTGGCAGGCTCCATACCGATCAGGCTGTTGGGATCGACCGACGCGAGCCGCTCCAGTTTCTCCGGCTTGTCGGGTTTGGGAGGCGGAGCCTCGTGAACGGCTGCGGGGACGGGTGGTTTCGGCCGCGGGGTTTGCACGACGGGCGGCGGCGGCGCGACGGGATGCTCGGCCACTTGCGGCGGCTTGGCATCATGGTTGAACCATCCGCCGACTTCATGAAATACCGCGCAGTTCGAAACGAAAGCGCTCCCGGCGAGCACGACGCCGACCGCGCCGAACTGTCTGAGGCGTCGGCGACGCGTCTCAAGCGAGCGGATGAACGCAACATGCGCGCAGCCACGCAGGCCAGTCTCGCCACGCGGGGAAATCGATGCTGCACCGTTCACAATCGCGCGACTCACCTGGCGGACGTTCCTCTGCGATTCAGCGCTTGTCGCGAACAAAGCAGTCCGCGGTGCGCGGCGGCAACGCCGCAGGCACGCAGTCCATTGTCGGTACCGTACTGTCCGAGCGACATCATTTCACCAGACGGACCGGGGTCAACCGGTCCAGGCACATGTCCAATTTCTTGCGCGAGCGTAGCTTGCAATTGATAAGAGCCAATGTTGGCAATTCGTAATCCAGCTTTTCCGGCCTTGCTGCCGTCCTATAGACGGCAAGGTTGAGGGAAACTAATCCCTTTGCAAGGCCTGCTACAACGAGGCCGTGCGCTGGCGCAAGCCTCGCACCGGCGGCGCTTTCGGCAACGATCGCTCCGACGCCCGCGCGCGCCTCGCCGTGGCGCTTTCGAACGGCCGGCGCAGTGGGATCTGGCCCAAAACGCGCTGCTCGAAGGCGGAAAAACTCCCTAATTTTGTCCCACAATTATCACAGCCGAACAAGCACGTTGCCGTTAGCTTCGGATCATCGACGAAGCGCTTGGGATGGTCTGCAAAGCGGTTCCGTCGAATGGTCGTGTGGCAGTGAGGATTTCATGAAAATCGTCTGGATCGCCTGCACGGCTTCTGCGCCCGCGACGGCCCCGGCCGAAGCCTGTGATTCGCCGACTTCGGGAATGGTTCAGGCGCGAAGCGCCGGCCCGCAACGAACGGTTTTTTGAACTGGTGGAGCGAAGGTGGCGCTTGCGCACGCTGCCCCCCCACCCGCTAACGGCGGACGTTAGCCCATCTTCGCTCCACCAACTTTACACCAGCGCGACGGCGCCTCGATCCGCGCCTCCGCCTTTTTCGGGATGAAGACCGGGGCCGAAGCAGACATGATCTACGTCAATGCGCAGCGGCCGTTCATCGAAATCGACGGCACCCGCTACACGCTGGACTGGAAACGCGCCTGTTTGGCAGAGATGTTGTTGGACGCCGATGGCCAGACGGTCGTTTTCGAACGGATCACGGCGCGTCTCTCCACCTCGAAAGGCGCCGTCCAGGTCTACGCGCACAGCCTGCGCAAGATATTCGAGCAACACGGGCATGCCCTGGTGAACGAGTTCAATCGCGGCTACCGCCTTGAGCGGTCTTCGCCCGCGACCCGGACCGGCGCCGATTGGGCCGCCGCCTGAGCGGCATTAGGCCATCGCATCCGAGCCTGCCTGCACGTCGAAGGCGTCGGCGCCCGTCGAGTTGCAGGCGATGAGAATGCTGCATCCCACATGGTCGCTCAGATAGGCCTGTTTGGAGCCCGACCACCATCTCGAAAACGCACTTTTGCGCTGATGGCCGACGACGACCAGATCGGCTCTCATCTCCTTGGCGACCGCGCCGATGATCTGGGTCGGATCGCCGATGATGAGCTTTGGGGTCGCCTCGAATCCGCGTTCCTTCAGCCAGGCGACTGCCTGCTTGAGGAGGCGCTTATACTCCTCGATCTGCTCGGCCAGCGCACCGCCCAGCCCTTCCGCCATTTCGGCCGCGGCGGACGGATTGGGCACGACGGAAAGCAAAACGACCTTTGCGCCGCAGGTCTTGGCGAGCAAGGCGCCTTCGCGCAGCGCGAGGACGCCCTCCATCGATCCGTCATAGGCTAAGAGAATATTCTTATACATTGACGCCCCCATTGCGACGTCCTGGTGTGCCCCCGGATCGCCCCCTTCTATTGAGACAGAAGCGTCTCAGCGCGGCAACTCCCACGTGAGCCCGCACCTCCAACCGAACTCAACCTTCCGTCACGGACGGCACGTTCGCAGGCCCTTCGCTCAGGAATAGCGCGCCTCCGCCTTCGCCGGCGCGCCCGCCGCGCGCGCGGCCGCGAGCGCCGATGCGAGGTCCGCGAGATAGACGTCCACGACGCCGGCATGGAAGGGCGAGAGCATCAGGTGCAGGGACTGCGGATCGGAGTTCAGGTTGGCGAACCAGCCGCGCTCGCGCATCTGCGCCCAAATCGCCAGGCTGTTCACCTCGGGATGCAGGAATGCGACGATGCCGAGCTGGGGCTGTCCGAGCACGGTGAAACCGAGCGCCGCGACGCCGGCTTCGATGCGCTCGCGTGCCTGCGTCACGAGCCTCTGCTTGGCCCGGTAACCTTCGACGCCGAGAAAATTCGTCACCGCCCAGGCCGACGAGATCGCGCCGCCGGGGCGCGTTCCGGCGAGAGTCGGCGTAATCATCCGGCCGCCGGGCCAGTTGCTGCAGTCGAAGGTCATGAATTTCTGCAAGTCCGCCGAACGGAAGAACACGGTCGACGCGCCCTTCGCGCAATAGCCGTATTTGTGCAGGTCGGCCGAGATCGAACGGACGCCCGGCAGCTCGAAGTCGAATGGCGGAACGTCGCCGCCGTTCATGCGCACGAAGGGTGCGATATATCCACCGACGCAGGAATCGACGTGCAGCCAGAGATCGCGTTCGAGAGCGAGTGTGGAGAGATCGGCGATCGGATCGATCAGCCCAAAAGGAAAGTTCGGCGCCGATCCCGCGATCATCATCGTCGCGCCGTCCGCAGCCGCGCCCATCGCCCCTGCGTCGGCAAGGAAGGACTTCAGCGGCGTGCGACGGACGTCGACTTCCATCATCGCGGCGGCCTTGTCGAACGCCGGATGGGCGGAGCGCGGCAGGACGACGTTGAGCGTGCCCCGGATACCCCGTTCTTTTCGCGCATAGTCCCGCGCCGCCTTCATAGCCATCGTGATCGAGTCCGTGCCGCCCGACGTGATTGCGCCGGAGGCCGTGTCGGGTCCGTGCAGCAGCGACAAACCAAAGCCGACGACCTCTTCTTCCATTCTCTTCAGGCTGGGAAACGCCAGCGGCCCCAAGCCGTTCTCGGACATGAAGAGACCGTACGCCTCCTTCTGCACCTGCTCGACTTCAGGTCCGGCGTTGAACACGTAGACGGCCGTCTTTCCCTCGCGCCAGCGAACGTCGCCCTTCGCGTATTCGAGCATCCTGGACTTGAGTTCCGGCCACTGCGTGCCGGTTTTCGGCAGGTCGATTCTCATGGGCGCCATCCTCGCGGCGCCGCATGCGCCGCATCTGATTCAGCTTACCGCAAGTTGGAGTACAGAACGACCAGGCCGATGGCCGCGAACAGCACGGCGCCGATGCGGTTGAGCACCGCGGGCGGCATGACCTTCGCGATGCCCGTCCCCGCGAAGGCCGCGACGACCGTGACGCACCACAAGGCGAGCAGCGCACCCACTCCCACTGAAATTGGATTTCGGCTGTGTGCGACAAGCGCCGCGGTCGCCAGTTGCGTGAGATCGCCCCACTCCGCGGCGAAGATCACCAGGAAACTCACGAACCATGCGGGCCGCGTCATCCTGCCTTCCGCTATCCGCCGCCCCTCTTCCGCTTCCTCCTCCTCTTCGTTCCTGCGATAGGCGAGAAAGGCGAAGGCGAGGAAGCCGAGCCCGGCGGCGATGCCCACCGGTTTTGCGGGCAAGAGGGTCAGGAGACTGCCTGCGGCGACCGCGACGATGGTCTGAACCAGGAAGGCGAGCCACGCGCCGGCGACGACGTCGCGTACGCGATAGCGCGCCGCAAGGATCAGCGCCGCCAGCGCGGTTTTGTCGGGCAGCTCGGCGACGAAAATGAGGCCGAACGTCGAAACCATGATGGGCCAGGACAGGTGCAAAGCGCGCTCGCGAATCGGATCGGCCGGTGACAGACTAAGACGAAATCCGCCACCCGTGCGCCGCGTGCCGGCGCCCTGTAAGCTTCGACGCGCAACCGGAGTCGCCATGCGGAACCTCATCGCAGTCCTGTTCGGGCTGATCGTCCTCTGCAGTCCGGCACGCGCGAACTGCACCTGCGCTTGCATCAACGGTAAAGTCGAGCCGCTCTGCACCAGCACGCTCGAGGTCAAACCTTATTGCGCGCCTACCATCTGTCCGGCGCCGCCCGCGGCCAACCCACCGGCGAGCCTGGCGACAATCCCTCCACCCGGAACGTCGAGCTGCAAGCTCGACCAGTACTGGAACGCGATCACCAATCACTATGAATGGCGCCGGGTCTGCCGCTGAACGGACGCCGTCTGACGGAGCGAAGCGCGGCTCAGCGACGCGGCGTGCGCGAGCGGATGCGGTCGAAGCCCTGCTTGATCGTGGCGAAGCGTGCGTCGATAGCCGGTTCGAACTCGGTGTCGGTGAAGATGTACGGCCAGTCGCCTTCGATGCCTTCGCGCACGAGCTCGCCGACATAGAGCGGATCGATTCCGGCCGCCACGCGATCCCGGATCATCTGCACCCGCTCCAGCGGCGCCGGCCCGAGCGCGCCGGCGAACCGCTGCGGCAGGTTGCGCGCCGATTCGGTGATGTGCGTCCGGATGAACCCGGGGCACAAGACCGACACGCCGATCTTGCGCGGCGCCAGATCGACGCGCAGCCCTTCTGAAAAGGCGACAACGCCGTACTTCGACACGCCGTACGGGCTGCTCGTGCCCGAAATCAACCCGGCGATTGAAGCCGTCGACACGATATGGCCGCCCTCGCCGCTGCGTTCGATCAGAGGGCCGAAGATCTCGACGCCCCAGATCACCGCCATCAGATTGACGCCGAGCGTCCAGTTCCACGCCGCGTCCGTCCACGCTCCGTAGGGACCGCCGCCGCCGACGCCGGCATTGTTGACGAGAATGTCTACCCGGCCGTAGCGCGCGATCGTCGCGTCCGCCGCGGCCTGCAATTCCGGCTTGAGCGAGACATCGGCCCGGACGCCGTCCACGTCGGCATTGGTCCGCCTGAGGCCTTCGACCGCGGACTTCAGCGCCGCATCCTCGATGTCGCAAAGCATTACCTTGACGCCCGCCTGGGCGAGCGCGGTCGCGATGCCCAGTCCGATGCCCGAGGCGGAGCCGGTCACGAACGCCACTTTCCCAACCAGATCCTTCATGTCTTCCCCACCTGTCTCGCTGAACCGCGCCGGCGCTCCGCCCGGTCACACCTTGGATGCCGCCAGCATCCGCTCGCCGAAAAGGTTGGACCACTGTTCCGGCGTCAGTTCCATTCTTTTCTTGCCGTAACTCGTCGGGGACGCGAGCTCCTGCGAGCCCGTGCCCGCTACGACGGCCGGTCTGGCGCCGATCTTGTCCCACCACGCCTTGATGTGCGGATAGTCGGCCATATCGATGTCGATCAGGCGCGTGGCGCGCACCCAGGGCCAGCAGGCGATATCGGCGATCGAATATTCCTCGGCGAGGTATTCGGCCTCGGCCAAACGATATTCCAGGACGTTCATCAGGCGCCGCGCCTCGTTGACGTAGCGCTCTGTCGGATAGGCCTGGCCGGCTGGCGCGTAGCGCACGAAGTGATGCGCCTGGCCGTGCATCGGACCGAGGCCCGCCATCTGCCACATCAGCCATTGCATGGCGAGGCTTCGGCGCCGCGGGTTCTCCGGCAGAAGCCGCCCCGCTTTCTCCGCAAGATAGACGAGGATCGCGCCCGTCTCGAACACCGCGAATGGCTCGCCGCCGCCGACAGGCTCATGGTCGACGATCGCAGGCAGCTTATTGTTCGGATTGATCCGGCGAAACGCGGGCGTGAAGTGGTCGCCGTTCAGAAGATTGTACGTGATGGTGCGATAAGGCAGATCGAGCTCCTCGAGCGCGATCGTCACCTTATGACCGTTGGGCGTGCCGACATGATGGAGATCTATCATCGCGTTTCATCCGCTTGGTGAGGAGTTGAGTTCGTCGCAACGGCGCTTGGGAAGTCCGCCGGACTCCGCGCTTCGAGGCGCGACCGGGTGAACTCTCGTCATCGCGCGACCATGCCGCCGTCGATCACCAGTTCGGCACCGGTGACGTAGCGGGAATCGTCGCTGGCGAGATACAACACGCCCGCGGCGATGTCTTCCGGCGCTCCCTTCGTGCCCAACGGCACGAACATCGTCGCGAGCGCATCGGGGTCGCGCGACAGGTGTTTCGTGTTCGCGCCGCCCGGACCGTGCTGCGGCGCGCCTTCCATCGTTCCGTAGATCGGCGTTCCGATGATGCCGGGATAGATCGAATTGACCCGCACGCCGTCCTTGAGGCCGGCGCACTGCATCGCCATGGATTTCGCCAGCGCGCGCACACCGCCCTTCGTCGCAGAATAGGAAACCAAATTGCTCGAGCCCACGAGCGCGGCGGTCGAGGCGATGCAGACGACCGATCCGCCGCCACCGGCGCGCATCAGCGGTAGCGCATGTTTGAAGCCGAGAAAGACGCCGTCGAGATTGACAGCCTGCTGCCGGCGCCAGTCCGCAAGACTGACTTCGGTGATCAGTCCGGCAATCGCGATGCCGGCGTTGTTGACGAGTACGTCGAGGCGCCCGAAGGCCTCCGAAGTGTGCGCGATCGCCGCGCGCCAATCGTCCTCGCTGGCGACGTCGTGATGGATGAATATCGCGCGCCCGCCCGCCCCAGCGATTTCGGCGACGCACTCGCGACCCGCGGCATCCTGGAGATCGGTTACCGCTACCGCTGCCCCTTCGCGCGCCAGCAGCAGCGAAGTTGCTCGGCCGATGCCGCTCGCTCCGCCCGTCACGAGTGCCACTTTTCCCGCCAGCTTGCCCGGACGCTCAACCATCGATGCAGGCTCGCGCGATGAAGGCGAAGCAGCCTGGGTTAAGTCTTGGTGGGGTCATGGCGTTCAGGGCTCCGGGAAATGATCGCAGCGGCCCAGCCTAGCAGAGAAATTTACGACGTCAGCAACACTGACGCGAATGGGTGCCGCGCGGGAAGGAACCGCTGCCAAGAGGTTGTCGATGTTGCCCAGGCCCGAGTTTCGATAAGCGCAAAACGGACTGAAGCATCAGCCGCCCGCGTCGACGGAGGAGATAGTGACCTGATCACACGGTGAAAGGACGTTGGTTCGAGCCGGTGTTTCAGAAGTGCGTCGGCAGAGGTGTCGCCTGGAACGCGAGACGACTATAGGCACGAGCGTCGCCGCTCGGCACGTACAGACTAATGTCGCAGACTGTTGCGCAAGTGATGTTGACGATGACATCGACGGGATCGGCAATGGGTCGATAGACGCTGTCCACAACTACGTTTGTCCGGGCTCGTATTGGACGTAGCGATTACTGATTTCACACTTGATGGATCTATCTCGGATCGGATTTCAGACGTTCTGTCCTGCTCGAGCATTGCCTAAGGATTGAGCAGGCTGCATATTTCCGAGACCGACTTTCGAGCTTGGAGTTCCGTCATGACCACCGATCTTGCGAATGTCGCTGCCTCCCCATCGGACCCCGTGAGCAATGTGCTGAAGTGGATTCTGCTCGCGGTTGCCGTTGCGACATTTGCGATTTTGGGTTGGGCCACGGTTCTGACGTACGACCGGGCACCTCCACAGCCTGACAGCTTTGCCGACAAGAGCGGCAGCACGTTGATGACAGGTGCGGATATCGTCGAGGGCAAGGCAGGATTTCAAAAAGCCGATCTGATGGACTACGGCTCGCTTTACGGCATGGGGTCCTACTATGGAGAGGACTACACGGCCGACGTGCTGGTCCGGCTGGGCACCCTGACGCAAGACGGCGTAGCGCGCCTGCGTTTCGCTCGGCCATTCGGACAACTCACGCCCGACCAGCAAGCTTCAGCTCGAACGACCATGCAGCAGGAACTGCAGCGGCTCGATCTCACGCAAAGACAGGTCACGGTCCCCGACGAACTTTCGGCCGCGATCGTCACGATGAAGGGGGAGCTGGCGAATACGCTTGCCACCGCGGCCCCGGACCTCGGCTGGACGCCCGCCTACAGCCTGAATTCCAAGCAGGCAGAGGCGACAGCGGATTTCCTCATCTATTCGGCGCTGACGACCGTTGCCCGGCGACCTGGCGTTAGCTGGTCGTGGACGGAAAACTGGCCGTATGAACCTCTTGTTGGCAACGCGCCGACCACCAACACTTTCCGTTGGACGTGGATCAGTTTCATGTTCACGTTCCTCATGTTCGGAGCCGTTCTCTTCATCTACGAGTACTGGCTTAACAATCCCGACAACGCACCAATGGACCCGGTGCTCATAAAATTCGGTCCATTGACCCCGAGCCAGAGAAGCGTCGGCAAATATTTCGTGATCGTTGGCGTTGTGCTTCTCGTACAAATCGCTGCGGGCACGATCATGGCGCACTCCTATTATGATCGGACCAGCTTCTACGGGATCGATATCAATCGCTGGTTCCCGTTCAATTTCCTGAGGGATGTGCATACACAAACGCCGATCGTATGGATCGGTGTGTCGTGGATTGGGGCGGGCCTGTTTCTCGCACCGGCAATCGCTGGCGGGCAGGAAGCAAAAGGCCAGAAATATCTTGTCGATTTCTTGTTTTGGGTGACGCTGTTCGTTGTCGCCGGCGCCCTGCTTGGCGACTATTTCGGCATCATGGGCTATATCCAGCAGGGCTGGTTCTGGTTCGGCAATCAGGGCCTTTCCTACATCCAGCTCGGACGTTTCTGGCAGATCGGTTTCTTCACCGGCCTCGTATTGTGGAGCGTCTTGGTTTTTAGGGCCTTATGGCCATCGACCGCGGCGCTCAAACTCGCCACGCGTCAATTCTGGTCCGGTGCGATCCGCCTTGAGAATCTGATCTGGGCATCTACGATCAATATCGCGATCCTCTATGCATTCGGCATGATCCCGCTGACGGGTATCGAGAAGTCCTTCACACTCACGGACTTTTGGCGCTGGTGGGTCGTTCATCTCTGGGTCGAACAATCGTTCGAGTTCTTTGCGGCTGCCATGAGCGCATATCTGCTCATGGCCGTGGGCCTGGTCTCTCGGCAGCTCGCGGAGCGAGCCGTCTATTTTGAGATCATCCTCATTTTCCTGGGCGGCGTCATCGGCACCGGCCACCATCTCTACTGGGCCGGCGGTCCCAGCATGTGGGTACCGATGGGCAGCATGTTCTCGTTTATCGAAGTGCTTCCCCTGGTGCTTCTGATCATCGAGGCGATCAATCACCAGCGGCTGATCCGGCGTCAGCAGGATTTCAAATACAGAGTCGCCTACACCTACATCATCGGCGCGGCGTTCTGGAACTTCGTGGGCGCAGGCGTGTTCGGCGGCGGCACCTTGAATGCGCCCCTCGTGAACTACTACGAACACGGCACCTTTCTCACCCTCAATCACGCGCACACGGCATTGTTCGGCGCTTTCGGTCTGCTGGCAATCGGCCTGGTCTATTTCTGTCTCCGCTATGCCGCAGGCGAGCGCGCGCCGTTTGGCGAGCGACCAGGGCTGTGGGCGTTCTGGCTCTACAACCTCGGTTTGGTCCTTTGGATCGTGCTGAATTTCTTCCCGATAGGGTGGGCGCAACTCGACGCCGTGTTCGAGCACGGACTTGCCTTCGCACGCAGTGCCGACTTTTATAAAACGACGCTTTATTGGCAATGGATGCGCCTTCCGGGCGATGTAGTTTTTGCGGCGGCCGCGCTGCTCATGGCTTGGGACTTTCTCGAAAAGGCGGGACCTCTGCTGCCAAACGTCTTCAACGTTGGACGCTATTGGCGAACGAAAGTCGTTCGCGCGGGATAAAGAAGTGACGGCCGACTCACGATAAGACTCCTGCGTTGTTCGGAGGAAAAATCGGCTCCGCTCGACCCAGACATTCCGTTGCGACGCGTCTCTTGCCGGCGTCTCACCTGTGTCGAACTACAGGACACGGAAGCAGTAGTCGGGTCGGATCGACCGTCTGCCATCAGCCCAGTCGTCACTCGGGACGTGTCATCCCCGTTGTCGCGATCGGCCAGCGGCAACTTAAGCGGTTGAATGCATTGGCGCTTGAATGGTGCCCAGGGACAGCACCAAATTGGACGCACTATCATCTTGATAGAACTTGCAAGTTTCAAAAGTCGAACTTGCGCCTTACCAACAATATTACCAACACCGCGACACGTGTTCGCAGCAGCGACGCTGTGGTCCCGTGAACGGTTGATAGTCTTTTTGGGGCGATATCCCCGAAACCGAATACATTGAAG
>DATJZB010000058.1:0-56727 GCA_035499335.1 Rhizomicrobium sp. | reverse complement strand
AAGTCACCGGCACCTGCTACAGCTGCCACAATGGTACGACCGCAGACGGAAAGCCCGCCAACCACCTGGTGACCAGCAACACCTGCGAAGATTGTCACGTCACCACCGACTGGACGACGATCCACTTCGACCACACCCAGGTCACGGGCACTTGCTACAGCTGCCACAACGGCACCACGGCCGACGGCAAGCCCGCAAACCATCTGGTGACCAGCAACACCTGCGAAGACTGTCATGTCACGACGAACTGGACGACGATCCACTTCGACCACACGCAAGTCACCGGCACCTGCTACAGCTGCCACAATGGTACGACCGCAGACGGAAAGCCCGCCAACCACCTGGTGACCAGCAACACCTGCGAAGATTGTCATGTCACCACCGACTGGACGACGATCCACTTCGACCACACCCAGGTCACGGGCACGTGCTACAGCTGCCACAACGGCACCACGGCCGACGGCAAGCCCGCCAACCACATTGCAACGACCAACGTCTGTGAGGACTGCCACGTCACCACCGCTTGGACAGGTGCGGTCGTCGATCATGCCGACGTCACCGGGACCTGCTCGAGCTGCCACAACGGAACGACTGCCGACGGCAAGCCGGCCAATCACATCGTCACGTCTGCGGAGTGCAATGATTGCCACTCGACGTTGGCCTGGACTCCCGCGACATTCGATCACAGCCAAGCGACGGGGCCGTGTTCGAGTTGTCACGATGGCACCATCGCAACGGGAAAACCCGGAACGCATTTCGTCACGTCTCTCAACTGCGACAGCTGCCATGTGACGACTGCCTGGACGCCCGTTCATTACACGCACGTCTCGCCGGATTTCCCCGGCCCGCACAACTCTTCCGTTACATGCGCGAGCTGCCACACCACCAACACCGAGACCGCGACGTGGACCTACGTCGCCTACAAGCCCAACTGCGCCGGCTGCCACGCGGACAAGTACACGCCGGAACCCCACCTGAAATACGGCAGCGTGCACTACACGGTGAGCGAACTGCGCGATTGCTCAGGCGCTTGTCACATCTACACGGACAGCACACTGACGGTGATCAAAACTCACCGAACTGGGCATCATCACAGCAATGACGGAAGCTTTAGCAATTAATGCGCTTCTTGCGGTCACACATGGCTCTCGCAGCCGCCTTGGCGATGCTTTCGCCAATTGTCCCGGCAGCTGCGCAGCCGGCTCTGGACCGCGTGCTTTCGGAAAGCAGCGTCAACGAAGGCCAGCATTGCGCGGTCGTCAAGATCGGTTTTCACTTTCCGGTCCAATATGAGAGCTATTTCCCGCAGGACAGCGGAACCCAGCTCAGCATCCGGTTGAAGGCGATCAGTCTGTCGGACGCGGCGGCAATGGTCGGACGCGAAGGGTTGCGTGTACCGCAGAGCAACGTCGCGGACATCACCGCCATCGAGTTCGACGGCGACCGCCCGGACGGACCGACCCTGTCGATCACGTTCGGCAATGCGCGCTACTACCACATCGCCCAGGGCTCGGATTTTCAGGGCATTCTCATTTCCGTCTCCGACACCGCCGCCAACAGCGCCTGCACGCCCTGGGCGGACAAGAGCTTCGCCTCTTCGGCAGGCAGTTCGCCGATTGCCGGTCTGCGTCCCGCTACCACGACCCCCGACCGCGGCACCGCGGCCGCTGCCCAGGCCGGTGCCGGCTCCCAGGCGCTGCTCGACGATGCGCGTGCCGCCGTCAGCGCAAAGGACTACAACCGGGCCATCCAGCTCCTCACCAAATTTCTCCAGGGACCCGACAACGCCTCCATGCCCGCCGCGCGCGAGTTGCTGGGCGTGGCGCACGAACGCAACAACCAGGGCGCCCTCGCCAAGGCGGAATATGAGCAGTTCCTGCGCGACTATCCCAACGATCCGAGCGCCGGACGCGTGCGGCAGCGTCTGGCAGCGCTTCTGAACCGCGCCCTGCATCCCGGCGAGCAGAGCACGGCCCCCGGAGATGAGCCACCGTCGCTGCGGTGGCAGGCCAACGCCAGCCTCTCGGAATATTTCTATCACGATGAAATGTCGACCAGCGTCCACGACGAAGGCGCACAAATCACGATCGACAACGGGCTCACGGCACTGCAGAGCGAGCTCGTTTCGTCCCTCGACGGCTCCATCTCCGTGACCGGCGCTGATTTTCAAGGGCGGCTCCGATTTTCCGGCTCGTACACCAAGGATTTCCTGTCGGGCGTCAACGACCGGCTGCGCATCGGCGAGCTCTACATCGAAGGGTCCGACGCTTCACATACATTTTTCGCGCGGATCGGCCGCCAGTACCGAAGCTCCGGCGGGGTTCTCGGACGCATCGACGGCGCGCTCGCCACGGTCAGCCTGAACGACGTGTTCAAAGTCGACGTCATCGCTGGATTTCCGATCGACAGTACCTACTCTCAGTTCAGCACCGGACGCTACGCCTACGGTGCGAGCGTGGACTATGCAAAGGCCGCGCTGAGCGGCGATGTCTACGTCCTTCGGCAGATCGACGACGGCTTTCTGGACCGCCAGTCCGTCGGCGCGGAGGGACGCTACATCGACAAGACTCTGTCGCTCTATGCGACCCTGGACTACGACGTCCACTTCGCCAAGGTTAACCTCGCGCTTTTCAACGGGAACTACATCTTCGACGATCAGACTTCGGTCAACGTCTCCGCTGATTATCGCCGAGCACCCTTGTTGCGGACGTCGGACGCGCTGTTCGGCCAGACAGTGACGTCGTTGAGGGACCTTTTGTCGACCTACACCCGTCAGGAGATCGAGCAACTCGCGCTCGATCGTACGGCGACGAGCACATCCTTGTTCGCGTCCGTGGGCCATCCGCTGAGCGAACAGTTCACGGCCAGCGCGGATGCAACTTTGTGGACAATGTCCGGGATGCCGGCATCGGGCGGCGTTCCCGCCATGCCCGCAACAGGCACGCAATACTACTTCTCGGGACATCTCACAGGCACGAGTCTGCTGACCGATGGGGATCTCGGGATGATCGGGCTCGGCTATTCGCGCATGCCGCAGGCGAACCGCTACACGTTCGATCTGAATACGCGCTATCCTATCACGCACGACCTGCGCGTCGGACCGCGCTTGTTCTTCAGTTATCGGGACTTTTCCGCCTCGTCGATATCGAGTTCTACCGGCAATGAGTTGATCGCGCGACCCACCCTTCGGCTGGACTACCAGTTCCGGCCGAACGTGGCGTTCGAACTGGACGGCGGCACCCAGTGGCAGAGGGACTTGTTGGGCACGACGACGACGCAGACGATGGACTATCTCGTCGATTTCGGCGTGCGGATCGATTACTAGCGGGTCGCGCGCCGGTGCGCGGCCCTGCAGGCGTTCACGAGGGAGCCGCGGGCGACGGGGCGCATTCCATCCTCCGGCGCACATCGCGCGGCGGCCAGCAAAAAGTTCAGTGGCGTTCCGCGTGTCGACCGTCCTAATCGGCCATGACGGACTTGAGCCGTTCTGTAGCGGCGAGAAAATCTTCCATGAACTCGTACACGACCTGTTTTGTGCTCTGCATGTCGTTCATCAGTCCGACGCCTTGTCCGACCCAATACGTCGCCAATTCCCTGGCACCCTTGTGACCTCCTTCGGCCAGCTTGGTGATGCGCGAAAGCGCAGGCTCGGCTACGAGCGATTGCAGCGGCATCGGCAGGGAGTCCGGCGCCGCATCGGACTCCCAATAATCTGTCCAGGGCGAACGAAGCTGGCGCGAATATTTGCCGGTCCGGCTGCGGGAACGAACGGTTTCGCGCGACGATGCCGCGATGAGCTTCTCCTTGATGACCGGAGACGTGAAGGCCTCCTTCGTCGTCAGCCACATCGAGCCGGTCCACGCGCCATGGGCGCCCATCGCCATGCAGGCGGCAAGCTGGCGGCCCATCACGATTCCGCCGGCGGCCAGGATCGCGACATTGCCGAAGGGCTTCACGGCTTCGACGACTTCGGGCACGAGAACCATGGTGGAGACCTCACCGCAGTGGCCGCCCGCTTCGCCGCCCGCGACGACTAGAATGTCGACGCCGGCCTCCGCCTGCTTGATCGCGTGCTCCTTGGCACCGACGAGGGCGGCGACCGCAACACCCCTCGCCTTGCCCATTTCGAGCATGCGGCGCGGCGGCACGCCGAGCGCGTTCGCCACGAGTTTAACCGGATGAGCGAAGACCACGTCGAGGATGTCCTGGGCCTTGTCTTCGCCGAGAAAGGAATTGCTGGTGCCGACCGTGGCGGAATAGAGACCCTGCGCATCGATTCCGTGCTTCTCCAGGATCTGCGTCGCGAAGCGGCGATGCTGCTCGGGCACGGTCTCGGCGAGAGATTGCGGTCGCGCCGGTTGCTCCGCCATGCTGTTCGGCACGATGAGATCGACGCCGTAGGGACGTCCGCCGATCCGCTGATCGATCCAGCTCAGTTCGAATTCCAGCTGTTCGGGCGTCAGGCCCGCAGCGCCGAGCACACCCATCCCGCCGGCCTTGCTGACTTCGACGATGACGTCGCGACAGTGATTGAATCCAAGGAGCGGAAACTCGATTCCGAGCATGTCGCAAATCGGAGAGTGCATGCGCTGACCTTTCATTCGACCGGCGGAATCGAGAGTAGCAGGTCGCCGCGCGGTTGCGTCGCGGGAAATGTCGCGCGCGATGCTGCCGGAGGGTAACTCCGGATCGGCCCGGATGCGGTGCCCGCCTACGGCCTAAGGTGCTCGACGAACCAGTCCGACTGGGCAGCGCTGTTCACCTTGAACATGTCGCCCGTGTAAGGATCGAAATGGCCACAGTCCAGCGCGAGGAGGCGTTTTGGCTGCAGCGCGCGCTCATAAGCTTCCAGTGCCAGATCCGAGGTCGCGAGCACGTCCCGAAGGGCGACGACCAGCATGAACGGAGTTGGGCTGATCCGGCCGACGAACAGACCCGGACTGTATTCGGTCATGTATTCGATCGAGCGCAACGTCACTTCGTTGCGCCACTTCCCGATTCGCGTCGTGCTTTTGAAGAAGGCCACCGAGTCCGCGGTCGACAGCGCACCCGGGCCCATCGGCTGGTCCGGGACCACCGGAATCATCGCGGGGGCCGCACCCTTGAAACGCGCAATCCTGTCGGCGTCGAACTGCGCACGCATGGCTGTCCCCAGATCGCCGCGCATCATCGCGCGCGACGCGCGATAGCCGTCGATGGCCGGAACCTGCGAGACGACGCATTTCACCCGGCGGTCGATCGCGCCGAGCTGTATCACATGACCACCAGAGTAGCTGGTGCCCCATGCACCGATGCGATGGCGATCGACGCCCGGCTGATCCTGCAGCCACGTGATCGCGTCGCGGTAACCGCGGACCTGCGCGACCGGATCGATTTCGCCGCGCGGCTCTCCGTCAGAGTCGCCAAAATTGCGGTGATCGTAGACCATGACTGCGAAGCCGGCTGCGACGAAGACTTCGGCAAAATCGTCGAGATACATTTCCTTGGTCGCGGAGAAGCCGTGCGCCATTACGATTGCTGGACGTTTGCCGGACCGTCCTTCGGGCCGGTACAGCCAGCCCCGCAGTGTCACGCCATCGGATGAAAAAGTTATGTCGGTGCGCATGATTCGCCTCTTTCGCCGTCAGACACCGCGTGAGCCAGATATCGTCGCGAGCATGTCGAATCGCGTCAGCCGCCGGGTCCCTGATAAACCTCGCCGAACCGGACACCCACAGGCATCGGCACGGACATGTTGGCCATCTTGTCGGTTCGGACGCAGACGACCGCGGGGCCAGGTGCCGCGCGTGCCGCGGCGAGCGCCGGTTCCAGTTCGGCCATCGTTTCGACGAAGTATCCGGCGCATCCAAGGCCTTCCGCCATTTTGTCCCAGCGGATTGGCCCCATCTCGGTCCCGAAGGTCTTGCCGTAGCGCATCTGTTCGTTCGGCACCTCCATCGTCCAGGAACCTTCGGAAAACACCACGACAGTCACTTTGACTCCTTCACGCACAGCGGACTGGAGTTCCATGCAATGGAAACCGGCCGCGCCGTCGCCCGACACGCACACGACGTCGCGCGACGGGTTTCCGAGCTTTGCGCCGATGGACGACGGGATGCCGATCCCGAGCATGCCCAGTTCCAGTATGTTCAAATAGGAGCGCGCCCGCGTCGGCGGCAGCATGAAGTGGGCCCACAGGCTGGTGAATCCACCGTCGGCGACGTAGATCGCGTCGCGGCCGAAGGCGCGGCCGATCGTCTGCATGACGATGCCCGGATGAAGCCCGGGGCCGTTATACGCGTTCAACGCAGCGAATTGCGTCTCGCGCCACGCCTTTTCGCTCGCCCGATAGCGTGCGAGGTCGGACGCCGCGTTCGAACGCGCCGGCAGTGTCGAGAGTTCGGCCAGCAGGCCGGCAATCGCACTTGTCAGATCCGAGACAATTCCGAGAGCGAGCGGCCGCGAGACGCCGAGATTTCTCGGATCGATGTCGATCTGGATGAGTTTTTGCCGGCTTGCGTCGCCCCAATATTTGTCGAACGGCGTATCGAGGTTTCCCAATCGCGTCCCCAGGGCGAGGATGACGTCGGCTTCCCCGCGCGCTTCGTCGGCGCCTGCTCCGTAACCGTATAGATGATGCGCGTGGTCCTGCGGCGCTGCCGAGCGCCCGGCCATGCTGGTGATGACGCCGCAGCCGAGCTTGGCCGCCAGCGCAAGAACGGCCTCGCCGGCATTGCCGCGATCGACTCCGGACCCGATCGCGATGACCGGCCGCTTCGCTTCGCGTAAGAGTTTCGCTGCCGCCGCAATCTGGCCGGCGCTGGCTTGCGGACCGGCAGAACGATAGGCGGAGGGATCGAGCAGCGCGACCGCAGCGTCGTCACCTTCGGCGTACATGACCGGCATGGGAACCTCGAGTTGGACCGGACCCGGCCGTCCCGACCACATCTCGCGGAACGCCATCCGCGTCACTTCCGGAATGCGTTGCCAGGAAAAGATCGGCGCACCCCACTTCACCGCGGGACGAAACACATCGAGCTGGTCCTGTCCCTGAAATGTGCTCGGCAGGGACGGATACACGACTTCGAGCCGATGCTGTGCGGTGATCGAAATGACCGGTACGCCTTCGTGTCGCGCATTGATCACGCCTGGGATCAGATTGGCTGTGCCCGGCCCAGGATTTGTGACGGTCGCGGCCACCTGTCCGGTCGTCTTGTAGAGTCCTTCGGCCATGTAGGCTGCCGCAGCTTCGTGCCTGATAGGCACAAAGCGCATGCCGTTGCCTTCCAAAGCGGCAAGGAACGGATCCACCTCTGGCGAAGGCAACCCGAACACGAACCGCACGCCCTCGCGCGCGAGACAACGCGCCAACAACTCGCCACCGGAGATGGTCATGACTTCGCCTCCTCGACCCCTGCGCGTATGGAAGTGCGGCACGAGCCGCGCGGGCGCGGTGCGCATACCGCCCCCTTAAAACATAGGCCGGGCCGGTCGGCCGGAGTTGATCTCGCTCAATGCGCTGCCGCCGTTTCAGCAGTTACGGCCAAGTTGCTCGTTCGCCGCGGCGCAACCCAAGGTCCGAGATCGCCGACAAGTTGCCCTCGGTCAGTAAGAGTCCGTTTGCAACGATGGCTACGTTAATTTGCCGGTCGCTCGCCGCTGCCGTTTGCTTCAGGAGCAAACAGATAGAGGCCGAAGCGAATGAACGGCACGGATCTGGCGAAGCGGCGCCATGGACTTCTGTTGGCCGCTCTCGTTTCGACGGCCGCGATGGCGTTTTCGAACCCCGTCCTCGCGGCCGACGCGCCGCAGCGTCATTATGACCGCGACGCCGACTGCTCGCTTTTCGACAACGCTGCCTACCCCGCCCAGGATGCGCGGTGGGACGGGCCGTGCGTGGGCGGGTTGGCCAGCGGCCGCGGCACGGCGAGGTTCCTGAGCGCCACCGGCTCCACCGAGACGATCCTCGGAAATTTCCGGGACGGCATTCTGCTGGACGGCGATGCCGACATTCGCTGGAGCGACGGTCGACATTATGTCGGGAGCGTCGTGGCCGGCCGACCGGACGGCCGGGGCCGTCTTGCCGACTCGGAAGGAAACCGGTTCGACGGCAGCTGGAAGCAGGGCGCGCTCGACGGCCAGGGTTCGGTCGAATGGTCGAACGGCGACCGCTACGACGGAACGTGGCTGAACGGCAAGGCGGAAGGCCTCGGAACGCAGCTTTGGGCGAATGGCCAGAAATACGAGGGGCTCTGGCACAACGACCGGCCCAACGGCAAAGGCACGCTCACGCGCGCGGATGGCAGCTCGATATCGGCGACCTTCGTCGACGGAAAACCCGCGCCGTCGGACGCGGCGCCTCCGGCCGGCGGCCCGGAACCAGCGAGCCACGCGCCGCGCAATCTGCTCGGCGCGATCGTCGGTTCGACGCTCGTCGGCGCCGACGGGTCATCGATCGCGCTGACTGAAACGCATGACGGTTTTGTTCGCACGATCCGCGCGGCGGACGGAACGAGCCAGACCGTAACCTTCACGTTCCTCGGAGACGGCCTCGGCTCGGTGACGCAGGGAACCGACTCGCCGCGCGCAAGCGGCGTGTTTCACGTCGTCGGCTCCAGGCTCGCCCTCGACTTCGCCGACGGGCACTCGGAAGCGCTGACGCCGAACGGAACCGACGGGTTGTTGCTGGTGTCGATATCTCCGCTCGGAGAGACGGCGTGCACGACATGGTACGCGCCGGGTCACGCCTTCAGCGTTGCGGAGCGCAAGGCGGCACTCGCGGCCTATGCCCGGCGCCTCGGGCTCGCAAGCCCGGCGAATGCGGCTCCGATGGAGTGCGCCGCGGCGCCGGCTTCCCAGGGAGGCACAAGACGCGCCGCGGCCAGCGCGCCAACCACGCATCATCGCGCGGGCTCTACGACGCATCTGTCAGACGCTTCGCCGGCGCCGTCGGCCACGGGCAGCATGGAAACGGTTCCCGTCAAGACGTCGACCGTGCACCTTATCGACGCTGCGCCGCCGGCTCCGGACCAGACGATCGCGCCCCCGACGCCCGTCGACGAACGCGTCGCATCCAATTGTCTGAAGGTCGACAGCGACGGCAGCTATTGGGGTTTCCGCAATCACTGCAGCTATAGCGTCCAATATTCATTCTGCCTGCTGCATAGCGCCGACGACACGACCGCATGCCCGGTGAACGGCTCGGCCAGCTTGTCGGGTTCCGTCGCGCCCAACGGGTTCGGACCTCTGTTCGCTACGGACGGCCTCGGCGATCCGAACGTCGAACAGAAATTCCGCTGGGTCGGATGCCGCGGAGGCGCCGGCGAAGTCGTCGCCCACCTCGATCAGGCGGAACCACCGTCGGGACGATGCGTCGGCAAGGCGCGCCAACTGGCGCAAGGCAATTGAACGTGCGGCCAGGGAGGCTCGTATGAAACGTGCGATAAGTGGGGCAATCATCGGCGTCATGTCATGGAGCGGGCTGTCGGGCAATGCGCTGGCAGCCGATTGCGCGTCGCGATCGGACATGAACGCCTTGCGCCTGGCGGCGATGCAACAGGAACTCATGGTGGCCGCCCTCAGCTGCCACGAAATCGCGCGATACAACCAGTTTGTATTGTCCCACCAACCGGAATTGATCGACTCCGACGCCCGCCTGAAGTCATTCTTCATCGCGCGCGGCGGCCGCGCCGGCGAGGCGGCCTACCACACGTTCAAGACGGAACTGGCCAACGATTCCTCGCTGCGCAGCGTTCGCGAAGTCGAGACATTCTGCGGCGAAGCCGACCGGGCGTTCGACGCGGCGCTCCAGGCGCCCAGTCTGTCCTCGCTGCTCGGTGACTCCTCAATCGGCGGCGACGTCCCCTACGCCATGTGTCCCACGGTGCAGGCGGCGCGCGAACTGGCGCCAGCCGAATCGCTGCGAAACCCGTTACCGGCGCGACGAGGCGATAACGGGTCGTCCTGGCCGGATGTCTCGCCGCCGTCGCGGGGTGCATCGACGCCCGACGACATCGTTCTGCCTTCTCCACATCGTGAAGCGGACGACCCGTCGCCCTGAACGCTTCCTTGCGTCACTTGAATTCATCCGGCGGGCGAGCGCTCTACGCTCTCCAGCGCAATAAAGTCTTCGGCGCTCAGCAAGTTCAGGAGCGTCTGCCTGTGGGCGGCGAGATAGCGGTATGACGCGACCGCATCGTGACGGAGTCTCCGCCAGCCCTGAAGCAGCCGATCCTTCTCGACGTCCGAACCGCTCGACAAACCGTTCCCGTCGGTCTTTCGGATCACGCCGCAGCCATAGTCGATGTCGACCGTCCGGTAGCAAACGTCGCGGCGCTCATTGACGAAGTCGACATAGGCCATGAACGTCACGCCGCACCAGGCGCCGCGATGTGGTTTGGGGCTCGCCGATCGTTCATCCGGCGGAAGGCAATCGTGCACGACGATCGTGCCGCCTGGATTCAACAGCGTCGATGCAGCGTCGAGGTCGCGCAGCGAAGTCTCGTACTCATGCCAGGGGTCGACCAGGATGACGTCATAGCTCAGATCGAGCGCCCGGATTTTCCGTAGCAGCTCGCGCCAGTCTTCGCCGCGAACGCGGAAGTCGATCTTCGATCCGTCTGAGTACAGGAACGGGCACCGGTACATGAGCCTATGCCGGCGATCTAGTCCATCGGAAGCGATCTGGGCGAAGCATCCCCCCGTGCGGCGCGTGCAGATTTCGAGATACGATGTATATCGGCGCGCCTGAATGAGAAAGTTGATGATGTCAGCCTTGCTCGCGAGTGCCGGTGGCATGACGCCAGCTTTTTGGTGCGCGCGGCCAGCCTAACTTTCGCGCGCGGCCGGTCAACTCACGATTGCGGTTGCTTGGGTGGTATGGCCGGAGCGCGCGTTGGAAGCCGGAGCACGGGCATCGCGAGACCGACGCAATGGCGAGCGTTGAAGCGCCGATCTTCCCCCGCGTCACCCGTCGGTTGATCTCGGTTCTGCCGCATCGCACATTCCAGGATGCAGTAAGCAGTCACGGGGAGCATCGCGATGAAGGTTTGGGAAATTCAGAATGCCTATGGCATCGAAAATCTACACATCGCCGACAAGCCCGATCCGGTGCCCGGGCCAGGGCAGATCGTCGTGGACATGAAGGCCGCCTCCCTCAACTATCGCGACTTGCTGACCGTGATCGGCTATGGCGGCGGATTTCCCCTCCCGCTCATCCCTTTTTCCGACGGCGCGGGTGTAGTTTCGGCCGTCGGCGCCGGCGTCACGCGCCTGGCGGTGGGCGACAAGGTCTGTCCGCTGTTCTTCCAGTCCTGGATGTCCGGCCCGGTGACGGCGGAGAGCCGGAACAAGCCGCTGGGCGGTCCGCTCGCGGGCGTGCTGCAGCAGAAAATGCTGCTAGACGCCGACGGCGTGTCCAAATTCCCGTCCCATCTCTCGTTCGAGGAAGCCGCGGCCCTGCCCTGCGCCGGGTTGACGGCGTGGCGCGCCGTGGCGATCGAAGCGCCCGTCGGTCCGAACGATACGGTTCTCGTCCAGGGGACGGGCGGCGTGTCGATCTTCGCGCTGCAGTTCGCCAAAGCGCGCGGCGCCAAGGTGATCGCAACGTCGAGCAGCGATGAAAAGCTCGAACGCGCCAGGAATCTCGGCGCCGATTTCACCATCAACTACAAGCGGTCCGAGGATTGGGGCCGCGTGGCGCGCGAGATGACCGGCGGTCGTGGCGTCGATCTGGTCGTCGAAGTCGGCGGCGAGAACACCTTGAACCAGTCGTTCGACGCTGCGAGGGTGGGCGGCAGCATCGTCGTCATCGGCGTCCTGGGCGGATTTTCGAGTCCCGTGATGATCCCCGTCCTGTTCAGCAAGAACCTGCACCTTCACGGCATTTCCGTCGGCAGCCGCGAGCAGTTCGACCAGATGGCATCGAACATGGCGAAGTGGAGCATGAAACCCGTCGTCGACAGGGCGTTCGCATTTTCCGAGGTGCCTGAGGCGCTGAAATTGATGCAGGCAGGCGGCCATTTCGGAAAGATCGCGATCCGCTACTGAACCGGCTTGCCGTCCCGTTCGACGGTGATGCTCGTCGCGCCCGCCTGTCCGGTCGCGTCCGTTTCGGCAAAGACGGAGACGATCGCGCCGGGCAGCAACAGAGCCGTGTCGCCGGCGGTGACCGCAATGATCGGCACGCCGCGCGCGATACTAAGTTCGGCGGTGCCCGTGCATCCCCATCCGCCCGGCGGTGCGCGCCCGGTACAGCCGTCCGCGCCCTCGGATCCCGCGCCGTGGAAGCTCAAGCTCAGCATATAGCCCGAGCCCGTCGACGAGACGGCGGTCACACTTCCGTTGGTCACGATGCGGGCCGGGTTGGACTCCCACGGATACTGGCCCTCGCCGTTCATGTCCATTTCATCCGGGAACACCCGCACGGCCTGGGCCCGCAGCTTGTTGTCGGCGCCTTTCAGCGCGAGCGTTCCGACGAAGTCGCCCGGTTTCAGATCGCCCGCCGCCACGGATCGGCTGTGCAGGACGCGGACCGTGGCCGGCACCGAGATCGCGACGGTTTGTCCGTTGTCGTCCTTGAGAGTCATGACCTGCCCGTCGAACGCCTTCATGGTGCCATGAATCCGCGACGGCGCGGAGAAGGCCGCAAGAGGCGGAAGCGCACCGGCTGCCAGGCAAACGACAAACAACGCGGCGCGCTTCACACCGACCTCAATGGCGCGGCTTCATGAATTTCAGAATGAACTGGTCCGTGTGATGGCGGATCGAAGGGTCGAAAACGAGCTTGTCGTGCGGATCGTTGGGATTGCGCAACACATTGCTCTCGCCAACCAGCTTGAAACCCGCCGCAAGCACTTCCTGCTTCACCGCGGCCTCGTCGATGCGGTGCAGCGTTTCCGTATCGCGCAAGCCGGATCCAGGCGCGGCCGCGTGGTCGAGGATGACGTAGAGTCCGCCGGGCTTCAGCGCAGCGAAGATCTGCTTGTTGATGATCGCCAGGTCGGCCGGTTTGGCGAAACTGTCGTGCAGATCGTGATAGTTCTGCGACGTCCACACGACATCGAGCAGTTCCGGCGCGGCGAGCCCGTTGATCGGCGCATCGATCGCCGAGACATTGTTGTACTCCTTCGCGATCGCTTTGATCGGCGCGGGCTTGCCCTTGTAGAAAGCGTCGAATTCGGCGGGCTGGTACGAATAGACGTAACCCTTATCGCCGACCGCTTTGGCGAACAGGCGCGTGAAGTATCCCTTGCCCGGGATCAGATCCATGACCTTCATCCCGGGTCTGATGCCGGCGAACTCCAGCATCGCGGCGGGCAAACGCTCTTCATCGAGCTTTTTGTCGTCGTCCGGCCGCGCCGCGTCGTTTATCGCGGCCGTCACATATGCGGGCGTGGAATGAGCAGCCACGGCCGCCGTCACACCCAACGCCGCCGCCACGCCTGCCACCATCAATATGAATCGTCTCATGCTGTCGGTTCCCTCTCCGGATCGGGCGAAACACTAAACCGCCTGCCGATCCGATGCACCATCACGCCGGCATAAATGGCGCAGACCGACATCACGGTGGGGTGATTTCCACACCCGGATATCAGGACTTCAAAGCGCCTCTGACGAGTGCGCGATAGACAAAATCCGAGGCGGAGGCCGGGCGGTCGAGGCCGAGCCGCTCCAACTCGTCATTCGCGCCACCACCGAGGCCCGCAAGCGCAATTCGTGCGAGGGCGGCGGGACTGGCCTCCTTCAGGGTCTCCAGCGCGGGGATCAGACGTTGCTCCACCGCGGTGAAATCGGTGCCGAACGGGAATTGCGGCAGAAGACCTTTGTCGCGCAAGGGAGTAAGCGCCGTCACGATACGCTCCGGCGTATTCTCGCGATGCGCCGCGGGAATCTCGAACGAATTGGCGATCTTTCCCGCCTCCTTCGCGCGGCGCAGCAATTCATCCTGGAACCGCGAGTCGGTAATCGCGAGCATCGCAGCCACGACATGCTCGTCGCTCTTTCCGCGCAGGTCGGCGATCCCGTACTCGCTCACCACAATGTCGCGGAGGTGGCGCGGTATCGTCTGGTGCCCGTAGGACCAGCGCACATTCGACTGCGTCTTCGACGCCATGCTGCGAGTCGCATTGATCGCGAGGATCGATCGGGCGCCTGGCAGTGCGAACGCCTGTTCGACGAAATTGTACTGTCCGCCCACACCGCTGACGACGCGGCCGTCCTCGAGCCCGTCCGAGACGATCGCGCCCAACGCCGTCGCCATCATCGCATTGTTGACGAAACGCGCTTTCACCCGCGCCGATTTCTTGGCTTCCTCGTCGCCATAGAGCTGGTTGGTGTAAGAGATGTGAGTCATCTGGATCTTCGCAAGCGTTGCGGGATCCATCTCGCGCAGTCGCCGGTAGAACGATTGCGGCCCGAGAAAGAAGCCGCCGTGCAGCAGAACCCCGTCCACTTCGCGCTTGAGGATTCCGGCCTGCAGGAGCTCCAGGAAGCCATCGACGAACATTTCGCTCACGCCGTAGAGGCCGTGTGAGAACGGAGCGCGTTCTTCGATCGCGAGCGGCTGCGCCGAACGCGTCAGACTCGAGACGGCGTCGCGGAAGGCTGCGTTTTCCCGGTGACGGAGAATCATCGCATGGACGGCTGCATCGCCTTCTTCGCCGATGCCGATCTGGAGCGTTCCGCCGTCGGCGATCAACCGCGCCACGTGGAGGCCTATCGCATATTCGGTGAAGTTGATCGGCTGCTTGGGCGGCGCAAAGAGCGGGAAGTCCGTCTGGGGGCTCTCGAGAATGTGCGAAAAATCCTCTTCCGGCCGGTCGCCCGCGCCGGGCATGAAGGGCAACTGCGCGTTGACCTGGCCGACCAGCAGGAACTTCGCGCCGCCCGAACGGCGCGCGTCGAGCAGATCGAGCGTGAGATCGGTGTTGCAGCTCAGGCTGTAGCGCCGCGCGCCTGATTGCGGCCTCGCCGCGACCAGCTGGGCGATCACGTTCACGCCGCGCGCGAGGAGATATTCGCAGGCATGTGTGTAGTTGGCGGAGATGTAGTTGCGCTGCGCCGTGTCGTTCGTGAGCCAGCGGCCGGCCAGAAAAAAGAACTCGTCGACCTGAACGTTTTTCGGCAGCGTGCCGTGGTGAAGCGCATGCGCATAGTCGAGCGCCGGATAGCCGCCGAATAGCCGTTCGATGATCGGAGCGAGAAAGCGCCGTTCGAGTTCCGTTTTGTATGCCGGCTTCTCAAGGGTCAGCGCGGTGAAAATGCGAAGGTTGATCGACGGATCGGCTACAGCGCGCTGCAACAGGGCGTTCGCGACATGGTTCGCCTTGCCGAGTCCGAGCGGCAGGCCCAGCACGATATTGCGGCCGACCTCCGCAATGATTGCATCGGCGAGAGTCGACGGATCGGCGAATTTCCGTGGAGAACCCATGGCGTTCTTGTAAGGCGCGCCAAAGTCGATGAATAGTGGGGACATGAGCCTCACAGCGACCCCGGACGAATTTCACGAGATCGCCTCATCCCTGACAGGCATGGGCCTGATCGGCGAAGGCGAGCAATTCGCTTTGGGCAGATTGAGCGGCGGCGTTTCGTGCGACGTCTATCGCGTCGACGCGAAGCACCGCCCCCCGATGGTGGTCAAGCGCGCGCTGCCCAAGCTGCGCGTTGCCGCCGACTGGCGCGCCCCGCCCGAGCGCTCCGCCGCCGAAATCGCCTGGATCAGCCTGGTCGCCGCAATCGATGCCAAATGGGTCCCCAAAATATTGGGTGAGGACCGCGCGCATCACCTCTTCGCGATGGAATTCCTGGCGCCGGACAAATATCCGATATGGAAAGCCGAACTCGCCGCGGGGAGAATCGATCCGGAATTCGCGCGCAAGACAGGCGGCGCGCTCGTGCGCATCCACGCGGCAACCGCCGGACGGGCGGAAATCGCCGCCGCATTCGCCAACGATGCCCTCTTCCACTCGCTGAGGCTCGATCCCTATCTGCTGTTCACGGCCGATCGGCATCCGGATCTCGCGCCGGTCATACGCGAAGTCGCCGGCGGCATCGCAAAAGCGCGCATCGCGCTGATGCAGGGAGACATCAGTCCGAAAAACATCCTGTGCGGACCGGACGGCCCGGTTTTCCTCGACGCCGAGACCGCCTGTTACGGCGACCCGGCGTTCGACCTGGCATTCTGCCTCAATCACTTCCTGCTCAAGAGCGTTTGGCATCCGGAGTGGAAGGAAGACTACGCTGGCTCGTTTCGCGCCATGAGCGAAGCCTATTTGAGCGGCGTCCGCTGGGAAGCGGCCGGCTCGCTCGATCGCCGGACCGCGCGCCTATTGCCGATGCTGTTTCTCGCGCGCGTCGACGGCAAGAGCCCGGTCGAGTATCTGACGCGCGATAACGACAAGTCCTTCGTGCGCACACAGGCGCGCGCGCTGATCGAAAATCCGGCGATGAGCCTCGAAGAACTCGGGCAGCGTTACTTCGCAGGTTCCAGATAGCGCTTCTTGTCTTCGGCATGGGCGGGCTTCACCGCCACGTCTGACGCCGCACCCAAGGTCCGCGTCCACGCGGCGAGTTCGAGCGCGATGCCGTCCGGATCGTAGAAGTAGATCGAGCGTACGAACGTCGACGGCGTCAGCTCGAGGCTCGCCTGCATCGGAGAATCGTCGTGATTGATGATGCGCGACGCCTTGATGCCTTTGGCCACGAGCTTCTCATAGTACTCGTCGATCTTGTCCGCCGGGACGTTGATCGCGACATGATTCATCGATCCGTGTGCGGACGGTCCTGGAATCATGTTCGGCGTGGCGCTGGCGACGCCCGGCTGCGCTTCGGGCGCATTGGGAAACCAGAAAAAGGCCAGGCTGTCGCCGTTGCCGAGGTCGAAGAAGAAATGCTGCCCCATGCCGTTCGGCAGTTCGATCGTCTTGATCAACGGCATGCCGAGCACGTTCGTGTAGAAATCGACGGTACGCGCCATATCCTTGCAGACCAGCGCAAGGTGGTTGACGCCCTGGAAATCGAATTCTCTATTCTTCGACATCACGGTCTCCGGTTGGAACGCGGTAAAGTAACATGTGCCGCCGGCCTCACAAATAGGTTCGCGCGACGAGTTGAAATTGCGATTCGATCTGGTGCGGGGCATCGCCGTCGATGACCCTCTGGGCTCTTGAGTCATCGACATAGAGATATTCAGCACCCAGCCGGAGCCAACGCCTTGGCAGCCAACTTACCGTAGCGTCAAACGAATGCCCATCTTCGCTGAGGGGAGAAGGGGCGACCGCGGCCGTATGCGTCCGCGTCTGGAAAACATCCGCGCGAGCCGCGAGCCACCAATCGTCCAAATCCCAGCCGACAAGCGCATAGGCGGACTTGAAATCTGTCTGTGTAAAATTCTCTGACGAAGGTCGAATGATCGTTCCTCCGCCGACCGCCTGGGACAGTATCGTCACCTGTCCGATTTGCTGGCGAAAACCCAAATCCCAAAACGTCGTATGCCAGGCGAACTGATTGCCGGCGTGCTGTGTCGGATCCGCGTCATTGTCGTAGCGCATGATCTCAAAACCGGTTGCGTCGCTCGGTTCCCAGGACAGATCGAGGTACCAACCCGGCCTGGAGTCGATCTCCTGAAAGAGATTTCGCTCGAGCGGAACCGGCTGATGGAGAATCGCGCTCATCGAGTCCGGCAGGCGTGTTTTCTCGAACAGCCCGGTCACGCGGTCGTCGAAGTTCCAGCCGCGAAAGGAGATCAGGATGCCTGCCGGGTCATTGTCGCCGAAAATCGCCCCGATGGCGGTGAAGGTGCCGCCATTGCGCCGCCATGCGAGCGTGCCCTCGGCGCCGATGGTGCGAAGTTCGCTGCCGATCCAGGAGTTGATCGCCGACGGCGTAACCGTCCAGAACGTCGACCACCCGGTTTGCTCGTTCTCGAGCGAGACGGGCAGAAAGAAGGCTCCGGCACGCACGGACCAGGACCATTCGCCATCGGAACGCGGCGCGTACCGCGCGAAACCTTCGAGCAGATCGACGGCCGGGCCGTATTGCGGATTGATCCGTGCGTCGGCCTGCAGCGTCCAATCGTCGTCGATCGTAAGGCTCCCCTCGCCGATCACATCGCCCAGCTTCGCTCCGGGACTCGGATCGTCGGCACCGAACCGCAGCTTGCCCAGGCCGCCATCGAGATAGGCGTCGGTGTCGGGCGGGACAATCAGGCGTACGTCGCCAAAAGCGGTGAAATGGAATTCGGCGGCCCCGCAATTCCCGGCGCTACCCAAAATCAGCGTCAAAATTGTTACCGGCCGGAGGATCATGTCGATCCAATCTAGCAGGAAATCCAGCCGCCTGACGAAAACGACTCCCGGCGAGGCGTTAACAAGATCTTCGCACCGCCTAATTCGTCATTAACTCGTCTCGTTTCATACTATTCACCGACACGAGCAGAACGGTCTTGCAGATGTCGGATGCTGTCCTCGGCACGGTCGCAGAAGAGAACCCGGAGCGCTTTGCGCATCCGACCTGCGTGTTCCTGCGAAATTATTGGGAGACGAGACGCGGCGACCGCGCCATGCCTTCGCGCGGCGACATCTCTCCCGCGCAACTCAAGAGCCATCTCGGCTGGGTGATGATTCTAGAAGTCCTGCCTGGGGCGCGGGAATTCCGCTACAGGCTCATCGGCACGCTCGTAACGCAGTACTTTCTCAACGACGCCACGGGTAAGACTGTAAAAGAAGCATTCGCGGAAAACGGCGAGCAGGTCGCCAAATCGGTAAACGGCATTTTCCGCAAAGTGGCGCGGGACAAGGTCATCATGCGCACCGCCGGCGACGCCAATTGGCTCGCCGAAGGGATGGAAGAGTTCGAAGCGATTTATCTTCCACTGTCCGACGACGGCGTAAACGTCTCGCACATTCTTCACGCCTTCGTCTGCGATCGCGACAAGATGCTGTTGGCGCGTCAGATCGCGAAGTCGAACGGCGGTAAACTCGTCGCTCCGCCCAAACCCAAGGTCGCCTGAGCGCCAAGCTTGAGTCGCTTCGCCCGGTCCGTTAGCTATTCTGACCGGGGAGATCTAAGTGATGGCGGAAGCGGAGCCACGCGGCGGGCGAATGGGGCTGGTTCTGACGGCCTCGGCGGCCGGGACCGTGTTCGAGTGGTACGACTTTTTTATCTTCGGTTCGCTGCTGTCGATCATCACGCGCCATTTCTTCGCCGGGGCGGGTGAGACCCAAGGTTACATCTTCGCGCTGTTGACCTTTGCGGTCGGCTTCGCGGTCAGGCCGTTCGGCGGATTGGTCTTCGGCTATTTCGGCGACCGGGCTGGACGCAAGCGCGCCTTCCTCGTCACGATCACCATTATGGGTATCGCGACGTTCGCGATCGGCCTGCTGCCCGATTCGAGCCAAATCGGCAGCATGGCGCCATACCTGCTGATCGCTCTTCGCATTCTGCAGGGCTTTGCCGTGGGCGGCGAGTATGGCGGCGCCGCCATCTACGTCGCGGAGCATGCCGCAGCCGATCGGCGCGGAGCCGCCACGGGCTGGATACAGGTCGCCGCGACTGTCGGCCTGTTTCTGGCGCTGTCGGTCATCCTCATCGTGCGCACCGGGCTCGGCGAGGACGCGTTCGGCGACTGGGCTTGGCGCATTCCGTTCCTCGTCTCGCTCGGACTGCTGCTCATCTCGATCTGGATTCGTCTCAGGCTCGACGAGTCCCCGGCCTTCCGCCAACTGCTGCTCGAGGGCACGACGTCGCGCGCGCCGCTCTCGGAAGCGTTTCTGCGCTGGCGGAATTTGCGGATCGTGATCGTCGTCCTGATCGGTCTGCTGATGGGCCAGGGCGTCGTCTGGTACACGGCGCAGTTCTACACGCAATTCTTCCTGGAACGGGTCGTGAAGGTGGAAGCGCCGCTGGTCAATCTGCTTATCCTGTCCGTCACCGTGCTCAGTGCGCTGCTCCATATCTTCTTCGCGCGCCTGTCCGACCGGGTCGGCCGCAAGCCGGTGATGCTGTTCGGTCTCGGCCTCGCGGCGCTGACGCTCATCCCGGGCTTTCAGTGGCTGACGCATGCCGTCAACCCCGCCCTGGCCGAAGCGACGGTGCGCGCACCGGTGGCGGTGCTCGCCGCGCCCGACGAGTGCTCGCTGCAGTTCGACCTGATCGGCAAGACGAAGTTCACGAGTTCCTGCGACATTGCCAAGAGCACGCTGACGAACCTCGGCGTTCCCTATCGCAACGAGGCCGTCGATCCCGGCACGCTGGCGCGCATACGCATCGGCACGACCTCGCTCAGCAGTATCGACGGCACGGTTCTGGCCCCGTCGGCGCTCGCGGTGGCCCAGAAGAACTTCGCGGCCGAAGTGAAGAAGGCGCTGCGCGCCGCCGGCTATCCTGCAAAAGCCGATTCCAGTCGCGTCGACGTGCCGCTCGCGATAGCCATCCTGCTGATCTTCGTGATCGGCGCGGCGGCGCTTTACGGTCCGCAGGCCGCTACGCTGGTCGAGCTCTTTCCGACGCGCATCCGCTATTCGGCCCTGTCGCTGCCCTATCATGTCGGAGTCGGCTGGTTCGGCGGCTTTCTGCCGCCGGCAGCATTCGCGATCGTCGCCGCAACCGGCAACCTCTACGCCGGACTGTGGTACCCCGTGACCATCGCCGGCATCGGGTTCGTCGTGACACTGTTGTTTCTGCCTGAGACGCGCGGGCGCGACATCACGCGCTAGTCGTCAGAGCTTGGCGTCGACCGGCACGCCCGGCTCGATCTTGCTCGCGTGCATGACCAGCGAGCTTTTCACGCTCGCGACGTTTCGTTCGGCCGTCAGCGTTTCCGAGATGAACCGCTGGAACGTGGACAGATCCGTCGCCACGCACTTCAAAAGGAAATCCACCTCGCCGGACAGCATGTAGCATTCGCGAACCGTCGGCCAGGAGCGTACGCGCTCCTCGAACTGCTTGAGATCGCCGTCATGCTGGCTCGAGAGACCGACGAAGACATAGGCGGTCACCTCGAAGCCCAGCGACTTGGCGTCAAGATCGGCGTGGTAGCCCTGGATGTAGCCGCTTTTCTCGAGCGCGCGCATGCGTCGCAGGCAAGGCGGCGCGGTGATCTTCGCCCGACGGGAAAGCTCGACATTGGTGATCCGACCGTTGGCCTGGAGTTCGGCAAGGATGCGCAAATCGATGGAATCGAGCTTGTGATGCTCCACGGCAGGGACCTTTGGGCGGGATAAGACGGCGGCATTTAACTCTGACACCCCCACCAGAGCAATAATATTTCGACTCCCCGCAGGGCTCACATTCCGATTCGCGCGGGCTTATCCACACGAGTCTCTTCCCCGGCGGCAACCCCATGTCGCAATTCACAAATCCAAGCTGCTTGACCTTTGGGTTGCCGCTTCCGATATCAGCATGATCAAGCCAAGGGGCATGGGGCTTTTGGAAAGCGGGGTCGCAACCGGCCTGCGCGCCGTGGGCGTCTCGCTCTGCAGATTTCCGGAGCCCATATGCGCCACTCCAAAGTCATCATCCTGGGCAGCGGTCCGGCTGGCTGCACCGCCGCGATCTACGCCGCGCGCGCGATGCTCGAGCCCACGCTGATCGCAGGCATTCAGCCGGGCGGGCAGCTCACGATCACCACCGAGGTGGAGAACTTTCCGGGCTTCGCCGACGTCATCCAGGGCCCTTGGCTGATGGAACAGATGCAAGCCCAGGCGGAACATGTCGGCACGACGTTCGTGCAGGACACGATCACGTCCGTCGATCTCGCTCGCCGGCCCTTCACGCTGAAGGGCGATAGCGGCACCACTTACACCGCCGACACCTTGATCGTCGCCACGGGCGCGAGCGCCAATTGGCTCGGACTCCCTTCGGAGTCGAAGTTTCAGGGCTTCGGCGTGTCCGCGTGCGCGACGTGCGACGGCTTCTTCTTCCGGGGGAAAAGCGTGGCAGTCGTCGGCGGCGGCAACACGGCGGCCGAAGAGGCGCTGTTTCTCACGAATTTCGCGGAGAAGGTCACGCTCATTCACCGTCGCGACGCGCTGCGGGCCGACAAGACGAACCAGATGCGTCTTCAGGCGAACAAGAAGATAGACATCCTCTACGACACCGAAGTGGCCGAAGTGGAAGGCACCGAAGACCCCAAGGGCGTCACAGGCGTCAAGCTGCGCAACACGGTGACGGGTTCGATGCGCAAGCTCGACGTCGACGGACTGTTCATCGCCATCGGCCACTCGCCGGCCACCGAGCTGTTCAAGGGCCAAATCGAGATGGACGAAGCGGGCTACATCAGGACCGCACCCGATTCGACGCATACCAGCGTTGCCGGCGTATTTGCCGCCGGCGACGTGAAAGACAAGGTGTTCCGCCAGGCTGTCACCGCCGCCGGGATGGGCTGCATGGCGGCGCTCGAGGCGGAGCGTTTTCTCGCGGGCGGACATGGTTGAAATGATCGGTCACGAACTTTGCATTGAATCCAGCAGTTAGCGCCGCCAAGAACACGGCGCGAAAAAGGTAACGAAGATGGACTGGGACAAGCTTCGCATCTTTCACGCCGTTGCATCGGCCGGCAGCTTCACGCATGCGGGCCAGATGCTCACGCTCAGCCAGTCGGCGGTCAGCCGGCAGATCAGCGCGCTCGAGGAAGAGATCACGACGCCGCTGTTCCAGCGGCACGCGCGCGGCCTGACGCTGACCGATGAAGGCGAGATGCTCTATTCGGCGGTCAGCGACGTTCTCGCGCGCCTGGCGCAGGCCGAGGAAGCGCTCAAGAACGTGCGCGAATCGCCGCGCGGCGCGCTGAAGATCACCTCGAGCCACGGCATCGGCACGTACTGGCTCGTCCCGCGTCTCGACGAGTTCTTGAAGGAGTATCCCGAGGTCGAAGTCCATCTTGTGATGGAGGACCGCGAACTCGACCTCGCCCAGCGTGAGGCCGACCTGGCGATCCGCATGCGCGCGCCCGTGCAGGCCGATCTCATTCAGCGCAAGCTCTTCACCGTGCACTACCACATGTATGCGACGAAGGCGTACCTCGACAAATGCGGCACGCCGAAGACGCTCGACGAACTGGCGGATCACACCATCATCGCCTATGGCGAGACGGCGGCGCCGGAAATCCGCGAGATCAACTGGTTGCTGGAACAGACGCGGCGCCGGCTGAGCGGCAAGGGCCGAACCGTGCGCATCAACAACGTCACGGGCATCCTGTGCGCGACGGAGGCCGGAGTCGGGATCGCCGCCATTCCCGATTATGTCGCGGCCGAGCGGCCTCATCTGGTGCGCGTTCTGCCGGACGTGCCCGGTCCGAGTTTCGACGTGCATCTGGTCTATGCGGACGCGTTGCGCCAGTCCAAGCGCGTCGCCGCTTTCCGCGACTTTCTCGTACGTGCTTCGAAGGACTGGCGTTACTAAATATTCACAGCCGGACCATTGAACCGCGACGGCGCGCCATTATCTCAGAACTGTCGCCGCCGTCCCCCATTGGCCGCGACTTGGTTTGGTGCCCCAAGCACGAAACCCGCGCGGGCTTGTCCCGCGTACCCAAGCGACGACTGGCGCCAGGGCGAGCGATCGTCCTGGCGCATTTTTTTGACGGCATGTCGATACGCCACAAAGCACCGCAACCGACGCGCGGATGTGGTAGCAATAGAGCGCACCGGGAGGGAGATCCACTTCGATGATGTCTCACAGATTCACGCAAATAGCCGGGCGTCTCGCGGCCCTCTTCGTCGTCGCCATCGGTCTTTCCGCTTGCGGCATCAACACGATTCCGAGCCAGGACGAGCAGGTGAAAGCGGCCTGGAGCGAGGTGTTGAATCAGTACCAGCGCCGCGCCGACCTGATCCCCAACCTGGTGAATACGGTGAAAGGCTACGCCAAGCAGGAAGAGACCGTCCTGAAGGAAGTGACGGAGGCGCGCGCCCACGCCACGCAGATGACGCTTCCTTCGGACATTCTCTCGAACCCGGCGGCCTTTCATCAATATGAGCAGAACCAGGCCGCCATCAGCGGCGCGCTTGGGCGCCTGCTAGCCGTCAGCGAAGCGTACCCGGACCTGAAATCGAACCAGAATTTCCTGGCGCTCCAGGCGCAACTCGAAGGCACCGAAAACCGCATCGCCGTTGCGCGCAAGGACTATATTGACGCCGTGCAGGCCTATAACACGACATTGCGCACGATCCCGACGCGCTGGACTGCGGCGATCTTCTATCCGGACGCGAAGCCGCGCGAGACGTTCACGATCAGCGAGAAGGCCCAGCAGGCGCCTGAGGTCAAGTTCTGACCATGGGGCGCGGCGCCGTGATCGCGCGGAGTGTGGCCGCCGCGGCGGCGGTGCTCCTGTTCACGGTCGTCGCGGCTTATGCGGCCCTCAGCTTTCCGCCCTTGACCGGACGTGTCGTCGACGAAGCGGGCATCCTCTCTTCGTCGACCCGCGAGACGCTCACATCCCTTCTTGCGGAGCATGAGCGCCAAACCGGCAACCAGGTCGTCGTCGCCACGCTTAGCTCCCTGCAAGGCGCCACGATCGAGCAATATGGCTATCAGCTCGGCCGCGCCTGGGGCATCGGCGTCAAGGGAAAAAACAACGGCGCGCTCATCATCGTCTCGCCGACGACGCACGATGTACGCATCGAGGTCGGGTATGGGCTCGAAGGAACGCTGACCGACGCGCAAAGCAAACTCATCATCGAGAATGTGATGCTGCCTAGTTTCCGCAAAGGGGACTATGATGGCGGCGTGCTGAACGGCACGATCACGGTGCTGCAGGCGCTGGGCGGCCATCCGTCGGCGTCGGTGTCCGCGCCGCCGGAGAGCGACGAGCAACCGGATAGCGGCAGCGGGGGCCACATCCCGATCATCGTCATCATCATCATCCTGTGGCTGGTATTCGGCCGCTTCTTCTGGCCCTTGTTCTTCCTGGGCGGTCTTGGCGGCTGGGGCCGGGGCGGCGGATATGGCGGCGGGTTCGGCGGATCGTCGGGCGGATTTTCGGGAGGCGGCGGATCGTTCGGCGGCGGCGGCGCCTCGGGGCACTGGTGATGGCGCAGTTTTCCAAAAACGATCACGAGCGCCTGCAGCGGGCGATCGCCGAAGCCGAAAGCAAGACCGGCGTGCACTTGTCGCTGGTCGTCGTGCCGGTGAGCGACCGCTATGTCATGTATCCGCTCGCCTATGGCGCGCTGTTCGCGCTCGCCCTGGGAGGCGTGATCGCGCTGATCTGGCCGCACACGCCGCTGCGGCTCGCATTCGTCGCCGAAGCGATCGCGTTCGCGGCCTTCTCTCTAGCGTTCGACTGGCTGCCGTTGCGATTGATGCTGGTGCCGCGTGCGATCCGGCGCGCGCGCGCGCAACAGATGGCGCATCGCGAGTTCGCCGCCCGGATTCTCACGACGCACCGCGGAGGGTTGCTTCTGTTCGTCTCGCAAGGCGAACGTGCGGTGGAACTGCTCGCCGATCGCGATCTGCATATGCGCGTCGGTCAACATGCCTGGGACCGGATCGTGGGCGAGATCGCTTCCGGCGCGCGCGCCAAGCCGCTCGCCGAATGCCTGCTCGCAGCCGTGGCGTCATGCAGCGCCGCGATACAGGCGTCCGGACGAACGTTGCACTAAGCCGTCACGCAGCCTTTCGCCCGGCCGTCACCTGGTCGGCGAGCTTGCCGGTGAGTTCCGCGAGGTGGTCGAACGTCATCTCGTAGGTACCCACGCCCTGGGTCAATGAGCGCAGCTCGATGATCAGATCGGACAGCTCCGAGAGCGGCATCTGCGCCTCCACCGTGTCCCAGCCTTTCCAGCCGTCACGCGCGTCGAAGCCCATCAGCTGGCCGCGGCGTCCGCTCACGAGGGCGTTGACCTTGGCGGTGGCATCGCTCGGGACATGGATGTTCACATGCATGATCGATTCGAGCAGCACGGGCGCGCAATTGGGCATGCCCTCCGTCATCGCGAGCCGCGCCGCCGTCTGGAAGGCGGCGTCGGACGAATCGACGGTGTGGTACGACCCGTCGTTGAGGGCGACGGCGACGTCGACGACGGGAAACCCCAGCGGCCCTTGTTTGAGATACTCGATCACGCCTTTCTCGACCGAGGGAATCCATTGTCTCGGCACGACGCCGCCGACGATCTCATCCTCGAACACAAAGCCTGAGCCGCGCGGCAGCGGCCGGATTGCGATGACGACGTCGCCATACTGCCCGTGGCCGCCCGACTGCCGGCGATGCCGTCCGCGCTGCGTCGTCGCCTTGCGTATCGTCTCCTTGTAGGGAACGCGCGGCGGATGCGTGAGGATCTTCAGCCCGTATTTGCTGAGCAGTTTGTCGACTGCGACCTTCAGGTGGATCTCGCCCTGCCCCACCAGCGACATCTCGTGCAGCTCGGCGTTCTGCTCGAAGTCGACCGAGGGATCCTCCTCGCGAAGTTTGGCGATGGCCGCGGTCAGCTTCACCTCGTCCTTGCGGTCCGCAGCCTCGATGGCCAGGCGATAGACGGGCACGAGATGTTCGATCGCGGCCTTCGCCGGCGGCGATTTCGCGGTGGACAGGGTCTCGCCCGTCAGCACGCCTTCGAGCCGGCCGAGCGCGACGGTGTCGCCGGCATGGGCGTCCGCCAGCTTCGTCTGCGCCTCGCCTTTGAGCGCAAAAATGCCGCCGACCCGCGCGTCCGAACCGTCCTGCCGGTGCAGTATGGCGCCGTCCTTCAAGGTTCCCGACATCACGCGCACGAGACTGAGTTTCCCGCCATGGCTGGAGTGATAGGTCTTGAGGACCTGCACGATCGCGTCGGTGCCCTGCGCGACGCCCATGCGCGCGGCGGCCGCCGAAACGTCCGGCACCTCGTGGCGCAGCGCCTTCAGCAAACGGCGGATGCCGTTGTCGCCCTCGGCGGAGCCGATCAGCACCGGAACCACCAGACCTTGGGCCAACTCCTTCGCCAGGTCGGTGAAGACCTCGTCGCGCGGCGGTTCGATGTCGGAAAGCAGTTCCTCCATCAAATGTTCGTCATAGTCGGCAAGCTTTTCAAGCATCGCGAAGCGCGCCTGCTTCTCGCCTTCCTTGTCCCTTATGTCGATGACTTCGCTCGCATTGTGCGGTCGGTAGATGTAGGCGCGCTCGAGCGCGAGATCGACGAAACCGGTGACGACATTGTCTTCCCAGATCGGTATCTGGCGCAGAAGCAGGGGCGTGCCGCTCGCATCCTGGAGCATCGTCAGCAGCGCGCGCAGCGAGCCGCTCGCCTTGTCTATCTTGTTGACGAAGAGAAAGTGCGGAATGCGCAGGTCGGCCAGCCGCTTCAGATAGGGCTGGAGCATCTGGAGCTTTGCCGGCTCCGGCTCGCACACCACGATCGCGGCATCAACGCCCGGAAAGATGTTCAGCGTGTCCTGGAGAAATTCGATCGAACCCGGACAGTCGAGGAAGGTGAAGCTCTGGTCCATGAAGCGCGTCGTCGCGCAGTTCACCTCGACGCTCATTTGTCGCGCACGGGCTTCGGGGCTTGAATCGCCGACCGTGTTCCTCTGGGTGACGGAACCTTTGCGCTGCACCGCGCCCGTGATGGTGAGGATGCTCTCGAGCAGCGTTGTCTTGCCGCTGCCATAAGGACCCACCACGGCCACGGTGCGTGGTGCTCTGCCGTTGTTGTTTCCAGACATTGTGCGCCTCCTGCGGGCCCTTCTGCGAGGGTCCGGGGCGCGGCGGGCGCTCATCCCGGTAATCGGGCCGCGTCACGCGCCCCTCTCGAATGAGGAATGCTCGCGCCGCCCATGGACGAAGGCAAGCGATTTCACGCGCGAATCTGCGACATGCTGAACAAGCTGTTGCCCGGCCTTGGGATTGCGCGAAATTCCGCGCGCATCGAAGATGGTTAGCCGGGCGGGACTGCCGCTGCTTCCATATCGCAAGTGCACACGGGCATATCTGCGGTGCCTAAGGATCGGATTGCCATCGGCGCAAAAGCAGGCTCCACCGATCTTGGCGCGCGCGCCGAAAGTGTCGCATTGAGCTGCATCGCGGGAGCGCCGACGGCGGGCTTTTCTTCGTGACCGACCGTCGCGAGCGAGATGACCGATGCGCGGGCGCACGAGATCGGGCTCGCGGCACCCGCATGTGCCGGCCGCCATTGCGCGGTGCAACTTAGGCAGCCCGACCGCCTAGCCGTCGCATCACTTTGCGGGCATGATCGCAGGGTATTTCAATTCGAAAAGGATTCGTCATGACCAAGCTCGGATTGGGGGCTCTCGCCTTTGTCGCGCTGATTTCGTGCGTCGCATTGTCAACTTCGGCCGAGGCGCGCTGGGCGCCCGGCGGAGCCTATGAAGACAGCTGCACCAATGTGCGCTTCGACGGCGACACGCTGACGGCCTCCTGCCGCCGGCACAATGGAACCTGGAGAAATACCTGGCTGCCGAACGCGGACAATTGCGACGGCAATATCGTCAACGACAACGGACAGCTCGAGTGCTCCGGCTATCACGATCGCGACTGGTATCGCTACAACAACGACGGCGGTCCGTCCGGTTCCTACGAGCGCAACTGCACCAACATCCGCATGGACGGTTACACCTTGAAGGCGACGTGCCAGCGCCTGAACGGATCGTGGCGCTGGACAGAACTCGAGGACGCGTACGACTGCGATGGCCACATCGCGAACTATGACGGCCACCTGGTCTGCCGCTCGCACTACTGATCCAGAGGAAACACTCCGGCGAAGGACCGTGCCTGCGGTCCTTCGCTCCTCTCTCGCCAGTCATGCCGCCGGCCGGGCGCAACGGACCGGAGGTTCCGCCCACCGAAGTCCGCTTAGCGCAGGTTGCCGCAGAATTTCTGGATTCTCCGGCAGGCGTCTTCCAACGCCTCGTTCGACGTCGCGTAGGAGATGCGGAAGAACGGCGACATGCCGAATGCGGCGCCGTGAACGACCGCCACGCCTTCCGATTCCAAAAGCTGGCTCGCAAAATCCTCGTCGGTCGCGATGGCCTTGCCGCTCGGCGCCGTCTTGCCGATCAGCTTTCGGATCGAGGGATAAACGTAGAAAGCACCTTCCGGTTTCGGGCACTCGATGCCGTGCGCCTGGTTCAGCATCGAAACCACCAGGTCGCGGCGCTCCTCGAACACTTTCTGGAATTTCGGGATGAAATCCTGCGTGCCATCGAGCGCCTCGACGCTCGCCCATTGAGAGATGGACGACGCGTTGGACGCTGATTGCGACTGCAGCTTCGCCATTGCCTTGATCAGCGGTTCGGGTCCGGCGCAATAGCCGATGCGCCAGCCGGTCATGGCGTACGCTTTCGACACGCCGTTCATCGTCAGTGTCCGGTCGTAGAGATTGGGCTCCACTTCCGCGACGGTCGAAAATTTGAATCCGCCATAGACGAGATGCTCGTACATGTCGTCCGCGAGAATCCACACTTGCGGATGCCGCATCAGGACATCGGTCAACGCCTTCAGCTGGGCGCGCGTGTAGCAGGCGCCGGTCGGGTTCGACGGCTGGTTGAAGATGAGCCATTTCGTCTTCGGCGTGATCGCCTTCTCGAGCGCTTCGGGCGTCAGCCGGAATCCATCCTCGATGCGCGCGTCGACGATGACGGGTTTGCCGCCGCCGAGCAGAACGATATCGGGATAGCTCACCCAATAGGGCGCCACGCAAATCACCTCGTCGCCGGGATTCAGCGTCGCGAGCAGCGCGTTGTAGACGATTGCCTTGCCGCCCGGCGAGACGAAGGTCTGCGCCACGGCGTAGTCGAGATTGTTCTCGCGCTTGAACTTCCGGGCGACCGCCGCGCGCAATTCGGGGATGCCCTCGACGGCGGTGTATTTCGTCTCGCCGCGACGGATGGCGGCGATCGCGGCCTCCTTGATGTTGTCCGGCGTATCGAAGTCCGGCTCGCCCGCTCCCAGGCCGATCACGTCGCGTCCGGCCGCCTTCAGGTCGCGCGCCTTCTGCGTCACCGCAATGGTGGGCGAAGGCTGGATTCGGCCGAGCGATTCGGAGAGGAAGCCGCGCGGCAGGGGCTTGGATTGCGACATGGGACGAGTCTCAGCTGATTGAGGTGATGAACTATCAATCCGGGACCCTCGCGCACAAGGGTTAACAGGCCGCACGCCGCCTCCGGTTAGCCGATATGAGCGTTTAACAGGTCCCAAACCCGACTATTGTTGCCTCACCGATTCGAGGTTCTTGGACATGCGCCCGGTCGTTGCCGCCCTTGTTGCCGCTTTTCTGCTTGCGTCCTGTTCGAAATCCGCGCCGCCGGTCGGGCGCTGGGAGGGAACATACGAGCAGAACGGGACGTTCATCGCCGCGCGCCTCGAACTGCAGCCCAATGCCCAGGTCCGCATCAGCGCGCCGGATGTGACGGATCCGAGCGTCGACAACGATCAGGACCGCGCCGCGATGGAGCAGAACATGGCCGACCGTCTCGCTGGCGCGTGGGGCGATGTCGCGCCGCGCCCGATGGATTTCGACGGCACGACTTTCCGCAAGCCAGGCGGTATCGCTCCGCAGATCGAGTACGACCGGGCGACGAACCTGATGACGCTCTACGTCTATCTCGGTACGCACCCGGCCATTCGCATTCCGCTCCGCCCGGTAGACGATTTCAGCAGCAATCCGTGGACCCATTGAGAGGCACTCATGTGGCGAGCGAGAAATAGGCCGCGCCGACAAGGCAGGCGAACGCCGCGATGTGATTCCAGCGCAGCGATTCACCCAGATACGCGACCGAGAAAATCGCGAACACGAGAAGCGTCACCACCTCCTGAATCGTCTTGAGCTGCGCGGCCGAGTACACCTTGTGGCCGTAATGGTTCGCCGGGACCGCGAAGCAATATTCGAAAAATGCGATCCCCCACCCCGCCATGATCAGAATCCACACCGGCGTCTGGGGAAAGCGGAGTTGCCCATACCAGGCAAATGTCATGAAGACGTTGGATACGCTTAACAAAAGAATGGGAAAGATCATCGGCCAGCTCATGCCACCCTCTTTCTTCGAACGATTTGCCCGCGCGCCCGAATAAGCCGAATTTACTTTGGCTTACAACGCCAAATCATGGACGACTCGCTCGAGAAAATGGCATAATACTTCGTGGTTCAGCGAGGAGCCTCTCATGAGGAACCGGTTGATGTGTGCGCTCTGCGCGGGCGCGGTGGTGACGGTTGCATCGATAGCGGGGGCGCAAGCCGCAGTGACGGTCATCGGCTCGGGCGCGGCGCAGCTTTGCTTTCAGGCCGCCGACGAGGGCCAGTCGAGCATCGAATATCTGCAATATTGCAATGAAGCGCTCGCGGGCGCCTTGAGCAAAGACGATCGCGCGGCGACTTACATCAATCGCGGCGTGCTCGAGCTGCTAGAGATGAAAGTCAACGCGGCGCAGGACGATTTCAACGCCGGCCTGGCGCTCAATGACGGCCTCGGTGAAGGCTATGTCGACCGCGGCGCCACGCTGATCGCGCAGAAGAAATATTCCGAGGCGATCGCCGACATCAACAAGGGAATCTCGCTCGGTTCCAAGCAGCCGCAGCTCGCCTATTTCGATCGCGCCATGGCTAACGAAGCGCTCGGCAATTTGCGCGCCGCATACGACGACTACCGTCAGTCACTCGTGATCGCGCCGGATTTCACGCGCGCGAGCGATGAACTCAAGCGCTTCAAGGTCGTCGAAAAACCCTCCGGAGTCTGAAACGGAGTTCCACATGTAGACACCGCGCCCGGCCGGGCGCGGTGTTTCATTTTCGCCCGGAGCCGATTTCTTTCGCGACCCACCCGGGGCGGCTTTGTGCGCGACACACCGATACAAATTTTGCCTTTCCGCGTTGCAGCAGGAGGCTCAGAATCCGGTCGTGGTTCCCTGCAGGCGTAATTTGCTCGTGCCCAGTCTTGGCGCTCCACCTAAGGGCACGGCAAGAAGGGCGGCTGAACCGGCCAAGACGCCCCCAAGTCGAAGCCAACCTGTTCAGCCGCCCGTTACGCCAGCCGATGCTCCGGTTCAGAGATTTTCATTGTCGCAGGGCACTTCCGGGCCCTAGACATGGCCTTGTGTTCAGCTAGGCAGCCTTTATGTAGACGGGGCCCGCCGGACGAAGAGAGATTTCATGAAATTCCTGAAGCGTTCGTCATCCGTCGCCGCCCTGGCGCTCGCTACTGCGGCCTGCACGACGCCGCCGCCCGAGACACTCAAGGAGGGCGATGTACCGCCCGCCTTCACCGCGCCCGTGGCGAAGGACGCCGCGCTGTGGCCGGCGACCGACTGGTGGAACGGCCTCAACGCGCCCGAGCTCCCGGCGCTCGAGACCGAAGCCAAGGCGCAGAACCTCGACCTCATCGCCGCTGCGGCGCGCGTGCTCCAGGCCCAGGCCCAGACCGGCATCGCCGGATCGGCGTTGTTTCCCAGCATAAATGCCAGCGGTACCGCGCAGCGCCAGGGAACGAACCTGAAAGGTGTGCCGGGCGGAAATACGCACAACACATTCGGGATTTCGGCCCAGGCGAGCTACGAAGTCGATCTTTGGGGTCTCAACCAGGATGAGCTGAAAGCGGCGGAGGAATCCGAACTCGCGGCACGCTATGCGCAGGAGACCGTCGCGTTGACGACTACTTCCGACGTGGCGAACACCTATCTCGACGTGCTCGCGCTGCGCCAGCGCATCACGATCGCCAAGCAGAACGTCGACGCCGCCAAGCGCATTCTCGCCATCACCGAAGCGAAGGTGACCAACGGCGTTTCGTCCAATCTCGATCTCGCACAGCAGCGCGCGCAGGTCGCGGCCGAAGAGGCTTCGATCCCGCCGCTCATGGAGCAGGAACGCGAAGCCCGCTACGCACTCGCCATTCTGCTGGGGCGCGCGCCGGAGGGTTTCGACGTCAAATCGGTCAATCTCGACGGCATCGTGACGCCGGCGGTGCAACCCGGGATTCCCTCGAGCCTGCTGGAGCGCCGGCCCGATGTCGCCGAAGCCGAAGCGCAATTGCTCTCGCAGCACGCCAACGTCGATGCCGCGCGCGCCGCGTTCCTGCCGCAGATCAGTCTCAACAGCTCGATCGGCGCGGCATTCAATCCGTCGAGCATGGTGTGGAGCATCGGTGCATCGCTGCTCCAGGCGGTATTCGACGCCGGGCGCCTTTCGGACGAGAGCGACCTTCAGAAGGCGCGCCAGACCGAGCTGCTGGCCGATTATCGCAAGGCCGTGTTCAGCGCGTTTTCGGACGTCGAAAGCTCGCTCGGCCAGGTCACGTCGCTTGCGGAGCAGGAACGTCTAGTCACCGAGCAGGAGGTAAATGCGGCCGAAGCCTACCGCATCTCCGAGCTGCAATATCGAGAAGGCGTGACCGACCTCCTGACGGTGCTGCAAACGCAGCAGACCCTCTTCAGCGCGCAGGACCAGCTGGTCCAGATCCGCCTGGCGCGGCTGCAGGCCGGCGTCGGTCTCTACCGTGCCCTCGGCGGCGGCTGGACGGTGGCGACGGATCCGAATGCGGCCCCGCCAGTCGGATTCAGACCGCTCTAGCGGCTACTGGTGACCCATGATGCGGCGGGTGTGATAGCCCTTGCCGAGGGCTTTCACCTCATCCTCCGATAGCTTGACGCCGACGGCCGCGATCGCGTCGTCGAGATGCCTCATCTTGGACGCGCCGACGATCGGCGCCGTCACGACCGGTTGGTGCAGCAGCCAGGCGAGCGCGATCTGCGCGCCGGTTACGCCTTTTTCCTGCGCCAGTGCGTTGACGCGGTCGCGGATCTCATAGTCGCTGTCGTGGAACGCGTTCGCCGTCAGAACGTTCGCGTCGCTCTTGGCGCGCGTCGTCTGCGCTTCCCCGTCGCGCGAGCGGTTGCCGGCGAGAAAGCCGCGCGCCAGCGGGCTCCAGGGTATGACGCCGATGCCCGCGTCGCGGCACAACGGCAGCATCTCGCGCTCCTCTTCGCGATATACGAGGTTGTAGAAGTTCTGCATCGACACGAACCGGGTCGCGCCCATCTCTTTCTGGGTGTGCAGGTATTTGGAGAATTGCCAGGCGTACATCGATGAGGCGCCGATGTAGCGGGCCTTGCCGGACTTCACGACGTCGTGGAGCGCTTCGATCGTCTCCTCGATCGGAGTAGAGGGATCGAAGCGGTGTATCTGGTAGAGATCCACATAGTCCGTCTGCAAACGGCGCAGCGAGTTGTCGATCGAATGCATCACGTGTTTTCGCGACAGACCGCGATCGTTGACGTCGTCGCTCATCGGCCCGCACAGCTTGGTGGCGATGACGACGCGGTCGCGCGCGAACGCGAAGTCCTTTAGAGCTTTGCCGACGATCTCTTCGCTGCGTCCCACCGAATAGACGTCGGCCGTGTCGAAGAAATTGATGCCCGCCTCGATCGCGCGCTTGAAGAACGGACGCGAATCCTCTTCGCCCAGCACCCAGTCCCGCCAGTTCGGCGAGCCGTACGTCATCGTGCCGAGGCAGATGCGCGAGACCTTGAGTCCGGTTCTTCCAAGACGCGTCGTTTCCATGACTTCCTCCGCGGAGCGGCGGAAACTCTAGAACCAAACGTCGCGCCTCAGAAGCCGAAAACCTTGCCGACGATCTTGGGCAATAACCCCTTGAAGATCAGGGGCGCGTCGGTGACGGCCAGATTGATGCAGACCGGACCTTGGTCGGCGATCGGCTGGTGCAGAACCTGCGGCGTTGTCGTCTGCACGTCGCCCGGCGTGTAGCGGCCGGTCTCATCGTGATAGCTCCCGGTGAGAACCATCGTCCACTCCTCGCCGCGATGTGTGTGTACGGCGACACCTGCGCCGGGCCGCGCGCGGATCAGGCGTGCGCGCGAACCGTCCCGCGTGATCAACGGCAGATGTGCGAGACCCGGTGCGATCGGCACCCAGCGCGCCTTCGCAAATTCGTCACCGATGTAGGGACGCAACGGAAACGGCACGTCTCCCGCCGGCGCCGGCGTCGAAGGCCCCTCGGGCCCGGTTTCATCGAGGCGCGACAGGACCGAGCGCAGCGCGGCATCGCTCATCGCCGAGGGTTCGACGCTTGCGAGGAAAGCGCCGCCCGTCGCCTCGCTCCCGCGCACGACGGCGCGGCATTCCGCGCAGGCGGCGAGGTGCGTGGCGACGAGAAGTGCGACGGGTTCGCCGGTCGCGCCCAGTGCATAGCTCAGAAGCAGCTCGTCGCCGGGATGATGCGTGATGCTCACGTTCCGTCTCCCAGCGCCGCGCGCAGACGCGCCATGGCCAACCTGATTCTCGACTTCACCGTGCCGAGCGGCAGGCCGAGTTCGGCTGCGATCGCGCTGTGCGGCTTGTCGGCGAGAAAGGAGAGTTCGATGATCTGCGACTGCTCGCGCGGAAGCTCCGCGAGCGCGCGCCTGAGGCGGTCTTCGGCCTGCGCCCAGTCCATCGTCTCGTCGGCGTGACGCTCGCCTTCCGGCAGCAAGGTCGGATCGTTTGCGTCGATTTCCGGCCTTCGCTCGCGTCGGATGGCGTCGATCCGCAGATTGCGCGCGATCGTGAATATCCAGGTCGAAGCAGACGCCTTGCCGGGATCGAACAGCCCGGCTTTGCGCCAAAGTGTCAGCATCGCCTCCTGCGCCAGCTCCTCGGCCACGGCGCCGCCGGCGCCCAGGCGCAGCAGATAGCCCTTAACCCGCGGCGCGAAGTGATCGAACAATTCCCGGAATGCGGCGCGATCGCGGTCCCGTCCCACCGCCACGATCAGGGCGTTGAGCCGGACGGCCTCCGGCGCCGGTCGTTCGTGCATCACCACACCTCGCAGGGGGAGCAGATGGCGCACCCCTGCTTTTTCGGGCCGGAGTGAGGGGCTGGGGGCCCGAAAAACGGGTATTGGCAGGGCATGCGCCATCATAACCGCATTTACGGAAGCCGCGCCCGGTCGGATCAGAGCTGATCCGTACCGCCCTCCGCCGCGTATTGCAGCCATGTCTCAAGCGTTCGCCTCCAGTGCGGTGTACGACGGCTGGGTCATGCATCGCAGGCTGGCGCCGCGGCGCCATTCCTTCCGCTATCGCGTGTTCGCGCTGCTGATCGATCTGGACGAACTGGCGGAGCTGTCCGGCCGGCTCCGCCTGTTCGCCTGGAACAGGCCCGGCGCCCTCTCCTTTCATGACCGCGATCACGGCGATGGCGGCGACTTGCGCCGCTGGCTCGATTCGAGGCTCGCGGAACGGGGCATCGTTGCCGACGGCGCCAGGCGCGTCCTGTGCTATCCGCGTCTCTTCGGCTACGTCTTCAACCCGTTGAGCGTGTGGTTCTGCCACGCGCGCGACGGAAGGCTCGCGGCCATCGTCTACGAGGTCCACAACACCTTCGGCGAACGTCACAGCTATGTATTGCCGGTGGACGGCGACTCCGAACTGGTTCGCCAGGCGGCAGCGAAGGATTTTTACGTTTCGCCGTTCCTGTCGATGGACTGCGGCTACCGTTTCAAGGTTCGTCCGCCGGGAGGCGACGTCCTCATCGCGATCAACGAACACGAAGCGGGCAAGCCGATCCTAACGGCAACATTTTCGGGAAACCGCAAACCGCTCAGCGACGCATCGCTCCTGACGATGCTGTTGCGTCATCCTCTAATGACCGTCAAAATCATCGCGGCCATCCACTTCGAAGCCGTGCGGTTGATGTGGAAGGGCGTGCAGCGACACGCTCGCGGCTTGGCGGCCTGAATGGCCGGCAGGCGTCAGGAGGGACGCCGACGATGCGGACGATCGCGTTCGAACCGTTCGACCTGCCTGCGTCGGAGCGTGCGCTTCGCGGCGAAGTACGCGGCTTTCTCGCCGAGACGATTCCGGGCCGGTCGGCACGCCAGCGCGCCGAATCCTGGATGGGAATGGATCGCGACTTCAGCCGCAAGATGGGGGCGCGCGGCTGGATCGGCATGACCTGGCCGGAGAAATATGGCGGCCACGAGCGCAGCTTCGCCGACCGCTATGTGGTCATCGAAGAGATGCTGGCCGCCGGCGCGCCGGTCAGCTTCCACTGGATCGCTGACCGCCAGAGCGGTCCGCTCCTGCTGCGTTTCGGCACGGAAGAACAACGCCAGAGCATCCTGCCGCGCGTGGCGCGCGGCGAAGTCTGCTTCTGCATCGGCATGAGCGAACCGGGCGCCGGTTCCGATCTTGCCGGCGTGCGCACGCGCGCGCGCAAGGTGGACGGCGGCTGGCGCATCAACGGGCAGAAGATCTGGACGTCGAACGCCCATGTCGCAACCTACATGATCGCACTGGTGCGGACGTCGGAGGGCGAACGCCATGTCGGACTGTCGCAGCTCATCGTGGACATGTCGTCGCCAGGCGTGGCGGTGAAGCCGATCCAGAACCTGACGGGCGCCGCCGACTTCAACGAAGTGTTTCTCGACGACGTTTTCGTGCCCGACTCGATGCTGGTCGGCAAGGAAGGGGACGGCTGGCGTCAGGTCGGCGCCGAACTCGCGTTTGAACGCAGCGGACCCGAGCGGTATCTCTCGAGCCTGCGCCTGTTCCTCGAATTCCTCCGCATCGTCGGCAGATCGCCGAGCGAAGCGGAGAGGCTGTTCATCGGCGAGGTGACGGCGCGCATGTGGACGCTGCGCCAAATGTCGCTCGCCATCACGGGCAAGATCATCGCCGGCGGCGATCCGGCAAGCGACGCAGCCATGGTCAAGGATCTCGGCGTGTCGCTCGAGCAGGATATTCCGGCCGCGATTCAGGCGCTCGCGCCGCCGGCCGCCCGCGACGCATCGTTCGAGGAGACCCTGACCTACCTGCTTCAGTCGTCGCCGTCCTTTTCGCTGCGCGGCGGCACGCGCGAGATCTTGCGCGGCATCATCGCCCGGGAATTGGGGCTGAGATGAACGAGCTGCGCGCCCTGCTGTCCGACACCACCGAAAAAGTCCTTGCGAACCTCGCCGCGGACGAAAAAACCGCCCGCCAACAATGGAACGACTCGGGCCTGGCCAACGTCATGCTGCCCGAGAGCGAAGGCGGCTTCGGCGGCGGCTGGGAAGATGCGTTCATCGTTTTGCGTGCGATGGGCGCGCACGCATCGCCGGTCGCGTTTGCCGAGGCGATCGTCGCGCCGAAGACGGAGCGTGCCGAACCGGACGCGCGTTTTCGCGCGATGGCGCTGGCGCGATCCTGCCAGATGGCCGGAGCGATGCAGTCGGCGCTCGATCTCTCCGTGCAGTACACGCGCGAACGCCAACAGTTCGGCAAGCCGCTGGCGACGTTCCAGGCGATCCAGCAGCAGCTTGCACTCTTCGCGGAGGAAACCGCCGCGACAAACATGGCTGCGGCGGCGGCCTGCCGCGCGGCCGATCGCGGCGGCGCCTTGCTCGAGATCGCGGCCGCCAAGCTGCGCGCCAATATGGCCGTCGGCACGGCGACCAGCGTTGCCCATCAGGTGCATGGCGCCATGGGCTTCACGGCCGAATACAGGCTTCAGCGGCTTACCAAACTGCTCTGGCAGTGGCGCAGCGAGTACGGCAACGACCGCTATTGGGCCGACAGGCTCGGCACAGCGGTCGCCGCCGGGGGACCCGACGGATTCTGGCCCCTGCTCTCGAATTCCGCCGGCTGACGCCTGCGACAATCTTTGCCCGAGGTGTGCCCGTCCCTCGCCGATTGATTCACGGCGTCGCCGCTTGTAGAGCCTTGGCCCTCGATATCCAGCGGACACGACAAATATGAGCATCAAGGGCAAAGCCTATCTCATGGGCGCGTTCGAACATCCGACGCGCGAAGCACCCGACAAGTCGACTCCCCAGCTGCACGCAGAGTGCATGCGCGGCGCGCTCGCCGACGCAGGGCTCGGCAAGGACGACATCGACGGCTACTTCTGCGCCGGCGATGCGCCCGGCTTCGGCGCCATGTCGATGGCGGACTATCTTGGCCTGCGCAATCTTCGTCACATGGACTCCACGGAGACCGGCGGCTCATCCTACATCCTGCACGTCGGCCATGCGGCGGAAGCGATTGCCGCCGGAAAATGCTCGGTCGCGCTCGTCACGCTGGCGGGCAAGCCGCGCACGGCGGGCCCCGGCGGCGGCGGGCCGCGCGGCGGCGGATTCGCGGCGGCACCCGAAGCCGCGTTCGAGATGCCCTATGGCGGCACGACGCACAACCAGTATGCGATGTGCGCGACACGCCACATGCACGAATACGGCACGACCAGCGAACAGCTGGCCTGGATCAAGGTCGCCGCTTCGCATCACGCGCAGTACAACGAGCACGCATTCCTGCGCGACGTGGTGACGGTCGAAGACGTCGTCAATTCGCCGATGATCGCGACACCGTTACACCGGCTCGACTGCTGCGTGATCACCGACGGCGGCGGCGCCCTCATCGTCACGAGCCCGGACGTCGCCCGGCAATTGAAGCGCCCGAGAGTGAAGATCATCGGCGCCGGCGAGGCGCCGAAGGGCACCTATGGTGGCAAGGTCGACCTGACCTTTTCGGGCGCCGCGTGGAGCGGGCCCAAGGCTTTCGCCGAAGCGGGCGTCAGGCCCTCCGACATCAAGTATGCCTCGATCTACGACAGTTTCACGATCACGGTCCTGATGCAGATAGAAGACCTCGGTTTTTGCGAGAAGGGACAGGGAGGCAAGTTCGTCTCCGACGGAAATCTCATCTCCGGCGTCGGCAAGCTGCCGTTCAACACCGACGGCGGCGGGCTGTGCAACAATCATCCGACGAACCGCGGCGGCATCACCAAGGTGATAGAAGCGGTGCGTCAGCTGCGCGGCGAGGCCCACCCGAAGGTGCAGGTGAAGAATTGCGACCTCGCAATCGCGCACGGGACGGGCGGCTCGCTCGGCACCCGCCACGGCGCGGCGACCGTGATCATGGAACGGGAGTAAGAGATGTCGGAACAAGGAACCAAACCTTCGGGACGCAAGATCTTCCCGCCGGCCGTCAACGTCGAGACCGAGCGTTTCTGGAAGGCGGCCGAGGCCGGCAAGCTGCTCTACGGCTACTGCCTCGCCTGCAAGGAGCCGCATTACTATCCGCGCAGCTTCTGCCCCTTCTGCTTCAGCGACAGCGTCGAGTGGCGCGAAGCGAGCGGCAATGCGACGGTCTATTCCTATTCGATCATGTATCGCTCGCCCACGGGCCCCTATACCATCGCCTATGTGACGCTCGCGGAAGGTCCGCGCATCATGACGAATCTCGTCGATTGCGATTTCAAGAAGTTCGCGGTCGACGCGAAGGCCAAGCTGGTGTGGAAACCGAGCGAAGGCGGCGCACCCGTGCCGTTCTTCACGCTGGCCTGATCGCCGCCGGCGAAAGGAAACGTGACGCATGCGCATCCTTGCGGCGCTTCTGGTGTTGGGCGCAGCCGTGACGGTGGCCTATTGGCTGAACTATTTCCTGGCCGGCGACGTCCGCGTGCTCGATGCCTATTGGTATGGCGCGTTCGAGGATTCGTTCCCCGTGGCGGACGGATGGATGGCCGCGTGCATGTTCGCCGCCGGGATCGGGCTCTGGCGCGGGACCCGCAACGGCGCGCTGTTCGGACTGATGGCCGGCAGCGCCCTGATCTATCTCGCCGGCATGGACATCACGTTCAACGTCGAGCATGGCCTGTACGCGCTCCTGCCGAAGTCCGGACCCATGCTCACGGAAACTTGGATAAACGCGTCGTCACTCGGGCTTGGCATCGCCACCCTAATCATGAGCTGGCGCCGCGCGGCAGCGCATTCGCCTTCCGGATGATCGAGAATTCCAGTCCGGACGCGACGATCGCGTCGATGACCGGCCAGAGATTCGGCACGATCCGCAGTTCGACGTTCGCCGCTGCGTGCAGCGCGAGCAGATCGCCGGCCGGCTCGACGGACAGCGGCGCGACGGTCTCCATGGTGGCGTAATAGCCCGCATCGGCGTTGTAGAGCGCGAACGGCGCCGCATCGAAACGGTATACGTACATGCGGCATGCGCGCATCCGCTCGAGCCACACGCTTTCGACGGCATGCATCCGCGTGCCCGCGCCCATACCCAGCAGCGAGCGGCCGATCGCGCTCAAAGGCTTGCCGATGCTCCAGCAACAAGCGCGCGGAGCCTGGCGTGGAAACCAGAAACCCGGCGCATGTTCCTCGTCGACGGTCCAGACCATCGGCGGATTGTCCGGCGAACTGGCGGGCACGTGGGGCCGGAAAACCTCGATGTTGGGGTCTTCCGAAAAGTGCAGCAGATGCGGCATGCGGGTCTTTTAGCGCGGGATGCCTTCAGAACAAATCCGGTTGGCGGGCAGGCTTCGGCGGCGGCTTGCCCGCCTTCTCCATATTCATGGCCAGATCCGACGTGCGCAGCGCGGCTTTGAGGTCGTCGAGACTCGCCTCCTCTTCGCCCAGCCATTTTGCCCAGTCCTCGTCGCCGACGAGCGCGGGCATCCGGTCCGTGATGGTGGCGATGAGCGCGTTCGGCGGCACCGTGACCATCGCGAACGTCTCGAGCGTTCCGGCATTGTGGTCCGACCAGCGCTCCCAGATCACCGCGATCGCGGTTGCGGCGCGCCCCGTTGGGGTGACGACATACTGCTCGGTCTTTTTGGGCGTGATCTCCTTTCCTTCGTTGAACGTGCTGACGACGACGAGACCGCGGCGGTTGAAGAACGCGTCGCGAAACGTCGGCTTCTGCTCGATCGTCTCCGCGCGCGCGTGAATGAAGCGCGTGCCGTCGGAAGGATCGCGCGCGCCGCTCGGCACCAGGCCCCAGCGCATGCGCACCGCTTCGCGCTTGCCGTGCGCGTCCAGCCGGATGACGGTGGCGAAGCGCATCGGCGTGACCGTTTCCACGGCGCTCCGCGGCGCGCCGACCAGATCGGCGAGCGTCACCAGCTCGCTCCAGCTCATCATTTGCGTGAACTTACCGCACATGCGCCCTGCCTTCGTTTGCGCGGCGACGGGAATCGCCTTTCATTAGCACATGGTGAGTCGGAAGGAATGGGACAAGCTCGCGGACGACTTCGAGCGCGAAGTCTGCGACATCACGCGGGAGACGAAAGGCCGGGAAATCGCCCGCCTCGTGCTCGGGCTCAAGCCTTCGCCCAGAAAGTCCGTGCTGGTCGATCTCGGCTGCGGCCTCGGCACCTTCGTCGAGCGCTACGGCAAGCTGTTCCGGGCGACCTTCGCCGTCGAGCACGCGCCGCGGATCATCGCCCGCGCCAAGAAGCGCCTCGCCAGGCGCGCCGACATCACCTGGCTGACCTCGAACATCCCGCCTGCAGCGAAGCGCATCGGGCCGCGGGCCGACCTCACCGTCTGCATGAACGTCATCACCATGCCGCAAGCCCGCATCCGCGCGCAGATGTGGGACGGCATCGCGCGCGTCACGCGCACGCACGGCCACGCCATCATCGTCGTGCCGTCGATCGAATCGGACCGCATGGTCGAACGCATCGCCTACCGCACGCCGCTGGCGCAGGCGAAGGCCGAGACGCCCGACGGATTGGTGGATCGTGGCGGCAGCCGGCAGAAGCATTTCGCCCGCGACGAGCTTCGCGAGGTTCTGGCGCAACACGGGTTTCGCACCAAGAAGGTCATGCGCATCACCTATCCCTGGCAGAAGGAAGGCTTGCGCAAGCCGCGCAACGCCGGCGCCCGCCAACCCTGGGACTGGCTCATCCTGGCGCAGCGTCTCTAGTCAGCGGCCGACGCGCCCCGTCACCGGCATCGAACTGGTGAGGCCGCCGTCCACCGCGATGTGCTGTCCGTTGACGTAGGACGCCTCGTCGCTCGCCAGAAACAGCGCCGCGTTGGCGATCTCTTCCGGCACGCCGTAGCGCTTGAGCGGGTTGAGCTGACCGATGCGGTCGGCCGTGCCGCGCTGCCGGGCGTAGTCGAAGATCGGCTTCGTCATGCCGGTCTCGATGATGCCCGGACAGATCGCGTTGACCCGCACGTTCGTCCCGGCGAGGTAGTTCGCCGCCGTCGTCGTCAGGTTGATCACGCCGGCCTTGCTCGCGCTGTACGGTCCGCCGCCGGCGCCCGATCGTATGCCGGCGACGGACGCGGTGCAGACGATCGACCCCTTCTTGTTGGGCACCATGACGCGCGCCGCATGCTTGATGGCGAGATAAACGCCGATCAGATTGACGTCGAGGACCTGGCGCCAATGCTCCGCCGTCAATTCGAAGAAGGGCGGCTGGCCGCCGCCGGAGATTCCGGCATTGGCGTAGAAGACGTCGAGCTTGCCGAACTCCTTCACCGCCGTGTCGACGGCATGCGCGACATCGATCTCCGAGGACGCATCCGCGATCATCGCGATCGCCGTGCCGCCCGACTCCTTGATAGCCTTCGCCGTATCGTTCACGGCTTCGGCGCGGTCGACGCAGATCACCTTGGCGCCTTCTGCCGCGAACAATTTCGCCGATGCGCGCCCGATACCGCTGGCCGCGCCGGTGACGATGGCGGCCTTTCCCTTGAGACGATCCATGACGTCCTCCCGATTGTTCTGCGACGAAGCTTGACGGCTTGGCGGCGCCCGTCAAGGCGGCCGTTTGGCGGGATGCGGCGCCTGTGCGAAACTGCGGCGGGATCAGGCAGAATTCGTTTTCCATGGCAGCGCGGCAGGCCGTGCTCGGCATCGACCGGGGCAGCTTTCAATTCGGCGTCACGACGATCTTCGAAAACGTATCGTTCCTTCTGGACGACGCGCGGACGGCGCTCGTCGGCGAAAACGGCGCGGGCAAGTCGACGCTGCTGAAATGTCTTGCCGGCGAGCTCGAACTCGGGTCGGGCCAGATTGTCCGCTCGCGCGGCCTGCGCGTCGGCTACGTGCCGCAGGAGATCTCGGCCGAGCTCGAGCACGTGCCCGTCCGCCAGATGCTGGAACGCGCCCTGCCCGCGGACGGTCGCGACGAAACCTGGCGAGTCGACGTCCTGATCGACGATCTGCGCATCCCGGAAGAAGTGGCCGGCAGCACGTTCGGCGAACTCTCCGGCGGCTGGCAACGGCTCCTGCTTATCGCCGCCGCGAAGCTGGGCGATCCCGACATCGTCATCCTGGACGAGCCGACCAACCATCTCGACATCGAGAACATCAACAAGCTCGAGCGCTGGCTGGCCGACGACATCCGTCTTCCGATGCTGATCGTCAGCCATGACCGGGAGTTCCTCGACCGCACCACGACGCGAACGATCTTCCTGCGCAAGGACGGCGCGCACGCCTTCAAGGCGCCGTTCGCCGTCGCACGCGAGCAGCTCCTGCAGAACGATGCGGCGGCCGCCAAGCGCCGCGCGCTGGAGGACCGCGAAGTCGCGCGGCTCGAGCGCGTGGCCGCGCGATACAAGGCCTGGGGCGTCCTCAACGACGCCTTTCACAAGAAGCAGAAGGCGACGGAGAAGCGCATCGCCCGCATCGCGGACAACGCCACCGAAGTGTTCAAGGCCAAGAACCGAAAACTCGAACTGAACGACGAAGCCATCGACGCCAAGATCGCGCTGAGGCTCCACAACCTCGTCGTCAGGACGCCCGACGACGCACGGACGCTGATCACGATCGACCGCCTGGTCGTCGCGGCCGGCGAGCGCATCGCCCTGCTCGGCGCCAACGGCAGCGGCAAGTCCACGCTGTTGGGCGTCCTCGCCGCGGCCTTCGATCCGCTCCGGGAGCATTACGACGGCCGCGCCGCCGTGCGCTACAATCCCGCGACCAAGCTCGTTTATTTCGACCAGCGGATGGCCGACCTGCCCCTCGACATCTCCCTGCGCGATTATATCGCGCGCATCAAGACGGTGAACAATACGCAGGCGGTCGCCATCCTGGCCAAGGCCGGCTTTCCCTTCGAGCGGCTGGACGACAAGATTCGCAAGCTCTCCTATGGCGAGCAGTCCCGGCTGATGTTCCTCCACATGAAGCTGTTGCAGCCGAACTTCTACCTGCTCGACGAACCGACCAACCATCTCGACATCGAGGGCCAGGAAGACCTCGAGGAACAGCTGGAACAGTCCGACGTCTCGTGCATCTTCGTCAGCCACGACCGGTTTTTCACGCGCACTGCGGCGACGCGGTTTCTGGAAATCCGGCGCGGCCGGCTGGTAGAGGTGGAAGATGCGGACGAATTCTTCGACCGCCAGACGGACGAGAAGGAAAGCGCGCGATGAAACTGGCCAAGCCGCGGGTCGACATCGGCCTCAACACCAACAATCTCGAGCCGATGCTGTCGTTCTGGCAGACGCAGGCGGGAATTCCGTTCGATCACGTGCTTCCGATCCGCAAGGGCATGAAACAGCACCGGCACGACGCGCTCGGTTCGGTTCTGAAGATCAACCACCACGCGGATCCCGTGCCGGACACGCCGCCGTCGGGCTATGTGGAACTGCTGGTCGCGCGCCCGGGCCTGACGTCGCCGAAGACGTTGCGCGATCCGGACGGGAATGCCGTCACGCTCGTGCCGCCCGGCACCTTCGGCATCGGCCAGATCGGCATCCGGCTGAAGGTGCGCGACCTCGCGGCGCACCGTCGCTTCTATAGCGAAGCGCTCGGTCTCGCCGAGGAGCCTGCGGAAAAAGGCGCCGCCTTCCGCGCCGGGGAAACGCTCCTCTTGCTCGAGCAATCGCCCGACGCGCCGTCGGACGCGGTCATGGATGGCAAGGGCTGGCGTTACATCACGTTCCAGGTCTTCAAGGTCGACGACGAACATGCCCGCATTCTCGAGCGCGGCGGCCGCGAGGCCCTCAAGCCGACGACGCTCGGCACCACCGCGCGCATTTCGATGGTGCGCGATCCCGACGGCAACTGGATCGAAATATCGCAGCGCGCCTCGATCACCGGTTCGCTGGAGTAGCGGACGCGCGTTTGCTAGAAGAAGCGTCATGGAACCGATCAAGGCATTCGAACTGACGAATTGGTCCGGGCCGTTCGACGACGCGACCCGCGCCGCGGCGCAGGATGCGCTCGAGAGCGGCCAGGTGCTGTTCTTCCCGAAGCTGCCCTTCACCGTCGGCAACAGCGAAAGCGGCCTGCTCACAGATGCGTTGTCGAACGGCCGCGCCAAGAACATCAGCCGCGACCCGGACGGTCGCATCCAGGGCGACACGGCGTCGCCGGAGGAAAGCGCGCGCCTGTCCTCGATGATGGGCCGCTTCGCGCATCAGGCGCGCAGCCTCGTCCTGGACCTGTTTCCGGGTTTCGCCGCGACGATCGAGCAGGCGCGCACCTCCTATCGCCCGGTTGAGATTTCCGGCCGCCACTATTCGCCGCGCAACGACGACAAGCGGCTTCACGTCGACGCCTTTCCGTCGCGGCCGCAACGCGGACAGCGGATCCTGCGCGTCTTCACAAACATTCACCCGATGGGCGGGGCGCGGCTGTGGCATGTCGGCGAGCCGTTCGAGGATATGGCGCGGCGCTACGCCGCCAAGGCGCGCAAGCCGCTGCCGCTCGAACCGTGGCTGTTCGAAATGCTGGGCGTGACCAAGGGGCGGCGCAGCGCCTACGACTATCTCATGCTCGGGCTGCACGACGGTGCCAAGCTCGACATCGAATATCAGAAGCATTCTCCGCAAGTGGAGTTTGCCTTTCCGGCCGGCACGACCTGGATGTGTTTCACCGATCAGGCGATGCACGCCGCCCTGTCCGGACAATTCTGCCTCGAGCAGACATTCCACCTGCCGATCGAAGCGCTCAGCCACCCGGAGCGTTCGCCGCTCAAGGTGCTCGAGCGCATGGCGGGCCGGCCGCTGGTCTAGCCCCAGAATTCCTTGATCCGCGCGGCCTCGGCCCGGCCCTGCACGACGCCGGCCAAGGCGACGTCGCCGCGGCGCGAAGCGTCCATGAGGTTCGGACCGAATGCTTCGCGGCAAGCGGCGTCGGGCAGGATGAGTTCCGCCCTCGTGCCCGAGGCGGCAAGAGCGTCCATCTCGCGTTGTATCCCCGCCTTCATGGCCTGCGTCGCCAGGTTCCCCACCACGGCGACGACCAGCGCGCGCGCATAGCCCTTCGCCAGGTCGGCGTTCGTCCCCGAGCGCATGCCGCCGTCGATGTAGCGGCGGCCATGGATCGTGATCGGCGGATAGACGCCTGGCACCGAACAGCTCGATGCGATGGCGCGGCCCAATTCGACGCCCGATGACTCCTGCCAGAGGTGAAAGGTGCCGTCCGCGGCATCGACCGCCGTGCAGGCGTAGCCGGAAGGCCATTTTTCGGACGGGCCGGTGATCGAGCCGAAGCTGGCAAGGAACGCATCTTCCGGGATCGTGCTTGCGCCCAGCGCGAACGCCCCGATCTCGGCCAGGAGTTCCGGGGACGGTGTCCGGTCTGACGGCCGTCGCGCCATGAAGCGCATCAGCGGACCGAGATCGGGAGCCGGCGGGCGGTCCGATCGCGGCGCGTCCCCTCGGGCGGCGGCAGTGCGGCGCGCCTGTTCTACTTGTGCGCGAACCAGCGCCTCGGCTGGCCGCCCCGACGCGAGGGCCGCGCCGACGAACGAACCCGCGGAAGTACCGATGATTCGGTCGGCGTCTGCGATCACGACGCCGCCCTCGGCCAAGCCGGCCGCCAGCCCGACTTCCCATGCGATACCGACCGGCCCGCCGCCGCCCAAAATAAGTGCTCGATCGCCCACGCGCCCCTCCTGTCACAGGTCTTTTGTACGGGGAAGCATGGCGTCATGCGCGGGCCCCGGCTAGAGTTTTCCCGGGATGAGCAACGTAAACCAGGCTATTGCCGCAACATCGCGGGCGCGCATCCGCATGGAGCGCCAGCAGAAATCGCTTCGGCTCGTCGCCGAAGGCGAGTGGACGACCAGGGATGCGGCGGAGCTCGACGCCCAGCTCCGGGCGATCCAGGTAGGCGACGCGGCCGAAGCCCAGATCGACGGTTCGGGACTCGAGCGGATCGACAGCGCGGGAACCTGGCTTCTCGTCCGCACAAAACGGGAATGGGAAAGCGCCGGCACGCAGGTGGGACCGATCCTCCTGCCGGGCACCTACTCGACGCTGCTTCACACGGTCGAGAACGAGCACAATGCGCCGCCGGTGGTCATCCACGACCACCATACGCTCGAAGCCTTCATTGAAAGAGTCGGAAAGGGCGCCGTTCACGGCGTCTATCAGGGCGCCGGCATTCTCAGCTATGTCGGCCGCGTCACGCTCGAGTGGCTCGAAGCGCTCTACCATCCACGCGGCAACCTGCGCGTCGCGGCGCTGTTCCATCAGGTGGAGGAGACCGGGATCAACGCGCTGCCGATCGTCGGCCTGCTCGCATTCCTGATCGGCATCGTCCTCGCCTACCAGGGCGCCGACCAGCTCAAGCGCTTCGGCGCCGAGATCTTCACCATCAATCTGCTCGGCGTCGGCCTGCTGCGCGAGATCGCGGGGCTGATCACGGCGATCATCATCGCGGGCCGCTCCGGCTCGGCGTTCACCGCCCAGATCGGGACGATGCGGGTGAACGAGGAACTCGACGCGATGCAGACCATCGGCATCAACACGGTCGACACGCTGGTGCTGCCGCGCATCCTGGGCCTCGCCATCGCCCTGCCGCTGCTGACCTTCTATGCCGACATCATGGGAATGATCGGCGGCGCCGTCATGTGCTACTTCGATCTGCACATCACCCTGCCCGTCTTCCTGCGTCAGCTTCAGGACGCCATTTCGCTCAACACCTTCCTCGTCGGGATCATCAAGGCGCCCGTCTTCGCCCTGGTCATCAGCCTGGTCGGTTGTTACGAGGGGCTTCAGGTGGAGCGCAACGCCGCCAGCGTCGGCAAGCTGACGACGCGCTCGGTCGTCGAATCAGTGTTCCTCGTCATCGTCCTCGATGCCGCCTTCTCGATCATCTTCTCGCTGATAGGAATTTGACGATGAGCGGGGGGCGGACAAATCCAGCGGGCCGGGAACGGGATGCGATCATCAAGGTGCGCGGCCTGGTCAACGGCTTCGGCACGCAGCTCCTGCACGATCACCTGGATCTCGACGTCTATCGCGGAGAAGTGCTCGGCGTCGTCGGCGGTTCGGGCACGGGCAAGTCCGTGCTGCTGCGCTCCATCGTCGGCCTCAACAAGATCCAGTCCGGCACGATCGAGGTCTTCGGCCGCAACACGGCGAACATGAGCGACCATCAGTGGCGCGAAATTGAGATGCGCTGGGGCGTCCTGTTCCAGGAAGGCGCCCTGTTCAGCTCGCAGACGATCGCCGAAAACATCCAGGTTCCGTTGCGCGAATATCTCCGCATGCCGCAGCAGCTGATGAACGAAATCGCGTCGATGAAGCTGTCGATGGTCGGGCTGCCGGAGGAAGCGGCCGCCAAGCATCCTTCCGAACTTTCCGGCGGCATGAAAAAGCGCGCCGGCCTCGCCCGGGCGCTCGCCCTCGATCCCGAGATCGTTTTCCTCGACGAGCCGACGGCGGGCCTCGATCCGATCTCCGCCAACATGTTCGACGAGCTGGTCAAGGATCTGCAAAAGAGCCTGAACCTGACCGTGTTCATGGTCACGCACGACCTCGACACGTTGCGCGCGACCACCGACCGCATCGCGGTCCTGGTCGACAGGAAGATCAAGGTCGGGACGATCGACGAGTTGCGCCGCGATCCGCATCCATGGATCCAGCAGTATTTTTCCGGCCCGCGCGGACGCGCGGCAGCCTGAGGGGGACGAAGCACGATGGAAACCAGGGCAAACTACATCGCCGTCGGCGCATTCGTACTGGCCTGCATGTTCGGCGTCGTCGTGACCGTTCTCTGGCTGGCCGGAACGGAGAACATCACATACTCGTACTACACGGTGAAATTCCACGGTTCGGTGACCGGTCTCGGCAAGGGAACGATCGTGCGTTACAACGGCCTCGAAGCGGGCCGCGTGGAAGACCTCATCATCGATCCCACCGATTCCAAGTCGGTGCTCGCCACGATCAAGGTCGACAAGACGTTCGACATCCACAGCGACGCGACCGCTGCCATCGCGAGCCAGGGCCTCACGGGCGGCGCTTACGTCGAGCTGCTGGGCGGCTCCATGACCAATCCGACGCTCGCGCATATGGGCTACCGCGACATCGACCGAAATCCCCAGATCAAGTCGATCCCGGGGACGTTCGAGAAGCTCGAACAGAAGCTTGACATGCTCAGCGACAAACTCAACATCACCGCCGATCGCGTCAACCTTCTGCTGGACGACAAGAACCGCAAGGCGTTCGCGGGCATCCTCAACCATGTCGAGGTGATCACCGGCACGCTCGCGAACCGTTCCGCCGACATCGAGGCGACGCTGCGAAACGCGGCGGACGCGACGCACAACATCGCGATCGCCTCGCGCGACCTGCACCCGACGCTGGTCCAGGCCGACATCACGCTCAAGAAGCTGGATACGTTGTCGACGGATGCCGACCGCGTCGTCACCGGCGACGGCGTCGCGCAGCTTTCCGCGCTCGTCGCCGACTCCCGCCGTCTGGTGGGCAGCCTGACCAAATTGTCCGACGAACTGAACCGAGAGCCGACGAGAATCATCTTCGGCGACAGGCGAAAGGGGTACACACCGAAATGAGCAAGCAATCCTTTTCGATCGGCCGCCGTACGCTGCTGGTGAGCGGCGCCTCCGCTCTCGTCCTTTCGGCCTGCAGCAACATCATCGGCCCGCCCGAAGCCTCGCCCATGTACGAGCTCGAGCCCGCGCGCATGGCCGCGACCGCAGGCGCCCGTGTGGCGTGGCAGATGACCGTCGTCCTGCCCGAAGCGGCCGACAGTCTCGACACGATGCGGATCGCACTCGAACAGCCGGGCGGCCAGCTCGACTACTATGCCAATGCCGACTGGCAGGACCGCCTGCCCTTCCTCGTCCAGAGCTCGCTGGTCGAGGCCTTCGAGCAGACGGGCCGGATCGCGGCCATCGGGCGCGACACGGAGGGGCTGAAGTCCGACTACCTGCTCGTGACCGACATTCGCGATTTCCAGGCACGCTACGACACGCCGGATGCGGCACCCACGGCCGTCGTGCGCATCGTCGCCAAAGTGGTCGCGGCCCGCACGCGCACGATCGTGCTTGCCGTCGACGCCCACAGCGAAGTGCAGGCCAGCCAGAACAGCGTGCCCGCCGTGATCAACGCCTTCAACCAGGCCCTCTCGACAGTGCAGGCCAAGATCGTCGACGGGGCGCTCGCCGCTCCACCCCCGCCGGCGCTCTGATCGACACCGCTTTGCGACAATTCGAATCGCGCGGGACGCCGGGCATTAACGACGTAAGCAAAAAAAGCCCGGCGGACGACGCCATCGCGCGCGTATAAAATCCAAATAGACTGTCGCCAGATTCGCGCGGGAGGCGAAGATGCGTTTCTTGTCGGCTTTCATTGCTGCCGTCGCCATGGTGAGCACGCCGGCGCTGGCGTCCGACTGCAATCTGGGCGCTCCGGATGCGGCCAGCGCCGGCCCCGACTGTGCCCGCGCCTGGATGGACCAGAACCTGCACCTCAACGACATCGTCACTGTCGGTACGCACAACAGCTACAAGGAAGCCATCCCTGACAAAATCATGGCCCTGATCCGGATGGGCGCTCCGAAAGCGGCCGCGGGGCTCGACTATGCGCACGCGCCCCTGGCGGATCAGCTCAACGACGGGGCGCGCGCGATCGAGATCGACGTCGCCTACGATCCGCAGGGCGGTCTGTACGCGCACCCGGCGGGCGCAGCGATGACGGGCGTCGACGTTCCCTCGGACTTCGAGGCGACGATGTCCAAACCCGGCTTCAAGGTACTTCACGTTCAGGACATCGATTACCGGTCGGTCTGCCTGACGCTCGTCGCCTGTCTGCGGGAACTGAAATCATGGTCCGCGGCGCATCCGGACCATGTCCCGATTCTGGTGACGATGAACGCCAAGGACGACGAGATTCCGTTTCCGGGCTCGGTCACGCCGCTGAAATTCGATACCGCCGCGTTCGATGCGCTCGATGCGGAGATCCTGTCGGTCTTTTCGCGCGACCAGATCGTGACGCCGGACGACGTGCAGGGAAGCTATCCCACGCTGCGCGACGCCGTGCTCCAGCATGGCTGGCCGAGCCTTGGCGAGACACGCGGAAAGTTCCTGTTCGCGCTCGACGAGGAGGGCGACAAGCTCAAGGCCTATCAGGGCGGCCGCACGTCGCTGGAAGGGCGCGTGATGTTCGTCAACGCGCCGGAGGATTCGCCTGCCGCCGCCTACCTCACCCTGAACGAAGCGCTGACCGACACAGCGCACATCACGCGGGACGTGCAGCTCGGCTTTCTCGTGCGCACGCGCGCCGACGCCGACACCGTCGAAGCGCGCAGCAACGATACGGCGCGGCGCGACAAGGCGCTGATGTCGGGCGCGCAATTCGTCTCAACCGACTACATGCAGCCGGACGCGCGCTTCGGCCCCTACGAGACGCGCATGCCGCAAGGTTTCGTTGCGGCGTGCAATCCGCAGCGCCACCCCGAACGGTGCGGCGGCATGGCCGTGGAACCGGCGCCCTAACTACTTTCTGCGCTGCTTGCGCGCGGCATAGCGCGCGTCCCGCGCCGCCTTCTGCTCGGCCGCGAGTGCGACGAGACGATCGGCTTCTTCGCGGCGCGCCTTCTGACGCGCTTCCTCCGCAAGACGTTCCGCCTCGACGCGCGCGGCTTCTTCCGCGGCGCGGCGCTCGGCTTCGCGCTGTGCGGCGGCCTCCTTCTCGGCGGCGCGCGCCGCTACGCGCGCGTCCCGCTCTTCGGCGAGGCGCTTGCGGTCGGCCTGGCGCCGCGCGAAGTCCGGATCGTTCAACGGCGATTTCGCGCGCGCGCGCTCGAGCTGGGCCTGCTTGGCCTTGGCCGCCGCCTCGAGTCTGTCGTTGAAGCCTTTTTCCTTGAATCCGCGCATGCCGTCCGCCCGTTGCCTTTCTCAGGTCAGAAGAGGGGGCGGAAACTACGCCAGCGGCGCTTATTTTCAAACCGGATTCGCGGACCAATTCGCCTAAAATGTGAGATAAGGCCCGATGGCCACCCCCCTCCTTCTCCTGCAAGACATTCATGTGACGTTCGGCGACACCGCGCTTCTTGACGGTGCCGAACTTTCCGTGGCGGCCGGGGACCGGCTCTGCCTTGTCGGACGCAACGGTTCAGGCAAATCGACGCTGCTCAAGGTCGCCGCTGGCATGATCGAAGCCGATGCCGGCACACGGTTCGCCCAGCCCGGCGCGACGATCCGCTATCTGCCGCAGGAACCCAGCCTTGCCGGCTATCCCGACACCCACTCTTACGTCGAGGCCGGCTTGATGCCCGGCGACGACCCGGCGCGCGCCTACTACCTGCTAGGCAAGCTCGGCCTCAGCGGCGCGGAGACGCCGGGACAGCTTTCCGGCGGCGAAGCGCGGCGTGCCGCCCTCGCGCGCGTGCTGGCGCCGCGGCCCGACATCCTGTTGCTGGACGAGCCGACGAACCATCTCGATCTCCCCGCCATCGAATGGCTCGAAAGCGAACTCGCCGGTCTGAAGTCCGCGCTCGTTCTCATCAGCCACGACCGGCGCTTTCTGGAAACGCTCTCGCGCGCGACGGTGTGGCTGGACCGCGGCGTCACCCGCAGGCTGGAGCGCGGCTTCGCCTTCTTCGAAGCGTGGCGCGACGACGTGCTGGCGCAGGAGGAAATCGAGCGCCACAAGCTGGACCGCAAGATCGCGATGGAAGAGGATTGGGTCCGCTACGGGGTCAGTGCGCGCCGCAAGCGAAACCAGGGCCGCCTCGCCAAGCTGCGGGCGCTGCGCAAGGGCCGGTCCGAGCAGCTCAAGTCGGCCGGCGCAGTCAAGATGACGGTCACCGAAAGCGAAGAAGGCGGCACGCGCGTCATCGACGCCAAGCGGATTTCGAGGAGCTGGGGCGACAAGACGGTCGTGCGCGACGTCTCGCTGCGCATTCATCGCGGCGATCGCGTCGGCATCGTCGGGCCGAACGGCGCCGGCAAGACGACGCTGATCAATCTGCTCACCGGTGCGCTCGCGCCGGACGCCGGCAATGTGAAGATCGGCGTCAACGTCGTGATGGCGCGGCTGGACCAGAATCGCGCGCTGCTCGAGCCGGAGGACACGCTGGCCGGCGTGTTGACCGGCGGAGCGGGCGACATCGTCTCGGTGGGCGGCAAGCCGAGGCACGTCGTCAGCTACATGAAGGATTTTCTCTTCACGCCGCAGCAGGCACGTTCGCCGGTGCGCGTCCTTTCCGGCGGCGAGCGCGCCAGATTGCTGCTCGCCCGGGCGCTCGCGCAACCCTCGAACCTGCTTGTGCTCGACGAGCCCACCAACGACCTCGACCTCGAAACGCTCGACCTTTTGGAGGAAATGATCGACGAGTATCCGGGCACCGTGCTCGTGGTCAGCCACGACCGCGACTTCCTGGATCGCGTCGCCACCTCGATCCTGATGGCCGAGGGCGACGGGCGCTTCGTCGAATATGCGGGCGGCTACAGCGACATGGTCGCCCAGCGCGGCGCCGGCGTCTCGCCAGCGCCGGAAGCGAAGGGAAAAGCCGGCAAACCCGCGAAGGAACGCCCGCGCACCGGCGCGCCGAAGCGCAAGATGAACTTCTCCGACAAGCACGCGCTCGAAAAGCTCCCCAAACAGCTTGCCGAACTCGAAAAAAAGATCGCCGATATCCAGCACCGCCTGGCCGACGCCGAACTTTACGCGCGCGATCCGGCTGCGTTCGCGGCGCTGTCGCAGTCGCTCGCAGAGGCACAGCATGAACATGCCCAGGGCGAGGAGCGCTGGCTCGAGCTCGAAATGCTTCGCGAAGAACTCGAGAGCGAATAGGGCCCGCTAGGTAGTCGCCCCTACGCAGTGCGCCGAATGGCGGCCGTGCCGGCGACGTCGCAGGATGGCGGCGCAATCACCCGGAGCGGGAACGATGATCGGCCGCGCGATCCTGGCCTTCGCCCTGGTCTGGCTGGCCATGCCGCATGAACCCGATTTGGGCCTCGGCCGGCCGGGCTATGCGTCGCTGCTCTCAACATCGTCCGCGACGCGCTGCCGCGTTCCGCGCGACGGCACGTGCGACGGCGAGGTGTTCCACGCGCTCTTGGGCTCGGTCGGATCGCTCATCCAGGCGCGGTCGGCGTTGCTCGAGGGGATCGAGCGCGTCCGCGCGGACCTCGCCGCGAACCGGCGCGGTCGCGACAGGGCGCCGTCCTGAGGCTCATTCCGTTTTTCCCGCCCGGATCTCGGAAGGCGACGCGCCGAAACGCCGGCGAAAGCTGCGGTTGAAGTAGGAAAGCTCGCTGAACCCGCTCTCGAAAGCGATCGAACTGATGTTGCGATCCGCAAAGCGGTCGTCCGATAGAATGCGGTAGGCGCGCTGCAGGCGCCGCTCCAGCACGAAAGCCGAAAGCGTCGTGCCTTCGCTTTCGAACAGGCGCTGCACGGCGCGCGGACTGAGATGGTGCGCCGCCGCCAGTCTCGCGACATTGAGGTCGGCGCGCTCCAGATTCCGCAGGATGTCGGCCTTGATGATGCGCAGCCGCGCGGCGTGACGACCGCGGCCCACGGTGCGCGCCGCAGAGTCGCGCGACGCGCCGAGGCTGAGCGCCACCAGGTCGCAGACGTGGCTCGCGACGATCCGGTCCGCTCCCGGCGTCATCGCAAAGTCACCGCTCGAAAAGAGCGTTGCGACGTAGCGGATCAGCAGGCGCAGCATGTCCGTCTGGCTCGGCATCAGCCGACCGGTGACCTCCGAAAGCGTCGGTGCGAGCGGCTCGAGGGCCGCCCGCGGCATGCGCAGCAGGATGACGTCGGCAGGATTGCGCCAGCCATACTCGCCCGCGTCGCTGCAACTGAAGAGGATGGCGTCGCTCGGATGCAGCACCTGCTCGCGTCCGCCATAGGAGGCCACCACTTCGCCGGCCACGCAGATCAGGAGCGCCACGTCGGCGACGTCTTCGGCCGCTTCGCTCGTGGAGAGACGATTGTGCGAGCCGGCGATGAGCCCGCCCGCGATGCGGAAATTCGCCTGGGCGCGCAGCCTGACGTTGGCGTGGAACGAACTGCCGTCCGCGGACACGCGCGCATCGATGAGCTTGCGCGACAGCACGTCCTGCCACGCCGCGAGGCGTGCCGCCTGCGGATACTCGTCGCTCGAGAACTGGAGCATGCGAAAGTCCGGAGGTGCGGGATCGAGTGGCAAGGATGAACCGCCGGCGGGCTGGAGGTCGCACATGTCAGCATCGTGAAATCTGTCGCCCGCGTCCAACGAATTGTCGTCCCAGTGCAAGAAGTCATCGCCGTCCGGCGCCTAGATTGCAGCCGGACACTGGCGCCGATTCGCTGAAATCATGCAAGAAAACAGGATATTAACCGCAAAAAACCAGGTTGGGACTGATCTCCGGCCGGTAACCGGCCGTCCTGACTTTTTTGTCGCCCAGAGCGCATGGTCGGGTGCCGTCCGGGCACTTTGCCTGGTTTTCGGTCTGACGATCGGCTGGATCCTGCTGTTCGATCCCGCGGTGCTGCAGGGGCTATCCGCCTACCATCCGGGCACCCATTCCGCGCCGCATCTCTGACGCCCGCAGTCGCGCATCCAGCCGATCTCGATGCGAACTGGCGGACAGGGTGTCTAACCTTTTACTGCTTCACCTCGTCTCATAACTTCTCAGCGCGCGACTTTCATTGAGTAATCGCGTGTTTTTACTTGCGCAAGCCTCGTCACTCCGCATCATGCAATCGCAAGCACCACGATGGGTGCGATGATGGATGTGATCGCGATGGGCAAAAAAGTCAGCGAATTTAGTGCTCTTGCCGTGTCTAGATTGACTTCCCCGGGCCTCCACTTCGTCGGTGGTGTCGCGGGCCTAGCGTTGCAGGTCCTCCCCAAGG
>DATJZB010000057.1:0-2817 GCA_035499335.1 Rhizomicrobium sp. | reverse complement strand
CGCCACTGACCGCGCGTCGCAGCGTGTCGGCGGCCTGCGTGACGTACCGGTAGTCGGCGTCGCGTGCCGCGAACAGGCGCACGATGTCGCTCGATGCGAGCCGTTCGCCCGATGTGGCACGCTCGACGATCCCTGCGATTCCGGCGTCGACGCCGCGGGCAAGCACCAGCGGCGCCGGTGGCGGCTTGGTGTTGCCTGGCGCCCAGTCGTCGTCGCGCGCGAAGCCTTCAGTGTCGCTCATGCGTCGAACGCGGGTAGCGATGTCGGGAGCTAACCACGTATCGGCGACGCGGACGTAGGTGGGGTAGACGGGCAGACGGTTCACCAGCAGCTTGCCGGCGTCCGCGCTCTTGCGTGCGAGTTCGGTAATGGCAGGCCACGGTGCTTCGGGGTTCACGTGATCAGGCGTGACCGGCGAGATACCGCCCCAGTCGTTGAGCCCCGCGTCGATCAGCTTTTGATAGACTCCGGGCGACAGATTTGGCGGCGCCTGGATGTTCATGTCGGGCCCGAGGATCAGACGCGCCGTTGCGATGGTCCACGACAGGTCGTCGAGATCGGGTTCCTCGGAATTGGCGAGCTTGGTGTCGGGCTTGGCCCGGAAGTTCTGGACGATGACTTCCTGGATATGACCATGGGCGGTGTGCAGATCCCGGATCGCCTCCAGCGCGTCGATCCGCTCGTCGCGCGTCTCGCCGATGCCGATCAGGATCCCGGTCGTGAACGGAACCTTCAGTTCGCCGGCCAGACGGAGGGTCTCTAGCCTGACTGCAGGATGTTTGTCGGGAGAACCGTGGTGAACGCCGCCCTGCCTGCAGAGCCGCTCGCTGGTGGACTCCAGCATGATGCCCTGGCTCGCCGTAACCTCGCGCAGGCTCGCGATCTCCTCGCGCGTCATCACGCCGGGATTTGCATGCGGCAGCAATCCGGTCTCGCGCAGCACCAGCGCGCACATCGCGGTCAGATAGGAGATCGTCGTTTCGTAGCCGAGCGCCTTCAATGTGTCGCGCGCGGCCTGGTAGCGCAACTCGGGCTTGTCGCCCAGCGTGAACAGCGCTTCGGTGCAACCTGCAGCCGCCCCGGCACGCGCAATGGTGAGCACCTCGTCGGGTGAGAGGTAGATGGGCTTGCCCGCGTGCGGCACTTGCGCGAACGTGCAGTAGTGACAGACGTCGCGACAGAGTTTGGTGAGCGGAATGAAGACCTTGCGCGAGTAGGAGATCAGCCGGCCGTGAGCGGAATCGCGCAAGGCCCCGGCTTCTGCTATCAATTCGGCCAGGGGCGCGTCGAAGCGCTGCCGTGTCGTCTGTTTACCGGCCGCCGTCATGATCCGTCGTCTCCGCCCGTAGGGTCGCATGTCGTCGCGGGAGGTGCTTACCGCTACCCGCCGCATGGTGTCGCATCGGGGCGAGTGATGCAACGCTAGGAAATGCTAGGAAGGATGCAACAAATGCTGATCGGCTTCAATGCACCGACCGCCGGACCCCTATCGGCCGCAGATAACCTTACGAAGATCGTGGTTGGCGGCGAGGCAATCGGCTTCGACTACGCAACGTTCAGCGACCATGTCGTAATTCCGACCGCAATCGCTGCCGAATATCCCTATAGCGCCTCCGGGGAATTCCCTAGCGGCACCCGCGGGGAGCGACATGAGCAGCTGACGGAGGTCACCTGGATCGCCGCGAAAACGACGCGCCTGCGTCTTGTGACCTCTGTCATGGTGGTGCCGCATCGACCGGCCGTGCTGACCGCCAAGATGCTCTCGACCATCGACGTTCTCTCGGGTGGCCGGCTGACGCTGGGTATCGGCGCGGGCTGGATGCGCGAGGAGTTCGAAGCCATTGACGCACCGGACTTCGATGCGCGCGGAACAGTGACCGACGAATATGTGCGCGCCTTCATTGAACTCTGGACGAGGGACGCGCCGAAGTTCGACGGTAAGCATGTTAAATTCTCCAATATCGGTTTCGCGCCGAAGCCCGTGCAGAAGCCGCATCCGCCGATTTGGGTTGGAGGCGAGAGTGGTCCGGCGTTGCGGCGGACTGCGCGCATCGGCGATGCCTGGTATCCGATCGGGACCAATCCGCAGAATCCGCTCGATAGCTTGACGCGTTTCAAGACCCAGGTCGCGCGCTTGCGCAAGATGACCGTAGAAGCGGGGCGCGATCCCAACGCGGTCGGCCTGAGCTTGCGCGTCACGGTGTTCGGCGAGACCGCTCCAGCGCAGGCCGGTGATGGCGAACATCGCCTGTTCGCCGGTCCGCCGGCGCTCGTCGCCGCCGACATCAGGGCGCTGCGGGACATGGGTGTCGGCTGCATTGATTTCGGATTCGGCGGTTCGACAGCCGACGAAGTCCTTAACGGAATGCAGAAATTCAGGGCTGATGTCTTGCCGCTTGTCTAGATTCAGCTGCCGAGCTGGCGGATCAACGTCGCCCAGCGGTCGAGTTCCGGCAGGATCGTGTCGGACTTGCCGGAATCGAAGCTGACGACCACGCGTGAGACGCCATCGTCGCGGTCGCGCTTGAGCAGGTCGAGGTTCTCCCTGGCGCCCCAGATCGTGATCGGCACCGAGGCCGGATCGCGGCCCGCTTCGGTCACCATCTCGCGGAACTTCGGCAGTAGGGTCTGCACGTCCGCGTACTGGGTGCGAGTGCGGTGAGGCATCCAGCCGTTGCCGTAGCGCAAGGCCCGCCGCGCGCCGTACGGGAAGGCGCCGCCGACCATGATCGGCGGATGCGGCTTCTGGACCGGTTTCGGCCAGGCCATCATCGGCTCGAAGTTCACGAACTCGCCATGATACTCGGCCTTTGACGC
>DATJZB010000056.1:0-36368 GCA_035499335.1 Rhizomicrobium sp. | reverse complement strand
CCCTCGGCATCACCGCGCCCGTCATCGTCATGACGGCGAATGGCGATCATATTGCCGGCCGGATCGCCGCGGCCGGCGCGTCTTCGCTACTGTGCAAACCGTTCGATGACAATGAACTCGTGACCCAGATCGAGGCCGCGTGCCAGAGCGCGCGTAATTGAGGTAGCTATCGTCCGTCACCAGATCGGTCCGCGCAAAGCGACCAGTGTCCCGGCCGGATCAGCCTGACGGCGGCGATAAAACATATGTTTGCCGATCAGCGCAGTCAGAGTGAAGGACTCCGCCCAACGCGGGCGGACGTATACGGCGTGGTAGTTGACGGCACCCGCGGTTTCGTCGCTCAGCATGACCTCGCCTGTCAGAATTTTTGCAGCGAGCTCTTCGGCATATTCCCAATCGCGCCGCGACTTCGGTCGCTCACGTGAGCCATCGCAGGCGAAAGAGAACTGACACGCCGCCTGCCTGACCCCCGCGTAGACGACGGAGCAGATCGTGCGGCCGTAGCGCCCGCTTGCAAGCCGGTGGAAGACAACTTCCGCGACAGCTCTTTCGCCTTCGTCGCCTTCGCCTCGCGCTTCATAGTACATCACCTCCGACAGGCATCGATGTTCCGTGAGCAGATCGCCAGCGACCATGTCGCGGCCCGCGCTTTCGCTGATGACGGTCGTCGGGCCCTGCGGTATCGGAAGCAAGCGATCGCGCCATCGCTCGATCCACACAGTCTTCGATCTGTCGACCGCTCCGGTCGGCATCATCGACGCGCCGACGGTCGAACTGACCAGCACAAGAACCACGATCATTGCGAGCGCGAAAATGCGATCGGACCGGGCCAGCGCGATCCTCGTCGGAGCGTGCATCGCGCTTATGCGTCTCCCGCACGCGGCATTCCGCTATCGATACTGTCCGCGCCATGCGACCGACGGGGTCGTGTCCAACGCGTCTCGCCGCACCGGTTGGAACGGACGACGGCGCGCCGTGCGCCCTGCCGCCAGACGCCCCATCCCGCGATCTGGTTCGTGCCCGGATCGAGTGCCCGCCAGGGGCCGGGCGTGAAATTTCGCTCGCCGCGACGCCTGCGCGTCGAGTCCGCGATCGCGCCCGGTCGTGCGACGACTTTCGGCTGTCGCACACCGGCAATGCGTCGGACGCCTGCACCGATGCGAAATTCACATCCGGCTGCAACCTGATCGGCATCGAGAAGGTTCATTCGCACACCTCTCTGGCGGAATAGTTCCGTTGCGATTTCGGCTCGATAAAGCGCGCGCTCCGAAAAAAGTGCATTGGCAAAAGTCAAATCCGCTCTCGATCAACGAAGCGACGTCGGCAATCCGCGCCTGAATTAGACGCTCGAGGAGTAGGTCCGGCGACTGCAGCGCCTTCGTTCATCACGTCCACACGCGAAAGTGCTTAGGGAGATTTCCCGGCTGTTGATCCGTGCTCGGATTAACGAAGCTTTTCGACAGATGCAGAACGCATCGACATTGTGGGGAAGAAAAATGCCTATGACACTGAGCGCCGCGCGCGCACACTCCCAGAACGTTTTCTCCGGCCGTCACGTCCATCTCGAAATCGATGACGATCAGCGGGGCGCGCCATCGCTCGCCCTGTATCTGCGCCAGTTGCATCCGTCCAGCACGCGTCAGCACTTCGGCCGAAACGAGGTCATGTTTCAGGAAGGCGATCGCGCCGAGCGCGTCTACCGCGTGATCAGCGGCACCGTCCGCCTGTGCCGGCACGCGGCGAACGGGACCCGGCACATCGCGGACTTCGTCCTGCCCGGCGAGCTGATCGGCTTCGACGAACGCACCACGCACCCGTTCACGGCGGAGGCCGTCACGCCGGTCACCCTGCTGAGCTATGCGCGCAGCAGCTTCGATCGTCTCGTCGCGTCCACGCCGGCCGTGCGCGCGCACCTGGTGTCGCTTTTGACCGCAAATCTTCGCGCAGCGGAGCAGCAGGCTTTCGTTCTGGGTGCGCATACGGCGAAGCAGCGCGTCGCCTCTTTCCTGCTGCGCCTGGCCGGCCGCGAAGACGCCATGGCGGGCGAGCGTCTCGATGTTCCCATGAGCCGCAACGATATCGCCGACTATCTCGGCATGACGATCGAAACCGTTTGCCGGGCGCTTGCCGCTCTCCGCGATGAAAACATCGTCACGGTTCCCAATTCCCACCAGTTCATCCTCAACGACGTCGCCGCGCTGCGCGCGATCGCCGTTGATGCCTGAGGGATAGGCGTCATGCACTTGATCGCGCAAATCGTAACATTCATCGCGTCGCCCCTGCTCTGGCTGGCACACGCCTTCATGCCGGCGCTCGCCGATGCGGACCATCGCCAGCCCATGGGCAGCGACTTTACCGTCGCCGCGTTCGCAGTCTCGACCGCGGTGATCGGAACGCTATGCAGCATCTGGGCGGCGTGGATGCATGCCCGTCTCGGCAATTTCAAGATCGACCTGCGCACGAACCGGGAGGCGACACGGTCTGACCTGGCGTTGCGCGACGCCGTCATGGCAGAGAGCGGACAGTCGATCGTGATCATGGGTGAGGACCTGAAGACCCCTCTCACCTATGGAAATGGCGCTTGCCTTCTCGAAACCGTCCTGGCCGGCCGCGACGCGCCCGTTTTGGCCGCCGCCCTGAGCGGACTGTGGCACGCGCTGACCCCGTTCGAGATGTCCGTGCGCTCGTCGTCCGGCCGACGCATCGCGGTGACGGGACGCCCGGTGCGCGGCCGCTCCGTGCTGTATCTGCGCGATCTGTTCGCCGACGACCCCGAGGTCGACTACCGCGCGCTTGCGAGCGCACTTCCCGTTCCGGTGTGGGTTCGCGGACCCGACCTGCAGCTGCGCTGGGCGAATGCGGCTTATCTCGCGCTCGCCGGCACGGATGCGGTTCGCGGCAACGTTGCGCTCGATCGCTCGGAATTCGACCTTGCCAGCGCGGCGCGCGACGGCACGGACGTGCTCAACGCCCGGCGCTATGTGACCGCGCGCGGCGAAAGGCGGGCCTTGTCGATGAGTCTGTCGCGCTTGCCCGACTCCAGCATCGCCGCTTCCGCCATCGACGTGACGGATGCGGTGCGGACCGAAGCGCGGTTGCAGATCGCCGCCGACGCCAACGCCAACATGCTTGACCGCATCGACCTGGCGATCGCCGTTTTCGACAACGACCAGCACCTGGCCGGCAACAATCGCTGCTTTGCGCGGATGTGGAGCTTTCCCCAGGACTGGCTCGACACGCATCCTACGCACGAAGAAATTCTCGACCGCCTGCGGGAGTCGCGTCTCCTGCCGGAACAGCGCGACTTTGCCGCGTGGAAAAAGCAACGGCTCGAACCGAAGGCGAACGGCGCGCAGCTTTCGGAAGAATTCTGGCATATGCCGAGCGGACGCAGCCTTCGCGTCGTCGGCCGACCGCATCTCCAGGGCGGCACGTTCTATACCTTCGAGGACGTCAGCGAGACTTTGAGTCTCAAGGCCGCGCTTGCGACGCTTGGGGCCGTGCAGAAAGTCACGCTCGACACGATCGAAGACCCCGTCGCGATCTTTGAGACCGACGGCCGCCTGACGCAATCCAACCAGGCCTTTGCAAGACTCTGGCAGCTGAGTGCCGAAGAACTGGCGAATGCGCCGCACTTCACCGCACTGGCCGCGCTGTGCATGTCGCGGTTCGGGCGCGACAACATCTGGGACATCGTTTCATCCGCCATCGCTTCGCAAAGTCCGGAGCGCTACGGCGAGTGGGGAAACATCGTAAGGTCCGACGGCCGGTTGATTTCGCTCGCTCCCACGCGCTTGCCGAATGGGGCGACCCTCGTCTGTTTTCGCGATGTGACCGATCTCGAGCGCTTCCGGGCGTTCCAGAAGGAGACCACGTATCATGCAGCTTGATGCACCGACCCGCCTCTACACGCCGTCATCGAAACCGCGCGGCCTCGCCATGCTCGGAGAGGCCATCGGCAGCTCGTTTTCGCACATGCGCGAGCGGATCACGCCGCGTCGTCTCGCCACCGCGCCGGCTAGGTCCCGGAACGTGCTCGTGATCAATGGACATCCTGATCCCAGGCCACAAAGGTTTTGCGCCGCGTTGTGCGAAGCCTACGCTGTCGGGCTTGCCGCATCGGTCCGCCCAGCGAAACGCATCGACGTCGGAAACCTAGCACTCCCCCTGGCACGTCCGCACCGCAAGGGTGAGAGCGCGGTGGAGGAAGTCCAGGAAGCGCTGGAAATGATCCGCTGGGCCGGTCACCTGCTCATCGTCTTTCCGCTCTGGAGCGATCAGCCGCCAGCGCCACTCCTGCAACTGCTGCATGCGGCGGCTCGCAGTCGAGAGGCGAAGCCGGAGCGCCATCGTCTGCAAACGGCGCGGATGATCGTTACCATGGAAATGCCGGCCTTCGCGCATCGCGCCGGGCATCGCGGCGAGAAGGAGTCGCTGATCGACATCGCACGACTGGCTATACCCGGCGTCCGCCTGGAGTCGCCGACCTTCATCGGCTGCGTGCACGCCATTTCGGGCGAGCAACGCAAGAGATGGCTAGAAACGATGCAGATGTTCGGAATGGCCGGCGCCTGAAGCCCCATCCGCAACCGGCGGACGGTTCAGACCACGACGCGAAGATCCCGCGCCTGATCGGGCCGCGACAATTTCAAGAGCTGCTCGCGGCGCAACACAAGGCGGGTCACGCACACACACTCAATCCAACTGAGTAGGTCGCGCGACCCGACCGGTAGGGGAATAACGTCGAGCACGCTTGCATCAGCCAGCCTTTTCGCCGGCAGGGCGTTTGGCTGCGGTCCGATCAAAATCGCAGGCACGTCCACATGCAACGCGCGCAGACGCTCGACCAGTTCCAGCCCGGACAGGTCCAGCAGCGCTACCGCCAGCAGCAGCGTTCCCGGTCGCGCGACGTTGTCGCAAATCGCATCAGGCGAGCGAGACGTCCAAACCGTCAACGACGTCTTCTTAAGGATCGCGGCGACGTCCGCTTCGACATCCGCATCGCGTGCGATCAGGCCGACGTTGAAGCCCATGAGTCACCTCGCTGGCATTTCGAAGGGCCGCCGCGCGCGCGAAGCTTCGCACCGCGGACTCGCCACGCAGCACGCTGTCACGCCGCTGCGACGCCCGACAGCTCGGGATTGGACCTAGGTACAATGTCGGGGTCTGCAGTACCCGCAGATTCCGGCGGCTTTGTATGGGCCTTATGGGAATTCCCCAATGTCGGATCGGCCGGCACGCGCGCATATTCCTGCACCCCAGTTGCTTGAGACTGGAACGAGAGGCGGAAAATCGGATGCACGCTCTACTTATCGAAGATGAACCCGTTGTCGCACAATGCATCAAACGCATGCTCGAGACGGAGGGTTTCACAGTCACGACAGCCGAACTGGGCGAAGAGGGTCGTCGCCTCGCTTCGGAGGGGAGCTTCGACATCGTCGTGCTCGACCTGCAGCTCCCGGACGTTTCCGGTCTGAACGTGCTTCGGTCGCTGCGCGACGTCGGCGTTGCGACTCCGGTGCTCGTCCTCTCGGGAATTGCTGCCCAGGAGACGAAAGTCGATGCGCTCAGATTTGGCGCGGACGACTACCTCACCAAGCCTTTTCATCGCGACGAGTTGATTGCCCGCATGCGCGCCGTTGTCCGCCGAGCGCGTTCGCACGCGAGGTCGGTCATCACGACCGGCAAGATCGAGGTCGACCTCGATGCCAAGATGGTCTCCGTAGACGGCGCGCAGATTGCGCTGACGACCAAGGAATACGAAGTGCTCGAGCTTCTGTCGCTGCGCAAAGGCATGACGCTGACGAAAGAAGTGATTCTCAACCAGATTTACGGGGGCATGGACGAACCGAACGAGAAGATCGTCGACGTGTTCGTCTGCAAATTGCGCAAGAAGCTCAACCTGGCAACGAACGGACGCGACTACATCACCACCGTTTGGGGGCGCGGGTACGAGTTGCGGGACCCGTCAGCGGTACAGACTGCCGCGGCGTGATAACCCTGCTCCCGGCGTGATCCGGCCGGGAGAAACGACGTATAACCTCGTATGAGGCCCGTGATCTGTTGGTTCCGGCAGGACCTTCGCCTGGCCGACAATCCGGCGCTGGCAGCCGCCCAAGCGGACGGTAGCCCGATTGTCGCCCTGTTCGTTCTCGACGACGAAACCCCCGGCATATGGCGGGCGGGCGGCGCTTCCCGCTGGTGGCTTCACCATAGCTTACAATCGCTTGGCGACAGTCTCGAAGAAATTGGTGGAAGTCTGGTTCTGCGGCGCGGTAGGGCGGAGTCCGTGGTTTGCGGGCTCGCGGACGAGATGGGCGCCAAGGCCGTCGTTTGGAACCGCGCCTACGAACCCTACGCGATTGAGCGCGACAAGAGACTGAAGGCGGCTCTGCTGGCCCGGGGGATCGGCGCGGAGAGTTTCGGCGGATCACTGCTGCGCGAGCCGTGGGAGGTCAGGACCGCGGCGGGCACCCCGTTCAAGGTCTTCACGCCCTATTGGCGGGCGGGGTTCGCCCAGTGGCAGCCCTCGCCGCCACTTCCAGCGCCCACAAGTCTCAGATCGGCCATTGCTGCCATTGAGAGCGAAAGCCTGGCGGATTGGAACTTGACGCCGTCCAACCCCGACTGGTCTGGCGGCCTTCGCACGGCCTGGCATCCGGGCGAGCCGAGCGCCCAATTTCAGCTTTCCGGGTTCCTCGCGCGTCTGTCGGAGTATGCGGGATCGCGCGACGCGCCGGCCGCCGCGGCAACGTCGCGATTGTCGCCTCACCTGCACTTCGGCGAGATTTCGCCGCGGCAGATCTGGCATGCGGTCTCGTCGCAGCCGCCGTCGTCAAGCGCGGAGAAATTCCTCTCAGAAATCGGCTGGCGCGAATTTTCGCATCACCTTCTATTTTACAACCCGCAACTGCCTCATGCGCCGCTCGATCCGAAGTTCGCAGCCTTCCCCTGGTCGTCCGACGCCGAGAAATTCGTGCGCTGGACCCGCGGACGAACCGGCTTCCCGATCGTCGATGCGGGAATGCGCGAATTGTGGGCAACCGGCTGGATGCACAATCGAGTCCGCATGATCGCGGCGTCGTTTCTGGTCAAACAGCTCGGCGTCGACTGGCGACGCGGAGCTGAGTGGTTCTGGGACACGCTAGTCGACGCCGACCTTGCGAACAACTCGGCAAGCTGGCAATGGGTGGCCGGTTGCGGTACCGACGCGGCGCCGTTTTTCCGGATTTTCAATCCGGTCCTCCAGGGCGAAAAGTTCGACCCGCACGGCGCGTATGTCCGACGTTGGGTCCCGGAACTCCAGCTCATGCCGGACGAATTCATCCACAAGCCATGGACGGCTCCGAGCGAACTGCGAAAAGGCGCCAAATCCTACCCCGAACCGATCGTCGACCTCGCCGCTGCGCGCGCCCGGGCATTGGAGGCGTATCGCAGCCTTTCTGCGCCTTGAAGCGGCGTTTCCACCCCATTAGGTTCACCTGGCCTTTCACTCGATCCGGCCGATGAACATCAAAAAAGACGTGGTTGACGCGATCGGGAACACGCCGCTGATCCGTCTCAATCGTGCAAGCGATTTGACGGGCTGCGAGATTCTCGGCAAGGCCGAATTCATGAACCCGGGCCAGTCCGTCAAGGACCGTGCCGCGCTCTTCATCATCGCGGACGCTATGCGCAGGGGCGAACTCCGTGCCGGCGGCGTCATCGTCGAGGGAACTGCCGGCAACACGGGGATCGGACTCGCCGTCGTCGGCAATGCGCTGGGCTTCAGGACGGTGATCGTAATTCCGGATACCCAGAGTCAGGAGAAGAAGGACGCCTTGCGGTTGCTCGGCGCTCAACTGATCGAAGTGCCGGCCGTTCCCTACAAGGACCCGAACAACTACGTGAAGATTTCCGGCCGGATTGCCGCGCAATTGGCGCGTTCCGAAGCGAACGGCGCGATCTGGGCGAACCAGTTCGACAATGTGGCCAACCGGCAGGCCCACATCGAGGGAACCGGCCCTGAGATCTGGAGCCAGACCAACGGTCGAATCGACGGCTTTACATGCGCGATCGGCACGGGAGGAACGCTGGCGGGCGTCGGGATCGCGCTTAAGAAACATCGCGCGGATATCCGGATTGCCGCGTCCGATCCTCTCGGCGCGTCGATCTATTCCTGGATCAAAACCGGCGAGCTGAAAGCCCATGGCAGCTCGATTACCGAAGGGATCGGCCAGGGCCGGGTCACGGCGAACCTGGACGGCGCGCCGATCGACGACGCCTACGAGATTTCCGACGAGGAAGCCTTGCCCATTATTTTCGACCTGCTCGAACATGAAGGCTTGTGCATGGGCGGCTCGACGGGCATCAACGTCGCCGGTGCCATCCGCATGGCGAGGGAAATGGGAAAAGGACACACGATCGTCACGGTGCTCTGCGATTACGGCACGCGTTACCAAAGCAAACTGTTCAATCCCGAATTCCTGAGGTCGAAGGGGCTGCCGGTTCCGGCCTGGCTCGCAACCGCCAGGCGCCCGATAACCGTGCCGTTCGAACGATGACCGAAAACACTCCTCTCGTCTCGACCGAGTGGCTCGCCGGCCGCATAAACGCGCCCGACGTGCGGATCGCGGACGCGTCCTGGTACCTGCCGCAGGCAAACCGCGATCCCCGCGCCGAATATGCCGCCGCGCACATTCCGCGAGCCGTCTTCTTCGACATCGACGACTTGTCGGACGAGAACAACCCCCTGCCCCACATGCTGGCTCCGGCGACGAAGTTCGCCAGCCGCATGCGCAAGCTCGGACTGGGTGACGGCAATCTGATCGTCGTCTACGACAGCGCGGGCGTCTATTCCGCGCCGCGCGCCTGGTGGATGCTCCGGGCCATGGGACACAGCGACGTCGTGGTCCTCGACGGAGGCCTGCCGAAATGGCGCAATGAGGGGCGGCCGCTGGAGGATATGAGCGCAGCCCCATTTGCGCGGCACTTCACAGCCCGCCAGGACCACGCGATCGTCAAAGACTTTGCGCAGATGACCGAGAACCTCGATACCGGGCACTATCAGGTGGTCGACGCGCGCGGTATTCCGCGCTTCAAGGCGATCGAACCCGAACCACGCGCCGGCGTGCGGGGCGGTCACATACCGACCAGCATAAACGTTCCGTACACCGAGCTGGTCCATCCGAACGGAACGCTGAAATCGCGCGACGACCTGCGGACCGTATTCGCGGCCCACGGCGTCGACCTGCACAAGCCGACGGTCACCACATGCGGATCGGGCATCACTGCGGCGATCGAGATGCTTGCACTGACGGTCGCGGGCGCGAAGGACGTGTCGCTCTATGACGGGTCCTGGTCGGAATGGGGCGCCAGCGACGCTCCAATCGAGACGGGTTGACGATGGTTTCCGATCAGAACCGTCGCATCCCGATGGTCGTCACCTTTCTCGAGATGGCGAACAAGCCGGCTGCTTTGCCGCCGCCGACCCCGCGCGGGAAGATCGCCATCATGCGTGCGCTGAATCCGCCGGTTCATTTCTACCGCTATCTCTACGATACGGTCGGGGACGCCTATTACTGGGTTGACCGCCGTAAACTTTCGGACGAGGCGCTGGCCGCCATTATTCAGGATCCCAAAGAAGAGCTCTATGTGCTGTATACGGATGGAAATCCGGCGGGATTAGCCGAGCTCGACATGCGCGAGGACGGCGTCGGCCAGCTCTCCTATTTCGGATTGATGCCTGAAGCGGTCGGCAAGCGGCTGGGCTATTTCTTCCTTTACCATGCCTGCGCGAACGCCTGGGCGCATCCGATCACGAAGCTGTTAGTCAATACCTGTACGCTCGACCATCCGCGCGCCCTGCCGCTCTATCAGCGCCTCGGTTTCGTGCCTTACAGCCGGGAAGATCGTTACATCGAATTGCCGTAGCGGCTTTCATTCGGCACACTCCGCCGCGCATCAGGGGGAGTTGAAGGCATGGCCATGGCAGACACCACGCCGGAAAAAACGCTTTTCGGTCACCCGCGCGGCCTGACCTGGCTGTTCACGACCGAGATGTGGGAGCGCTTTTCCTATTATGGCATGCGCGCAATTCTCGTGCTCTATCTGACGAATTTCCTGCTATTGCCCGGACATGTCGAAAATGTCCTCGGCTACCACGCAATCAAGCATTTGTTCGAAGCCGTGTTCAACGGCGGCCAAGACCTTGGCGTGCAGCCGCTGTCGTCCGTCATTTACGGCAACTACACCGCGTTCGTCTATCTCACGCCGTTCTTCGGCGGAATGATTGCGGACCGCTGGCTGGGTCAGCGGATGAGCGTGATCGTCGGCGGTGTGACGATGGCGATTGCCGAATTCACGCTCATGGAGCCGAGTCTCCTTTTCGTCGGGCTCGGACTGCTCATCGTGGGAAACGGCTTCTTCAAGCCGAACATCTCGACGCAGGTCGGAAATCTGTACAAACCCGGCGATAGCCGGATCGATCGCGCCTATTCGATCTTCTATGTCGGCATCAACGTCGGCGCTTTTTTCTCGCCGCTGATTTGCGGCAGCCTCGCGGAGGATCCAGCGTTCGGATACAAGTGGGGCTTCTTCGCGGCCGGGGTGGGCATGGTCGTCGGCCAGCTCATCTATCTTGCGGCGCTTCGTACATTGCCGAAGGACCGGGTCGAACGCGCACGCGCCGGCGCGGAAACGAAGCAGCCTCTGACGGCGGCGGACTGGAGAGCCGTCGTCGCCCTCGTCCTGCTCTGCATCCCGACGACGCTGTTCTGGGCGACGTACGAGCAACAAGGAAACACCATCAATCTTTGGGCCGAGCAATTCACCAATCGCGCACTGATACCCGGAATCATTGCCTGGAAGATTCCGGTGACCTGGTTTCAAGCCTTCAATCCGTTCATGATATTCGCCTTCACGCCATTGGTCGTTGCCTTCTGGTCGCAACAAGCGACCCGCGGCAGGGAGCCCCGCACCGTGGTCAAGATGGCGCTGGGCAACGGCCTTCTCGCCGCGTCGTATCTGGTGATGGCCCTCGCCGCCTACCTTACGGCCCCCGGCGCGCAAGCCAGCTGGCTCTGGCTCTTCGCCTTTTTCGCGCTCATCACGTTCGGCGAACTTTATCTGTCGCCTATCGGTCTGGCTCTCGTTGCACGCGTGTCGCCACCGCAGATTCTGTCGGCCATGATGGGCCTGTGGTTCATCACCAGCTTTACCGGCAATCAGTTGCAGGGCTACATCGGTTCCTTCTTCAGCCGCATGGACAAGGTTTCGTTCTTCCTGCTCTGCGCGGGTCTTGGGCTGCTGGCTGCGCTTGTCACCTGGGCCTTCGACCGGCCTTTGCGGTCCATTCTGGAGGTTTCCGCCTCTAAGCCCGACAGGCTGCCGGAACCGCAGGCCGACGCCGGCGGCGCGCGCCAGCCCGCGCAATAGGTTCGGCTCAATCGCCGTTCGCGATCTTCCATTTGGACGGCGCGGCATGCCACACGCCGTAGACTCCGTAGATGACCATGCCGAGCAGGGTCCAGAGCACGAGCCGGCTTCCCGTATCCGGTGAGGACTGGAACAGGCTCGCCATCATCACAAGGCAGGTCACCACGCCGGCCGGCGCGACAAGCCACACGGCAGGCGTGCGGAACGATCGCTTTGCCTTGGGCGTCGTTACCCGCAGGATCATGATCCCGCCGCACACCGCGACGAAAGCGAGGAGCGTCCCGACCGAGACGAGTTCCGCCAGGATGTCGAGCGGAAACACGGCGCCGAGCAATGCCGCGAAGATGCCCGTGATGATGGTTCCCCGATGCGGCGTGCGGAATCTGGAATGCACTTTCGAAAATACCGGCCATAGGAAGCCGTCGCGGGCCATGGAATAGAAGACGCGCGACTGGCCGTAGAGCGACACGAAAACGACGGATGCGAGACCGACCATGGCGCCGACGTCGACCAGCGGCACAAGCCAGCCGAGCGCGCGAATCCTGCCGATCGCGAAGGAGACCGGATTGGCGACATCGAGCGAGCGCCAGTCGGTGATGCCGGTCAGCACGACGGCCATGCCGATGTAGAGCAGCGTGCAGATCGCGAGCGAACCGAGAATGCCGATGGGCAGGTCGCGTCTGGGGTTCTTCGCCTCCAAAGCGGCGACCGACACGGCTTCGAAGCCGATATAGGCGAAGAAGATCATGCCCGACGCGGCGAAAATTCCGCTGACGCCGAATTTTCCGAAGGTGCCCGCATTGGGCGGGATGAAAGGATGCAGATTGGACGACTTCACGTAAGGCAGCCCGACGAGGATCACGAGCAGAACGATCGCGGTCTTGATCATCACCATCAGGGCGTTGACCCGAGCCGACTCGCTGACGCCGACGACGAGAAAGGCGGTCAGCAATGCGATCAGCACGACGGCGGGCAGATTCATGTACGCGCCGCTGAGATGGATGGCGCTGAAGCTGGTGCCGGTGACCGGCGCATTCGCCCATTCGGCGGGGAACGCGATGCCAACGCCCTTCAGGAAGCTGACGAAATATCCCGACCAGCCGACCGACACGGTCGAAGCCGAAACCAGATATTCGAGCACCATGTTCCAGCCGATGAACCAGGCCATCGTCCGTCCCATAGTCGCATAAGCGTAGGTGTAGGCGCTGCCCGACTCCGGAATCATCGAAGCAAACTCCGCATAGCAGAGTCCGGCAAACAGGCAGCCCAGCGCCGCGATCAGGAAGGAGATGATGACGGCCGGCCCGGCATGCTCGGCCGCGGCCGTACCGGCGATGACGAATATGCCGGCGCCGATGATCGAGCCGATGCCGATCATGATCAGACTGACGGGGCCGAGAGCGCGGTGAAGTTCGTGATAGCTTTCTGTGACCGGATTGGGCTCGGTCAGCGATGGGTCACTCATCCAGTTGAACCGTCCCCCGATATGCACCCTGCTCTGCGGGACCGTAACAGGAGCGACGTCCGCTAGAAAGCCGTGCCGGGCGACCCGCCGTGAACGGCCCGCGGCGCGCGCATTGCGGCGCAACTCCAAGCGCGTTACTGGAAGGCGGACACTAACCGGGAGCGCCATCCGTGGCGGACGATCAGGACAGGCCGGAAACCAAGCTCTCGAGCCTCGGGCGAAAGAGCAAGGAACACTATGGCGTCGTCAATACGCCCGTATACCGTGCCTCGACGATACTCTACCCGAACGTCGCCGCTCTCGATGCCCACGACATGCCCTTCACCTACGGCCGTCGCGGAAACCCGACACTGAAGAGCCTTGAAGAAGCGATCAACGCGTTGGAGGGCGCCACGCGGACCTTGTTCGTTCCTTCCGGCCTCAACGCCGTCGCGACCGCGATTTTGTCCGTGTGCGGTTCAGGCGATCACTTGCTGGTTGCGGATTCGTGCTATGCGCCGTCGCGCGTTTTCTGCGACAAGACCTTGAAGCGCTTCGGCGTGGAAACGACCTACTACGATCCCCTCGTCGGCGACGGAATCGAAACGCTGTTTCGGCCGAACACCAGGGCGGTATTCTGCGAAAGCCCCGGCTCATTGACCTTTGAGGTGCAGGACATTCCCGCCATCGCGCGCGTTGCGCACGCGCGGGGCGCATCGGTGCTGCTCGACAACACTTGGGCGACGCCTCTTTTTTTTCCGGCCCTCGCGCGCGGCGCCGATCTCTCCATCCAGGCGGTGACCAAATATGTCGGCGGCCATGCCGACGTCATGATGGGTTATGTCGCCGCCAATGAGAGCCACGCTGCGCGGCTGCTCGAATTTCACGGCAACAGCGGCCTGTACGTCAGCGGGGACGATTGCTTCCTGGCGTTGCGCGGATTGCGGACCCTCGCGGTGAGGCTAAAACGCCATCAGGAAACCGCGTTGGCGCTCGCGCGCTGGCTCCAAACGCGACCCGAAGTTTCGCGCGTGCTTTACCCCGCTCTGGAAAACGATCCCGGCCACGCCATCTGGCGGCGCGATTTTCTGGGCGCCTGCGGACTCTTCGGCGTCGTCCTCAAGCCCGCCCTGCACGAGGCCGTGGCCGCCATGCTCGACGGGCTCGCGCATTTCGGACTCGGTTTCTCCTGGGGTGGCTATGAGAGCCTTGCCGTGCCGGCCGACATCCGCCGCACGGCGCGCAAATTCGACGCCGAAGGTCCGGTCATCCGAATCCATGCCGGACTGGAGGATGCGGACGATCTCATTCGCGACTTGGCGAAGGGGTTTGAACGGCTGAGAGCTGCCCGATGAGCGAGACCCTCTCCCACGCCAAGTTCGTCTCGTTGGTGGATTTCAACGCCGACGGGTTGGTCCCGGTCATCGCGCAGCGGGCACAGACGGGCGAAGTCCTCATGTTCGCCTGGATGAACCGCGAAACGCTGGAGCAGACGCTTGCGACGGGGCACGTCACCTACTGGTCGCGTTCGCGCAAGAAGGTCTGGCGCAAGGGCGAGGAATCCGGGCACACCCAACGGCTCGTGGAAGCCTGGATCGACTGCGACGGGGACGTCGTGCTTCTCAAGGTCGACCAGATCGGACCCGCGTGCCACACCGGCGCGCCGTCGTGCTTCTTCCGTCAGGCTAAGATCGATCAGAAGCCTTAGCGTCTCGCGCCTTCGCCGATCTCCGCCGGCGTTCGGAGGGAGGGGCGAGATCGCGCGGGAAAGCGTGCACAAACAGGGCCGCGCCGAGACCGATGCCGGCTCCGATCGCGCCGGCGAGCAGCCAGTCGGCGCTCGCAACGAAGATCAGCGCCGAGGCGCCCGCGAAGGCGCAAACTGCATAGACAATGAAGGTCTTCATCGGATCCCCGATGGCCGCCGCATGTCACACAAATAGTGTGCGAAGATGCGCATTCAAGAACTTTCCGTCCGGGTCGAGCCTCTCGCGCAGCGCGCGAAACTCGCCGAATTTCGGATAGATCTCCATGAGTTCCTCGGCCGTTCGCGTGTGCCGCTTTCCCCAGTGCGGCCGTCCGTGCACGCTGCGGAATATGCTTTGGCACATGTCAAACAGTCGGGAGGTGCTGACGCGGAAGTACTGGTGAACGGCGATGGTCACGCTCTTGCGCCTATAGAACGGGCTGAGCCAGATGTCGTCCGCGGCGACGGTGCGATATTCGATCGGAAAGCCTGTATTGATGCGCCGCTTGCGCACTTCCATGGCGATCTTTCGGATGGTCTGAGGGCCGTCTTCGAACGGCACGGCATATTCCATTTCGTTGAACCTGACCGTGCGCGGGCTTGGAAATATCTCGTGGCTCCAGCGGACTTTGGCCGCGCCCGTCATCGAGCCCGAGAACATGCGGTGCGCGGTGCGTAGCGCGAATGGCGCATACGGCAACAGTTCATTGATCAGCGTGAAGGTTCGCGCGTCGCCGCCGCCCGTCTCTCCGCGGGCGCGCATGGCCTCCGCCGGACGCGGGTCGGGCGCGGGATCGGACGTCTCGTTGAGCGTCTTGCAGATCGCGACGTCGGCATAGGGAAACCAGAAGAACTCGAAATGACGATTACCCGTGACGAACCCGTCCAGCTTGTCCCACAACTCGTCGACGGGCAGCAGAAAATTCCGCTCGACGAGCTTGTAGGCGGGCCGCACGTTCACCGAGATCTCCGTCATCACCCCGAGCGAGCCCATCGACGTGCGTCCGGCGGCGAAGATTTCGGCATTCTCGGTCGGCGTGCAGTTCAGTATTTCGCCCTTCGCCGTCATGAGGCGAAAGCCCGCGACCTCGGACGACAAGCTGCCGAGGGTCACACCGGTTCCGTGCGTGCCCGTGCCAACGACACCCGCCAGTGTCTGGCGGTCGATGTCTCCCATGTTCTTGAGCGCGCGACCGTGGGGATGCAGAAGCGGGCCGATGGCCCAGAGATTCGTCGCGGCGCCCAGCGTGGCGACATTCGCGTTCGGATCGATACTTCGCAATCCCTTGAACGACGACAAATCGATCAGCGTTCCGTCGGTCGCGTTCAAGGGCGTGAAGGAATGGCCCGTGCCGGGCACTCTCACGGGCCAGTGCCCTTGCCGGACGGCTGTCGCCAAGCTGAGCTCGTCGGCCGGCGCAACGATTTCCCGTGGCGTGCAGACGACGCCGCCCGACCAGTTAGACCATTTGCGTCCCGCAGTTCCCATGGCTCAACCGTTCCCGATCGCCCGATTGGCAGGCGCTATAGTTTTCGCTGCAACGAGCCCGACCGCAATCGGACGCCGCTCAGATGTCGGCAAACTTTGGCGAGCGCTTCTGCAAGAAGTGATCGACGCCTTCCCGGAAGTCCGGCCATGTAAAGCTCGGCGGCATTTCCGCATCTGCCGTCGCGAGCGCCTCGCCGAAATCCTGGAAATAAGACTTCCAGACCTGCGCCTTCATCACGGCCATCGAACGCGGCGAGACCGTTTCGGCGAGCAGCCGCGCATAGGCCATGACGTTTTCCATGAACGTGTCGGCCGCGAACACCTTGTTGACCAGACCCATTTCCTTCGCCTCGGACGGCGAGAACTTCCTGGCCGACAGCAGGAGATCGAGTGCGTTGGCGGGACCGACAAGACGCGGCAGCAGCCAGGATATGCCGTGCTCCGCGATCAGGCCGCGTTGCGCGAACGATGTCGTCATGACGGCTTTGTCGCTGACAAAGCGCATGTCGGCGTAGAGCGTCATGATGAGTCCGATGCCCGCGGCCGGCCCGTTGATCGCGGCAATAATGGGCTTTTTCGTACGCATGAAGTAGGCGAAGCGGCGCATGTCAGCGAATTCGGAGTCGAGCTTAGGACCAAATTTCGAATCGAAAGCGTCGCCGACGTCACCCTCGCCGCGCGAGGCCTGCCGCTCGCCGCCCTGCTGCAAAACGCCCTGCAAGACGTCCATGTCCGCCCCGGCGCAGAACCCGCGTCCCGCTCCGGTCAGAACGATCACGCGAACCGCGGGATCGCGGGCCGCATCTGCCATCGCGAAGCGAATGCTTCCCGCCATTCGGTCCGTATAGGCGTTCAACCTGTCCGGCCGATTGAGCGTGATGGTGGCAATGCGATCCTTCACTGCATAGAGAATGTCCGGATATTGGCTCATCGTTACCTCCGCGTGCGCGCCACGCGCATCAGCTTGTTGCAGTCCGCCCTGCTCCATGTTCCCATATTTGCACGTCCCTTCAAGCGCGATGGAGACTTCCATGACGGAAACTTTTCGCACCATCCTGTACGAGACGATCGAGCCGGGCGTAGCGCGGATAACGCTGAACCGGCCCAAGCACATGAACGCCTACACCAATCCCATGTGCAACGAGATTGTCGCCGCACTGCACCATTACATGGAAGACGATGCGCTGCGATGCCTGATTATCACCGGCTCCGGGCGCGGCTTCTGCTCCGGCGGCGACGTCAGCGGCTCTTCGAACGACGCGGATCGACCGGTGTACCGCACCAAACAGATGGGACACGGTCAGGAAATGCGTGTCGGCATGCATCGGGTCATCGCGGCGCTGCACCGGATGGACAAGCCGGTTATCGCGATGATCAATGGCCCCGCCGTCGCGGGTGGACTGGCGCTCGCCTGCGCTTGTGATTTTCGGATTGCCGCCGACAGCGCGAAGTTGGGAGACACGTCGGGAAAGTTCGGTCTTCTTCCGGACGAAGGCGGCGCATGGCTGTTTCCACGCGCGATGGGGCTCGACCGGGCGCTGAAGATGACGCTGTTGCACGAAGTCTATCCCGCGGCCGAGGCACTGCGCCTCGGACTCGTCACGGAAGTCGTTTCCGACAAGGAATTGGCCGCGCACACGCTCGCCTTTGCGCGCGCCATCGCGAAGCGGGCGCCGCTCGCAGTCCGTCTGGCCAAGAACATGATGCGTAAGGCCACGGACTCGTCGCTCGAGAACTCGCTCGACGACGCTGCGCTGTCCGTAATGATCGCCAATCCGAGCAAAGACGTCCGAGAGGGTGTGGCGGCCTTTTTCGAGAAGCGCGAGCCGAAATTCGAAGGACACTAAGTATTCGGCGGATAGAGCCTGCAGTTTGGCAAAGCGCGCGTAAACCTCAGCAAGAATTGACGATCTGTACTATAGCGTACAAGCAATCCGATTGCGGTATCAAACCGATATCTGCACACTCGCCGCGTTGATCTTCAGTAATCCTGCGGAATTGAACGCGAACAACTTGCAGCTCCACAAGGCGCCTCTGCCGCGATGTCCTGCGAAGGCCTCGCGTGTGAACTAGCGCCGACCGATGAAGTCACCGCTGTCGAAGTCAACATGCGCTGTGGAGACACTAGGAGTTTCGAGGAACAGAGCGCATGCTAACGGTCGGACGGTCTTCAGCCCGCTCGGAACGCTTCGAGTGCTCCGCCGACTACAGTTCGTCTGAGGGCTAGATGTCACCAGTTCCGAGTACCAACCACGTCCTGGGGTCGCTGTCTGCGAGCGATCTGGCGCTGCTGCAGCCGGGGCTCGAGCGTGTCGAGCTGAACTTCCGTCAGGAGCTGGAGCAACCCAATCACGTTCTCGAGTTTTCGTACTTTCCCGACGACGGCATCGTTTCCGTCATCGCAGACGACGGCACGGGTCGTTCCGTCGAGGTCGGCATCGTCGGCAACGACAGCTTCACGGCGCAAGCCGTGACGATGGGAACCGACAGATCGCCCAACCTGTCGCTCGTACAGGTCGCAGGCCATGCACGGCGAATCCGTGCCGAGAATCTTCGCCAAGCGATTTCGCATAGCAGGACGCTGCACGTGACTCTGCTCGCCTCCGTGCAGGCGTTCATGGTCCAGACATCGTTCACGGCATTGGCGAACGGCAAGGCGCGCATCGACGAGCGCATGGCAAGGTGGCTGTTGATGGCGCACGACAGATTGTTGGGCGATACGCTATCGCTGACCCACGAGGTTCTGGCGAACACTTTGGGCGTGCGGCGCGCAGGCGTCACCGTCGGTCTGCAGAAGCTTGAGTCGGCGGGCCTCATCTCGACGAAGCGAAAGGCCATCGAAATTCGCGACAGGCGTGGGCTCGAGCAGCTCGCTGGCGAAGTTTACAGTGTACAGACCAGGGAACAACGCCGACTTACGGGCTGGAAGCCGACAAAATGACACCTCCCTCTCGCATGCCTTAATCACTTTGATTACCATGCGAGTTGTCGGCCGCTCAGGGCGCTTGGCGGAACAAGGCTAAGGTCGCCTACTCAAATGCCGCTGTATTTTTTTCACGTAAGAGACGGAGACGATTTGATCCCCGACCAGGTCGGGATCGAGCTGCCCGATTTCGCCGCCGCCCTGTCGGAAGCTCGCGCCGCCATTCGCGAGCTCGTCAGTGAGGCACTCCGGAACGCTCAGGGCGTTCAGCGCCTGGAGATCGAGATCAACGATGGCAGCGGTCGCACTCTGCAGGTTGTTTCGGTCCGCGATGTGTTGGACGGAGACCAAACCTAGGACGCAAGCTTTCGCGTATGCCGCGGCTTCCCCCGCAGCATTCCGATGACAGGAAGCTGCGATCGCAGGTTCGGAAATCCCGCGAGCCATCCGCTCGAACACCTTGATCCGCTTTGGATATTTGACCCGGGTCTTGGCAGACCTCCGTGACGCTGTGTAAATGCTGCTTCACAGGACCGGATTCGGTTCGCGGGAACCCGTAGCTCAGTTGGATAGAGCAGCCGCCTTCTAAGCGGCAGGTCGCTGGTTCGAATCCAGCCGGGTTCGCCATGATGCCGCTCGCGGCCGAAATTTCAGTCGACATCAACTTCTCGTCCATGGACCCTCTGCTGGGGTTGGGTGGCGTCGTTCGACGCGGCGAATCTTCATGCGGCGCCTGCGAAGACTCACAGTTGGCGCGCGCTCGACGGTTCAGCTCTCGGATCTCGAGAGCCCCGCACCTCGCGAAGAAACGAGCAGCAAGAGGATTCCGGCGGCGACAGCGATCGAGGCTGCGATGAAGGCGCTGGCGGCACCGCGCGACTGCCACAGATACCCTCCGGCAATGCCGGCGATCAGCGCGCCACATCCGCTCACCGCGTTGAGCCAACCTAGTCCGCTTCCGCGCTGTTCGGCTGAGGTGAGTCGCGAAGCGAAGGCGCGCTGAACGCCGTCCGTGAGAGCCGGAAACAGTCCGAACACCAGGAAGCCCAATACCAGCAACCAGACCGTCTGCGCGACGCTGATGAGATAGTAGCTCAGCAGAAGCAGGCCGTATCCCGCGAGGATGACGGTCGTCGGCCCGGTTCGATCACTTGCCTTGCCGGCCGCCATGGAAAATCCGGCGTAGGAAAGGTTGTAGACCGTGTAGAACAACGGCACGTCCGCGATGATGAGCCCGAGCGAGCGGGTCTTCAGCAAAACGACCGCGACCGGCAGCGAACCCGCGGACAAGATGAAGATCGAGACCAGGTAGAACTTGAAATGGACCGAAAACCGTCCAAAGGACGCGAAGATCGCCGCACGTTTCGCGCGATCGCGCACGACAACGTCGCCGATGAAGATGAGCGGCGCCAGCGCCGCCAGTCCGACCACAAAGGCCGCATAGAAGACGAGATTGAACTTCGACGGGAAAAACCTGAGCAGCAGATAGGCGACAAGCGGGCCGAGAACCGCGCCGGTAGTGTCCATGGCCCGATGGAATCCAAACGACCGTCCGAGTTCGTTGTCGGGCGTCGAAAGGGAAATGATCGCGTCGCGTGCCGAGTCCCGGACACCCTTTCCGGCCCGGTCGAGGAACCTCAACCCGAGCGCACCGAACACGGTGGACGTCATCGCATAGAACGGCCGGGTCGCCACGGAGAGCGCATAGCCCGCGATGACCAGCGGCTTTCGCACCTGAAAGCGGTCCGAAAGATGGCCCGAGTAGATTTTGAACACGTTCGCCGAGGCTTCGGCGATGCCGTCCACAAGCCCGAGCGACGCTGCTCCGACGCCAAGCACGCTCGTGAAGAACGCGGGAAAGACGGCATAGACCATCTCCGATGAGAAGTCGTTGAAGAGGCTCGTCAGACCCAGCAAGAATATGTTTCGTGGTAGCCCAAATATTCTGTCGGACATTGCTGCCTCGCCGCCGGTACGATCATCCGCCCGTCGCAATCCGCCAATTCCATACCGTTTGCGTCAGCGGCCGCAACGACGTCCAACTCTATTTCAGCAAGAGCGGATGGGACACATTGGAAGCAATAGCGTACGGACCTCGCCCGGATGTCCATTGGACGATGGTGTTGCCCACGCCTAGACGCGGCAGTCGAGGCTGCGCCGCGACGGGCGCGCGAAGGCTTTCCGCCGGCCGGCTAATGGCTCCAGGGAGTCTTGCGGTCGACTCGAAAATTGTCTGAGTACGACTTTGACTTGGGCGCCGGCTTGTGCGGCTCGAACACCTGGAACGGAATGCCGTGCTTTTCCGCGTAGGCGATTGCTTCTTCGCTGGTGTCGAATTCGAGCTGAACCTGCTGCAGCATGTCGCCCGAGCTGGTCCATCCCATGAGAGGGTCGATTTGGCGCGCCTGCTCGGGCTCGAATTCCAGTAGCCACAGCTTGCTGCGCGCCTTTCCAGACTGCATCGCGTTCCTGGCCGGTTGATAGATTCGGGCGCGCATGTCGTTCTCCTTCCGCCGGTGGTCGGGGCGGCGTGATTTGAACACGCGACCCTCTGCTCCCAAAGCAGATGCGCTACCAGACTGCGCTACGCCCCGCCGGCGGGGGTCAGATACACGTCGCGGCCACGGGCGGCAAGAACCCCTGCGTTAATCCACGTTGTGGAATATCACCGCATGGACCCGGTCGCCGGCGCGGATACCCAGGTCGTGCGCCCGCCCGCCATTTATCTCGAGTACGGCGCGGACCGGCTCGGCCGAGGGGATCAGCATCGTCGAATACGGGATGGCATTGGGCTCGATGGTCGAGATCGTACCGTCGGAACGAATGAAAAGCATGTCCAGCGGCAACACGGTATTCTTCATCCAGAAAGTCAACTTCGCGTCGTCGTGAAAGTCGAACAGCATTCCCGCATCGGCCGGCAACTCGCGCCGGAACATCAGTCCGCGCTGCTGCGAAGCCGTATCCGATGCAACTTCGACGGTGAAGGACTTGGGGCCGCTGGCGGTATCGACCGTGATTTTCGTGACCGGCAAGCCAGCCGCACCGCTCGCACAGCCCGACAGAGAGAAAAGCAGGACAGCTTTGACAATTGCCGAACGCATGATGATCGACCCCGGGGGCTAGTGCGGCGCAGCCTGCCGCATCGCGCGTTGAAGCGCAAAAATTCCAAACTGCGGCACCCAATGGGCAACAGAACGATAGTCGCCTCGCCACCAGCTCGGGCGATGCAGGTTCGTCTCGATGTGATCCAACGCCGATGAAAGCAAATCTTCGCCGCCGCCGGCCTCGGCCAGGGCGAGGAGCGCCCAGCCGCGGCTGAAATTGAGAGCGTAATGGTGCGGCTTCTTTGGCTCCGTGATGGGCCGCAATGCGCGGAGCCGCTCCCCGGCCCGGCTCATGACCGCAGTGGCGTCGAGCGCCCCTGATCGGACAGCGAGTTCGCAGAGCATCGGCGTCACCGCCATGAAGTCCGGCCACTCCGACTCTTCCGATTGCGCCGGCAGACGTTCCAGTGCGGGGAGCATCCGCCTTGCCATGTCCTGGACGAGCGACGTCAGGTCGGACCGGGACTCGACGGCCGAATAGTCCAGGAGATTGATCAGGGCCCAGCAGGGGTTCGCATATTCGCGCGCGAACGGATCGGGCGGCCGCTCGCCAAAGTGCGCCGTCAGCGACGTCGCGACGTCGCGCGCCATGAACGTCAGCCGCGTCGAACCTGTTACGAGTCGATCCTCGAGCGCGAGCCGCAGAAACCACGCCCGGCCATACGGCATTTCGAACTGCGGCCGCGCGGAAAGGTCCGCGGCCTCCGCTCCCAGTTTGGCCGGCATGAGGATGCTGTCGACGAGCGATTCGTATCTCACGTCACCTGTGATGCGGCGATGGGCAAGCAGCGCCCAGGTCGCGTGACAGGCGGAGTGCCAGTCGATGCAACCGTGAAAGGCCGCGTGGTTGGTATCATGGCGCTGCACGTGGCGCGCCGGTACCTGCGCCAACAGTTCGACCCAATGCGGGATTTCGGATTGGAACGCCCGGAGTCGCGATCCGACATCTGCCATACTTCGCACTCGTGGAGTGACCGGCTAAGGATCGACGAGGACGACTTCTGCCGCAAGTTCGCCTTTGGGTCCGTCGCCGGTGCGGACTCGCACCCGCTGCCCCTGACGCAGCTCGCGGATTCCGTAACGGCGTAGCGTTTCCATGTGGACGAAGATGTCGGGCGTGTCCGGACCGCGCGAAATGAAGCCGTAGCCTTTGCCGCGATTGAACCATTTTACAGTGGCATCAAATGGCAGACTTGTTGCTTCGGCCACAAATCGCTCTCCACGCGGGGATGGCGCCGGCGTGATCGAGGCGGTGGAGTTGTCCAGCGAAATCAGCCTTCGGGCCTGCAGTCCGCGGGGGCCAAGCACCGCCTCGCACACGACTTTGGCGCCCTCGTACGCCGTCTTGAACCCGGACTGGCGGACGCAGGTTTGATGCAGAAGTATGTCGCCGTCGGCGCCGCTGGACGGCTTGATGAAGCCGTACCCCTTGTTGAGGTCGAACCACTTGATCATACCCACCACTTCGCGCGCGCCATCTCCTGCGTCCGACGAAGTCATTGCGCGTCCACTCATGCCAAACCCTAATGTCCCTTGACGGCATACGGAGAACCGCCAAGCCCTGCTCGACGAAGAATTTCTCACGGCTGGCATTGGCGCGCATACCCCCCTATTTGAGGGATGGCGCATTGCAGCCTATACGGCTTCACAAGGACATTTATCTGGGGAACGAGTCGATGGATTTCACCGGCCGCTACGAAATTGGCGCGGCGCCGCAGAAGGTTTGGGAGGGTTTGAACGACCCGTCCGTCCTCAAGAACTGCATTCCCGGTTGCGAGCAACTCGACAAAACGAGTCCGACCGATTTTATCGCCACGGCTCGGCTGAAGATCGGACCCTTGAGCGCGACGTTCAAAGGAAAGGTGAGCTTGTCGGAGCTGGATCCGCCGCATCGCTGCAAACTGAGCGGCGAAGGGCAAGGCGGCGTTGCGGGATTCGCAAAAGGAGGCGCGGAAGTCGTGCTGACCCCGTCAGGAACGGGCACGGTATTGACCTACACCGCTAAAGCGACCGTCGGCGGGAAACTCGCGCAGATCGGTCAGCGCCTGATCGACGGTGCCGCCAAGCAGATTGCGGACGATTTTTTCAAGCGCTTCTCCGCAGAGCTTGAACGGCCCACGCTGGTGCCGGACCCCGAAGTCGAGCCTGCGCCGCGCCCAGCCGAGGCCGCTGCGGACGCGCCCCGCCCCGGGCTGACGCCGCTCGTCTGGGTGACGGGACTTATCGCCGTGATCGTGGCTTTGCTTTTGCTTTTCGGGGTGAAGCTTTAGCGGCCGGCTCGGGCGCCCGTTTCGCTGATGGCTTCCTGAAGAGCGCGTCCAGATCGGGAAGTTGGGGTCCCCGAGCAGTCTGGCGTTCGCTCAAAAGCTCCCCGCCGATCGCCCAATTGTCCCTATCATGCTCATGGATGAGGACCTGGGTGGCGCTCCGCTCGAGCTCCAAAATGTCCGTCACCGCGTCGGTAATGGCCGTGATCAGGCGCCGGCGCTTCTCGAGGGGGCGTCCCCGGGCAATGTGTACTGCAACAAAAGGCATACAAATCTCCTCTGGCTGCCGCCACTATACCAGTGCTTGACGCCGCGCCGCTGTACCCCGAAACTTTCCATTCACAATTCACAGCCGAGGAATCACATATGGCCGTTGTGTCCATGACGGTGAACGGAAAAGCGGTTTCCGCCGAAACCGAAGACCGCACCTTGCTCGTCTATTTCCTGCGCGAGCAGCTTCGCCTGACCGGTACCCATATCGGCTGCGACACCAGCCAGTGCGGCGCCTGTGTCGTCCACGTGAACGGGAAGGCGGTCAAATCCTGCAGCATGTTCGCCGTTCAGGCGGCGGGTGCGGAGGTGACCACGATCGAGGGTCTTGCGAAGGACGGAAAACTCCATCCCGTTCAGGAAGCGTTCCGGGAAAATCACGGCCTGCAATGCGGGTTCTGCACTCCCGGGATGATCATGACGGCCGTCGACATGATCCGGCGCAAGCCCAAACTCGATCGAGAGACCATTCGGCACGAGCTTGAGGGCAACATCTGCCGCTGCACCGGCTATCACAACATCGTCTCGTCGATCGAAGACGCGGCAAAGCGCATGGGCGGAGCCGGCTGATGATCACCTACCCCTTCAAATACAAACGTGCCGGGTCGGTCGCCGAGGCCGAGACGCTTCTCAAGGCTGCCGCGGACGGCAAGCTGCTTGCGGGCGGTCAGACCTTGATCGCCGCGATGAAAATGCGTCTCGCCAACCCGTCGGACCTGATCGACATCTCCGGGATCAAGGAGCTGTCCTACATCCGCGCGAGCGGCGATGCGGTGGCCATAGGGGCCGCGACCACGCACTGCGACGTGGCGACTTCGGCGGAGGTGGCGCGCGCCATCCCTGCTCTTTCATATCTCGCTTCGCTCATTGGAGATCCCGCCGTGCGCCACAGGGGCACGATCGGTGGATCGGTGGCCAACAACGATCCCGCGGCGGACTATCCGGCGGCCGTGCTCGGTCTCGGGGCAACCATCAAAACCAATCGACGCAGCATCAATTCGGACGACTTCTTCACCGGGATGTTTTCGACAGCACTCGACGAGGGAGAGATCGTGACCGAGATCTCATTTCCGGTTCCCCAGAAGGCTTCGTACAAAAAGTTCCCGAACCCCGCGTCGCGCTATGCCATGGCGGGCGTGTTTGTGGCGCGCACCAAGTCCGGCGTGCGTGCCGCCGTCACGGGCGCTGGCCCTTGCGTTTTTCGCGTGCCGACGATGGAAGCCGCGCTGTCCAAGACGTTTTCGCCCAACGCGATCGAAGGCGTTACGGTGCCGGCCGATGGGCTCAATTCTGACATTCACGGCTCAGCCGAATATCGCGCCCATCTCGTTGGCGTAATGGCGAAGCGGGCCGTGGCGGAAGCGGCATGAGCGCCGCCGCCGAGACCGATGTCCTGTCGACCGCGGCCCAGTGGGTCGAAGCCGGGCGCAAGGTTGCGCTCGGCACGGTCATCAAGACCTGGGGATCGGCGCCGCGTCAGGCGGGAAGCCAGATTGCCGTTCGTGACGACGGCGCGTTTGTCGGCTCGGTGTCCGGCGGTTGCATCGAAGGTGCCGTGATCGAGGCGGCGCAGGAAGCCATGCGCGATCACAAGGTGCGCACACTCGAGTTCGGCGTCAGCGACGAGACCGCCTGGTCGGTCGGACTCGCCTGCGGAGGCCGTATCGAGGTGTTCGTCGAACCGGTCCTTTGAAAGCGGAAATACTCGCGGCGATCAATCAAGCCCGTCGCGCGGGACGCGCGGTCGTGCGCGCGACGAATCTGAAGAGCGGCGAAGACCGATTGATCGATCCGGTCACGGATACGTCGCCGCTGGGCGCTTCGGCGGCAACCGCAGCACGCGCCGACCAGAGCGGCCCGGTCGAAATCGGCGGCGAGAACTGGTTCTTGGCGGTGTTCAACCCGCCGCTCGACCTCGCGATCATCGGGGCGGTGCACGTCGCGCAACCTCTGGCGGCTATGGCGTCGCTGACCGGTTTCGGAGTCCGCGTCATCGATCCGAGAACCGCGTTCGCCACGGAAACGCGATTTCCCGGCATTCGTGTCAGCCATGATTGGGCCGATGAGGCGTTCGCCAAGGAGCCGCTCGGCGCTCGCAGCGCGGTTGTGGCGCTCACCCACGACCCCAAGCTCGACGATCCCGGCCTTGTCGCCGCCATGCGATCGAACTGCTTCTACATCGGCGCACTCGGCTCCAAGAAAACCCATGCCGGTCGTCTCGCCCGCCTCAAGGCAGAAGGATTCAGCGAAACGGATCTGGCGCGCATTCACGGTCCTATCGGATTGGATATCGGCGCGCGCTCGCCGGCCGAGATCGCCGTGTCGATCCTCGCCGAGATCACGCAGACTTTGCGCGGACCCAGGCGCGCCAACTCCGCTCCGTCCGCCTAGTCGGTGCCCTCCTGCGGAGGTTCGTATCGCGCATTGCGGGCACGGCCGCCATGTGTTTGCGGTTTCATCTCGTCCGCGGTGATCGTACCGTCGTGGTTACGATCGAGACGTGCGAACAGCCTCTCCGACGTGGCCGCGAACTCCGCCAAACTCAGCTTTCCGTCTCCATCCTTGTCGAGACGCTTGAACATCCTGGCATTCGTGTCGCGGTAACGCTGTGCCTCATAGGCGGCAAACTGAGCCAATGTCATCACCGTCGCGCCGTTCGACGCTGCACCGAAATCCTTGGCCACGACCCGCTCGAACTCCGCGCGGGTCACCTGGCCGTCGCGGGACAGATCGTTTTCGTCGCAGAAGCGCGCCAGCCCGAATCCGCCCGTGCCCTGCCCGCCTTGCCGGCGGCCGCGTGACCCGTACGCACTCGTGGAAGGGGCGGAAGCGCGACCGCCGGCGCGACGTTCCGGCTTGCACGACACCGTTCCCGAACCTTCGCGATCCAGCATCTCAAAATGCGCGCGTTGTGGCGCCGCGAATTCCTCCAGCGTCAGCCGGCCGTCGCCGTTCCAGTCGATGCGATGGAACATCTCCGCGACGTGCTTCTGGAAGTCGGGCATATGCATGGCCAGAAACTGGTCGGCCGTCATCAATTTTGCGCCGTGCGTCGCCGACGCAAAGCGGCTTCCGAGCACGTTGTTGAATTCCGCGTGGCTGATCTTCCCGTCGTGATTTACATCGAACTCGGACAACAGCCGGTCGGACAGCCGATCCCGATGCATCAAGCCCTGCATCGGGCCATCCGGCGGAGGCGGTCCGTCCATCTGCGCGATGGCCATCGCCGTTCCGCCCATCACGACTGCCGCGCCCAGAAGCAGCGCCACTATGGTGTTGGTTCGCATGAAGACGTCTCCCAAGTCGATCGCGGCAGAAGACCGGCTGGACGTCGGCGAACTATGGCGGAACAAAACGTGATCGTCTCAAATTGTATGCGGGCGCGCGGCGCTTAAACTTTGCGTCATTTCGGATTTGCAGATGCGGAGTAAACTCTCCAGATTCCGTGGCGTCATGAGCAAAGACGAATCCAAGCCGCACGTTCTCGTCGTCGAGGACGCTCGCGACATCCGCGAGCCGCTGGCCCGTTACCTGCGCGAACATGGCTATCGCGCGACGACTGCCCCAGACGCGGCCTCTGCCCGCAAGGTCATGAAGGGTTCGGCGATCGATCTTGTCGTGCTCGACATCATGATGCCCGGAGAAGATGGCCTCAGCCTCTGCCGTTCGATCCGGGAGACGTCGCAAATCCCGGTGATCCTGCTGACCGCGCGTGGCGAGGAGGTCGATCGCATCATCGGGCTGGAGATGGGCGCGGACGACTACATCCCGAAGCCCTTTTCGCCGCGTGAACTCATCGCGCGCGTCGCGGCCGTCTTGCGACGCACGCAAGCGCTTCCTCCGCGCCAGAAGCCGCCTGAAGCGGAGCGCATCCGTTTCGGCGACTGGGTGCTCGATACGGGCCAACGCGAACTGATCGGAGTCGACAACGTCGCCCTACCGCTTTCGAGCGGCGAATTTCGCCTGCTTACCGCCCTGCTCGAGCGCCCCCGGATCGCGCTGACCCGCAATCAGCTTCTGGATCTGACGAAGGGACGCGACGCCGACCTCTTCGACCGTTCCATCGACAACCATGTCAGCCGCCTGCGTAAGAAGATCGAACCCGACCCCAAAAATCCGCGCTACATCAAGACGGTGTGGGGCGGCGGCTACATCTTTGCCATGGACCCCGAAGTCAGATGAAGCTGTGGCCGCGTACCCTTGGCGTTCAACTGATCGTCGTGACGGCCGCCGCCGTCCTGGTGTCAAATCTCGCGGTAGCCGCATGGTTCGAACTCGGCAACGAGCGGCTTTCCGAAAGCGAATTGAACGAGCGTGTCCTGGAGCGGGCGACATCGACGGCGACGTTGTTGGCTGCGATACCGTTCCGCGCGCGCGCCGACGCGGCTTCGGCCATGAGCAGCGGTTTCTGGACCTTCAAAGTCCGTTCAGGGAAATCGCCGCCGGCGGACATGAACGATGAAGAGCAGAAGCTGGCCGTGCGCCTTAAGGCGATGCTGCCGGCAGCCAAAGCGGTGCTGCCCGTATCGGTCCATATCGCGGTCATGACACCGCCGGACGACGGCCACCACCGGATGCCGCGACCGCCGACCTCGGCGATTCAGATAACGGTGCCGGTCGTCCGCGGCTCTCAACTGGTGGCGACATTCTATCGCCCGCCGGCGCCTGGCTGGCCGACGGAAGTCGTCATCGCCGGCTTCATGGCGATCGTCGTCGCTTCGGCAGCGGCCGCGTACATCGCCCGACGCGTCGCGCGGCCCCTGTCCGCCCTTGCGTCTGCCGCTACCGTCGCCGCGCAGGGCGGCACCGCGCCGCCAGTGCCTGAGGAGGGGCCGGACGACGTCCGCAACGCCGCGAGAGCGTTCAACGCCATGACCGATCGTGTCACGCGCACCATGGAGAGCCAGCGGCAATTGCTGTCGGCCGTCGGTCACGATCTGCGGACGCCGCTGACCGCGATGCGCATCAACCTGGAATTTGTCGATGACCAGGAATTGCGCGAGCGGCTTGCGGCCAATCTCGACGAACTGCAGGCGCTGACCGAGTCAGTGCTCTCCGCGGCACGGGGAACGGGCGGCGAGACAAAACGCAATATCGATCTCTCCGCACTTGTGGAGAGCCTGTGTGCGGACCTGGACGATCTGGGCGAGCCGGTGACGTGGCAAGGCCACGGGCCCGCGCCGTTGGCCTGCCGGCCGGACGAGATTCGACGCGCCGTCCGCAATCTCGTCGAAAACGCGGTCGCTTACGGGCGCAGCGCCGACGTCCGGATATCCGACGCCGAGGGCGCCTACGAGATTCTCGTCGACGACCATGGACCCGGCATAGCCGAAAGCGACCAGATTCGCGTTTTCGAACCGTTCGTAAGGCTCGAAGGGTCGCGAAACTCCGATACCGGCGGCACCGGTCTCGGCCTCACGCTCGTCAAGGCGATCGCGCAAGGCCATGGCGGAGCGGTCATCCTCGAAAACCGGCCCGAAGGCGGCCTTCGCGCCCGGTTGCGTTTGCCGCGCGAGGCTGCGACCGCCTAAACTGTCGCATGCAGTTCGGATCGGTACCCATAGCCGCCGCCGTCGGCGCGATCTTGGCGCATGGCGTGCGCGCCGGCGAGACGCGGTTCAGGAAAGGGCGCGTGCTCTCTGAGGATGACGTGACGCAGCTTCGGCGCGCTGGCACGGAGACTGTCATGGTCGCCCGGCTCGGCGACGGAGACGTGCCGGAGGACATCGCCGCCACGCGCGTCGCGTCGGGGTGTGGCGGCACGGGGGTTCGGCAAGGCGCCGCCTTCACGGGCCGCGTGAACTTATATGCGACGGCGGACGGCATCGCCGTCGTCGCCGCGAATGCGGTGAACGCTACTAACTCCGTGCACGAAGCCATCACCCTTGCGACGGTGCCGCCATTCTCGCGCGTCGCAAGAGGCCAGATGCTGGCCACCATCAAGATCATTCCATTCGCCGCGCCCGCCGCGGCGGTGGCAGAAGCGGAGAGGATTTTGGCCGCTCTCGGCCCCGTCGTCGCGGTGAACGCGTTCCGGCCAAAATCGGCTGCGCTCATTTCCACGTTCTTGCCGGATACGAAGCCCGCACTGCTCGACAAGAACCGGAGCGCCTTGCATGAGCGTCTGGAAGCGTTGGGGTCCACTATCGCGTCGGAGCGGCGCGTGGCGCACGATGCGTCCGCACTGGCGGCGGCAATCGCCGAGGCGCTGAGTGCCCATTGCGACCCGATCCTGATTTTCGGCGCAAGCGCCATCACCGACCGCCGGGACGTCATCCCCGCAGCCATCGAACTGGCCGGGGGGCGCATCGAACGCTTCGGGATGCCGGTGGACCCGGGAAACCTTCTGCTCCTGGCGCGAAAGGACGGGACCATGATCGTGGGGCTGCCGAGTTGCGCGCGGTCTCCCAAGCTGAACGGTTTCGATTTTGTGCTGTGGCGTCTCCTGGCGGGCATGGACGTAGGCGCCGGCGAACTGCATGCGATGGGGGTGGGCGGCCTCCTGACCGAGATTTCGAGCCGTCCCCAGCCTAGAGACGAACGACCGGAGGATCTTCCGCGCCTCCCCAGGATCGCGGCGGTCGTCCTGGCCGCCGGGTTGTCGTCGAGGATGGGTACGAACAAGCTGCTCGCGCCGGTTGCCGGCAAGCCGATGGTTCGGCATGCGGTTGAAGCGGCCATGAGCAGCGCGGCCGAATCCGTCATTGTAGTCACCGGCAACGAGGCGGCGGACGTCAGAAAAGCGCTTTCCCCGCTCTCTCCCCGTTTCGTGGAAAATCGCGCTTATTCAAAAGGTTTAAGCTCATCCCTCAAGTGTGGACTGAGGCAGGTACCGGACTTGTACGATGGCGCGCTGATCCTTCTGGGCGACATGCCGGGCGTCACGTCGGTGCTAATCGACAAGCTTATCGCGGCGTTCGACCCGTCCGAAGGGCGGGCGATCTGCGTGGCGGCGCATGGCGGAAAACGGGGCAATCCCGTGCTTTGGGCCAAACGCTTCTTTCCGGACATCCTGGCGCTCGAGGGCGACATCGGCGCCCGGGACCTCATCGCCCAGAACGCCGAGCTCGTCTGCGAGGTCGAGGCCGGCGATGCGAGCCCTCTGGTCGACATCGACACGCCTCAAATGCTGGCGGATTATCGAGCACGATGAGCGATCCGCTCTATAAACCCGCCCTGCTCCGTCTGGCCGCGGACGCGACCGGCGCCGGACGGCTGGCCGTGCCGTGCCGGACAGCCACCGCGCACAATCCGGCTTGCGGCGACAAGGTGACGGTCGACGTCGCAGTCGAGAGCGGCAAGATCACCGCGATCGCACACGACACGCAGGCATGCGTCTTGACCCAGGCTTCCGCCGCAATCCTTGGCGGGGAAATCGCGGGCCTCAGCCGCGATGAAGTGGCCGCCCTCCATGCGTCAGTCGGCCAGATGCTCTCGGGAAACGGTCCGCCGCCGGCGCCCTTCGACACTTTCTCGGTCTTCGAGGGCGTAGCCGAGCATCGCAACCGGCACAGATGCGTTCTGCTCCCGATCGAGGCCGTGCTCGCTGCCCTGGAAATCCTAGAAACGGACGAAGCCCGCGGCGAAGGGATCTAGGCGCAGCGCGTCGCCTTCGATCCGTGAACGGCCGCAGCCAACCTCCATCGCCGGTCCCTTGCCAATGTCGGCGTGACGGAAAACCACCTCGTCCGCGCTCAAGTTGAAGGCGCAGGCAATCCGTTCGCCTCCGTGGCTTCGAACGAACGACAGGACCGGCCCGGTCGTGTCGAAAAACGATATTTCGCCGAGTCGCAGCGCAGCCGACGCTTTGCGCAACGCGAGAAAGCGGCGTGCGAACGCGAGAACCGAGTTGAGATCGCCGGCCTGCTTCGACACGGCAAGCGGCGCATGATGCGGTCCGAGCGGCAGCCAGGGGCGCCCGGTCGTGAAACCGAAGTTTGGCGCATCCGCGTCCCAAGGCATGGGCGTGCGGCAACCGTCGCGGCCCTTGGCAATCGGGTAGTAGAGATCGCCGACCGGATCGCGCAATTGATCTCGGCGCAAGTCGACCTCGGGAAGTCCAAGCTCCTCGCCTTGATATATCAGCGTCGTTCCGCGCAACGAGCACAGGAGAGCGAACATGAGCTTGGCGAGCGCCGGATTTCCTTCGGGTGGCGCGCCGAAGCGGCTTACCGTCCGCGTCACGTCATGGTTGGAAAAGGCAATGCACGGCCAATGGCCGGGATGCTTCGCCAGGCCGTCGAAGTGCTTACGGAAATAGTTGGGAGCCAGCCGACTCGCGACGAGCAGCGCAAAGGTGTAGCCCGCGTGCAGGCCCCGATCCGGCGACAGATAGGCGCCCGAACGCTCGAACTCCTCCGAGAATTCCCCGAAGACGAATCGCTGGTCGAATGTATCGACGGTCTTCCGGATTCTCTCGAGCTCTGCCCGGTTTTCGAAGAGGTTCGAGTCATGCAGATGATGCTGCATGTTCGCGGCATGCGACCAGTGGTGCGCCGTCCGCTCCGTCGGCGGGATCGGCGGATTGTCCTTCAGCGTCTCATCGTGCAAGTACGCATTCGCAACATCCAGCCGAAAACCGTCCACGCCTTTCGACAGCCAATTTTCGAGGACTCGCAGGGCCGCGTTTCGCGCATCGCGATTGGTCCAGTTCAGCTTCGGCTGCTGGCGCAGAAATTTGTGGTGGTAGTACTGCCGCCGCGCCGGCTGGTACGACCAGGCGGGTCCGCCGAATACCGAAAGCCAGTTATTGGGGACGGTCCCGTCGTCTTTGGGGTCGGCCCAAACGAACCAGTCCCGCTTCGCGCTGGACGCGCCCATACTCTCGCGAAACCAGTCGTGCTCGTCCGACGTATGACAGAGCACTTCGTCGAGGATCAGGCGCAGTCCCCGCGCATGCGCTGCTTCGAGCAGCGCATCAAAGTCGGCAAGGGTGCCATAGTCGGGGTGCACGCCGTCATAGTCGGAGACGTCGTAGCCCCAATCGCGGTTCGGCGACGGATGAATGGGCGACAGCCAGATCGCGTCGACACCGAGGTCTCGAATGTAGTCGAGCTTGGAAAGCAGGCCGGCGAAGTCGCCCTGGCCGTCGCCATTGCTATCGCAAAAGCTGCGGACATAGACCTGATAAATCACGGCGCCACGCCACCATGGCGCCGTGCTGTTCAAACTTCGCTCTCGCGCTGGATGACCTTGCTCACCAGGCCGTACGCCTTGGCTTCTTCCGCGCCCATCCAGAAATTGCGCTCCGTGTCCTGGGACACGCGCTCATAGGATTGGCCGGTCTCGGCCGCGATCTCGCGGATCAGCCGCTCCCGCATCTTCAGGATCTCTTCGGCCTCGATCGAAATGTCCGACGCCTGCCCGCGGACGCCGCCGAGCGGCTGGTGCAGCAGAAAGCGCGTGAACGGCAGGCAGTATCGGTTCTCCTTCTTGGCGCCGAGGAAGATGTGTGCGCCGGCGCTCGCCACCCAGCCCGTTCCGATCATCTTCACCCGCGGGCCCACATAGCGGATCATGTCGTGGATCGTGTCGCCGGACTCCACGTGACCGCCCGGCGAGTTCACGACGACCTTGATGTCGCCCTCGCCCTCGGCCGCGTAGGCGAGAAGCTGGGCCGTCACCCGCTCGGCCATCTTCATGTCGACTTCGCCGAAGATCAAAACGGTGCGCGACTTGAACAGCGCGTTCTGAACGGGCGACGATTGCGGCTCCGGCGCTCTCTTGTCTTCCTTCTCGTCTTCGTCTTCTTCATCGAGGCGGCGCAATGGGAGTACTCCTGATAATTTCGAATCCGGCACACATACTAGCGGCCCGGAGCGATACGGCAAAAGCCGTTACAGGGCGTTAACAGCCGCACGCATTGTGGGGCCAATTTCACCATGTAGAGCGAGATCGGCGTAGGGCTCCTGCTCGGTTACCTCGCGATTGAGGATTATGAGCTTTGCGCCCTGTCGCTTCGCCATCAGCGGAAAACCTGCCGCAGGATAAACGACGAGGGACGAGCCGATCACGACAAAAAGGTCGCAGCTGAGCGTGGCCCGCGTCGCACACTCCATCTCCAGCTCGGGCATGGGCTGCCCGAAGGAGATTGTGGCCGTCTTGACGACGCCGCCGCAAGCCGGGCACTCGGGCGGCTCGCCGTGCCGGGAAAAATGATCCCGGATATCGGCGATTTCCATTCTTTGTCCGCAATCGAGACATTTTGCGTATCGCGTATTGCCGTGCAGTTCGATGACGCGCTCCTCTGGGACGCCGGAGTCCTGATGCAGATTGTCGATGTTCTGGGTGATGACGTGACTGACCTTGCCGCGCGCGACGAGTTCGGCGACCGCGGCATGACCGGCGTTCGGACGAACTTTGTTCCAGGTCTCTTCCATCTCGAAGCGGCGGCGCCAACTCTCGCGCCGCGCGTCGGGCGAGGCGAGAAATTGGTCGAAGTTGATCGGCATCATCTTCGTCCAGATGCCACCCGGCGAACGGAAATCGGGGATGCCGGACTCAGTCGAAATGCCGGCACCGGTGAAGATCACCGCGCGGCGCGCCGCGCGCAGGAAGCGCGCCAGATCTTCGGCGCCTTCGTCGGGTCTCGTACCGGTCATGTTCGAGCCAGGAGTCTTCGCGGACGTTCGGTGGCGCGCCTACCTCGCAGCCAGCCGCGCGCGAACGCCGACATCACTCTGCTCAAAACGAGTGGCGATGTCACCGATTCCTTTGCGCACTGTCCGGAAACGAGTCCGCGAGTCACTTGAACCCGAGCCAGCGTTCAACCCGGGCGTTCGTGCGCTCAAACTGCCGCGCGCATCGCGCAGTGGTCCGAGCCGGACCGGTTGGACGTTCCGGACTACGGATTCCCCGGGGAGTCCCTTGATGCTAATGCCGACGGCCGGCATGCGAAGGCGACACATCCTGTCGTGCCATCTGTCGACCGAACACTTCCTTCCGGCTGGCGAGACGATCCCGTCTCGGAAGCGGTGCGCTCGTCGACCGTGCACCTGGCTACGTATTCTCCGAAGGCGATGAACGCTTCGAAGCATCACCCACTTGCGAGTCGCTTCTCAAGCGCAGATAGCATTGCAATGGCCACGGCCAAGACGTCTCCGCTGTCAATTCCAAGTCGTTCGCTGCGGAAGTGTCCGCTAATGGTCAGTAACGAACGATGTATCTTGATCCGCGCGCGCTTTTTTTACCAAACGCGCGTTGACCTCAATGCATCATCGGGCGAGCCCGTGTCCAACCTAGATTCTCTCCGCCGAGTGTCAGTGCGAATTCGAAACTCGTGCCTTAGCTTCCACGCTTGTTTACGCTGAGCGAGATAGAGGTAGGTGTCAATCTCCGCAACAAAATCATTGGAGAACGGGAGCATCGCCATCTCTGAGATATCGCGCACGAAGAAAGAATTCGTGTCCGCAACAGAGCACTCCCCCTTTCGCTAGGTAAATGGACCTGCTGTCAGCGCCTGCTGACTTTGGATTACGTCGACACGCTTCCGCCATTCATAGACAACGTCCAGAAAAACTATAAACGAGTGTCATCGCCCTAACCCTGATAACGTTGCGCCTCAAACGCTTTTACTTATCTGTTTCTATCTGGTGCTGTTCAAAGCTGGGACGGGTCAAATGCTGCGCAATCTGTTACGTTCGAAGAGAAGATCGAGCGGTACGTCAGTTGCGGGCCGGGCTCAAATTCGAGAACGACACACAGCAAATT
>DATJZB010000055.1:0-8192 GCA_035499335.1 Rhizomicrobium sp. | reverse complement strand
CCGATCGTCGAGGCGATTCGCCGGGCCGCGGGCCAGCTCGATTTTGCGCCGACGTTCCAGTTCGCGCATCCGGCCGCCTTCGCGCTCGCCGAGCGGCTCGCGGCGCTCGCGCCCGCCGGAATGGATCATGTCTTCTTCGTCAATTCGGGTTCGGAAGCGGCCGACACCGCGCTCAAGATCGCGCGCGCCTATCATCTGCGTGCGGGGCAGGGCGGCCGCTTCCGCCTGATCGGACGCGAGCGCGGCTATCACGGCGTGAATTTCGGCGGCGTTTCCGTCGGCGGGATCGCGAACAACCGCAAACCCTACGGTCCGCTCGTACCCGGCACGGACGATCACCTGCCGCTGCCCTACGACAAGGCGACGATGGCGTTCACGCGCGGCACACCGGCAGGCGGCGCCAAGTACGCCGAGACGCTCGACGCCCTCATCGCGCTGCACGGCGCCGAGACGATCGCGGCGGTGATCGTCGAACCCTTCGCGGGATCGGCCGGCGTGTTCGGTCCGCCTGCGGATTATCTCGGGCGCCTGCGCGCGCTTTGCGACCGCCACGGCATCCTGCTGATCTTCGACGAGGTCATCACCGCCTTCGGCCGGGTCGGCCATGCGTTCGCGGCGGAGCGCTACGGCGTGACGCCCGACATCGTCACCTTCGCCAAGGGCGTCAACAACGGCTCCGTTCCGCTCGGCGGCGTCATCGTATCGAACAAGATCCACGAAGTGTTCATGCACGGCCCGGACCACGCCATCGAACTGTTCCACGGCAACACCTATTCCGGCCATCCGCTCGCCTGCGCGGCGGGGCTCGCGACGCTCGACCTCTATCGCGACGAAGGGCTGTTCGAACGCGGACGCAAGCTGGAGCGCGTGCTGGAGGAAGCCGTCCATTCGCTGAAAGGCGCGCCGTTCGTCGCCGACATCCGCAATTGCGGGCTCGCCGCCGGCATCGACATCGAGCCCGACCCGAAGGCGCCGGGTCGGCGCGGCTACGAGGCGATCGGGCGCGCCTTCCGCGACCAGAACCTGGTCGTTCGCGTCGGCGGCGACACCATCGCGCTGGCGCCGGCGCTCATCGCATCCGAAGACGATATCACCCGTATGGTCGACGGCGTCCGCGCCGTCCTCATGCAGCTCAGCTGAGAAGGATCGCCCCATGCGCATCGGCGTGCCGAAGGAAATCAAGAACAACGAATATCGCGTCGGCATGACGCCGCCGGCCGTTCGCGAGCTGACCTCGCGCGGGCACGAGGTGTTTGTCGAGACGATGGCAGGCGAGGGCATCGGCCTGCACGACGAGCTGTACACGCGGGTCGGCGCCAAGATCGTCTCCTCGGCGGAAGAGGTGTTCGGCGCCGCCGATATGATCGTGAAGGTCAAGGAGCCGCAGCCGGTCGAGATCAAGCGCCTGAAGCCGGGCCAGGTCCTCTTCACCTATCTCCATCTCGCGCCCGATCCGGAGCAGACCAAGGCGCTGCTCGCGAGCGGCGCGATCTGCATCGCGTACGAAACGGTCACCGACGCGCGGGGCGGCCTGCCGCTGCTGGCGCCCATGAGCGAAGTGGCGGGACGCATGTCCATCCAGGCCGGCGCCCATTGCCTCGAAATCGCGCAGGGCGGCCGCGGCCAGTTGCTCGGCGGTGTTCCGGGCGTGCCGGCAGCGAAAGTCGTGGTGCTGGGCGGGGGCGTCGTCGGCACCAACGCCGCGCGCATGGCGATGGGACTGGAGGCGCATGTCATCGTGCTCGACGTCTCGCTGCATCGCCTCAACGAGCTCGACCAGCAGTTCGGCTCGCGCATGCACACGCTCTTCTCCACCATCGACGCGATCGAGGAACAGGTGGTCAGCGCCGATCTCGTCATCGGCGGCGTTCTGCTTCCCGGCGCCGCGGCGCCCAAACTGATCACCCAGAAGATGGTCAGCCAGATGAAGAAAGGCTCGGTGATCGTCGACGTCGCCATCGACCAGGGCGGCTGCGCCGAGACCAGCCATGCGACGACCCATGCGGATCCCACCTATGTGGTGGACGATGTCGTGCACTATTGCGTCGCCAACATGCCCGGCGCCGTGGCGCGCACGTCGACCTTCGCGCTCAACAATGCGACGCTGCCCTTCACCATCGCCCTGGCGCAGCAGGGCGCGGAGAAGGCGATGAAGGCGAACAAGCACCTGCTTGCCGGTCTCAACGTCTACAAGAACGTGCTGACATATAAGGCCGTCGCCGACGCGCAAGGACTGCCGTTCAAGAGCGCCGATGCGGTACTTGGGGTCTGAGAGAGACTTCCCTCGGTTTATTTGTCGCCGAAGTATAGGCCGAATAGTATTTCGTAAATCGTAAGCGAAACGAACCAGTTTACTGTGCCCTTTATTGACTTGACTTCAATAAGGAATTCCTTATATAAGGGGGCAGCGATGGGAGTCTGGTTCACCCATCCGGCTGGAGGCATCGATGCCGAACGCGAATATCACGCCGCATTCGGCCGTGACCGGTTCGCCGCCGCACTGCTGCTGTCGCGCATCGCCGAGGCGATCGTCGATCGCACGACCCTGGCCGACGACCGGATCGAGACCGGAGACGGGCTCGCCTACTTTCGCGCCGCCGACGAAGCCATGGTCTACCGCTTCGCGCTTCTTCAGGCGCAGATCGTCGCCGTCGGCCATGTCGTCGACTCGATCGACGAGGGGCAACTGATTTCGGAGGCGCTGCGCCGCGCAGCGTTGTGATCGCATATGAGCATCTCGAAATCCGCCAATGAACGCAAACGCCGAGAGCAGGCGATCCGCCGGATCGTCGGCGACGTCCATTACGACGCAAACCGCGATGCGTACGAGAACGCCGACGCGGTGCAGGAGGCGGCGCGCTTCGTCCGCCAGATGCGGGCGAAGAGCGGGCTCAGCCAGCTCGAACTCGGAAAACGGATCGGTGTCAGCCAGGCGCGGATCAGCGAAATCGAGAAAGGCGGCTCGCCCGAGGGTGTGAGCTACGCCTTGCTGAAGCGCGTGGCGCGCGCGTGCGGCTTGCCCGACTGGCCGGCGCCGCCGGTCGAGGATGAAGCGGCCGTGCAGATCGCGACGTCGGCGTTGCGCCTCGGCCGTGCCGCCGCCGATGCGCCGCGGCCGGCGCTTTCGATCCGGTCCCGCGGCGAAGTCCGGGCGGCGGCGAACTGGGCGAAAGGCACGCTCGAAATGCTCGACGCCGCGTCGAAGGAGTTTCCTGACGCCATCATCGAGACCGTGACGATTCTTCTGCCTACGCCCGGCGGCGCGAAGAGCTTCTTCCTCGGGCCGGAAGGCGTCGCGCCGCTTCCGGAAGGGCGGAGCATCGCTGCCTCCTTCGACGCCGACCTGTTCAAGGATCTCAAACAACATTTGTCGGGGCCGGCCGCGCCGCCGTTTTTGAAAAAATGACGCTCGCCGAGGCGCTCGGCCTGCTCGCCGCGCTCTGCGGCGCGATCGGCGCGCTGCTCCTCGTGCGGCCGCTCTTCATCCTGCTCGACCAGCGCGAAGGATTGGACGCACTCGTCCAGGTGCTGGACGGCGATCTGGCGCCGGAAGAGTTCCGCAAATATTTCGGCGACGCGCGCGCGCTTCTCGCGGCCAGCGTGTTCGCCGGACGCCGCGGCTGGAAGCGCTGGGCCTATGCAGGGACAGGCGCGCTCGTCGCCAGCCTCCTCCTCACGGTCGCCCAGGCCGCCGCATCACTCCTGCGCTAGCGGAACGGATCAGGCGAGCGAGCCGCCGTCGACGATGATTGACTGACCTGTCATCCACGACGCGGCCCTGGACGCCAGGAACACGGCGGCACCGGCGATATCGTCCGGCACGCCGAGGCGGCGCAGCGGCGTGGTGCTGCTCGAACGCTTTTCGGCCTCCGGCGTGTCCCACAGCGCGCGCGCGAAATCGGTCTTGACCAGGCCGGGCGCGATGCAGTTCACGCGGATATTGTTGGGGCCGTTCTCGATGGCGAGATTGCGTGCGAGCTGGAGGTCCGCAGCCTTCGAGATGCAGTAGGTCCCGATCACCGGGCTGCCGCGATAGCCGCCGACCGACGACACGATGATGATCGATCCGTCCTTCTTCTCGATCATGTCGGGCAGCACCATCTGTGCGAGCCAGTGGTTGGAGCGGATATTGGCGCCGAGGATTTTGTCGAAAGCATCGTCCGCGATCTTGGACATCGGGCCGTAGGCCGGGTTGAGCGCCGCATTGCAGACGAGAATGTCGATCTTGCCGAGCTGCTTGTGGGTCTCGTCGACCAGCATCTGGAGCTGTTCTTTATAGTTAATATTGCAGGGGATCGGCACGGCGACCTTGGTGCCGCGTTCCTTATTGATGTCGGCGGCGACTTTCTCGCAGGCGTCGGCCTTGCGGCTCGACACTACGACCTTGGCGCCATGCTCGGCCAGGCGGTGGGCGATGGCCTCGCCGATGCCTTTGGTCGAGCCGGTGATGAGCGCCACTTTCCCGGACAGATCGAACAGATTCATTTCCCCACCTCGTCGGTTTTGGATAGAAGTTGCTCCATCTTTAGCAGGGGTGCGGGGATCGGCCAAATATCCGCCACCGGTTCGGTGGCGGAACCTGACGGATGTCTCATGCTGCCTCTCGCCCCCGCACGCCCGAAAAAACTTCTGGTTCCGCTGTTGGCCGTCGCCGTTTGCGCCTGCACGCAACGGCCGCTCGAAACGCCGCTCTATCCGCAGACATCGGTTGCGGCGCCGCGTCCGACGGCCAAACCCGTGCAGCAGAAGCCGCAGGCACACGCTGCCGCACCCTTCGTGCCGCCGGTGCCGACGCTCGTCGCCCCGCCGCTCGCGGTCGCGCATGTCGGCTCCTATATGGACTCGCTCGAATCCGACCTGCGCCGTCATGTGCACGGCAACGGCATCACCATCGCGCGCATGGGCGACGACATCTCGGTGATCCTGCGCAGCGACAGGTTGTTCGCCAAGGATGGCGCGCTGACGGCTGACGACATCCTCGAGCCGCTGGGCGCGTTGCTCGGCACCTATGTCCACACCTCGATCATGGTGTGCGGCTATACCGACACCGCCGGCCCCGCGGACCAGAATCTCGCCCTTTCGCAAAAACGCGCGCGGGCCGTGGCCGATGCGCTCGTCCACGAAGGCGTCTCCGCCCAGCGCGTCTCATCGCAGGGTTTCGGCGAGACGCGTCTGAAGGTGGCGACGGGCGACGACAAGAAGGAGGCGCGCAACCGAAGGATCGAGATCCTGCTGAAGGCGCGGCCGGGCTGACGGGCGCGGTAAACTGATCGTGGGCGCCTTGCGCAACGGCGCGAACTGGTATGCATTGCCGCCGGCCAAATCGGAGACACGCTCATGTCATTTCGTCCGCTGATCCTCGCATCGGTCCTCATGCTCGGCGCCGCCAGCGCCTGGGCCGCCGACGCGCCGCCGACCGTGCCGCTGCTCGTGCGCGGCACCATCGCCAGCATCGACGCCAAGAGCGTGACCATCACCAAGGCCGACGGAACGACGGTGACGGGCGCCATCGCGCCGACCACGATCTACTCAGCGGTCGAGCCGCGCCGCCTCGATCAGATCAAGCCGACGGACTTCGTCGGCATCACGTCGGTGCCCGCGCCGAACGGCGATCTGATGGCCGAGGAGATCCACATCATCCCGCTCAAGGGCCTCGGCGAAGGCTCCTACCCCTGGGATCACCATCCGGACGGCGCCAAGCCGGCGGCGATGGGCAGCATGACCAATGCGACGGTGGCCACCGTGCACAGCGGCGCGACGCAGGCCGGCAGCATGACGAACGCGACGGTCACCGGCGGCGATGCCATGAAGCTGCAGGTGACCTATCACGGCTCGGCGATGGTCAACGGCAAATGCGTCGGCCTCGCCGCGATGGCCAAGGACAAGCCCTGCACGGGCCTCGCGACGGTGGACGTCACGCCGCAGACCGCGATCGTCGCCATCGTTCCGGCCAAGAACACCGACGCCAGGAGCGGCCTCGCCGTGTTCGCCAACCTGATCACGGGCAAGGACGGCGGCCCCGTCGTCGGATCGATCGTGATGGAAAAGAACGGCGTCAAGCCGCAGTTCTGAACCGTCGCCTCGCGGTCAGCGCGACAGCGCCTTGTCGATTTCCGCGTTCATCGCCGCATCGTCCGGCGTCGTGCGCGGGCCGAATACGCCTGCGATCGTGCCGTCCTTGTTGATCAGGTATTTGTGGAAATTCCATTTGGGCGCGGCATCCTCGCCGAGCTCGCCCGCAAGCCACTTGTACATCGGATGGGCATTGGCGCCGATCACGTCTTCCTTCGCGGTCATCGGGAAATCGACGTTGAACCGCGTCTCGCAGAAGGTCTTGATCTCGTTCTCTGTGCCGGGCTCCTGAGCGCCGAAATTGTTCGCCGGCACGCCCAGGACGACGAGCCCCTTGCCGCCCTTGTCCTTCCACAGCGCTTCGAGGCCCGCATATTGCGGCGTCAGCCCGCACTGGCTTGCGACGTTCACGACCAGCACGGCCTTGCCCTTGAACTTCGCGATCGGCAGAGCGCCGCCGTCGATCGATTTGAAGCTGAAATCGTGAGCCGTCGTCATGTTTTGCGTCCCTGCGAGTGCGGTGGAATAGTAGCCGGACTTGCGAAAGCGAAGCCAGATGCTGGATACGCCGCCGAAGCCCGACTGGATCAAATCCTTGTTCCCGTGGGACCAGAAATCCGCCCGCGTGAACGGCCGTCGCATGGCCTATGTCGACGAGGGCGACCCGTCCCTGCCGCCCGTGCTGCTGCTGCACGGCAATCCGACCTGGGGTTTCCTCTATCGCGACTTCATCGAGCCGTTGAAGGCGGCCGGCTATCGCGTCGTCGTGCCGGACTGCATCGGCGCGGGCTATTCCAGCAAGCCGCGTGTGGATACCGCCTACTCCCTGGCCCATCACATTGCCGACCTCGTCGCGCTGATCGATCACCTCGAGCTCAACGGATTTGCGATCGTCGGCCAGGATTGGGGCGGCCCGCAAGGGATCGGCGTCGCGCTGCAGCGCCTGTCGCGCGTCAAGGCGCTGGTGCTGATGAACACGTGGGCGTTCACCGACTATAAGGGTCCGTTCCACCAGAGCCCGCGGCCCTGGACGACGTGGCATGCGCCCCTGATCGGACCGATCTTCATGAAGCGCTTCAAGGTGCTGAGTCACGGCGGGCCGTCGACCATCACCAAACGCGGCATGACGTCCGCCGAAAAACGCGCGTACCACCACATCTACGACGAGCCCGACTCCGAGACCGTGGTCATGACCTGGCCGCGTTCCATTCCTCTCGTGGAGGGCGATCGCGGCTGGGCCGACATGCGCGCAATCGAACTGCGGCTCGGTGAACTCGCCAAAACGCCGATCCAGATCGTCTGGGGAATCGACGACCCGGTCTTCGACGTCGCGTATCGCGACCGGCTGATGCAGTTGCTGCCGCATGCCGAAGGACCGGTGAACTTCGACCGCGCATCCCACTTCCTTCAGGATGATCGCGGGCCGGACATCGTCAAGGCGATCGTGCCCTTCCTCAAGCGTTGGGTCGGAACATGAGGTTCGTCGTGCCGGACACCGCGGAACTCGCCGGACTGCGCGCGGATCCGCTGATCTTCGAGCAGGAGCTCGACGTGCGTCCGCAGATTGCGGAATCGCTCGAGCGGGCAGTTGGCTTCCGCGCCGGCCGGAAATATTGGCGCAGCGCCAACGGCCATCTCTATGCGCTGGAACTCGGCGATCTGGGCCGGGGCCGTCCCTCGCTCGCCTTCATCTACGGATTCTGGGATCGCTTCGAGCCGCGTCCGCCCGAAGATCAGATCGACGAGGATCTCAGAGAATTTGCATTGTGGATGGCGCGGGTGTGCGACGGGCTGGATCCGGCCGACGTCGAATTCGTCTTCGCGTCGATCCCGATCATCCGCGAGCGCGCCAGATAGGCCGCCTGCTATTCGTCGGCGTCGCCTTCCTGGCGTCCCCAATCCGCAGCGTGCGTGCCGTCGAACTCCGGCAGGAGCGCGATGAGGCCGAGGAGGAGCGCGATGAGATAAAGCGCCTGCAGTCCGTTCGCCATGTCCGTGCCCGGCGGCTGGGCCCTGCTCACTTCCAGAAGGTGCTGCGGCGTCGGCGTCCAGCCGACCGGCATGGCGCCCGGCGTACCGCATTTGATGGTCCCGCCGTCCTGGTCCTGGCAGGTCGGCGC
>DATJZB010000054.1:0-3801 GCA_035499335.1 Rhizomicrobium sp. | reverse complement strand
TCGCCGCTGGTCGGCGCCTCGAGCAGGCCAGCCATATGCAGCAGCGACGATTTGCCGGCGCCGGACTGGCCGACCAGCGCGACCAGTTCGCCGGGCTTGAGCGACAGGCTGATGCCGCGGAAGACTTCGAGCACGCCCTCGCCTTGCGGATAGGTGCGCGTGACATTCTCGAGGCGGAGCGCGTCACTCATAACGCAGAGCTTCCGCGGGATCGAGCCGCGCCGCACGCCACGAAGGGTAAAGCGTGGCGAGGAAGGTGAGACCGAGCGCCATCAGCACGACCGCAATGACTTCGCCGGGGTCCATCTCCGCCGGCATGCGGGAAAGGAAGTAGATCTCCGGATTGAACAGATTGGTTCCGGTCAACGAGGAGAGGAATTGCCGGATCGACTCGATATTGCTGCAGAACACCACACCGATGACGAAGCCGAGGATCGTGCCGATCACGCCGATGCTGGCGCCGGCGATCAGGAAGACACGCATCACCGCGCCGCGCGTGGCGCCCATGGTGCGCAGGATCGCGATGTCTGCCGATTTGTCCTTCACAAGCATGATGAGGCCGGAAACGATGTTGAGAGCAGCGACCAAGATGATCAGCGTCAGGATCAGGAACATCACGTTGCGTTCGACCTCGAGCGCTTCGAACAGGCTGGAGCTGATCGATTGCCAGGAGAGCACGCGGGCATAGGGGCCGGCGGCTTCGGCGATCGGGCCGATCATGGAGTTCACCGCGTCGGGATCGGCGACCATCACCTCCAGCCCGGTGACGGAGTTGCCCATGTTGAAATATAGCTGCGCCTCGTCGAGCGGCATGAAGACGTAGGATTGATCATATTCGTTCATGCCGATCTCGAAGGTGCCGGCGACCGAGTAGGTCTTGATGCGCGGCGTGACGCCGAACGGCGTGACGTTGCCGCGCGGCGCGATCAGCGTGATCGTCCCGCCCGGTCCCGTGCCGAGCTTGTGTGCGAGGCGCGCGCCGACGATCACGGCGTCCCCGCCGCGAAACCGGCTGAGCGCGCCGTCGGAGAGCGATTCCGAAACCGACTTCAGAGAGGCAAGATCGCCGGCACGGATGCCGCGCACGAGAACGCCGGGCGAGGTTCCGCCGCCGGAAGCGAGCGCCTGGCCGTCGACGATCGGCGCAACGCGCAGCACGCCGGGCACGGCCCGGATGCGCTGCGCCGCGGCGTCGAAGTCGGCGAGATATCCGCCTTCGCCCTGGACGATCACATGGCCCTGGAGGCCAAGAATCCGGCCCAGCAGCTCGTGGCGAAAACCGTTCATCACCGACATGACAATGATCAGAGTCGCAACGCCCAGGGCTATGCCGGCCAGCGAGAACCCCGCTATGACCGAGACGAAGCTCTCCGCCCGCCGCGCCCGCAGGTAGCGCATCGCGATCGCCCATTCGAAGCCGGCGAATGCGGGCGTGCCGGTGCGCCGCCGGTCGGTTCCGGCATGCGTGGGAGCCAGGGCGCCGCTGGAAACGCCGTGTGACAAGCTTTGATTCGCCATATCGGCTATGTGCCCGGGCTTCGGTTGCAAATCGGCCAATTCCTTCTTACGAAACCTGGGTTAACAGAGCAATTCGCGAGCGCTTCATGTCCCAACGCGCCCTCAGCGTGTCCCGAATGACCGGAAACCGGTCCACTTTCGCCCAATGGTACCAGGCCGTCGTGCGCGAGGCCGACATGGCCGAACCGTCGCCGGTTCGCGGCGCAATGGTGATCAAGCCCTGGGGCTACGGCGTCTGGGAGGAGATGCAGCGCGATCTTGACCGGCGCATCAAGGAGACGGGCCACGAGAACGCCTATTTCCCGCTGTTCATTCCGCTATCCTTCATCGCCAAGGAAGCCGAACACGTCGAAGGTTTCGCCAAGGAGATGGCGGTGGTGACGCACCATCGCCTCAAGAATATCGACGGCAAGCTCGTACCCGACCCGGAGGCCAAGCTCGAAGAACCCTATGTCGTCAGGCCTACCTCGGAGACGATCATCGGCGACGCATTTTCGCGCTGGATCAAGAGCCATCGCGACCTTCCGGTTCTGCTCAACCAATGGGCGAACGTCGTCCGCTGGGAGTTGCGCCCGCGTCTCTTCCTCCGCACGACGGAATTCCTCTGGCAGGAAGGGCACACGGCGCACGCCTCCGAGAAGGATGCCGTCGAAGAGACCATGCGCATGCTCGAAGTCTACCGCGTCTTCGCCGAAGAGACGCTCGCGCTGCCCGTGATCGCCGGCGAGAAACCGGAGAACGAGCGCTTCCCGGGCGCCGTCAACACCTACTCGATCGAAGCGATGATGCAGGACGGGAAGGCCCTTCAAGCGGGAACGTCGCATTTCCTCGGAACGCATTTTGCCGAAGCGCAGAACATCCGGTTCCAGAACGATTCCGGCGAGCTCTCCTACTGCCACACGACGAGCTGGGGCGTCTCGACGCGCATGGTCGGCGGCGTGATCATGACGCATGGCGACGACGATGGCCTGCGCCTGCCGCCTGCGGTCGCGCCGCGGCAGGTCGTCATCGTGCCGATGCTGCGCGACAAGCCGGAGGATGCCCAGGTCCTGGAATTCGCCAACGGTCTGGTCGCCGCGCTGCGCGGCCAGCGTGCTTTCGATGAAAGGCTGCGCGTGCTGCTCGATGCGCGATCGACGAAGTCCGCCGACAAGCGCTGGAACTGGGTGCGGCGCGGAGCGCCCATCATCGTGGAGATCGGGCCACGCGATGCGGCCGGCGGTCAGGTCACGTTCATGCGTCGCGACGCGCTGCGCGACGGCGACAAGATCAGGTCCCAGGCACTGCCCCGCGATGCGTTCGTGGCGCAGGTTCCGGGTCTGCTCGCGGAGATCCAGGCCAACCTGTTCAAGGAGGCCAAGGCGCGTCTCGACGCCAACATCCGGTCGGACATCGCGACGTTCGAAGCGCTCGCCGAATATTTCGGCGCGGCCGGCGACGACGACGATGGCGGCGAATTCAAGGGCTGGGTGCGCGCTTCATGGTGCAAGCCCAGCGGCGCAGAACTCGAGGCGATCGACGTTCGCCTCAAGTCGCTCAAACTTACATTGCGCAACGCGCCGCTCGTCCAGCCGAAAAGCTTTCGTCCCTGCATCTTCACGGGTAAGCCCGGCGTCGAAGAAGTGCTGATTTCGCGGGCCTATTGAGCGTCACCTGCCGACCGGTTCCATGCCCGTGAAGCCGATGCGTTCGGGCATGGCGTCGATCAATGCCTTGATGTCGACGTCCGGCGGGCGGACGCGGTCGCCGCGGCGCGCCAGAGCGTCGAGGGAAACGGCGGTGTCGGCCCGCTCAGGCCTCTCGGGCGCGTCGCGCAGCGCCTGCTCCGCGTCGTACCAGCGCAGTTTGACGGATCCGTCCGTGCAGGTCGTTCGCTCCTCGCCCGAAGCGCCCCAGCGCAATTCGATGCAGTCATAAGGGTCGAAGGACATCGCGAAGAGCCGGTGCATCATATCGTCGAACGTCATTGCGACGGGGCGTTTCGCCGAGTTGAGATAGCTGATCGTGCAGGCCTGCGATTCGTCCGCATAGGCTTTTGCCAGGTCGGATTTCAGGAAATTCCCGTCATGGACGATGCGGGGATCGCGACTCACCCACAGCGCGATCATGTCCCGGAGGTCGCGGTAGAACTGCGCCGCGGCCGCGCGGATGCGTGCGTCGCGCGACGGCGTGGCATAGGCCTCCCAGTTGGGGTCGTCTGAACCGAAGATGTTCGCCGGGAGCCGCGCGGGATGCGGCTTGTCGGCCACGCCGTCCTTGATGTCGAGGTCGACATACTGCGCG
>DATJZB010000053.1:0-5235 GCA_035499335.1 Rhizomicrobium sp. | reverse complement strand
CGTCTTTAAACCGACGAGCAATTCTTTCCAGCTTTGCGCGCTTTCCCGGATGCCCGTCTGGAAAGCGATCAGCTCTTTCTTGCCCTCGGGCGTCGCGCCGATCAGCACCAGCATGCATTCGGCCTGCGGCTCCAGCCGACGAGCCCCGCTACGTAGAATTTCGGTGAGCGGATCGTCGATTGCGTCTGGCTGGCGGAGAGGAACAACTCTATTCTCGGTCATGGCGTAACGCTCCTTCGGGAGGTTCGGGTCGGCTCGTCACCAACCCCGTTACGCCGCTTGCCTCACGCCGTCATCACCTAGTTCCCGCCATAGCTCGACCAGCCTAGCAGCCTGTCGGGCTGAAGTTTGGAATTTCCTGGCGCGGCTGTTTTTGCCGCGTCGCAGGTTCATTTTACACCTTGTCGCGTCCAGGAGGCTCTCTGTGGCGCCTCCTTTGACCCTCTCACGGGTGTTTTGGGCTGCATCGAGTCGGCGGAGCCCGCTTCAGGCGGCGCTGAGGACGAACAACCGCTTCATGTTCCAGGCCATGGTCACAAGGCTCCACTCGCCGCGCGCCTTTTCCAGTCCACGCATCGAAAATTGACGGAATCCGAGCACGGATTTGATGATGCCGAACACCGGTTCGGGAGTCTGCTTGCGCAGGGCGTAGAGATTACGGCCTTCCGGCGTCTTCAGCCGATGCGCCATCGCCTCGACCGGCGTCGGATTTTCGGGCGCCTCCGGCGTCTTCTCGAAGCGTTCGGCCAGAGGCGGATGATGCGGCTGACGGCCCATTGCGATCACCGGCTCCACGCCCGCCTTCTCGCAGGCCTCAACATTCGCGCCGCTGAAATAGCCCGTGTCCGCCAACAGATTTTCGGCCTCACCCAACTCCGTCGGCAAGGCCCCGATCTTGTCCAGCATCGGCTCGACCTGCTGCTTGTCGTTGGGCGCCTGAACGACATCGACCGCGACCACCAGCAGGCTTCCCGCCGCCACCGCGGCCTGCGCATTGTAGCATTGATCGAAGCCGCCGCCCGCCACCGGCATGATGCGCGAGTCCTCGTCGGTGAGATTGATCTGATCTTTCGGCAGCGGTCCCTCGGTCGGCGGCTCTGGCGGCTTGCCGCCGGGCTTTTTGCCCGTCGCCGCCGTCTTGGCCGCGCGCGCCGCGAGTTTGGCCTCATGCTCCGCCAACTCGCGCGCGTGACGCTCCTTGGCGCGCGCTTCGATCTTCGCGCGCGCTTCGGCGATCTTGCGCAAGCGTTCCTCGCGCCGCGCCAGTTCTTCAGGGATCGACAGGCCGTCGGGGGCATCCGCCGTATCCGCCGCCTCGGCTTTCGCCATCAGATCGGCCACTTCGGCTTTGAGCTGCGCTTCGATCTTGCCCGCGTGCTCATAAGACAGCGCGCTGTGCCGGCTGGCGTTGGCGTGGATCTTCGTGCCGTCGAGCGCCACCGTCCCCATCTTCAGCACGCCCATCTCGCGCGCCAGCAGCAGAACCTGAACGAACAGCGCCTCGATCTCCTTCAAGAACCGACGCCGGAACGCCGCGATCGTGTCGTGGTCGGGATGGTCGTTGGCGGCGATGAAGCGGAACGCCACGCTGTCATAGGTCGCCCGCTCCAGCTTGCGGCTCGAAAACACGCCCGTCGCATAGCCGTAGACCAGAAGCCCGAGCAGCATCGAGGGATGATAGGACGCCGAGCCGGAGCCGCGATAATCCCCACTCATCGCGCGCAGGTCGAGGCCGTCGATCACCTCCACGACGAAGCGCGCCAGATGCCGCTCCGGCAACCACTCGTCAACCGAGGGCGGCAACAAAAATCCGGTCTGCCGGTCTATCGGGCGGAAGTTGGCCATCGACAGGCGCTCGTCATCAAGCGAGAATCAACGCGTCGATTCTAAACCAAACGATCGCGCGGTGTTAAGTCCGACAGACTGCTAGTGGCCTCCGTCATTGATTTCGACGGCAGGTTCTGAATCTCTGTCGCTTTGCAACAGCGATGGTGTCAACGCCGGAGTGATTTTGCATCGTCGGGCCGGAGCAAAAATGCATCACGCTTGAACAAACGAATGTGCCGGCCTTGGGCTTCATGTCGCACCGCGTTATTCGTCAGGACTGGGCTTTGACGGGGGTTGCGGTTTTTCGCGACGGACGCCTTTCTTGGAATGGGCGAGGCGGTAGCTCTCTCCGTTCATCTCCAAGATATGCACGTGGTGGGTCAATCGGTCGAGCAGAGCGCCGGTCAGACGCTCGGAGCCGAACACGCTCGTCCACTCGTCGAACGGCAGATTGCTGGTGACGATCATCGCGCCTCGCTCATAGCGCTGGCTGAAGACCTCGAACAACAGTTCGGCTCCGGTTTGCGACAGAGGCACATAACCGAGTTCATCAATGATGAGCAGCTTATGCATCGCGAGCTGGCGTTGCAGACGCAGAAGCCGTTTTTCATCTCTGGCCTCGATCAACTCGTGGACCAGGGCCGCGGCGGTGACGAAGCCGACCGACAGGCCCTTCTGACAGGCGGCCAGCCCCAATCCCAAGGCGATATGCGTCTTGCCCGTGCCGCTGTTGCCGACAGCGATGATGTTCTCACGACGAGCGACATACTCCGAGCGGGCGAGTTCCAGCACCAGGGGTTTGTTGAGGGACGGCAAAGCCTGGAAGTCGAAGCTATCGAGGCTTTTGACGGCTGGGAACTTCGCTTCCTTGATCCGTCGCTCGACCATCCGCCGCTCCCGCTCGATCAGTTCCAGTTCGGCAAGCCGCAGTAGGTAACGGATATGGTCGACGCCCTCGGCGGCGCATTGACGGGCGAGCTTGTCATATTCGCGGAGGAACGTTGGAAGCTTGAGGGCTTTCAGATAGTGAGCCAGCAAAATTTGCGGTGTGTCAGTCATGCCGCGCCTCCCGCCAGGAGGGCCATATACGAGCTCGCCGAGGTCGTCGCGACGGTTGCTCGCGGCAGATACGGATAAACTGTCATGTCGAGGCGCGGCGGTCGCCGCTCGATCCGACACAGCACGAGATGCTTGATAGCGTCGAAACCGATGGCCCCGCGCTCGATCGCGTCGCGGACGGCGGCGGTCACGTCCTCGATCTTGAATGCTTCCATGAGGCGCAGAACCTGGACAAACTCACGCTTGCCCTGCTTGCCCATGCGGGCCTCCAGAAGACGCCGCAATGTCGCGAACTCTTCCGGCAGCCTCCAGCCAACGAGCGGAGCGGCCTGGTCGAGCGCGTTGATCTTCCGCTCGATCAGCGCGAGATAATGCAACGGGTCGAACACGAAATCTTCCCGCTCATAGGAGCGGGGATGACGCGCGATTATCTCGGCGCCGCAGCTGATGACGACCTCGTGCACATAGCCGCGCACAAACACCTCGCGGTGACCGTAGGATGTCGGCACGGAATAATCGTTGAGCCGATACCGCACCAACGACAACGATGAAACCGTCGTGCCGATTTTCTCGCAGGCGTCATAGGCGGGCGGTAGCGGAGTTTGAAATGCAGCCAAGTCGCGCTCCAGACGCTCGCCGATCGTCTGATCATGGCCGCGCAAGCGATCGTTCATGCGACGGCGGCAGCACTCCAGCAGGTGGATGTTGAGAGCTTCGAAGCTGTCGAACACCGGGATCGGCACCAGGAAATTGCGCCGCGCAAAGCCAACGAGCCCCTCGACTTTGCCTTTGTCGTTGCCCCTGCCAGGCCGGCCGAAGCGGTCCTCGAACAGGTAGTGCGACTGGAGTTCCGTAAAGACCCGCGTTCGTTGCCGTCTGCCGTCCCCCAGGATCCGTGCAACCGCGATCTTCGTATTGTCATAGAGAATCGACTTGGGCACGCCACCGAAAAACGCGAACGCCCTCACGTGGCCGTCGCAGAACGCCTCGGTCGTTTCCGCCGGATAGGCCACCACGAAGCTGGCGTCCGAGTGCGGCAAGTGGAAAGCGAAAAAGTGGATCTTGCGCTCCACGCCGCCGATGACGCCGAGGGCTTCGCCAAAATCCACCTGAGCGTGACCCGGCGGATGCGCTAGCGGCACAAACATCTCTTGCGAGCGTTGCCGCCAGCTCGCCACGTAATCCTTTACGATCGTGATGCGCCCGGTGAAGCCATACTCGTCCCGCAACCGCTCGAAGATCCGCTTCGACGTATGCTGCTGCTTCTTGGGCCGGCTTTTGTCCTCTTCGAGAATGCGGTCGATGATCGCAACAAACGGGTCCAGTTTCGGCCTGATCGGCGGCTTCAACCGCCGATAGCCAGGCGGGATCGAGAACTTCAACATTTTCGAGACCGTTCTCGGGTCGATCCCAAACCGCCGCGCCGCCGCCCGCTCGCTTAATCCCTCTATCCGGACTGCATGCCGGACCTGAAAATAAAGCTCCACCTGCTTCATCCCCCGCCCTCGCCAAAAACAGCAAAGGGCTGCTCAAATGCCGGATTTTTGCTCCGGCGCAACCAACCGTCTCGGTTGCTTCATTGAGGGATTTTCGCTCCGGCGCGTACACCGCGCCCGGCAAAAGGTCATGCGGCTGGCAACCGACGAGTTCATCCGCCGCTTCCTCATCCATGTCCTGCCGACCGGCTTTCACCGCATTCGCCATTACGGCCTGTTCGCCAGCGGCGTCCGCGCCCAAAACATCGCCCGCGTGCGCGAGTTGCTCGGCGCGGCGACGCCACGCGAACAAGACGACGCGTGCTCCGAGGACGCCAATCAACCCGAGCCGCGCATCCTCGCGCATCCATGCCCATGCTGTGGCGGCCGCATGATCGTCATCGAGACATTTGGAGGCGGACGCGCTCCGCGCAGCTCTTCGCTCTTTGAGATCAGGATCGACACGTCATGATCGCGATCGCGTCACCCGCAACGCCGCAACTCGCCTCTCTTTTGCTGCGGATCGTTCGACCGCGCCGCTGGCGCTCGCCCAATTGTCCTCCAGCCAACTCTCCCGAGCACGGCCGCCGCGAAAAACATCATCCCAACGCCGGCAGACAACACCGCTTGGGCGCCCTCTATCCCTCGAAATCGTCTTCGATGGTCATTGCGACCAGTCGCCAACAGTCGCTGGCGACTCTCAAATCCCCATAGCTCGCGGCGGATAGACGCCCTTCCGACTCGCGGTTTCCTTCTTTGGAGGCTTTCGGACGCCGGCCCCAGCGCCGCGCGACGGCACGCGTCCGCGACGGGCCGGCATCCGAAACCCTTCACATCTTCGCCCGTCCGGCCCTGCCAGGAGCGCGTCTGCTCC
>DATJZB010000052.1:0-8493 GCA_035499335.1 Rhizomicrobium sp. | reverse complement strand
TTGGGAGGTTTAGGAGGCGCAAAGCGCGGCCGGCACTGTCGCGGTAGCTGCCCCCAAATTTGGGGTCAGTGATGTCGACGAATATGCCAAGCTCGGAGAGCATTTTTATCGGCGTCGCGCAACGCATGGTCGCGCCGATTTCCGATTAGCTCCGCGATCTCGAGCGTGCTCATGGTGAGAGGGCGCTGACCTCTTAGGCGAGCGCCGCTTCGGCGGCTCGCCAAGCGCCGGGGTGGGCCGCGCGACGACGTTCGGAGAGCCGGGGCTCTCGCCCATCGCGCCGCGCCAGAGCCTGCCCGCGCGGATCTTCACCTTGAACGAACGCAAACATTTTAAGTCCCTTTTTAATGCATTAAAATGCTTGTGCGCGGATTAGGCGCGCGGTTTCGGTCTGCGTCTTCAGCGCGTCGTCGTAGTCGTTCAGGCGCCCATGCCGTCGCTGCCGATCGACAAGGGACGGCCCGGGCCGGCGCTGTTGGCTCATGTGATCGTCTCCAAATATTGCGATCATCTTCCACTGCATCGCCAGTCTGGCATTTACGCCCGCGAGGGTGTGACGATCGACCGCTCGGTCATGGCCGGCTGTGTCGGCCCTTTGGCGGCGCTGCTGGAGCCATTGGCCCGGCGCGTCGCGCGTCATGTGCGCGCCGGCTCCGCCGTTCACGCGGACGACACCACGGTTCCCGTGCTCGATCCGGGGAGCGACAGAACGAAGATCGGCCGGTTGCGGACGGCGGTGCGCGACGAGCGGACCTACGGATCGACGGCGCCGCCGGCCACCTTCTACCTCTACTCGCCGGACCACGCCTCCGAGCATGCTCATGCCTTGCTGAAGGGCTGTCGCGGTCATCTCCATGCCGACGGCTATATCGGCTTCGGCGGCCTTTACGACGTCGACCCGAAAACCGGCGCGCCGGCGCCGCTGAGGGAGGTCGCCTGCTAGGCGCACGCGCGGCGCAAACTGTACGAAGGTAAGCGCTGTTTTCAGGCCACGTCTGGCGAGATGGCCGTTGACGATTTTCGTGAGCACGTCGGCCAAGTAGGCCTGCGGATCGACGCCGTTGAGCTTGCACGTTTATGCCGCCCGCCGAACTATGCTGAGCGGGTTGGCTTTTCCCCTGATTTCTCACTGACCGGCGTAGGATCGGCTCGGCATAGTTCGTTCTGTCCCTCCGCTTTAAACAGCGGAGAACAGGAAGATGGAAGTTAAAAATTACCTGGGCAGAAGCCAGCTGTACCGGCGTCTCAGAAGCGGGCCGCACGGGCAGTTCGTCGAACTCTATGCCGCCCGTCTCGTCGAAGAGAGGCTTGTTCGGCACGGCACTTGGCGATGCCTCAACGTGGTTGGCGGACTGCTGATTTGGATCGCGGACCGTCGCTACAAGTTGAGTAATCTCGATGAAGAGGTCGTCGAGCGGTACCTCCAGTATCGGGGCGGGAGACAGTCTATCCAACCCGGCGACCGAGCCGCGCTCAGGCGATGGCTGTCGGTGCTGCGCGAGGCCGGCGCGATCGCGCCGGTGGTTCCGCCGGCTCTTACCCCGCACGGTCGGATCTTCAAGGAGTTCGCTGCTTACTTGCTGTCAGAGCGCGGCTTGGCCCCGAAGACCATCGTCCGCCATCTCCCGATCATTCGCGGGTTCCTGAACGAGGTGTGCTCCGGCGGCGCCGACGACTTGTGCAAGATCAGCCAAGCGGACGTGATCGGCTACATTGAGCGCCACGCCCAGGATTGGAGCCCGAAAACGGGCAAGGCGATGTGCTCGTCGCTGCGCGCCTTTCTCCGCTACCTGCATCATCGGAAGCTGCACCCGCGCGCGTTGGCGGATTGCGTTCCATCGATCCGAGGTTGGAAGCTCGCGACCCTGCCGACTTATCTGTCTGCCGCTCAGGTGCGGAAGGCCCTCGACGGTTGCGACCGGGAGACGGTGATGGGGCGGCGCGACCACGCCATTTTGTTGTTGCTGGCCAGGCTCGGCCTGCGCGCCAACGAAGTCGAAACGCTCACGCTCGATGATGTTGATTGGCGCGCCAGCGAGATTCTCATTCGCGCCAAGGGCCGACAGCGAGCACGGATGCCGTTGCCGCCAGATGTTGGCGCGGCTATTGCTGCATATTTACGCGATGGCCGCCCAAAATCGTCGTGCCGACGATTGTTCGTCCGCACACTGGCGCCACCTGTCGGCTTTGCTTCCGGATGTGCGATCACCCAGATCGCCAAGACTGCTCTCGATCGCGCCGGCATCGAAGGTTGTGCCCACCGCGGCGCCCATATCTTCCGACACAGTCTCGCCACCGAGCTTCTCCGATCCGGCGCAACCTTGTCGGAGATCGGACAGCTGCTGCGGCACAAGAGCCATGACACCACCCGGATCTATGCGAAGGTCGACATCGATGCGCTGAGAACATTGAGCCTGCCTTGGCCAGGAGGCGTGCAATGACCAATCTGCGTTCTGCACTCGAGAAGTACCTGAGCATGCGCAAGGGGCTGGGATACAAATACGAGCATCAGACCCGACGGCTCGCCGACTTCGTCACCTTTATGGAAAAGCGCAAGGCCAGGATCATCACGACGAAGCTCGCCTTGGAATGGGCGACACTGCCGCCTGATCGCAATGCATCCTGGGCGCTGCGGCTGAGCGACGTGCGCGGCTTCGCGCGTCATGTCGCCAACTTCGAGCCGAGAACGGAGGTGCCGCCCGTCGGCATGCTGCCGGGATGGAAGCGCGCCAAGCCCTATGTTTACGACGACGCGGAGATTGAAGCGCTGCTGACGGCGGCGCTGGCTCTACCGCCGGAGAAGGGGCTGCGCCGATGGACCTACCATACCCTGTTCGGGCTGATAGCTGTGACGGGGATGCGTATATCCGAGGCGATCGGCCTGGAGCGTGATGACGTTGACCTCGACGCCGGCGTGCTGACGGTCCGACTGACCAAGTTCGGCAAGTCGCGCCTGGTGCCTTTGCATCCCACGACCTGTATGGCGCTACGCGGATACGCCGTTCGGCGAGACGCACATCTGGGATCACGCCGCGGTTCGACCTTTTTCGTCGCCGAGCAGGGGGGCCGCCTGCTGCACCAGTACGTTCATCGCGTCTTCTGGCGACTGTCCCGAGAGATCGGGCTGCGGCGCCCAGGCGATCATACAGGGCCACGCGTGCACGACTTCCGTCATCGCTTCGCCATTCGGACACTGCTCGATTGGTATCGTGAAGGCAAGGATGTCGAGCAGCAACTCCCACTGCTCTCCACTTACCTTGGTCATGCCTGCGTGCGCGACACCTACTGGTATCTCTCGACCTGCCCCGAGTTGATGGAGGAAGCCGCGCGGCGGTTGGATCGGCGATGGGAGGCGGCGCCATGAAGCCCACCTGTAATGTCGCCACGTTGATCGAGCGCTTCTTCACCGAGCGCCTCATGCGACAGCGTAACGTCAGCGCGAACACGATCGCCTCCTACAAAGACACGTTCCGGCTACTATTCATGTTCGCGCAAGAGCGGTTGCGGAGGTCCCCATCGACCCTGACGCTCACCGATCTGGACGCAACGTTCATCGGCGAGTTCCTGACCGATCTTGAAACGAAGCGCGGCGCCAGCGCAAAGACGCGTAATCTGCGTCTGACCGCCATCCGCTCCTTCTTCAGGTTCGTATCCTTCGAGGAGCCGGCACACAGCTCGCTGATCCAGCGCGTGCTCGCCATACCGAGCAAGCGCCACGACAAGCGACAGGTGCACTTCCTAACGCGCCCCGAGATCGAGGCGGTTCTCGCCGCGCCCGATCGAACAACATGGCTTGGCCGCCGCGATCACACCTTGCTGCTGCTCGCGGCCCAGACAGGCTTACGCCTCTCCGAGCTGACTGGGCTTGATCGGGATGCCGTTCACATCGGGTCCGGAGCACACGTGCGATGCGTCGGTAAAGGGCGGAAGGAGAGGACCACTCCACTGACCACACTCGCACGGCGCGCACTTCAGGCCTGGCTCAAGGAACCGGTGAGAAAAGGAGCAACTGCATTGTTCCCCAACGTGCACGGGGGCCGGCTCAGTGCCGACGGCGTTCAGTCGTTGCTGGGAAAGCATGTCCGGGTCGCCCGCGAAAGTTGTCCGTCTTTGAAGACCAAGAGGGTGTCGCCGCACGTGTTGAGGCACAGCGCTGCGATGGAGCTCCTGCAAGCCGGCGTCGACTGCTCCCTAATCGCGCTGTGGCTCGGGCATGAGTCGGTCGAGACGACGCAGACCTACCTGCACGCTCATCTCGCCTTGAAGGAAGCAGCTCTGGCAAAGCTCACACCATACGAGCGCGGCAAGCCAACCCGTTTCCAGCCGAACGACAGCCTGCTCGCATTCCTCGAGGCGCTCTGAGATGACAAACTATGCCGAATGGAACAGAGGTGGCCGCATATGCGATGGCCGATACTAGCGCCAGAACTACGCGCCATACCGGGTCCGCTCGGCATAGTTCGGCGGGCGGCATAAACGTGCTTATGCCGAGCGCGGCATAAGCAGGTTTCGATGAGCGAGGCGATGATCGCCCAGTTCTCGGCCCCGCCGTCAGAACCGGCGAAGAGAGCATTTTTTCGATTGAGCGCAATGGGGCGGATTGCGCGCTCGACGACATTGGAGTCGATCTCGATGCGCCCGTCGTCGATAAAGCGCGTCAAGCCGTCCCAGCGCGACAGCGCATAGCGGATCGCTTCGGCGAGCTTGGTTTTCTGGCTGATCAGCGCGAGCCTTTCCCGCAGCCAGAGCTCGAGCGCGTCGACGATCGGGCGGGATGTTTCCTGTCGCGCCCCGCGCCGTTCGTCGGGATTGCGTCCACGGATGTCTTTTTCGACGGCGTAGAGCGCCCCGATGCGCTCCAACGCCTCGCTGGCGATCGGCGCAGGGCTTGCGGCGGCGAGTTCATAGAAGCGGCGGCGGACATGCGACCAGCAGAAGGCGAGTTGCACGCTGTTCTTCTGCGCCAATGCGCGATAGCCGGCATAACCGTCGACCTGCACGACGCCGCAGAACCCGGCAAGATGCGCGATCGGCTGATCCGATTTTCGGTTTTGTGCATAGACATAGACGGCGATCGGCGGGTCGACGCCGCCGAAAGGCCGGTCGTCGCGCGCATAGGCCCAGAACTGACCGGTCTTGGTGCGTCCACGTCCGGGATCGAGCACCGGCGCCCTCGTCTCGTCGGCGAAGATTTTCGTCGAGGCGCGGATATGTTCCAGAAGCCGCTCCTGCAGGGGACGCAAATGCCAGGCGGCGCGCCCGACCCAGTCGGCGAGCGTCGAGCGGTCGAGGTCGATCCCTTGCCGGGCGTAGATTTGCGCCTGACGATAGAGCGGCAGGTGATCGGCGTATTTGGAGACGAGCACATGAGCGACGGTCGCTTCGGTTGGCAGGCCGCCCTCGATCAGACGCGCCGGGGCCGGCGCTTGCGTGACACCTTCCTCGCAGGCTCGGCAAGCGTATTTGGGACGCCGCGTCACCAAGACGCGGAACTGCGCCGGCACGACGTCGAGCCGTTCGGAGACGTCCTCGCCGATCTGATGAAGCGCGCCCTTGCAGCACGGACAGGTCTTGTCGTCGATATCGGCGATGGTTTCGATGCGCGGCAGATGAGCAGGCAGCGCGCCGCGATTGCGTCGGCGCCGCCGCGCGGCCTCCGAGCGGGCCGTCGCCGATTGGCGTTCGGTCGCCGCAGCGTCGCCGGCCTCCGACTGCTCGACGTCTTCGAGCGCCAGCAGCATCTGGTCTTCGGGAAGCGTCTCCGCGCGTCGCCCGAAGCGATGACGCTGCATCTCCTTGATGATCTGAACGAGCCGCTCGTTGCGCGCCCGCTCGGCAAGGAGCATCGCCTTCAGTTCGTTTGGGTCGTCGGGAAGCGCTTCGATTGCCTGCGGCATGAGCGAAGCAGACCATATTTTTCAAAGCGCCGCGACAATCATAAAGACCATGATTCACTATGCCGCAGATCAGCCGGCTAGAACGGGCGCCGTCGTCTCTTTCGCGCGCACGCGCTTCCAATCCAGGCCTTCGAGCAGCGCCGAAAATTGTGCCGCCGATAAGCGGATCACGCCGTCCTCGATCTTTGGCCAGCGGAACTTGCCGTCCTCGAGCCGTTTCGCGAACAGGCACACGCCCGTGCCGTCCCAAAAAACCAGCTTGATCACGGTCCGCGCGCTTGGCGCGAAAAACATAAATCGCGCCATCGAAGGGATCGACCTGCATTGTCTCGCGCACCAAGGCCGCCAGACCCTCCGCGCCCTTGCGGAAGTCCACGGGCTTCGTCGCTACCATGACACGGACCGCGCCCGTCGGGCCGATCATGATCGGCCCTTCAACGCATCGACAATCGCCGTGACCATCCCGACATCCGCGCCGCGCCAGATCCAAACGCTTGCGCCGTCGACATCGAGTTCGATGACGTGCGGACGAACAGCGACCGGTCGACTCTGCGCCGCCGCCGCTTCCTCTGGTGGTTCGACAACCACTGGGGCGAAAGGGACCGCATCGGAAGTCGTCGCCTTCTGGCACGCCGCGCGTCGCCAGGAAAACAACTGCTGCGGCGTCAGCCCGCGTCGGCGCGCCACTTCCGAAACGACCGCGCCCGGCGCCAGCGATTCCTCGACCGCTTGCGCCTTCTCATCATCCGACCAACGACGTCGCCGTCCTCCGCCGCCGGTGATCACCTCAATCCGCCGAACAACATCGCCCTTAGGCTCAAGCGTAGGATCAAGTCTAGACACAAGCCTTATCTCCTTCAGGAGGTCAGACTCGTCCCAGTGCGCACAAAATGAAAGGTGAGGTCAGAACACCGCTTACGGATCAGGAGTGCCAGTCGCGCATGAGTGTCGCCGCGAAAAGCGGCTGCACCAACATCCCCCTTTCAGCGCTGCGTCAAAGCGAGGACGCGTTCGGCGACATCCCGGCTGAGCCGCAGTATGCGGGAGGGCCGGGTCTTGTCTCGCATAAGGCCCTCGAAGCCTACCTGCATGAAGCGTTGCCCGCGCCAGACGCAAGTCTTAGACGTGCCGGTCCGACGCATGATCTCGTTCGTGCCGACGCCGTCAGCCGAGAGAAGGACTATCTCGGCGCGCGAAAGGGGGCTTTTGAGCGGCGTTGCGGTCCCTGACGAGCGCCTGAGGCCGCTAGCGGTCCGCAGCCGAAACAGTGATGGAAATCACCTGCGCATGCGCCAAGATTCGCATGCGCAAAGAGCGCCGGGGATACCTCCCGGGATTCAAACGTCAGATTTTTTCCACTAGCAGTGCGTCACCACACCGAAGATGACCTGGAACTGGTTAGACGGAGGGCCTGAGCAGTAGGAAGCACCGGCACTCGGCGCTGTATCTGGAACCGCGCCATAGGGTGGCGCGATCCACGGCGTTGAACCGCCTGAATGCAACACGGGAACCAAAGAAATCATACCCGCGTCAACCGAACATGAAGCTTGATTGCTCCCGCCGCTATTATACACGCCAAGCATATACGACCCATAGCAATAACTGTAATAGGTCTGCGTATTAGTGCTCTCGTCCTGGCCTTGTAGCATCTCTCCTATATAGTTGCCGCCAACAGTCAGGAAATCGCATATATCGCACAGATACTGCTTGTCGTATTCATTGCTGATCGACATGAACCCTCCGCCATTATTGCCGGCCGAGTAGCGCCCTAAAAGGTTGTACAAAAAAATGTTCTCCCTATCAAAGCTCAGACCGCACCCACCCTGAGGCCATGTGCTTTGCTGACAGTTCATATTTAATCCAACGCCAAAGCCATAGATAGTGTTGCCAAACGTTTCCCCCGCTACGTTTCGATAAAGCCCAGACGGCAAGGTCCACATTACTCCAGAGCCAGACCTGTGGGTTGTTCGCGCCGGAGGCCATACGCGGCTCTCCGCAGTGTTTCCTACAATCACCGCGTAAGATTTTGAGGCAGACCCAAACACCTTCCAGGCAACAGTTCCGAAATCAAAAGAGTCCGACCAAAGCAGCGATTGTGGTTTAATCGTATAAGGCGAGCCGCTCGGGATATAGACGGTTTCTGGCGTGTCGTATGGATACATCCTAACGCCAGTCCCCGAAGACGGGGAAGTCACAGTCAGGAACATTGAATAGGTTCCTGTGCCGCCTGCTCCTGTGCATTGCGAAGCGCCGCAGGATGCCCCAGACGTCGCCGCGCCCGAAATATAACCCATGTAGTTGAGGAAACTTATTGTCGTACCGGCTGGCGCGGCATAAAGCGCGCCGCCGATTGTGAATGTCTGCGCGGATGCTGTGGAGCTGGCGGCTTGGCTGAGCGTAAGACCAAGGCCAATATTCCATCCAGAGTCGATATTCCCCAATTTGAAGTCGGAAATCGTTGTTCCGCTTTCGATGCCCGTGCCACTAATAGGTGCGCCATCATACAAGGACTGCTTTATATTCGTCCCGCCAAGGACGGTGTAATACCCACTGACGCCCGCTGCTGTTGAGCCGCTAACTGTTGTCGTTCCGCTAC
>DATJZB010000051.1:0-2286 GCA_035499335.1 Rhizomicrobium sp. | reverse complement strand
CGCGAGACTCGCATGGTCCCCATCGCGATCGGCTCGGACGGCGACGTTCATTGTGCACGCCTGGTATGCAACTCCAAGTCCCACCGCTCAGGTCGGGGACATCGAAGGTATGGGGCCTGCCAGCCAACGCCGGAAGTGGTCTGCAACGCGGCTGCGATCAGAGGGACTGCGTCCTCGCACTGCCAACTGGTCGTGCAGGATTACGACACGTGGTCAGCAGCCGACGCCAATGCTCCGAGGGAACGACACTGGAATTGCCGGGCCGCCTGGATTTCCGCAACGCTAGACAATATGGAAAGACCGACCTGTGCTTGTAGAGACGCGGATTACTCTACGAGTGCTTTGGGCTCGACGAGCAGAGCCGCATACAAGGAGGTCGGTCGTGAACGAGTCTACGCTCATCGTCGCGTTTGATCAGCACGCCGCATCGGTGGTCGCCGCGGTGCTCCTGCCGCACCAGCGGACGCCGGCGTTGCAGGAGTTAGCCTCCGATTTGCCGACGATTGGGCGCTTTGTGGGGCGATTGGTCCAGCGGGGATCGGTACGATGTTGCTACGAGGCGGGCCCCTGTGGATTCGAGCTGCAACGATTTCTCCAGGCACGCCAGGTGGCGTGTGACGTCATCGCCCCCGCGTTGATTCCGCGGCGGCCGGGCGACCGCATCAAGACGGATCGACGCGACGCGGCGCAGCTCGCGATGCTGTATCGCGCCGGGGCCCTCACCGCGATCCATGTACCGACGGAACAGGAAGAAGCCGCCCGCGATCTGCTGCGCTGTCGCGAGGACATTAAGGCCGACCTCCTCCGCGCGCGGCATCGCCTGTCGAAATTTCTCTTACGTCACGGCCGTCGCTTCACCGGCACAAAGAAGGCGTGGTCGAAACGGCACGACGCCTGGCTACGTGCGCAGCACTGGCCGATCCCGGCCCTCGATCAGACGCACCGGGCCTACCTGCGCGGCGTGGACGAAACCCACGCGCGGTTGCGCAGCGTCGAGGAGGATCTGCGCACGCTCCTCACGCTCGAGCCGCTGCGGCCGCGTGTCGAGCGGCTCCGGTGTTTTCGCGGCGTGGACGACCTCACCGCACTGACGATCGCCGCTGAACTCGGCGACCCCCGTCGGTTCGCCTCGGCGCCGCGGGCGATGGCCTTCGTCGGCTTGGTCCCGTCCGAGCATTCCAGCGGGACCAAACAGGCGCGCGGCGCGATCACGAAAACCGGCAATGCGCACCTGCGGCGCGTCCTGGTGGAAGCCGCGTGGCACTATCGACATCGCCCCTTCGTGGGCGCCACGCTGCGGCGGCGCCAGCAGGGTGCCGCTGCCCCAATCGTCGCGCACGCCTGGACTGCCCAGGAGCGCTTGTATCGTCGCTACCACCGCTTGCGCGGACGCGGCAAACCGAATCAACAGGTGATCACCGCCGTGGCCCGCGAGCTCACCGGTTTTGTCTGGGCGGCGCTGGTCCAGTGAACTGATCGGCCGACTTCGGAAAGGAGAATCCTCGCCTGCTCTATGCGATACGTGACGCTGTCGCTAATTCGCGCCCCTAGACCGAGGCAGCTCCCGACGAATCATCGTCATGCGGTTCCGACCCGCGAATATCAGAGTGATTCATCGTCGTTGTCGCTCGGCCGATCAGCTGACTGGATTTCAACAACGCCCGCGCCCGGATGGCTTCGTAAGCCGGGCGCGGGCTTCGAGGTGCGATTGAACACCGGACAGAATTTTATCGACTCGTCGGATGGTTATTGACACGGTCTTTCCATATCAGAGCACCTTCTCGAGCCATCGATTGAGCACCGCGAACACGTCGCGATTGTTCTTCTCCATCAGCATGAGATTTCCGTTGCCCGTGACGCCGTAGTTCCGCAGCCGCAGCATCTCGACGGAGCACCCGACCTGTTTGAGGAACTCGACGTTGGCGATCGGCGATCCGCCGGCGCCATCTTCACTCGTCATCCACGCGATCGGAATCCCTTTCAGGTTCTTCCATTGGCGAGCCGGTTCCGCCTGCAGTTTGTACGGCGATGCGATCGGCTTCGGCGAGTCTTGGGGCGGCGTGCGCTCGACGAGCGTGAAGTCGGTCGGCGCAGACACCGGCGGCTCGTACGTCATCGGCTGCGCCGTCAGTCCCCAACGCAGCTGACGTTCGAACGGGTTGCCGTTGATCTCCATGCAGACGATCGCCTTTACTTGCGACGGACGGCGATCGGCGACACCCCACCCGAAAAATCCTCCAAACGCGTGGCCGTGAACGATGCACGGCCCGATGCGATCGACGAGTT
>DATJZB010000050.1:0-4043 GCA_035499335.1 Rhizomicrobium sp. | reverse complement strand
CGGTATCGCTGTCCTCTCCATCGCTACCGGCGTCTCGGCTCACGCCCCCGCGCAGCGGCTGGAGCGCAGCGACTTCGTGCATTGGCGCATTGTACCCGCAGCGCCTACGGCCGCTTTCTCGCGCTTCCCGCCCGTTCATAGGGCCGATCTTGAAGGGCAGCAACGGGTCGAAAGCGACCTATGGCGAATGGCGCCATAGGACGACGTGACAAAGCCGCGCTAATCCTTTTTCAAGTCGATCGAGATCACCCGGCCGTCGGTTTCGTGGACGATGACACGCCCGCGAGCGTGGTTACGGACGAAGGTTGCCTTCGCACCGTCGCTGGTAAAGTCGAGCTGCGTGCCATTCTTTGAAGAGCGGAGATACTCGGCGTCGTAGGTACAGTTTGATTATCTCTCTTCCAAATGACTGCGCCAGTGCGCACAAAAAGACTGGCGTTTCCTTCGAAAGAGAGCGTGTATGTGGACGTCGGCAGGTTGAGTATGACCGGCGGACACCCCTTCGCCCCGTCGATCGCATCGATCCGGGGCTCGTCCTGGTGAGGGGCCGGATAGGCCGTGCTCCCAGAGACGAAGGGTCAGACCATGTCCATCAAACTCACCGACACGCAGCTCGTCATGCTCAGCGCCGCCGCGCAGCGCGAAGACCGCTGCATTGTTGCTTCGCCGAGTCTGAAGGGCGCCGCAGCCCAGAAGATCGCAACGAAACTGGTCGCCGCGGGATTGGCTAAGGAGATCAAAGCCAAGCCGGGCGCGCACGTTTGGCGGTGCGACCATGCGAATGGGCAAGCTTACGCGCTGAAGTTGACCGCGGCTGGACTGAAGGCCATCGCGGTCGAAGATGCAGAAGCCATAGAAGGGGCCGCCGGGGTCTCGCCGACGACTTCCGGCGAGGTCCCGAAGAATACCACAGATAATGAAGCCGCGGCGGGGATCATCGCGCCGCCCACGGCAATTGCCTGGCCGCGCGAAGGTTCAAAACTCGCGGCGGTCGTGGGCCTCCTCCGACGCGAGGGCGGCGCGACCGTCGACCAGCTGGCTGACGCCATGGGCTGGCTTCCCCATACCACTCGCGCCGCACTGACAGGCCTGCGCAAGCGCGGGTTCGGGATCGATCGGCGCAAGGCGAAGGATGAGCGCGCCGGCGCGTATGTCATCGTCGATGGCCCGGCTCCGGCGGAAGGGTGAGGGGGGCAATGCGCAAGACACTGCGCTCAGGTCCGATCGAGACCGAGCGGCGCGCTCTGCCAGAGACTGCGGGGTCCATCCGGACCGAGGTTCCTCCAACCGCCATTGGCCTCGAAGCGGAACTCGGCGAGCTGGAGCGTCTCTCTCTCGATGACCTGCGCCTTCGCTGGAGGAACCATTGGGGCCGGCTCGCGCCGGCCCCTCTCGCCCGAGGCCTTCTCTTTCGAGTCATGGCCTATCGCCTTCAGGCCGAGGCGTTCGGCGATCTGGATCGCAAGACCACTCGGATGCTGGACCGACTGGCAGACGACGCGGCGGACAAGTTCGCTTCCAACAGTTCATCGACGCCCGGCTCCGACGCCCGCTTGAATTCTGAAGTTTCGCCGGCTCGAGCGGCCAGCGATCCGCTGATCCTGAAACCCGGGGCGTTATTGATCCGAGAGTGGCAGGGCCGGATTGAGCGCGTGACGGTCGTCGGTGACGGGTTCGCTTGGAACGGCGCGACCTATACGAGCCTGTCCGCCGTGGCATTCGCCATCACAGGCACGAAGTGGAACGGCCATCGGTTCTTCGGCGTGCGGCGTCAAGATCGCATCGGGCCGAGCGAGCGCGAGGGTGACGCGAAACGGAGCAATGGCGGCGGAAGGTCGAGCGCTCTGGCGCGCGGCAAGGCGAACAATCGGCCTCGCGCGGCGCGCGTTCGTCGTCCCCATCGATAAGCGCCACAACGGATGCCGGCGAGGAAATTCAATGAAGCCGGCTTCCGCTAAGCCTCAGCGTTGCGCGATCTACACCCGCGTTTCGACTGAGAATGGCCTCGAACAGGAGTTCAACTCCCTCCACGCTCAACGGGAGGCTGCGCAGGCCTACATCAAGAGCCAGGCCCACGAGGGGTGGAAACTGATCCGGGAACATTATGACGACGGTGGCTTCTCGGGCGGGAGCCTGGAACGCCCCGGCTTGCAGAAGCTACTCGCCGACATCCGGGAGCGCCGGATCGACATCGTCGTCGTCTACAAGGTCGATCGGCTGACCCGATCCCTCACCGACTTCGCCAAGCTCGTGGAGCTGTTTGACAGCCATGGCGTCGCCTTCGTCTCGGTGACCCAATCATTCAACACCACCAGCAGCATGGGACGGCTGACGCTCAACGTGCTGCTGTCCTTCGCCCAGTTCGAGCGAGAGGTCACCGGCGAGCGCATCCGCGACAAGATCGCAGCCTCCAAGAAGAAGGGCCTTTGGGTCGGGGGCGTGGTTCCCTTGGGCTACGAAGTCCGGGATCGCAAATTGATCGTCGTGGAGGAAGAAGCGGCGACGGTCCGTTTGATCTTCTCGCGCTATCTCGACCTCGGATCGTTGTCGGCGTTGCAGCGGGACTTGCGCGAGCGAGGGATCATAACGCGGAGGCGAACCCTTTCCTCCGGCCGGGCAATTGGCGGCCGAGCTCTCACCAATGGGCCATTGGCCTATATGCTGCGCAACCGAATGTATCTCGGCGAGATCAACCATCGAGACAAGAGCTATCCCGGCGAGCACCAGCCGATCATCGACGAGAAATTGTTCGATGCGGTCCAGGCCAAGCTGACCGAGAATTGCCAGGGGCGACGCTTGGCGCGTCAAAGCTCCAACGCCCTGCTCATGGGCAAGCTGTTCGACGATCGAGGCAACCCGATGACGCCGAGCTACGCGATCAAGAAGGGAGTTCGCTACCGCTATTATGTCTCTTGCGTTCTGAACCAGGGTCGGAAGGAAGAAGCCGGATCGGTCCCACGGGTCGCGGCGGAGGCTGTTGAGCGAATCGTCCTCGACGCCATCGGCGATCTGTCGCCGGTGAAGCAGATCGAGCTGCGGCCCGGCCCGCCGTCGACCGAACTACTGAGTCCAGTCCGTTATGCCGACACTGTCGAAGACGCCGAGAAAATTGCCGCCCATGTCGACAAAATCAGTCTTGGCTCTCGATCGATCGAAATCCGGTTCCTCGAAGGTTCTGACTGCCCCGCCAAAGTGATCGCGATCCCCTGGTCGCCACAAAACTTCCGACGCAAGCGCGAGGTAATCCAGCCGTCAAGCGAATCGACCAACGGGGCGAGGCCGATGCGGGCTGAAGCGAGGACGAAACTTCTATGCGCTGTCGCCAAGGGTCGACGATGGCTCGATCAGATGATTTCCGACAAGGTTGGCATCGAGGCGATCGCCGCCCGCGAAGGCGTCAGCGAACGATCGGCGCGCATGGGTCTTTCCCTCGCTTTCCTTGCTCCGGACATCGTCCAGGCGGCGGTGGACGGGACTCTCCCACGAGGGCTTGGCCTTTCGCGTCTGATGGACATGCCGCCGAGTTGGGCCGATCAGCGACGGGCGCTTGGATTCGCGCCAAACCGTTGAGCGCACCGCCGGCAGGTCGCTTCGACACTCACCAGCACTGCTGCTACAGAAGCCAGCGATTGCGACAGGAGCCATGCGTCCCGCAGGGCGCAAGCTTGGTTTGCTCGGCGCCGCTATTTCTCCGCCGCAACGCGAACCAGTCTCCTCCAAACGCTATGCAACTCCCCACGGAAAGGGAATTTTGCGCCCGGAGACCGGAGGCCGGTACCGCCGCCAAAGGCCGAATATCTCAGTCTCTGTGGGACTTCTTGTGCACTCTCGGGGCGCATGTCCCGGATATGTCGGGGACATTCGGAGAGATTGAAAATCGTGCAATATCAATTAGCTGGGTGGTGGAGCTGAGGGGATTCGAACTGCGAACCTCTCTCTGATGCTTTCGTGAATTTCTCGCCGTTTGAAGGCCGAGGCGAAGCGAACGGCGATAGGCCGGCAAAGGGCGGAGATGAGGTGTTCGTGCGCGACGCGGAAGCGCT
>DATJZB010000049.1:0-3366 GCA_035499335.1 Rhizomicrobium sp. | reverse complement strand
TCGCTCATCGGCACCGTTCAGCGGGTCCGCATCGACGCGATCTTTCCCAACAGCCTGAAGGGAACGCTCGTCCCCGCACGCCAAGAGGCGGTGCCGCTTTGAGCGCGTCCAAGTCCAAACGCACCACGCGGGAACAGGTGACGCTGGAATTTCCGGACAATGCGCTGCTGGCGGGTCTTTCCGGATCTCATCAGAAGAATTTCGTCCGCGTCGAGCAGAAACTCGACGTCCGAATTGCGATGCGCGGCAACCTCGTGGCCATCGAAGGTACGCCGGAAAAACGCGAACGCGCGGCAACGGTCCTGCGCGCCCTGTACGCGCGCCTCGAAGCGGGCGAAGGCTGCGGCTCTTCCGAAGTGGACGCCGAAATCCGCTTTGCCGGCGAACGCGCCGCCGCCCCGGTCGGCGCCAGTTTCGGCTCACCGTCGATTCGGACGGCATCGGCGCGCGTGACGCGTGCCCGCTCTCCGGCACAAGCCGCCTATCTCGACCTGATGCGGACCCATCCGCTGGTGTTCGGAATCGGACCGGCGGGAACGGGAAAGACCTATCTTGCCGCCGCCTTCGGCGCCCATCTGCTGCACGAGCGCCAGGTCGAGCGCCTTATCCTTTCGCGTCCGGCGCTCGAGGCCGGCGAACGCCTTGGGTTTCTTCCCGGCGACCTCAAGGAAAAGATCGATCCTTACCTCCGCCCGCTCTACGACGCCCTGTTCGACGTTCTCGGCGAGAAGACCGAAAAGCTGCTCGAACTCGGCACGATCGAAGTCGCGCCGCTCGCCTTCATGCGCGGGCGAACGCTGTCGCGCGCCTTCGTCATCCTCGACGAAGCACAGAACGTGACGCCGGCTCAGATGAAGATGTTCCTCACGCGTCTCGGCGAAGATTCGCGCATGGTGGTCACGGGCGACCCGTCGCAGAGCGATCTGCCCGGCGGACGCGCCGACGGATTGAATGAGGCGCTGCGAATCCTGAACGGCGTCGAAGGCGCCGCAGTCGCGAACTTTTCCGAGAAAGACGTCGTGCGCCACGCTCTCGTCACGCGCATCGTCGCCGCCTATAATAGAGCTGACGCGCAGAAGCACGAGCCGTGAGCTTTGCCATAGACATCCAGGTCGACGATACCCGCTGGCGAAAGGTCCGTGGCCTTTCGGCCCGGTTGCGTCGCGCGGCGGAACTGGCGCTGAAATCCGGCAAGGCCGGAAAGAACGCGTCGGTTACGATCCTGCTCGCGGACGACGCGCGTCTCAAAGAGCTCAACCACGACTTCCGCGGCAAGAACAAGCCGACGAATGTGCTATCCTTTCCCTCGGGCGCCGGCGACCGCGCCTATCTGGGGGATATCGCTCTGGCCTATGGCGTGACGGCAGCGGAGGCGCGCGACGCAGGCAAACGCTTCGTCGACCATGCGATGCACCTGACGGTCCATGGCGTGCTGCATCTGCTCGGCTTCGATCACGAAACCGAACGTTCGGCGCGTTTGATGGAGCCGCTGGAAACCGAAATCCTGCATGCGCTCGGCGTTGCCGATCCGTACGCCAGGACGGCTGCGTGATGAACGACGCGACCGACGATGGTCCGCACGACGCGGACAACAAGCCGTCCCTGCTGAGGCGCCTTTCGCTGTTCATGCGCGGCGACACGGCCAGCACGGCGCAGATGCGCGAGAGCCTCGAGGAGGTCATCGAGGAGAGCGATCGCCAGAGCCCCGAGCTGTCGGCGCCGGAGCGCAAGATGCTGGCCAACCTTCTCAAGTTCGGCGAGCTTCGCGTGAGCGATGTGATGGTCCCCCGCGCCGACATCGTCGCCGTGGACGAGGAAACATCGCTCCCCGATTTCATCGCGCTGTTCCGCGAGGTGCAGCACTCGCGGCTGCCCGTGTATCGCGAGACGCTCGACGTTCCCACCGGCCTCGTCCACATCAAGGACGTTCTCGCCTACATGCAGGTCCAGCCCGACGGCAGTTTTCGCTGGAAGGACGGTCCGATCTCCCAGTTCAAGCGCGAGCTGCTGTTCGTTCCGCCGTCGATGCCGCTGGTGGACCTGCTGCTGAAAATGCAAACGATGCATACGCACCTGGCGCTGGTGATCGACGAATATGGCGGGACCGACGGGATCGTCTCGATCGAAGACATCATCGAGGAGATCGTCGGCGACATCGCCGACGAACATGACGAAGACGCGGCGCAGATCCGCAAGTCCGAGGACGGCACGATCATCGCCGACGCGCGCACCGACCTTGAAGATTTCAAGAACCTGACGGGCATTTCCCTCGCGTCCGAGGAGATGGACCAGGAGATCGACACGCTCGGAGGGCTCGTCGTGTCTCTGCTCGGCCGCGTTCCGCAACGCGGAGAGATCGTGGCGCATCCCTCGGGTTACGAGTTCGAAGTGCTCGAAGCCGATCCGCGGCGCATCAAGCGCTTGCGCGTCCGCGATCCGGCGCACAAGAATCGTCCCGCAGAGAAATCTGCGTGACGGGAATCCTCGTTCGCGTGGGCGATTGGCTGAGCACCCTGTCGGGATGGCGCCGATTCGGCGTCGCCATCCTGATCGGCGCCGTCTCCGCTCTGGGGTTCGCACCCTTCGACATTTTCCCGCTCTTTCTTCTCGCCGTCGCCGCGCTGGTGCTGCTGCTCGACGGCGCGGCGTCCAGTGGCAGCCGCCTGCGCAACGGCGCGCTGGCGGGATGGGCCTTCGGCTTCGGCCAATTCGTCGTGGGCATGCACTGGATCTTCTATCCCTTCCTGGTCGATCCGCTCGAACATGCCTGGCAGATCCCGTTCGTTGCGGTTCTTTTTCCGGGCGGTCTCGCGCTGTTCGTCGCGTTGGCCGCCGGCCTCGCCGCGCAGTTCTGGCGGCACGGGCCGTCACGGATTTTCCTGCTGGCGTTCTGCTACGCGGCAGGCGAATGGCTACGCGGTCACGTCTTGACCGGATTGCCCTGGAATCTCCCCGCCTATTCCTGGGGCGCATCCTTGGCCGTGATGCAGACAGCCGCGTTGGTCGGCGCCTATGGGCTAAGCCTGCTGACGCTGCTCCTCGGTGCGTCGTTCGCCGAGCTTTTCGGCAGGCCGCGACGAATCCTGCTCCCGTCGCTCACGACCGCGCTGTTCGTGCTGATGTGGGGTGGCGGCGAACTGCGGCTGCACGCGACGCCGACGCGGTTTCTGGCGGGCGTCAATCTGCGCATCGTGCAGCCGAACATTCCGCAGGATGAAAAGTATATTCGCGAATATGTTCAGCGAAATTGGGACAGGCTGGTCGACCTGACGATGAAACGGTCGCGCGCCGCGCCGACCGTGATCATCTGGCCCGAAGCCGCGCCGCCGATCCTTTTGCAGCGTTCGCCGGAAGCGCTCGATCAGA
>DATJZB010000048.1:0-3674 GCA_035499335.1 Rhizomicrobium sp. | reverse complement strand
CGGGCTGCACAAAGCGCGAACGTGCGCCTATATTGCCGCCATGGCGCATAATAACGGCACGGTTCCGCGCAAGCGCGGCAAGGGCATGAGCGAGGCCGCGGCGAAATTCCGCGGCGCGGCGGCGCCCGTCGAGCCGGCGGGGACGGCCTACGATCCCGGGCCGCCCGACCTCGACCAGTTCAATGCCGACATGGCGCGCGCCGGCGGAATCGGCAACCTGCCGCTGCATGGCGCGAGCGGCGCGGAACTCGCCGGTTTCGTGCCGCACCGGCCGGTCAGACCGGAGAAATCGCAGGGCGGCATCCGCTTCAAGCTGGTCAGCGATTACCAGCCGGCGGGCGACCAGCCGACCGCGATCCGCGAGCTGGTGGACGGCGCCAATGCCAATGAGCGCGACCAGGTGCTGCTCGGCGTCACCGGTTCGGGCAAGACCTTCACGATGGCGAAGGTGATCGAGGCGGTGCAGCGCCCGGCGCTGATCCTGGCGCCCAACAAGACGCTCGCCGCCCAGCTCTACAGCGAGTTCAAGCAGTTCTTCCCGGAGAACGCGGTCGAGTATTTCGTCTCCTACTACGACTATTACCAGCCCGAAGCCTACATCCCGCGCACCGACACCTATATCGAGAAGGACTCCAGCGTGAACGAGGAGATCGACCGCATGCGCCATTCGGCGACGCGGGCGATCCTGGAGCGCGACGACGTCATCATCGTGGCGTCGGTCTCCTGCATCTACGGCATCGGCGCGGTGGAGACCTATTCCGGCACCGCCGTCACCATCGCACACGGCCGGAAGATCGACCGCATGGACCTGATGCGCGACCTCTCGGCGCTGCAGTACCGGCGCAACGACAATAATTTCGTGCGCGGCGCCTTCCGCGTGCGCGGCGACACGGTCGACATCTTCCCGGCGCACTATGAAGACCGCGCCTGGCGCGTCGAGCTGTTCGGCGACGTGGTCGATTCGATCACCGAGTTCGATCCGCTGACGGGAAAGCCGGCCGGCGCGCTCGAGTCCATCAAGGTCTACGCCAACTCGCACTATGTGACGCCGCGCCCGACGCTGCAGCAGGCGATCAAGGGCATGAAGGCCGAGCTCATTACGCGCCTCGCCGACTTCCGCGCCAACGGCAAGCTGCTCGAGGCGCAGCGGCTGGAACAGCGCACCAATTTCGACATCGAGATGATCGAGGCGACGGGAAGCTGCGCCGGCATCGAGAACTATTCGCGCTGGCTGACCGGGCGCAAGGCGGGCGAGCCGCCGCCGACGCTGTTCGAATACCTGCCCGACGAGGCGCTCGTCTTCATCGACGAGAGTCACGTCACCATCGGGCAGATCGGCGCGATGTACCGCGGCGACTATCGCCGCAAGTCGACGCTCGCCGAATACGGCTTCCGCCTGCCTTCCTGCATCGACAACCGCCCGCTGAAGTTCGAGGAGTGGGACGCGATGCGCCCCGCCACCGTCTATGTCAGCGCGACGCCCGGCGGCTGGGAGCTGGAACGCACCGGCGGCGTCTTCACCGAGCAGGTGATCCGCCCGACGGGCCTGATCGATCCGCCGGTCGAGATCCGCCCCGTCGAAAGCCAGGTCGACGATCTCATCGCCGAATGCCGCGACGTGGCGAAGAAGGGCTATCGCGTGCTCGTCACCACGCTGACCAAGAAGATGGCGGAGGACCTCACCGAATACATGCACGAGCAGGGTATCCGCGTGCGCTACATGCACAGCGACGTGGAGACGCTCGAGCGCATCGAGATCATCCGCGACCTGCGGCTCGGCGCCTTCGACGTGCTGATCGGGATCAACCTGCTGCGCGAGGGCCTCGACATTCCGGAGTGCGCGCTCGTCGCCATCCTGGACGCGGACAAGGAAGGCTTCCTGCGCAGCGAGACCAGCCTGATCCAGACCATCGGCCGCGCCGCGCGCAACGTCGACGGCAAGGTGATCCTCTATGCCGACCACGTCACCGGCTCGATGGAGCGCGCCATGGCCGAGACGACACGGCGGCGCGAGAAGCAGCGCGCCTACAATGCGGCCAACGGCATCACGCCGCTCAGCATCAAGAAGAACATCGCCGACATCATGGGCAGCATGTACGAGCGCGACCATGTGATGGTCGACGCCGGGCTGTCGGAGGACGGCAAGGAGTTCGTCGGCCACAACATCAAGGCGACGATCGCCGACATCGAGAAGCGCATGAAGGAGGCCGCGGCCGATCTCGAATTCGAGGAGGCGGCGCGGCTGCGCGACGAGCTCAAGCGGCTGCAGGCGGTCGAGCTCGCCGTTGCCGACGATCCGTTCGCGCGCCAGAGCGACGTCGAGCGCAGCGTCGACGAGAGCTTCATGAAGGCGGTGCGCGACGGAGCGGATACCGATCCGGGGCGCAAGCCCGAGCGCGGCCCCAAGCACCAGAAGACGAGCCGCACGCGGATGAAGCGGGCATCGCGGCCCAACGTGCCGAAGACGTTCGGGAGTAGGAGTCGGTAGGGTCCCCGCCGGCGCGAGGACTATTCGCCTGCGCTATTACCTCGCCCCAACCCCAAACCTCTCCCGGTTCCGCGCCTTCGCCTTCTCGGCTTCGGCGGCGCGGTCGCGCGGCGGCGCGCTGGTCACGAGCGAGTCGAGCAGATGCTGCGCGGCGTGGGTCACCTCCTCAACCGCGCGGTCGAACGCCGCCTGGTTCGCCTTCGACGGCCGCGTCGCGCCGCTGAGCTTGCGCACGAACTGAAGCGCCGAGGCGTGGATCTCTTCCGCCGTCGCGGGCGGCGCGAAATTGTGAAGCGTCTTGATGTTCCGGCACATGGCGGTCTCCTTCGCGCGGTGCGTGACGCTGTTTTAGCGGCTCCGCGCCCGGGCCGGAACCGTCCGCGCGTCTCCCGGCCGATGAGACGTGACGCGTAAATTACTCTGTATCCGGATCATTTTTCTTGTGTGTTCGTGTTTTGTTCCGTAGGCTCCGGACGAAATGCGAGCGTGCGGTGTGGAGTCCATCGCGAGGCTGCGCCACGCGGCGTCGGCGGAAGACGCCGCGCGAAACTGGAAAGGACGGTGAAGTGAAGATGGCGACTATCGCCTGGCGCGGCGCGTTGCGAGGGGAGGGGTGCGCGGGAAGCCGGAAATTCGACGAACAATTATCGTGCCGAGCAGAGCGATCTTACGACATACATCTCGGAGTCGCGGCGTCAGCGGCGGATGTGTAAATCGCCCGACGTCCGGCGCGGGCGAGACCGGTGCACCGAAGGTCGTCGATCGGAAGACTGACGACTGGAAGACTGGCGGCTGGAAGACTGGCGGCTGGAAGACTGGCGACTGGAAGTCCGGCGTGCCGAAGATCGGTATGCGGAAGAACGGCGACGGGAACTCCGGCACGCGGAATAACGGCGCCTGGATGACCGCTGCACGGAGGATCCTCGCGAGAACCTCCGACGCACTGAGAACCAGCGTGTGAACGCTCGTCGCGAGGTCGTCCGGCACGCGGGAGACGGGCACCCGGACGTCCGCCCTGCGGAGACCGGCGCCCGCCTCATCGCGTGTCAGCGATACCAGCCGGGGTGGAAATGCCGGTGATGGCGCCAGAACTCGAAGCGTTCGTGCCGGCGCCAGCTATCGCCGAAACGATCGCCGTCGGGACGGGCGAAGCTCGCGCCGCGATCCATGTCGTGCGCGCTGGCCG
>DATJZB010000047.1:0-67412 GCA_035499335.1 Rhizomicrobium sp. | reverse complement strand
AGGCGGAAGTCGAGGAAGCCCTGCACTTCTTCCGCATGGGTCGGCGCGCCGGCCGCGACGAACCATTGGTTGCGCCGGACATAGCCGAGCTGGCCGGCGACCTGCACCACGCCGTAAGCGGGATCGGCCCAGATGTCCTGGATCACGTCGCCCGTCAGTTCCTGGATGTAGCGGTTGTTGTTGTTCGCCGAGTTGGTGCCGCCGAAGCCGATCGTCGGCTTGATCGCCAGCGGCGAGGTGATGTCGATAAAGGCGTCGCGCTGGAAATAGGCGCCGCCGTAATAGAGGTCGAGCTCGGTGCCGCGCAGCGCCCGCCACTCGATGCCGGTGGTGAACGCGGCCGAGCGGACCAGCGACGGCCTCACGTCGAACGGCGTCGCGCCGCCGACGGATTCGACGAACGGCCGGGCCACGGCGTCCGGTCCGAGGCCGCCGATGTAGCGTCCGCCGCCGTCGCTGTAGAAACCGTTGGCGACGAGGTTGAGACCGTGCGCCGCCTGCCAGGCGAGGCCGATGCCGACGCCGCCGCCGACCGCCGTGCGCCGCTCGAACGTCGGATTGGGCTGGGGCGTGGGCAGCACGGTCGTGCGGATGGCGGTGAGCAGTCCCGTCAGCTCGGCATGGAAATTGTGATCGCCGTGCGGATCGGAATCGTAGGCGAGCTTGCCGATCACGTCGGGCGCCAGGTTCGGCACCGAAGTCTGGTTGGCCGCATCGAACTGGCCGGCGAGCTGGGCGTTGAACTGCGACGGGAACGTCACCTCTGCCTGTCCCGAGAACTGGTCCGGATTTTCGATGCCGATGCCGAACGCCCAATGATCGTCCGGGTGATAGGCCACGCGCACCTGCGCGGCGCGCGTCCAGGTGAGGCCGGGGATGTAGTTCGGATCGATGCTGTTGGTCAGGAAGACGTCGTAGGGATCCGGGCCCAATCCGGTGCGGTTGGGCGTCAGCCAGCTATAGGCCTGACCGAAGGTGATCTCCCAGCGGTTCCACAGCGCATCGGCATAGGCGACGCGCAGACGCGCCGTGTTCGAGTTGCTGGTGACGAAGAGATTTGCCGCATCGTTGCCGAGGAAGTCCATCTCGGCATAGGCGCTGACATGGACGGGGCCGATATCGGTGACGGCTTTGAGGTCGAACTTGGTCGCCGCGGCGGTGAAGCGGAATTCCGAGGCGTTGCCCTGGATCGTGTTGGAAAAGGGGATGACGAAGAAATTGGTGCCGATATTGCCGGTATTGGTGTTGCGCGCGATCAGCATCGCGCTGATGGTCGCACCGGGATAGAACGAGACGCCGCCGAGCTTGAACGACATCGCGTTCGGCTCCTCGCCCCGGTCGTCGGCATAGATGAGTCCGGCTTGCGATCCGTCGTCGCTGACGGTGAGCGTGTGGGCGACGGGCGGCCGCGCGGCGACGCGCACGGGGCGCGGTAAGTCCTCCCGCGCGACGGCGGGCGCAGCGTCATCGCGCGCGATGACGGGCGTCGGTGCGGCGGCCGGCGCCGCCGGTGCGAGGCTCGCCGCATCGCTCTGCGAAAGGATGCCCTTGGCGCGCAGCAGCTCCACCAGGCGGTCGCGCTGCTGGGCGGCCGGAACGGCTTCGAGGCTGGCCGCGTCCGTATCCGAGATCACGCCCTTGGCCTTGAGCAGTTCGACCAGCGGATCGCTGTCGGCCGCCCGCGCGGCGGTGGCGACGAACAGGAACGCCGTTCCCAAGCGTAATGCGTTGCGGATGGTGCGCGCCGTCATGCCAGCCCCCGAAAATCGAAATTCATCGTTTAGTGAATGAAAGAGGCGTTCAGCGTCAATAGCCGGACACGTCGGAAACGCTCATTTACATTGTCACTAATGCGTTTGATGTCCCGGGGAAGCCGAAATTCCGGAAAAGCCGGATCGTTCTTTATCGTTTGATGAAATTTCCGGCGGCCGCGGGCGGCGTGCCCGCCCGTCCTTCCACGCCACGTCTTTCGCGCGCCGGTGCGCCGACGCTATGGTGGGCGCGCTTCCACGGAGAAACACATGATCGCACGGCCGCTGTTCGCAGCCCTCGCCGTTTTCGTCTGCGTCGCCGCCGCGCAGGCCGCGCCGCCGACCAAAATCCGCTTCGTCACCGACTGGAAGGCGCAGGCCGAGCATGGCGGCTTCTACGAAGCGCTCGCCGAAGGTCTCTACAAGAAGGCCGGGCTCGACGTGACGATCCTCGAAGGCGGACCGGCGGTGAACGTGCCGCAGATGCTGGCGGGCGGCGCGGCAGATTTCGGCATCGGTTCGAACGGCTTCATCGCCCTCAACCTCGTCAAGGCCGATGCCGGCATCAAGGCGGTGATGGCGGTGTTCCAGAAGGACCCGCAGGTGCTGATCACCCATCCCAGGCCCGACGTGAAGACGCTCGCCGACATGAAGGGCATGCCGATCATGATCTCCGACGCGGCCACGGTGGCGTGGTGGCCCTGGCTGCGCGCCAAGTACGGCTACAGCGACACGCAGATCCGCAAATACACGTTCAACCTGGCGCCGTTCCTCGTCGATCCCAAGGCGATCCAGGAAGGCTATCTGACGAGCGAGCCCTACACGATCGAGACGCAGGCCCATTTCAAACCGCAGGTCTTCCTGCTCTCGGACAACGGCTATCCCGGCTACGGCAACATGGTGCTGGTGCCGCAGAAATGGATCGACGGCAATCCGAAAGCGGTCCAGGCCTTCGTCACGGCGACGCGCAACGGCTGGCTCGACTATCTGAACGGCGATCCGCGGCCGGCGAACGCGCTCATCAGGAAGGACAATCCGGAGATGAGCGACGCACTGATCAAGCAGGCGATCGCCAAGATGAAGGCCTACGGCATCGTCCTGTCGGGCGACGCGGCGACGCTCGGCCTCGGCGCGATGACGGACGCCAAGTGGAAGACGTTCTTCGACACGATGACGGCGGTGGGCCTCTATCCCAAAACCCTGCCCTACAAGAACGCCTACGACCTGCGCTTCATGCACGGCGTGCCGCAGAACTTCCAGTAGCGCCGCGGGCCTGCCGTCGCCGTCAATTTCCTTGCGAGCCGCCCGCGCAGCCTTCCGCCGCTGCCGGGGACGTGGTTAGCTATCGAACCAACGGCCGGCATCCGTCCGGACCGATAATCTCGACACAATCACGCAACCAGGGGGTCTTCATGAAACGTCTCATCGCCGCTTTTGCCGCATCCGCAGCGCTGGCCGTCGTTCCCGCGCTCGCCGCCGACAATAACGGGCCGTCGTTCGAAACCGGTCCGGTCTGGGACTTCGCCCAGGTGCAGACCAAGGACGGGCATTTCGACGACTACATGAACTGGCTTTCGACCACGTGGAAGGCGCAGGAGGAAGCGCTGAAGAAGCGCGGCATCATCGTCGACTACAAGGTCTATCTGGTCGCCGATCCGCGCCAGAACGAGCCGGATATCATCCTGGCGACCGAATACAAGAACATGGCCGCGTTCGATACGCCGATCGCCAAGCAATATGCCGTCCAGGCGGAGATCGGCGGCTCGCTGGTCAAGGCAAATCAGGACCAGGCCGCGCGCGGTTCGATCCGCACGCTGCTCGGCGACGTGTGGGCGCGCGAGGCGATACTGAAATAGACGCCGCAGCGTTCGATTCAAATCCCGAAGGGCCGGCGCTGCATGCCGGCCCTTCTTTTTTCGGGCGCGCGCATCCTTCGGCGCCGTTAACGCAGATCGTTCATCCGGCATTCAGGGCCGGCGCCACACATTCGCGCCTCTCCACGCCACGACGGAGCAGGATCATGGCAGCGAAAGCCCGGCATCTCGCGATACTCCTGACGCTGGCCGTCGGCGTGTTCGCGGCGGGCGCGCTCGCGCAGGACGGCCGCGCAGACCCGGCGCCGGACTATACGCAGCCCGATGCCTGGCTCGCGCATCCCGGACTGCGGAGCCACGCGCTGGACGCGCCGCCGGATGCCGCGCGCGATGCCGCCGACGGCACCGACGTGTTCTTCATCCATCCCACGACCTTTCTGACGCCCCGGATCGGCAACGCCGCCTACGATGCGGGCGGCGAGACCGGCGCGCGGCTGGAATGGGGCGTGCTGCGGTTCCAGGCGGGCGTCTTCAACGGCTGCTGCCGCATCTACGCGCCGCGCTACCGCCAGGCTTCGCTCAAGGCGATCGTCAGCGACGATCCCGACAGCCTCGCCGCCGCCGATCTCGCCTATCGCGACGTCGCGCGCGCCTTCGATGAGTTCCTCAAGGAGACTCACGGCCGGCCCTTCATCCTCGCGGCGCACAGCCAGGGTTCGATCCACGCGCTGCGCCTGTTGCAGGAGCGGATCATCGGAACCGCGCTGCAGCGGCGGATGATCGCCGCCTATCTTCCCGGCGTGTCGCTGCCGGCGAAGATCGCCGACCTGGGACTGCCCGTGTGCGGCGCGCCCGCCTCGACCGGCTGCGTCGTGAGCTGGAACAGCGAGCGCGACGGCCACGACGATCCGCGGCGCCGCAACGACGCCGTGATCTGGTGGCGCGGCGCGTACCGGACCGTCGACGGACGTCCGCTCGTCTGCGTCAATCCGCTGTCCTGGCGCATCGACGGTGCGGCGCCGGCGGACGCGAATCTCGGCGGCTTGCCCAAAGTGGGGGAAGGCGAACCGCTCAAGCCGACGGTGCCGGCGGTCACGGGCGCGCGCTGCGAGGACGGACTGCTCGGCGTCGACGTGCGCCTGCGCGACCGGCTGGCGTTCGGGGACATTCTCAGCCTGACCGGCGTCTATCACGATTTCGACTATAATCTTTTCTACATGAACATCCGCCGCAACGTCTCGGCGCGCATCGCCGCCTTTGCGTCGCACTGAGCGGCGGGCTTCTGGCAACGGACGCGGTGCCGGACTATGCTCGCAAGCCTGCGCCCTACCGGAGACGACGATTCATGATTTCCGCCGACGACCTCAACGCCGCGCGCGAGGAAGCCTATTCGACACCGCTCGACAAGCTCGACGTCAGCATCGACGAGCGCTTCCAGAAGAACACCATCTGGCCGTTCTTCGAGCGGCTGCGCAAAGAGGACCCGGTGCATTACACCGCCGAGAGCGTGTTCGGACCCTACTGGTCGATCACGCGCTACAACGACATCGTCGGGGTCGAGACCGGCCACCACGTCTTCTCCTCCGAAGGCAGCATCTCGATCTTCGATCAGGACGACGATTTCCAGATGCCCATGTTCATCGCCATGGATCCGCCCAAGCACGACCAGCAGCGCAAGGTGATCAGCCCGATCGTCTCGCCGCATAATCTGGAGCTCATGGAGCCGATCATCCGCGAGCGCGCCGGCAAGATTCTCGACGAGCTGCCGGTCGGCGAGACCTTCGACTGGGTCGACAAGGTTTCGATCGAGCTGACGACGCAGATGCTCGCCACGCTGTTCGACTTCCCGTTCGAGGAGCGCCGCAAGCTGACCTACTGGTCGGACCTGACGACGAACGAGCAGACCGACATGACCCAGGACCAGGTGCGCGCCGAGCTGATCGGCTGCGCCATGTACTTCCAGAATCTGTGGAACGAGCGCGCCAAGGCGCCGCCGGCCAACGACCTCATTTCGATGCTGGCGCACGGCGAGTCGACGCGGAACATGGAATTCATGGAGTTCCTCGGCAACATCCTCCTGCTGATCGTCGGCGGCAACGACACGACCCGCAACTCGATCACCGGCGGGCTCCTGGCGCTGAACCAGTTTCCCGACCAGTTCGCCAAGCTGAAGGCCAATCCCGCGCTCGTCGAGAGCATGGTGCCGGAGATCATCCGCTTCCAGACCCCCGTCGCCCACATGCGGCGCACGGCCAAGGAGGATGTCAGCTTCGGCGGCAAGCAGATCCGCAAGGGCGACAAGGTCGTGATGTGGTACGTCTCGGGCAATCGCGACGAGACGATGATCGAGCGGCCCTACGACTTCACCATCGACCGCGCGCGGCCGCGGCAGCATCTCTCGTTCGGCTTCGGCATCCATCGCTGCGTCGGAAACCGGCTGGCGGAAATGCAGCTGCGCGTGATCTGGGAAGAAATCCTCAAGCGCTTCCCCGTCATCGAAGTGGTCGGCGAACCGGTGCGCCTCAAATCGTGCTTCCTGCGGGCGTACCGCTCGATGCCGGTGCGCATTCCCAAAAGGCTGTGAGCGGCGCCTAGAGCCGATAGCCGCAATTCCTGGTGATGCAGGTGAGGCGCACGCTGCGCGTCAGCCAGTACCACCAGCTCCGCGTCACCTTCAGCGGCTGACCGCAGAACGGGCATGTGACGTGAGACATCGTCATGCGTGCCTCCCACGCTCGGCGAGGGCAAAGAATAGCGGGGCGGGGCCGGCGCGCGACAGTTACATTGCCGACACAAGTCGGACAAAAGTGGGCGCGCCTTCGAAGTTTCCGACGCCAACCGTACAGACGCCCGCGCTCAGCGCGCGGCGGACGCGTTGTGGGCGACGGCGGCGCGGATCAGCGCCTTGAAGGCTTTCTCGTTCAGCGCGTCGCCCTCACGGATGTCGATGGCGCGCCGCGCATTGCCCTCGAGGCTGGCATTGAACAATCCGGAAGGATCCTTGAGCGAAGCGCCCTTGGCGAAGGTCAGCTTCACGACGCTCTTATAGGTCTCGCCGGTGCAGATCTGTCCGTCATGATACCAGACCGGCACGCCGCGCCATTTCCATTCCTCCACCGCCGCGGGATCGGCCGCTTTGATCAGGGCGCGGACCCTGGCCAGCATCGCGCCGCGCCAGTCGCCGAGTTCCCTGATCCGCGCATCGATCTGCGCCGACGGAGACTTGCCCCTGGGCGCCGCGCTTTTTTTCTTCATCGGGCTTTCCGTTCCAGCTCTACGCGCGCGGCGAAGACGTCGATCGCGGCGCTCATGATGCGGGTTTTGGCGCACTGCGCAATCGCACGGCGCGGCTATGGGCACGGCGCTCCCGGCTTGTGGCTGATGGCGACGGGCGCCAGACTGCGCCGCCGCACGTTCAGCTCCGGTTCAGCGGGCGGCGGCCAGGGTCCGCGACCGGCGGAGGTGTGATGGCGCGAAGAATCGATCGGCTGTGTCTTTCCGCCGTCGCCCTGCTGCTGCTCGGCGCATGCGGCTTCGAGGCACCCGCGCCGGTGCGGACGCCGCCGCCGCCGACACCCGCCATCCCGCTCTCGACGCTGTCGGCGACGCTCAGCGTCACGACGGGCGAACTGGCGCGGCTGCTCAACGAGAAGACGGCGAACCGCATCGCCGACATCCGCGACAAGCCGGCGAAGTGCGGCATCGGCCGCTGCCGCCTCAGCCTGCATGCCGAGCGCACGGGCCCGATCACGGTCGGCGCGCAAGGCGGCCAGCTGGTCGTCGGCCTGCCCTTCGCGCTCAACGCCGACATGCAGCTCAACGGCTCGCTCTCCTTCCTCAGCGGACAGGCCAACGCCGACGGCTTCGCGCAGGCCGCGACCAGCGCCGCGCTCGGCAGCGACTGGCAGGTCCGCACCCGCACGAGCGGCCATATCGAATTGCACAACAGCCATCTGCGGCTCGGCCCGCTGCTGATGAACGTCACCGACATCCTCGGCGACGCGAGCGACCTGTTCTCGCCCGAACTGTTCCGCATGCTGGACAAGACGTTGTCGGATTCGCTGCGCGAGAAACCGCGCGTCGCCAAGTTCTGGGCGCGCGCCTTCACGCCGATCAGGATCGGCAAGAAGCCGACCGCCTGGCTCCTGCTGAGCCCGGAACGCATCCGCGTCGGGCACATCGCCATCGCCGGCGATGCGGTGACCGTGCCGCTCGGCGTCGACGTGCGCGCGCGCGTGCTGGCGGCGGAGACGCCGCCCGCGGCCGAACCCAAGCCGCTGCCGCCGCCGTCGCCGCTGGAGGAAGCATCGAACCGCTTCACCTTCGCGGTGCCGTTCCTCCTGCCTTACACGCAAGCGTCGCGGCTCGCCCTCGCCGCGCTCGCCGGCAAGCCGCCGCGCATTGCCGGCGCCAAGGTGCGCTTCACCCGGATCGACATCCTGCCGTCCGGCGCGGACGTCGTCGTCGCGGCCGCGTTCTGCGCCGACCAGGATTGGGACCTGTTCCACTGGTTCTCGGCTTGCGGCAGCGGCTATTTCCGCGGCACGCCGCGCTACGATGCGGCCTCGCAGACGATCCGCATCGACAATGTGCGGTACGATCTGGCGACGGCGAACATGGTGCTCGGCGCGGTGCGCTATCTCGCAGGGCCCGAGCTCGGCCGCGCGCTGCAGCAGCGCCTCGTGTTCAAGGTCGCGAACGACGTCGCCAGGCTGCAGAACCAGATCCGCACCGCCATCGCCAGACCGCAAGGCCGCGACGTGGTGATCTTCGGCACGGTCGACGGTTTCGGGCCGATGGCGCTGACCTGGACGAACGACGGTTTCCTCGCCGCCTTCAGCGCCACCGGCGCGGTGCACGCGTCGGTCCGCCTCTGAGCCGGCGTTTGCTGGATTCGCGCGGCGAATGCCCCTAAGCTCGCGCGGCGGTTGCCGGAGGCCTTCATGAGCGGACCCCATCGCAGGCGAGGCGGATGGATCGGCGCCCTGGTTCTCATCGCCGTCGGCGTCGTCGGACTGGCGGCGAACTTCAACCTGATCTCGGCCGAGATGCTCGGACAGCTCTGGAAATTGTGGCCCGTCATTCCGCTCGCGATCGGCATCGGGCTTCTGATCGGCCGCGACGACCGGCCGCCCGACGCGCCCGCCCGATAGCGCCGCGCCGTCGTCTTTTGTCTTGCGCCGTGACGCCTTTGCCTGTCATGGAAGACGCGTCCCATGCAGCCCCTTCTTTCCCTCTCCGGCGTTTCCAAGCGGTTCGACAACGGCACGCAGGCGATCGCGCGCCTCGACATGGATGTCGCCGACGGGGAATTCGTCTCGCTCGTCGGGCCGTCGGGCTGCGGCAAGTCGACGGCGCTGCGCATCATCGCCGGGCTGCTCGCGCCGGACGGCGGCGCCGTGACGTTCCCCGGCGAGAAACCCGAGATCGGCTTCGTCTTCCAGGAGCCGACGCTGATGCCGTGGGCCAGCGCGCTGCACAATGTGCGCCTGCCGCTCGACCTCGAAGGGATGAACCGCGGCGAGGCCGACGACCGCGCCGCGCGCGCCATCCGGCGCGTCGGTCTCGGCGGCTTCGAGAAGGCGTTCCCGCGCGAATTGTCGGGCGGCATGAAGATGCGCGTCTCGATCGCGCGCGCCATCGCCGCCGAGCCGAGGCTCCTCTTGATGGACGAACCGTTTGCCGCGCTCGACGAGCTGACGCGCCAGGCGCTGAACGACGATCTCCTGGCGCTCTGGGGCGAAGACAAGCTGACCGTCATCTTCGTCACCCACAGCGTCTATGAGAGCACGTATCTCTCGTCGCGCGTGGTGGTCATGACGCCGAGGCCGGGACGCGTGGCGGCAGACATCAAGCTGTCGCCGCCGCCGGGGCGCGACGAAACCTATCGCCTGACGCCGGATTTCACGCGCGACGCGGGCCGCGTCTCCGCCGCGCTCAAACAAGGCATGGCGGCATGAAGGAGCTGCTCAAATATGCCGTTCCCGCCGCGGTCGGAATCGCCGCGCTTCTGCTATGGGAATGGCGCGTGCGCGCGAGCGGGATATCGCCGCTGGTGCTCGCCGCGCCGTCCGACATCTGGGCGGCGTTCCTCGCCAATTTCGACCTGCTGATGAGCGCCTTGTGGACGACGGTGCGCGTCACCAGCATGGCCTTCTTCTTCGCGGTGGTGGGCGGCGTCTTCGTCGCGATCCTGTTCAGCCAGAGCCGGCTGATCGAGTTCGCCTTCTATCCCTTCGCCATCGTGCTGCAGGTCACGCCGGTCGTCGCCATCGCGCCGCTGCTGCTGATCTGGATCGGCTATGACGACATCACGGTCGTCCTCGTCGTGCTGGCCTGGATCATCTCCTTCTTCTCGATCCTCTCCAACATGGTAGTGGGACTGCGCTCGGCCGATCACAATCTCGTCGACCTGTTCAAGCTCTACGGCGCCTCGCGCTGGCAGATCTTCTGGCGCCTGCAATTGCCCGGCGCGCTGCCCTATCTGCTCTCGGGCATGAAAGTCTCGGGCGGGCTGGCGCTGATCGGCGCGGTGACGGCCGAACTCGTCGCCGGATCGGGCAACGATACCGGCCTCGGCTGGATCATCACGCTGGCCGGGCGCAATCTCGAAACGGCGAAGGTGTTCGCCGCGCTCGCGCTGCTTTCGGCGCTCGGCATCGCGATCTTCTTCGCGCTCACCGCGCTCGAATGGCTCCTGCTCCACCGCTGGCACGACAGCGCGGTGAAGAAGCAGACCTAGCCCGGCCTGCGCATCGGCACGAGGCGCACGGTCGAGCTGCCCTTGGCCAGCACTTCGCCGGCCTCGTTGCGGATGAGGCCCTCGAGAAACGCGGTCGTCTTGCCGCGCCGCTCGATCCAGGCTTCGGCGACGATGAGACCGGGCGCGGCCGCCTTGAGGAAGCTGACCTTGATCTCCAGAGTCAGCGGCGAGACTTCGTAACCGCTCTGCGCCATCACCACATGCGCCATGGCCGCGTCGATCCAGCCGGTGACGAAGCCGCCCTGCACGATGCCGCCCGAATGGCACATATGCATGCCGGCGCGGTAATGGATGACGGCGCGGCCGCTCTCGCCATGGTCGACGACCTTCTCGAGCCCGAGCGTGGCGGAAAGCGCGTGCGGCTTGGCTTCGTGTTCCAGAAATTCCTGTTTCATGAATCCTTGTTCGCTTTGGAAAGATGGACGGGCGCGGACTCGATCATCATCAGCATGGCGATGACGCTGAGCAGCGTGGCGAACAGCAGGTACCAGGACGGCGCCAGCGGATTGCCGGTGACGTGGATCAGCCAGGCGATGAGCGGCTGGGTGGTGCCGCCGAACACGGCGATCGACGTCGCATAGACCGTCGCGAAGATCACGCCGCGCACCTTCTTGGGCAGCGTCTCGGCGAAGGCGACGTAGAACGCGCCGGAGCTGATGTTGAGCAGGACGGACAAGAGTGCGGTGCCGACGAGCAGCGCGATCGTCGAGCGCTGATAGACGATGAGCAGGAAGATCGGATAGACGCCGACCAGCGCGGAAAAGCGCGGGATCAGCATCAGCCGCCGGCGCCCGAAGATGTCGGACAGCCAGCCGCCTGCCAGCGAGGCGATCAGTCCGAACAGGCCGTTGACCAGCGTGGCGGCGAAGGACGGCGAGGCGCCCATGTGCAGCGTGGTCCGCGCGAAGGTCGTCATGTAGTTGAGGACGTAGGTCGACACCGTTCCGCCCATCAGGATCATCAGCCCGATCAGGATGGCGCGGGCGTGATCGGCGATGACGCCGAAGAAACCGCGCCGCGCCGCATCGTTCTGCGGCAGGTGGTCCGGCGCGTGCAGCGTCTCGGGCAGCGAACGGCGGATATAGAGTCCGAAGGGTAGCGTCAGCGCGCCGAGGAGGAAGGCGATGCGCCAGCCATATTCGTCGAGGTTCGCCGCGCTCAGGCCCATCGCGAGCACGACGCCGACGCCGCCGCCGACCATGCTGGCGATGCTCTGGCTCGCGCTCTGCCAGGAGGCGTAGAGACCGCGCTGGCGCTCGGGCGCCGCTTCGACCAGATAGGCGGTGGTCGGACCCACCTCGCCGCCGAGCGCGAAACCCTGCAGCATGCGCGCGAGGACCGCGAGGATGGGCGCGGCGATGCCGATGTCGCGATAGGTCGGGATCAGCGCCAGGGCGAGGATGGCGAGGCCCATCAGCGTGAAGCTCATCAGCATGGCGGGCCGGCGGCCGACGCGGTCGGCATAGCTGCCGATCACGAGCCCGCCGACGGGACGCAGGATGAAGCCCGCGCCGAAGGTTCCGAGCGAGGCCATCAGGCTGCCGAATTCGGTCGTCGTCAGCCCGCCCGGTCCGGACGGGAAGAATGCCTGCCCGATCGCCACCGAAAAGAAGGCGTAAGTCGTGAAGTCGTAAAACTCGAGCGCATTGCCGATGACGGCCGCCGTCACATGGCGGCGCCGGATCGTCACCGGCTCCGGCATTATAATGTCGGTCAAGGGCACTCCACGGCCTGTTGTCGCCCTAGCTTTTGCACGATCCGGGAGCGGCGAGTCCATGGTGACGCGGAGGCAGGCGCTTTCGCGCGCTTGTTCGCCCTTGCCGCTCCCGCTAGCGTCGTTCGCGGCGAAAGGATCCCTGCGCCCGCCATGACCGTTCACAGCCTCTCGACCCGCTTCGCCAGGATCGCGGTGCGCGACAGCGGCGGCGACGGTCCGGCGATCCTCTTCATTCACGGCAATTCCTCCGCGAAGGAAATCTTCGCGCACCAGTTCGACAGTCCGCTCGCGCGTCGGCTCCGGCTGATCGCGCTCGATCTGCCGGGTCACGGCGACTCCGAAAACGCGAAGGATCCGGAAGCCGCCTATACGATGGCGGGATACGGTGCGACCGCGCTCGAAGTGCTGACGCAGCTCGGCGTCGAGCGCGCAGTGCTGTTCGGCTGGTCGCTCGGCGGGCATGTCGCGCTCGACATGATCCCGCGCTTTCCAAACCTCCTCGGGGTGATGATCAGCGGCACGCCGCCCGTTCCCGGAAGCCTCGAAGGCGTGGCGCTCGGGTTCCAGCCGAGCACACATATGGCGCTGTCGAGCACCGGCCGCTGGTCCGACGCAGACGCCGAGACCTATGCCCGCGTCACCGCCCGTCCCCAGGCGCCGTTCATGCTCGCCGCGGCGCGCCGCACCGACGGCATCGCGCGCGAGATCTTCTTCGCCAACGCGCTCTCCGGAAAGGCCGGCGACCAGCGCAAGCTCGTCGAGACCTCGAAAGTGCCGCTGGCCATCGTCAATGGCGGCGAGGATCCGTTCGTCAATGCCGCCTATTTCGACACGCTCCACTACGCCAATCTGTGGGACGGCAAGGTCCACGTCCTGGCGGGCGTCGGCCACGCGCCGTTCTGGGAAGCGCCCGGCCTCTTCAATCCGCTGCTCGAGCGTTTCGCGTCGGACGCCGTGCGCCCGGGCTGATTGATCCAGTTCAAAGTCCGGCGGCGCGGTTCCGCCTAGCCTCGCGGCAGCGAGGTGTCCCATGAGTCAGATCACGTTCCATTCGATGGCCGACAGCGCCTATCTGTGGACCGCCATGCATGTGGCGGACGAGAAGGGCGTCGCCTACGAATTCCGCGCGCTCGAATATCGCTCGCCCGAGCATTTTGCGCTCCATCCCTTCGGCAAGATGCCGGTGATGCAGCATGGCGATTTCTTTTTGTACGAGACGGCGGCGATCGCGCACTATATCGACCGGGCATTCGAGGGTCCGCCGCTACAGCCCGCCGGCGCGCGCGAGCAGGCCGAAGTCCTGCGCTGGGTCGGCATCGTCAATTCGTATGTCTTTCCGGTGATGAACCGGTTCATGAAGGAGCGGCTGGTCAAGCAGGCCTGGGGATTCGAAGCGGACCAGGCGTTCATCGACTCGGCGGCCGAGCCGCTGGCGCTCCAGGTCAGGCTGATCGACGAAGCGGTCGCGCGGTCCGGCTTTCTGGTCGGCAGCACGCCGACGATCGCGGACAGTTTCCTGTTCCCGCAGCTTCTCTTCTTCGCGATCACCGCCGACGCCAAGGCGCTGCTGCAGAAGGCGCCGGCCGCGGCGGACTGGCTCGCACGGATGCGCGCGCGCCCGAGCTTTCGGCGCAGCCCGATGAGCGGCACCTACGAGGCGATGGCGAAGATCGGCGCGCCTGCTGCGCGCTGACGGCGGGCGGCGGCGCGCGCCTTCCGGAACGCGGCCGCCGTCCGATGCCTATTCCGCGGCTTCGGCGTGTTCGATTTCGCCTTCGGCCTTTTCGCCCAGCGCCAGCGTATGTTCGCGGATCGCTTCGAGCGAATGGACCTGCGCATCGGCAATCGCCTGGCCGAATTCGCGGATGCCCTGGATCGCCGAGTCGAAATATTCGTCGAACGTTTCCGGGCGAAGCGTTTCGGTGCGCCGCGCGGCGGGCGTCGCCGCCGCCATCTGCTGCAGCAGCTTTTCGGAGAATTCGAGCGCCACATTCTGCTGGCGCCGGGCGATCTCCAGCAATTCGTCCGACAGCTTGCGGTGCACTTCCATCAGCGCCGCCGCATTGTGGTGGCTGTGCAGGAGCGCATTCGACAGGGAGCGCACCGAAGCCCAGTACGCGTCGCTGTGGTTGAGAAAGCTGTAAGGGGCGCTGCGCTCGGCATCGGCGCCGTTTCCTGCTCGATTCGGTGTCGTAGGGCTCATCACCATCTCCATATGCTTGGCAGCGGCGTCGCGCCGGGGGCACGCGCGAACGCGACCGCGATTGGTCCCAGAAAGAGAAAACTCTTTTTGAGCACGGCGAGAGTACATCGCTGGAGACGCGCGAACTTTGTGAGGCTGTGAACCTTTTGTGATTTCTTGGTCAGAAAATTTTCACGCGGAGCGAGATCGCGCGATTCTGATCGACACGACGCTTTTCCTGCAACTTCCGCTTTCGTGACCGGTGTCTGCAAACCGGCTGCGGACTCAATCCATCAGGCGCGACTCGATCGCACGGCGCTTGGCATCGTCGATCTTCATGACGCCGGACAGATAATTTCCGAGCGAGCCGCTGCGCGCGCGGATCGACTCAAACGCCGCCTGGAGATATTCCGGCTCGACCGACAGCGCCGTCCGCAGCATCCAGGCATCGGGCGTGCGGCCGATCAGCGGCGCCAGATATTCGGCGACCATCGGCATGCGCTCTTCCAGCCGCGAGTTGACGTTGGTGAGAAGAAACTCCTCGACGATGTCGTCTTCTTTGGCGCCGGCGAGCGTTTGGGTCAGCGCGACAAGGACCCCGGTACGGTCCTTTCCCGCCGAGCAATGGACGAGGACCGGCCCCTCGATCCGCGACAGCGCGTCGAAATAGCGGGAAAACAGGTCGACATGCCGCGGTTCGTACGGCGCGGCGCGGTAATAGTCGAGCATATAGGCGTGCATGTCGCTTTGGCTCGGTTGGGCACGCGCGACGAAGCTGAGCCAGGTTTCCGTCGATTCGTTCGCCAAGTCGTTGCTGATCACCTCGGCCGAGAAGCCGCTCCAGCGCTTGCTCGGTTCGCGCTCCCGCTCCTCCGGGCGGCGCAGGTCGACGATGAGCGATATGCCGTGCGCGCCGAGCGCCTCCAGGTCGGCTGGCGTGGCGCGGCCATGGTGGCCGGAGCGGAAAAAGTTCGCCGTCTTCAGCCGCCCGCCGGCGCCTTCGTAGCCGCCGAAGTCGCGGAAATTCTCGATCCCCTCGAGCGGGCCCTTGAGCGCCGCGCGCCCGGTCTGCGTTTCCATCATGCCTCTCGTTTCAGGCGCCGCGCGAAGGCTGCCCGCCGGCCGCGACATTTTCATGTCGCGCGCCGCGCCGCCAGTGGGCCAAGCGCCGCTCGTCCGGAACGACCCCGTTCGGCACCCGCCTCAGAAGAACGTGGCGAGAAATGCCGCTGCCCCGTCGGAGATGCCGACGATCTTGTTCGTCGCCTGGCGGTAGAACTTGAAGTTCAGCTCCGTCTCGGGCCTCGCATCGTCCCAGTCGCGGAAGCCCTTGAGCGCGGCGCGTCCGAGGCTGCGCCGCGCCAGCGCCCGGCGCGCGACGGCGATGCTGACGCGCGGCGTCTGCCGGGCGAGGCCGCGTTTTTTCGCCACCGCCCGCGCCTGCGTGACGATCCCGCGCGCGACCAGTCCGCCTTCGTTCTCGCTGTCGAAGATGAAGATCGTGTCGCCGACGGCGATCCGCTTGCCGCCATACATGGTCTTCTGCGCCGCGAAGACGAAGGTCCTGGCGCGCGGATTCTCGAGCGCCACCTTGATCGCATAGGCCATGACGTTTCTCCCGGGCCGAAGCCTAGCGCCTCGCGCCGCGGGACGATATCGCGCGCTGGGCCGCAATTGACGGACCGGCATGTCCTGCCGATAGTCGCCGGACATTTCGATTCCGGCGGCAAACCTTCCCCGCGGCCGCCGCCATTTTCCACGCCTCTACAGGGCGATCGCAGATGAACTCACTCGACAGCATGGAAGGTGTGCGCGACGCCGAGGAAGGGCCGCGCGGCGGTCCGCTCGCGCTGTTCTCGCACGCGCAGTTGCAGGCGATCTATCCGGGCCTGCTCGTCTCGCTGACCATCGCCCTCGCCTCATCGTGGCTGTCGCTGCACTATGGCGCGCCGGTGATGCTGTTCGCCCTGCTGTTCGGCATGGCATTCCACTTCCTGCACGAAGAAGGCCGCTGTGTGCGAGGGATCGATTTCGCCTCGCGCACGGTGCTGCGCGTCGGCGTCGCGCTGCTGGGTGCGCGCATCACCGCGTCGCAGATGGTCAGCCTCGGCTTCGTGCCGGTCCTCACCGTGATCGCCGGCGTGTCGACGACGATCGCGTTCGGCACGCTGCTGGCGCGACGCATGGGGCTGTCGCGCACCTTCGGAGTCTTGTCCGGCGGCTCGGTGGCGATCTGCGGCGCCTCCGCGGCGCTGGCCATCGCCTCGGTCCTGCCGCGCAACGACCGGAGCGAGCGCGACACCATCCTGACCGTCGTTCTCGTCACCGCGCTCTCGACAATCGCGATGATCCTTTATCCGGTGCTGACCTCGGCGCTGGCGCTGGACCATATCCATGCGGGCGTCTTCCTCGGCGGAACCATCCACGACGTCGCCCAGGTGGTCGGCGCGGGCTACATGATCTCGGCCAGGACGGGCGACACGGCGACGATCGTCAAGCTGCTGCGCGTGGCCATGCTGTTGCCCGTTGTCGTGTCGATTTCCGTTTTCGTCACCCACCGCACGGAAGGCGCATCGCGCAACCTGGCGAAGACGATGCCGCTGTTCCTGCTGGGCTTCGTCGCTCTAGTGGCGCTGAATTCGCTCGGCGCGATCCCCAGGCTCGCGACCGATTTCGCCTCGGACGTGTCGCGCTGGTGCCTCGCCACCGCCATCGCCGGACTGGGAATGAAGACGTCGTTCAAGGAGCTGTTCGTCGTCGGCTGGCGGCCGGTTGCGCTGATGATCGGCGAGACGCTGTGGCTCGCCGCGCTCGTGCTGGTCTCGGTGAAGTTCTTCCTCTGAGCGCCGCGCTAGGCCGGCGCGCTCATCGCGAAGCCCTCGTAATTGTTCGCCGCCACCTCGTTGCACTTCTGCACATAGGCGGGATAGCCGCCGATATAGGGCATGAAGATGCGCGGCTTGCCGGGAATGTTGGCGCCGACGTACCAGGAGTTGGTCGCCGGAAACAGCGTCGGCGCCGCCACCTCGTTGACGTGCGCGACCCAGGCGTCCTGCGCGCCCGGCGTCGCTTCGATGCGCGCATATTGCCGCTCGACGACGTGCACGATCATGTCGGCGATGAAGTTCACATGCTGTTCGATCGAGGGGATCATGTTGGACAGCACCGCCGGACTGCCCGGGCCCGCGGCGATCATGAACAGGTTGGGAAATCCCGCGGTGGCGATTCCGAGATAGGTCCTGGGCCCTGCCGCCCAGGCGTCCTTGAGCGCGGCGCCTTTCGCACCCCTGATGTCGATCCGGTTGAGCGCGCCCGTCATCGCATCGAAGCCCGTGGCGAAGACGATCGCGTCGAGTTCGTAGAGCCGGTCGCTGGTGCGGATGCCCGCCGGCACGATCTCCGCAATCGGCGTCTTGCGCAGATTGACGAGCGTGACGTTCGGCCGGTTGAAGGTCTCGTAATAGCCGGTGTCGATGCACAGCCTCTTGGTGCCGACGGCATGGTCGGGCATCAGGGCCTCGGCGACTTCCGGATTGCGGACGATCTCGCGGATCTTGCCGCGAATGAAATCCTGCGCGGTCTCATTCGCCCTGGTGTCGACGACGAGATCGCCGAAGGCGCCGAGATAGGTCAGCCCGCCTTCCTGCCAGCGCTTCTCGTAGACGCGGCGGCGTTCGTCCTCGCTCACCGCGAAGGCGGGGGTTTCGCTGAACTCGCCGTCGATGTCGAAGACGGTCTGCGCGGCGCGGGCGCGAAGGCCGCGATAGTCGGCCTTGACGCGCTTCTCCATCTCGCGGTCGAGCGGGGCATTGTGCGCCGGGATCGAATAGGTCGGCGTGCGCTGGAAGACGTAGAGGTGCCTGGCGTCCCTCGCGATGAGAGGAATGGACTGCACCGCCGACGAGCCGGTGCCGATCACGCCGACGGTCTTGCCCGTGAAATCGACTCCCTCATGCGGCCAGCGGCCGGTGTGATAGGAGGCGCCGGCGAAGGAATCGCGGCCTTTGATGTCCGGCAGGTTCGCGGTCGACAGGCAGCCCGTCGCCATGATCAGGAAGCGCGCCGAGGCGTGCGAGCCGTCTCCGGTGACGACGTCCCAGCGGTTGGTCGACTCGTCGAAGCGCGCCGTCGCGACCGGTGTGTTGAACTGGATATCCTTGCGCAGCTCGAAGCGGTCGGCGACGTGATTGGCGTAGCGCAGGATCTCGGGCTGCGCGGCGTAGCGCTCGCTCCAGCTCCACTCCTGCGCCAGCGCATCGGAGAACTGGTAGGAATACTGCATGCTCTCGATGTCGCAACGCGCACCGGGATAGCGGTTCCAGTACCAGGTGCCGCCGACGCCGTCGCCCCGTTCGAAGACGCGCACGGACAGTCCGAGCTTGCGCAGCCGGTGCAGCATATAGAGGCCGGCGAAACCCGCGCCGACGATGACGGCATCGTAGGATTGTTGTGAACCGGCCATGACCTGCCCCGCGATTTTTTTGTGGAGCCATCATCGACGATGGACGGGCAAAACGCCACCGCCCTGGCTGCGCTTGTTGCGGCGCAACGCGGCTCAGCGATCGCCGTCGATCGGCACGCAGTCCTTGTGCCCCGCCATTTCGCAATCCTGCGCATGAAGCCCTTGATGCAGCTTGAGCATCAGAAAGACCGTCACCGCGACGAACAGGAGGACGGCGACGAGAACGGTCGCGTTCATGCGCTGGCGATGCTGCGGATCCTCGGGCTGGCTCATGGCCGCGCCTACAGGCCCTGGACGAGTTTGCCGTCCCGGCAGACATAGACCTTGCGCGTTCCGCCGGGCAGCGTCTGGACGTAGGACGCGCCGTTGGCGATGTGGACCGGCCGGCCGCCCGCCGGTACGACGGTGCAGCCGCCGGGCCTGGGCATGATGACGGGCGGCGCGGACGGATCCGCGCGGGCGTCCGGCGTCAGCAAAAGGACCGCTCCCGCAAGGGCTGTTCCGGCAAATCGGCGCATGGCGCAGTCTCCCGCCGGCCGGCGCATCCCGCAAGCGCGGCATTAACATCTCGTTAGCCCTTAGACTTTTACCCTTGGGCGTTCCGGAGGATTCCCCATGCGCGCCACCCTTTTCGCCGTTCTGGCCGGTCTGTCCCTCGCCGCAGGCGGCGCCGCCCGCGCCGACGATCTCGCCGCCGCCAATGCGGCGTTCGACGCAAAGGACTACGCCAAGGCCTTCGAACTCTATTCGCCGCTGGCGCGCGACGGCGACGCCGCGGCGCAGAGCGCGATCGGTTCCCTCTATTTCTTCGGCAACGGCGTCGGGAAGAACGCCTCGCGCGCCTATATGTGGTTCGCGCTCGCATCGCGCTCCGCCGCGCCGGTCGCCACCGTGGCGCGGACGAACCGCGATGTGGTGCGCGCGCAGCTCGCCGCGAGCGAGATCAAGGACGCGGACGCGATGGCCGACGCCTGCCTGCAATCGCATTTCGCGCAGTGCGGCCTGGCGCTCTACGCCGCGCGCTGAGCCGACTCCTCCCCGAACAGGGCTCTTAGTCCGCGGCTGAACGCGGCCGGATAGACCGACATGTGCGTCTCCTCGCCGAAGACGGTGTGGGAGAGCTTGAGGCCGGGATAGTTGCGGCCCGCCAGCGTGTCCTTCATCGACTGCAGGTTGCTCACCATCCGATAGATGCCGTCCGCATCCTCTTCCTTATCGCCGACCGAGAGAAACAGCCGCGCTGCGACGTCGCGGGTTCGCGCGGCGAGCGCGGCTTCGTTCGCGAACAAGCTCCGCTTGTCCCACCACAGCGAGGGACTGAACGCGGCGTAACGCGCGAAATTCTGCGGCGCCGCGAAGAACGCGTAGAGTGTGAAGAGCCCGCCCAGCGACATGCCGGTCAGCGTCTGGTCCGCCGCGTCGATGGGATAATGCGCGGCGATGAACGGTTTCAACTCGTCTTCGAGGAAACGCAGGAACGCCGGCGCGCCGCCGGTCGTCCCGCCGATCTCAACGCCCTGCTTGGCCAGTTCCTGTCGGCTCGTCTCGAGCCAGGCCGCGTCTTCGGTCGGCGTGTAGTCGCGGGTGCGGGTCTCGAATGTCTGGGCGCGCAGCGGCAGCGACGGATCGAAGCGATAGCCGACGCCGACGATGAGGGCAGGCGCGAGGCCGCCGTCCTGGAGCATGCGCGCGGTCTGCGTCGCCAGCCCGAAACAGCCATTGCCGTCGAGCACGTAGACGACCGGCAGCTTCTTGCCCTCGGCGGCGCGCGCGCTCGGCCGTGCCACGTCGATCTGGAACGTCTGGTCGACGTTCCGGGACTTGAGGCTGTAGCTGCGGCTGCCGACGATGCTCGCCCGGCCCAACTCCTCGAAATCCGCGCCCATCTGGCCCTCCGGCTCTGCCTGCTAGCGGTTTTCGCAGAAAGACGGCGGCCGCGACAGTGCCCTTTCTAAAGCGTCCGCCATCGCTAAGATCGCCCGACCGCGGCGAAGGGAAAACGCATGATCAAACTCGTCTATGTCATCACGCGCCGCGCCGATCTCTCCGCGAGCGCTTTCCACGACTACTGGCTGAACCGCCACGGGCCGCTCGTCGCCCGCCAGGCCAAGGCGCTGCGCCTGCGCAAATATGTGCAGAGTCATCTCGTCGATCATGCGGCCAACGAAGGCATGCGCGCGGTGCGCGGCATGCTCGCGCCGGTCGACGGCATCACCGAGGTGTGGTGGGATTCGTTCGCCGATCTCGAAGCCGCCTATGCGACGGACGAAGGCGCCGCGGCCGGCCGGATTCTTTCGCAGGACGAGGCGAAGTTCATCGACTTCTCGAAGTCGCAGGTGTTCCTGACCGAGGAGCATCTCATCTTCGATCGCACCGGCGGCAAGCCGCTCGGGCCGGACGCCCTGAAGGTGACCTATCTTCTCGCGCGCAAGCATGGCCTGTCGCAGCAGGACTGCCATCGCACCTGGCTCGCCGATCACGGCCCGCTGGTGCGCAGCGTGGCGGAGGTCCTGCACATGAAAAAATACGTGCAGAGCCACACGATCGCGCCCGAATGGAACGCGCGCGTGCTGGCGGCCGGCTTCGCGGCACCGCTCGACGGCATCACCGAAGTCTGGATCGGCTCCGAGGCCGAACTCGGCCGCGGCGGCGAGACCGAGGCCGGACGCAACGCCGGGACGGCGCTGGTCGAGGACGAACGGCGCTTCGTGGAGATGGGCGCCTCGCGCTGCTTCCTGACGCGCGAACACCTGATCTTTGATCACACCGCCTGACGAAACCGGGCTAGGCCGTCCGCAGGTTCAGCACCGGCGAAACACTCCGTACACGGATGAGTGCGCGGGCGCCGCGAAACGTCTGCGCGCCGTCGGAATCGCCCCACTGCTCGAGCTGTCTGATTTTTTCCGTCAGATGCCATTCGACATCGGGACCGAATTCTTCGATCCAGGCGGCAGCCAGCCGCTCGCTTTCACGTTTGTCCAAGATGCTCCCCACCGCTACGCAACGCCGGTACGAAGGAAGCTTAGCATCTTGTTGGCGTTGGCAACTTAACTTTCACTGTAAATGGAAAACGTGCGGCGCCGGTGGGGGCCCGGCGCCGTCCCGGACGACCGCGGGCCGACCCGGGCAGGACGGGAAAGCCGGGTTAAGCCGTTAAATTCAAACATATATTGCGGAACCGGAACGACGCGCCCTAGCGAATCCAGACCATGAAATAGAGCGACAGGGCGCTCAGCAGGGCGAGGCCGGCGAGATCGAGCGCGCGGACCAGCGGCGACGGCGCGGCCGCGGGCGCCGGCGAAGATAGCCGCAGCTCGCGTCCCAGAAGAAACAGCGGAAACGTCACGCTGATGGCGATGGCGAAGCCGAGCGCGATATAGACCCAGACGAAGCGCTGGCCGATGCGCCGCGCCTCGAACACCATGAAGACGGCGGCCGCGAGCAGGAAGAAGCCGAGATCGATCGAGATCGAGCGCGTCGCGGGATTTGCCCTTAGGTCTGGAAGGAATCCGCCGCCGCCCGCCGCGCCCGGCCCGAAATAGGCGAGGTTCTGGCTCCAGGTGCCGTAGAGCGCGAGCAGCGCCACCGCGGCGTAGAAGGCGCACAAAAGCCTGGTCTTGTTCGACATGTCGTTCCCCCCGTTCCGGCATCGCCGTCCGGCGCGAGACTGGCACAGCTGGCCGCGCGCGGCCATCGCCGCCCAGGCCGCGTTTGACTTTTGCCGCCCGTCGGCCTGTCCTTGGCGGCGGAAAAACGGGGAGCGTCCATGACCAATTCCATCGCAACGGATCCGCGCGTAGACCCGCGCATCAAGGCGTTGTTCGGCACGCTCACCATGACGGTGGCGGGCGACGTCAAGAGCCGCCAGGAGCTGCTTGCCGCCGAACAATCCGAAGAAGGCAAGGCGCGGACGCAGATGATGAAGGCGATGTTCGAAGCCTTCGACAACGAAGAACTCACGCCGTCGCGCGGCCTGCGCGTCAAGGTCGAGGAAGTGCGTTCCTCGCCGGACGGCAACTGGATCAACATCCGCTACATCCGGCCGGACACGGACGAGAAGCTGCCCTGCGTCTATTACATCCATGGCGGCGGCATGCAGTTCAGCTCCTGCTTCGAGGGCCATTACCGCGCCTGGGGCAAGATGATCGCGCACCAGGGCGTCGCGGTGGCGATGGTCGACTTCCGCAACGCGATCCAGGCATCGTCGGTACCGGAGGTGGCGCCCTATCCCGCCGGGCTCAACGACTGCGTCTCCGGATTGAAATGGGTGCATGCCAACGCCGCCCAGTTGAACATCGATCCGGCGCGCATCGTCATCGCCGGCGAAAGCGGCGGCGGCAACCTGACGCTCGCGACCGGACTCAAGTTGAAGCGCGACGGCGACATCGGCCTCATCAAGGGACTCTATGCGCTCTGTCCCTACATCGCGGGACATTGGCCGCAGGAGCGTTATCCGAGTTCGGTCGAGAACAACGGCCTGCTGCTCGACCTGCACAACAATCGCGGCGCGATGGGCTACGGCATCGAGGCGTTCAACGCCAAGGATCCGCTCGCCTGGCCGGGCTTTGCCACGGCCGACGATGTGAAGGGCCTGCCGCCGACGGTGATCAGCGTCAACGAGTGCGATCCGCTGCGCGACGAAGGCATCGTCTTCTATCGCCTGCTGATGAACGCCGGCGTCGCGGCGCGCTGCCGCCAGGTGATGGGCACGATCCACGGCACGGAGATCGTGCCGACCTGCTGTCCGGACATCAGCCTGTCGACCGCGCGCGACATTGCGAGCTTCTGCGCAAAGTAGGGCGCGCCGTGACCGGGCGGCGCTGAAAAGCCCCTTGTCCCGCGCGTTTATTTCACGTCACAGAAGTGTGTTTCTTCGAAAATAACAGAATTTTTGTGTGATGCATTGAAGTTTGCAGCGCGGCATGTGATCTAACCCTTATGGCAAAGGTCCAAGACCCGCAGATGCTCACCGCCAACCGTCTGGTCGACGGCGACGTCCTCTATTGGAAACAGGGCGGCTGGGTTCTCGCCTTGAAGGAGGGTGACGTCTTCGCCGATCCCGCTGCGGCCGACGCGGCGCTCGCGGCGGCGCAGGCGTTCGTGACCCAGAACAAGGTGGTGAACCCCTATCTGTTCGACGTGAAGACCGACGCGCACGGCATCCATCCGGTGAAGGAGCGCGAGATCATCCGCGCCGCCGGTCCGACCGTGCGCGGCGATCTCGGCAAGCAGGCGGGAGATCCCTCGCTGCGACCGCCGCCGCGCGCGCGGAGCGGCGCAACCGTCCGGATGAAAGACGACGATGTATCGATATGACGAGTTCGACGCCCGGTTCGTCGCCGAGCGCGTGGCGCAGTTCCGCGGCCAGGTGGCGCGCCGGCTGTCGGGAGAACTGAACGAGGATCAGTTCAAGCCGCTGCGCCTGATGAACGGGCTGTATCTCCAGCTGCACGCCTACATGCTGCGCGTCGCCGTGCCCTACGGTACGCTGAACGCGCGCCAGCTGCGCATGCTGGCGCACATCGCGCGCAAATACGACCGCGGCTACGGCCACTTCACGACGCGCCAGAACATCCAGTACAACTGGCCCAAGCTCGTCGACGTGCCGGACATCCTCTCCGATCTCGCATCGGTCGAGATGCACGCCATCCAGACGTCCGGCAACTGCATCCGCAACGTCACCGCCGACCATTTCGCGGGCGCCGCGGCCGACGAGATCGAGGATCCGCGTCCGCTGGCCGAGATCATCCGGCAATGGTCGAGCCTGCATCCGGAATTCGTCTTCCTGCCGCGGAAGTTCAAGATCGCCGTCGGCGCCAGCGCGCACGACCGCGCTGCGCTCAAATATCACGACATGGCGGTCGAGATCGTGAAGAACGCGGCCGGCGAAACCGGATATCGCGTGCTGGTCGGCGGCGGCATGGGGCGCACGCCCTATATCGGCTTCGTGGTCGGCGATTTCGTCGCCAAGCCGGACATCCTCGCTTTCCTCGAAAGCGTCATGCGCGTCTACAACCAGTCGGGGCGGCGCGACAACAAGTTCAAGGCGCGCATCAAGATCCTCGCCAACGCGCTCGGCGAGGAGGAAATGCGCAACCAGGTGATGCGCGAATTCGCCGAGATACGCGCGCGCGGAACGCTGCAGGTCCCGGCCGAGGAACTCGCGCGCATCGACGCCTATTTCGCGCCGCCGCCGTTCGAGGACCTGAAGGACGAGATTCCCGAAGGCGGCAAGGATTTCCGCGACTGGGTCCGCACGAACGTCCATCCCCACCGCGCCAGCGGCTATGCGATCGCCACGATTTCGCTCAAGCCGATCGGCGGCGTTCCGGGTGACGCCAGCGCGGCGCAGATGGACGCCCTCGCCGACCTGATGGACCGTTTCGGCATGAGCGAGATCCGCGTCAGCCACGAGCAGAATCTCGTGCTGCCGCACGCGCGCAAGCGCGATCTCCCCGCCATCCATGCGCGCCTGGCCGAACTCGGACTCGGCACGCCCAATGCCGGCCTCATCACCGACATCATCGCCTGCCCGGGCCTCGACTATTGCGACCTCGCCAATGCGCGCTCGATCCCGATCGCGCAGGACATCGCGGCGCGCTTCGCCGATCTGGACCGCCAGCACGAGATCGGCGAGCTCAAGATCAAGATCTCGGGCTGCATCAACGCCTGCGGCCACCACCATGCCGGCCACATCGGCATCCTCGGCGTCGACAAGAAGGGCGTCGAATTCTACCAGCTCCAGCTCGGCGGCTCCGGCGCAGAGGACGCCAGCATCGGCGACATCATGGGTCCGGGCTTCGGCGAGCACGAAATCGGTCCGGCCGTCGAGCGCGTGGTGAAGGCCTATCTGACCTTGCGCAAGGACGGCGAGCGCTTCCTCGACACCTATCGGCGCGTCGGCATGGAGCCGTTCAAGAACATCGCCTATCTGGATCAGCTCTATGCCGCTCATTAAGTTCGGGGACGGGAACGGCGCCGTCGCCGCCGACGGATTCGCGCGCCTCGCCGACGATGCGCCGCTGCCGGCCGAAGGCGGTGCCATCGTCTCGCTGACGCGCTTCCGCAAGGACCGCGAGGCGCTCATGGCGCGCAACGCGCCGGTCGGCGTGCAGCTCAAGTCGGACGAGTCGCCCGAAGAGCTCGGCGACGACGTGCACCGGCTCTCCGTCGTCGTCATCGAATTCCCCGCCTTCACCGACGGGCGCGGCTTTTCCTGGGCCCGCATGCTGCGCACGCGGCTGAACTTCAAGGGCGAGGTGCGCGCCACGGGCAATTTCCTGTTCGACCAGCTCAACTATCTGCGCCGCACCGGCTTCGATGCGTTCGACAGCAGGTTCACGCTCGAGGACTTCCACAAGGCGTTCGCCGAGATGAGCGCGGTCTATCAGCCGAGCGCCGACGGCCGCAAAACCATCCGCGACTTGCGCGCGGGCGGGTAGCGCCGCCCCCTGTGACAACGCCGGCGATCTCGCGCAGAGTGGCGGCGAATCCCGCGGGGCCATGGATGCAATCGGCACTTACCGGCGACGCTCCGGCACGGCAGGAGGCCATTCCGCTGCGCCATGTCCTGGCGGTATCGCTCGGCAACGCGCTCGGCTTCTACGACTTCCTGATCTACGTCTATTTCGCGGTCTATATCGGACGCGCCTTCTTTCCCGGCCACGACGAGACCGCGAGCCTGCTCCAGACCTTCGGCGTCTCGTTCATCGGCTTCGTCGCGCGCCCGGTCGGCGCGATGGTGATCGGACCGATGGGCGACCGCATCGGCCGCAAGTCGGCGATGATGCTGTCCTTCGTCCTCATGGGCATCGGCGTGATCGGCGTCGCGTTCACGCCCTCCTATGCGCGGATCGGCGTCGCCGCGCCGGTCCTCGTCATCCTGTTCCGCCTGGTGCAGGGCTTCGCGCTGGGCGGCGAAGTCGGGCCCACGACCGCCTATCTGGTCGAAGCGGCGCCGCGCCGCCGCCGCGGACTCTACGCCGCCGGACAATATGCGACGCAGGATTGCGGCGTTCTCGTCGCCGGTCTGATCAGCACGGCGCTGGCGAGCCAGCTCGCGCCGCAGCAGCTGCAGGACTGGGGCTGGCGCGTCGCCATGCTCATCGGCGCCTGCATCGTTCCGTTCGGCCTGTGGCTGCGCAGCAGCCTGCCCGAGACGCTGCATGCGGCCGACGACGCGGCGCTCGCGCCGGACGGCACGGCGGGCGATACCTCGGTCGCCAGGCCGCTGCGGCCGTACATCCTTTTGATCGTGCTCGGCGTGCTGATGCTGGCCGCGGGCACGATCGGCTCCTATGTCGGGAGCTATCTGACGACCTATGCGCTCACCACGCTGCACATGGCGCAGACCGTCGCCTTCGGCGTGATCATCGTGAACGGACTTTTCTCCGTCGTGTTCGAGGTGACGAGCGGCTGGCTGTCGGACCGGTTCGGCCGCAAGCCGGTCATGCTCATCCCCGGCGTCCTCCTGCTCTGCTCGATCTTTCCGGCATTCTGGGTGATCTCGCATTACCGCACGACGCTCGTCTTCTACACAGCGGTTGCGGGCGTCACGATCCTGCAGGCGCTGAGCACGACGCCCGTCATCGTGACGTTGACCGAGCAGCTGCCGAAGCGCGTGCGCTCCGGCGCGGTCGCCATCGTCTATGCCTTCGCCATCGCCAGTTTCGGCGGCTCGACCCAGTTCATCCTGACCTGGCTCCTCGCCCGCACCGGCGATCCGCTGGCGCCAGCCTATTACTGGACGGTCGCATCGCTCATCGGGCTTGCGGCGATGGCGCTGGTGAAAGAATCGGCGCCGGCGCGGCTGGACAGCGATCCGCGCTAGGCGCATCGCCATAAGTATACGACGTAATTGATTTCCGAACTGCAATGCTCCGGAAAGGCCCGGCACCGCGGCCGATGCTATCGTTCGTCCACACAGCCTTGGGGGACATCATGAATCGCGCCTGCACGCTCGCCTTGGCGTTGATCGCCGGAGCGGCCCTGACGACACCTGCCGTCGCAGCGGACGAGGGATATTGCCGGGATTATGCGCGCGCCGCGCTCCGCCAGGTGCATGAAGCGCGTGAGCTGCATCATTGCCGACGCGAGCTCCGCATGGCCACGCGCTGGTCGGAGGATTATCGCGTGCATTACGACTGGTGCCGGTCCGTTTCGCGCGACCAGGCCGAGCACGAACGCGACATCCGCACGCGACACATCGAGGAGTGCCGGGGCCGCTAGCGCCCGGTCCGCAGAATCGGCGAAATCCGCACCGAACCGGGTATCGGCGCCGATGCGCCGAAATTCGGCATTGGCACGTCGCATGGTTGTGTTTACCTAGTATGCGTATCAAGGGCCAAACCATGCCAGACGCGCCGCTGCCTTCCGTCTTCGAGCTCACCCCGCTCAATCCCGAATTCAATGCCGATCCGCACAAGCTGCTCGACCGGCTGCGCAGCGAATGCCCGGTGATGCGCGACGAGGCGGCCGGAACCTTCATCGTGACGCGCTACGAGGACGTGCGCGCGATCGTGCAGGACACGACGCTGTGGCGCGATCCCGCCGTCGCCGAGGAAGCCGCGATGATGCAGAAGGCGCTCAGCGACCGTCCCGTCGAAGGCCTTACCGTGCCGCGGGACGAAATGGGCGTCGGCATCCTGCTGCTGGACGATCCGGACCACGCCCGCATCCGCAATCCCTTCGTCAAGGCTTTCTACCGGCGCATCGCCAGGTCCAAGCCGCTGGTGCAGCAGGTGATCGACGGCTGGCTCGACCGGCTCGCGGGCAAGACCACCGTCGATGCGATGAACGATTTCGCGCTGCGCGTGCCGATCGACGTCATCGCCCGCATCCTCGGCGTCGACGAGTCCCGGCTTTCGGAATTCCGCGAATGGTCGGAAGGGGTGATCCTCAGCCTCAATCCGTTCCGCGACGAGGAACAGACCCGGACCTTCGTGGCGGCGGCCAACGCCCTTTCGGACTATATGCGCGAGCTCATGGCGCAGCGCCGCCGCGAACCGCGCGACGATCTCACCAGCGACATGGTGGCGATGCAGGACGCGGGCGAGCCGCTCAGCGACGGCGAGATCTCGGCGAACCTTCAGGGCCTGCTGGTCGGCGGCAATCTCACCACCACGGACCTGATCGGCAACGGCATCTGGCTCCTGCTCAGCCACCCGGACGAGCTGAAGAAGCTGAAAGAGGATCCCGGCCTCATCGTCTCGGCGGTCGAGGAAGTGCTGCGCTACGAGGCGCCGGTCGACATCACCGGCCGCATTGCCTCGCGCGACATGGCGATCGGCGGCTGCCCGGTGCGCAAGACTCAGTCCGTGCTGACCTCGCTGCGCGGCGCCAACCGCGACCCGGCGGTGTTCGCCGATCCGCACCGTTTCGACATCGCACGCAAGGACGCGCCACACATCGCTTTCGGCGGCGGCACGCACATCTGCATCGGCGCGCCGCTGGCGCGGATCGAAGCGCAGCTCGCGATCCTCGCTTTCTTCGAGCGCTTCCCGAACGCGCGGCTCGCCGAGCCGAATGCGCCGCCGCAGTGGCGCGACCTGCCCTTCTTCCGCGGTCTGAAGGCGCTGCCGGTCGCGGTCTAGACGCGAAAAATCGGATTGTGACGGTTCCGGGCCCTTCGTCGCGCTTGACCCTCCGGTCCCTTTGCCCCAAAGAGACGCCGACACTTGTCCGGGCTGTTTTCGCATGAACGCACCCACGCGCATCGACGCGATTCCGCGCTTCGCCTCCATCGAAAAAGCCATCGCGACGATGAAGCCGGGCGAGCCGGTCTATTGCATCTTCCCCGAGAAGTTCGCGGTCGCGGCCAGGCGTTTCCTCGACGGCTTTCCGGGCGATGCGCTCTTCGCGATCAAGGCCAATCCGGCGCCGCAGGTGCTCGAGCAGGTGTGGGCGGCCGGCATCCGGCATTTCGACACCGCTTCGGTTCCCGAGATCGAGATCGTCAAGAGCCGCTTTCCCGACGCGCACTGCCACTTCATGTCGCCGGTGCGTGCGGTCGGCGCGGCCAAGACCGCGTTCGAGAAGTACGGCGTGTTGGACTATGTGGTCGACTGCGACTATGAGCTCGACAAGCTGCTCGCCGAAACCAGGCAGCCGAAGAAACTGCGCATCTTCGTGCGCATCGCCACGCCGCTCGGCGGCGCCGTGCTGGAATTGTCCAGCAAGTTCGGCACGCCGCCCGCCGACGCCGCAAAACTGCTCAAGCGCGTCGCCGAATCGGGCGCCCAGCCCTGCATCACCTTCCATGTCGGCAGCCAGTGCCTCTCGCCCTTCTCCTACGCGCAGGCGATCGAGATGGCGCGCCGCACCGCCGCGCTCGCCAAGGTCGAGATCGCCGCGCTCGACATCGGCGGCGGCTTTCCCGGACCCTATATGGGCGACGACGTCCCGCCCTATCACTGGTATTTCGACACCATCAAGGAAGCGCTCGAAACGCTGGACAATCCGAAGATCCCGGTGATCTGCGAACCCGGAAGGGCGCTGATCGCCGAAGGCGTCTCGCTCGTCACCCAGGTCATCCTGCGCAAGGGCGACCGGCTCTACATCAATGACGGCGTCTATGGCAGCTTCGACGAACTGACCCTGCCGGGCTGGAATGCCGATTATCCGGTGCGCGTCTTCACCCTCGACGCCAAGGGCCGCGCGCTGCCGCTGCCGGGCGCCACGCTGCCGTTCCGCGTCTACGGCCCGACCTGCGACACGCTCGACGTGCTGCCGCGCCCGATCATGCTGCCTGCCAACATCGCGCCCAACGATTTCATCGTCTTCGACGCGATGGGCGCCTATTCGGTCGCCGTGCGCACGACCTTCAACGGCTTCTATCCCGACACCTGGGCGATGATCGGCAACTAGAAGGACCCGACGATGAGCGACGCCGTCGAACCGCTGATCCTGGATCTCCTGGAATTCGTGGCGGGCGGCGAGCGCGACTATGTCGAGGTGATGGACGCCTGGCGCACCTCCTGCCCGCGCCTGCCCGTGTGGGAAGAAGCCAACGAGAGAGGCCTCGTAACGCGCATCGTCCGCGCCGGCGCGCCGGTCGTCGCGATCACGGCGAAAGGCCGCGCGCTGCTCGAGCGCCGGGCGCAATGAAGGTCGCGATACTCGACGACTATTTCGACACGCTGCGCACGCTCGACTGTTTCAGGAAACTCGACGGCCACGACGTCGCCGTCTGGAACGATCATCTGCAGGACACCGAAGCGCTGGCCGAGCGGCTGAAGGACGCCGAGGCGCTGGTGCTGATCCGCGAACGCACGCAGATCCGCGCGCCGCTGATCGCGCGGCTGCCGAAGCTGCGGCTGATCAGCCAGCGCAGCGTCTATCCGCACATCGACGTCGACGCCTGCACGCGCGCCGGCATCGTCGTCTGCTCGAACCTGCATGCCGACACGCCGTCCTATGCCGCCGCCGAACTCACCTTCGCGCTGATCCTGGCCGCGATGCGCCAGATTCCCCAACAGATGGCTTCGCTGCAGAAGGGAAACTGGCAGACCGGCGTCGGCCACACGCTGCGCGGCAAGACGCTCGGCATCTTCGGCTACGGCCGCATCGGCAGCGTCGTCGCCGGCTACGGCCGGGCGTTCGGCATGCCTGTGATCGTCTGGGCGCGTCCCGACTCGCTGGCGCGCGCCGTCGCGGACGGCCACGCGGCGGCTTCAGGCAAGGAAGAATTCTTCGCGCGCAGCGACGTGCTCTCGCTCCACATGCGGCTGGTGCCGGCGACGCGCGGAATCGTCGCCGCCGCGGACCTCGCCCGGATGAAGCCGACCGCGCTGATCGTCAACACCAGCCGCGCGCCGCTGATCGAGGCGGGCGCGCTGCTCGCCGCGCTGCGCGCCGGGCGTCCCGGCATGGCGGCGGTCGACGTCTTCGAGGAAGAACCTTTGCGCGATCCGTCCGATCCGCTGCTGGCGCTGCCCAACGTCGTCGCCACGCCGCATATCGGCTACGTCACGCGCGACGAGTACGAGCTGCAGTTCAGCGACATTTTCGACCAGGTCGCGGCCTTCGCCGCGGGCGCGCCGATCAACGTCGTCAATCCGGCCGCGTTAAGCGGGCGTTAGGAACCGGCGCCACAACGCGACATTAATGTCTGGCTGCTAGCGTTCCCGTCAAAGCCGGGACCGCCCATGCCGACGTCGAAGGAACGCCTCAGCCATCTGCTTGAACTGGCCGCCAACGGTCCGGAGCAGCGCGCGGCGCTGGCGGAAGAAATCTCCGATCTGCTGCTCGACTGGCCGGCGCAATATCCGGGCGCGATGCGAGTCACCTTCGAGGCGCTGCTGGAAAAGATCGCGCGTGAAATGGACTTCGCGGCGCGCGCCGCCCTCGCCGCCCGCTTCGAAGGGCGCAACGAGACGCCGCTCACCCTGCTCAACGAGTTTTTTCTCGCCGCGCCCGCGGCGATGAAGGACGCGATCCTCGCGCGCAACGACGAAGGCAGCGGCGCGGTGTTCGCCCGCATCGACCATGACTCGCTCCTTTCGGCCGCCCGTGCGCGCGGCGATTTCGCCGCGGCGCTGGCGCGTCACGCCGCCATCCCGCTGGAAACGGCGCGCGAGATCCTGAAGGACGAAAGCGGGCGCGCGCTCGCCGTCGTCTGCCGCGGCGCGGGCGTCAACCGCGCCACCTTCTCCGCGCTCGCCGTGCTGGCGGGACCGGCGCGCGCCGCGCAGGAGAATTTCGCCCTGCTGTCCGTCTTCGACCGCGTGCCCCAGAACGGCGCCGCGCGCCTGCTGGCGGTCTGGCGCGGGCGGCTCGACACCGCGCCGGACCGTCACGAAGCAGCGGCCTGATCAGCCTTCGGCGTTGACGTCGTGCCGCTCGCGGGTCTTGGCGAAACGGATCGCCGGGAATTTGTCCGAGACGTAGCCCAGTTCCCAATTGCTCTTGGCGAGGAACACCGGCGCGCCGTCGCGGTCGGCGGCCATTCCGCCGCGATTGGCTTCGGCGAACCTGGTCAGGTCGGCGTCGGCGCCGCTCAGCCAGCGCGCCGTTTCGTAGGGCGCGGTCTCCAGATCGGCATCCAGACCGTATTCGGCGCGCAGCCGCGACTTGAGCACGTCGAGCTGCAGCGGGCCGACCACGCCGACGATCCATTGCGCGCCGATCTGCGGCTTGAACACCTGGGTCACGCCTTCCTCGGCGAGGCTTTCGAGCGCGCGCGTCAGATGCTTCTGCTTCATGGGATCGCCGAGCCGCACGCGGCGCAGTATCTCCGGCGCGAAGTTGGGGATGCCGGTGAAGACGATCTCGCCCGACTCCGAAAGGCTGTCGCCGACGCGCAGGACGCCGTGGTTGGGGATGCCGATGATGTCGCCGGGCCAGGCTTCGTCGACCGTCTCGCGCTCCTGGGCGAAGAACAGGATCGGATTGTGGATGCCGATCGATTTGCCGGTGCCGGACTGGATCAGCTTCATGCCGCGCCGGAAGCGTCCCGAGGCCAGGCGCAGGAAGGCGACGCGGTCGCGATGGTTGGGATCCATGTTGGCCTGGACCTTGAAGACGAAGCCGCTGACGTCCTCGTCCGACGGTTCGACCGTGCGGCCGCGGGTCGGCGCCGGGCCCGGCGGCGGCGCGTTGACGGCCAGCGCCGACAACAGGTCGCGCACGCCGAAATTCTTCAAGGCCGAACCGAAATAGACCGGCGTCTGGTGGCCTTCGCGATAGGTGCCGTGGTCGAAGCGCGGCAGCCCGGAGCGGGCGAGCTCGATCTCTTCGTCCAGCTTGTCCTTCTCGCCCGGCGCCAGCAGCGCGGCGACGGCGTTGCCGCCCAGCCGCTCGTTCGATCCGAAGGCGGTGAATTCCTCCGTATAGAGATCGATGGTTCCCTTGAAGTTCAGCCCCATGCCCACCGGCCACACCATCGGCGCGCATTCGAGCTGGAGCTGGTCGGAGATCTCGTCGAGCAGCTCGAGCGGATCGCGCGCCTCGCGGTCCATCTTGTTGACGAACGTCATGATCGGGATGTCGCGCAGGCGGCAGACCTCGAACAGTTTGCGCGTCTGGGTTTCGATGCCCTTGGCGGCGTCGATCACCATCACCGCCGAGTCCGCCGCCGTCAGCGTGCGGTAGGTGTCCTCCGAGAAGTCCTCATGGCCCGGCGTGTCCAGCAGGTTGAAGATGGCGTTCTCGTACTCGAACGTCATGACCGCGGAGGTGACGGAAATGCCGCGTTCCTGCTCGATCTTCATCCAATCGGATTTGGCGCGCCGCGCCTCGCCGCGCGCCTTGACCCGGCCGGCGGCATGGATCGCGCCGCCGAGCAGCAGCAGATGCTCGGTCAGCGTGGTCTTGCCGGCGTCGGGATGCGAGATGATCGCGAAAGTCCGGCGTCGCGCGGCTTCTGAGGCTGGCGTCCTGGTCATGGCGCGGCGGGCGTAGCAGGCGAAAGTCCGGCGCGCAATGCTCTTCGCCCCGCCGGCGGATGCCGTATGATCGCGCGCACCAGCGGGGGCGAGCATGCGGATCGTGAGGGCCGGAGAGACCGAGGCGCGGGACTGGCTGGCGCAGCGGCGCACCCTTTGGCCGGAAGGTTCGGACGACGAACACCGCGCCGACATCGCCGCGCTCGGCAAAAAGGGCGCCGCGTGCTTTCTCGCCTATGCGCCGGACGGAAGCGTCGCGGGCTTCGCCGAAGCGTCGCTGCGCCGCGACTATGTCAATGGCTGCAGCACGTCTCCCGTGGGATTCCTGGAAGGCCTGCATGTCGAGCCGCGCTGGCGCCGCCAGGGCGTCGCCAGGCTGCTCGTACGCGCGGTCGAGCGCTGGGCCCTTTCGCAGGGCTGCAGCGAGCTCGCCTCCGACGTGCTCGCCGGAAATCGCGAGGGTTTGCAGACGCATGCCGCGCTCGGCTTCGAGGAAACCGACAGCGTCGTGTACTTCCGCAAACCACTGGTCTAGCGGGATCGCAGCGGCGCTGCACGGCGCCACGGCGACAATTGTCGCGTTCCGCTTAGCGGCATTTTAGGCAATTGCCCGTAAGCATCATCCCGAGATTGAGACGGCGGCCGCGCGCGCAGACACTCGCCCGCGTCGTCGAATTGAGGGGGTCCCAGATGTCGCTCGCAGACAACAGCCAACAAGCCCGCCCGTCCGGCCTGCGCGATTTGCAGCGCGACTGGCAACGCTGGAGCCTCGGCGAACGCATCGCGATGGCGCTGGTCGCCAGCACGTTCCTGACGCTGCTCTCTCTGATCCGCTGACGCGTCCGCCTAGGCGAACGATACCGCCGTCGCCGCCGCCGCGCCGAACGCGACTACGGCCCAGGACGGAACCTTGCCGGTGAACAGCAGCGCCAGCGCCGCCGCGGCGATCGCGACATCGGCGAGGCCGAAGATCGCGCTCGTCCACACCGGCGTGTAGAGCGCCGCCAGCAGCAGTCCGACCACCGCCGCGTTGACGCCCTTGAGCGCCGCGCGCATCGCCGGATGGCGCTGCGCCGCGTGCCAGGCGGGCAGCGCGCCGATCACCAGAAGGAACGACGGCAGGTAGATCGAGAGCAGGCAGAGCAGCGCGCCGCTCCAGCCGTTCGGCTGCTGCTTCATCGCCGCGCCGAGAAAGGCGGCGAAGGAAAACAGCGGCCCGGGCACGGCCTGCGCCGCGCCGTAGCCGGCCAGAAAATGCGCCGGGTCGATCCAGCCCGCCGTCGCCTTTTGCAGCAGCGGCAGGACGACATGGCCGCCGCCGAACACCAGCGCGCCCGTGCGGTAAAAGCCGTCGACCAGCGCCAGCGCATGGCCGGCGCGCGCCGCGAAAGGCAGCGCGACCAGCAGCAGGAAGAAGAGCGCGAGCGAAACGGCCGACAGCGTGCGGCCGACGGGCAGCGACAGTTCCGGCATCGGCGCGCCCTCGCTTCCCAATAGGAGCCAGCCGGCGACGCCGCCGAGCGCGATGGCGCAAAGTTGTCCGACGGAGGACGGCAGGAGCAACGCGATCGCGGCGGCCGCAAGCGCCAGGCCGATGCGCGGCACGTCCGGCGTCAGGCTGCGCGCCATGCTCCACAAGGCCTGGGCCACCACCGCGACGGCGGCGAGTTTCAGGCCGTGGATCCAGGGCGCCTGCGCGACGTCGCCGAGCGACGTCATCAGGTAGGCGAAGGCCGTCATCAGCAAAGCGGACGGCGCGGTGAATCCGACGAAGGCCGCAATCGCGCCGGCGAGCCCCGCGCGCATCAGCCCGAGCGCCATGCCGACCTGGCTGCTCGCCGGTCCGGGTAGGAACTGGCAGAGGCCGACGATGCCCGCATAGGCCGGTTCGTCCAGCCAGCGGCGGCGCTCGACGAACTCCTTGCGGAAATAGCCCAGATGGGCGACCGGGCCGCCGAAACTCGTCGCGCCCAGGCGCAGGAAAACGAGAAAGACTTCGAGCGCGCCGCTCATCCGATCCAACTGAACGGCCGGAAGCGCAGGCCGACGGCATATTGCAGCTGGATCGCGACGATCAGCCCGATGCTCCAGTAATTGGAGAAGACGCACAGCGCCGCGGCCGCCGCATAGAGGAACTGGGCGAGGACGACGCGGCGGACGATGGCGCCGTGCGTTCCCGGCGGCGCATCGGGGCGCACCAGTCCGTGCGCGCGCGCATGATACCAGCCGCCGAGCAGCGTCCCGCCGAGAAAGGCGACGTTGAACCAGTAGACGAACAGGGCCGTCCGGTAGGTGATGAACTCGGCGAGCAGCGACGTCGAGAACGGCACCAGCGTGACCGCCATGAGAAAGGCTATGTGGATCCAGGAATAGCCGCGGTCGGTGTTCCTGAGCATGTCGTGCTGGGTGTTCTGCCCGACCCAGAAGATGCCGAGCGTGAGAAAGCTCATCAGATAGGTGAGCAGCCGCGGCGCCAGCGCGAGCAGCGCGTGCTGGAGGCCCTTTTCGCCCGCGATGGTGAAGGCGGCCGGCACGTGCAGGTCGAGGGCGAGCACGGTCATGGCGAAGGCGAACACGCCGTCGCTCAGCGCCGCCAGGCGGTCCGTGCTGCGTCCGGCGATCAGGTTGTAGAGGTTGGTCATTTCGCCGACGTACCAAGCGGGCGGCGGCCGGGCAAGTTCACTCCAGCACCCTAAGGCGGGATTCGCCCTTCTTCTCTGTGACCGGTGCGACGTTCACGGCAGGATCGGCTCGTCGAGAAAGCTGCGGCCTTCGCGATCTTCGATCTCGACGATCCACAGATCGGGATCGAACTTGATCTGGCGCTCGAAATAGGCGCCGGCCCTGGTCTCGTCCACGGTTTCACCCAGCGGACGGGCCCAGGCGGGTTGGCCCTGGGCGTCGCGCGTCTGGTTGAGCACGGTGCAGGTACCGTCGAGACGGGCGATCTTGATGAAGATCGCGCCCGCCTCCTCGGATCCCTTGCGCACGACATAGGCCTGTGCGCCCGCGACTTCCGCGCGGCGGATGAGCGCGCGGACGAAGATTCCGGATTTGAGACGGGCGGTCATGTCCCAGCTTGCCACGCGGCGGGGCGGTCAGACAATTTTCTCGCCCGGCACTTCGCCGTCGGCCGTGGCGATGAGTTCCCCCGGCACCAGCAGGATCGTCGGCAGGATCAGCGCATAGGTGACGGTGATGGTGACGATGCAGACGGTGAAGCTGCCGAAATAGTCGAACAGCCAGGTGCCGAGAACGTCGCCGAAACGTCCGGCGATGTAATAGAGCCCGATCGACATCATCAGCACCGTTCCCTGCAAGCCGGGCGGACAGGAGCGGATGAGGAGATCGGTGTAGGCCGCCGTCGCGACGCCGCCCATCAGTCCGATCGGCGCGGCGGCAAAGAGCGCCTGCGAAGCGGTGTGCATGAAGAAGAAGGGAATGTATTGCGGCACGCCGACGACCGTTCCCCAGAACAACAGCGTGCGCAGCGGATAGCGGCGGCAGAGATAGCCGAACAGCATGTAGGTGGGGATGAAGGCGATGGTGAAGATCGCGTTCCAGTCGCCCCACTGCGCATCGTTGCCGTGCAGCGTGTTCTGCAGATAGTACTGCAGCGGCGTGGTCGAGCCTGGCGCGAAACTCCACATGAAGTAGATCGTCAGCGCGGGATAGATCGGCCAGTGGCCGCCGAGCCGCTTGAGGTCGGCGATCGGATGCAGCCGCGGACCCTTGGGCTCGTGCACGTTGTCGAACACGACGCGCGGCCGCCACACGCCGAACAGCGCGATGACCAGCATGATCGCCGCCCCGACCAGGAACAGGATGCGCGCCGCCCGGTCGGCGTTCTGGCCTTCGAGCGCGTCGCTGAGCACGCCGCCCGCCCAGAAGGACGCGAGGATCGGCACTGCCTGGAAGACGTTCCACATCGCGCTGATCTGGCCGGACATGACGTGCTGCTGGCCGATGGCGGAGGTCAGACCCGCCTGCGCGCTGCCGACGAAGAGGAACGCCACGGTGAGGAGAAACACCGCGACCATCAGCATCAGGTAGGACGCCGTCGTGAAAGCGAAGCCGACATAGAAGGCGGCGCTGATGCAGCCGAACAGGATCATGTAGCCGCGGTCGCGTATGCCGAACGGACTCCAGACGTCGCGCAGGAAACCGAAGACGATGGAGAGATAGAGCGGTATCGAGGAAACCAGCCGGAAGGTCGCCACCTCGTGCGCCGCCAGGTGCAGCTTGTTCTTGAGGAAGAAGCTGATCGGCACGTCGATCAGCCCGCCGAAGGGCGCGCCGAATCCCATCAGTGTGATCAGGACGCTGAGATAGGTCAGGATCCGCAGGCGGTCGGCGCCGGCAAGCCCGGCCGGCGCATCCTGCTCGACCGCGACCGTCACTGCGCCACTCGTCATGCCGGGTCCGTATCCGCGCTGCGCCGCAAGGCTCGCACAGGCCGCGCCGGCGCGCCATCCCGCAGGCGCCTAGGCGGCGCGGAACGGGATGACGTTGGTGGGCGCGATGCGCTCGCCTTTCTCGTCGACGGCGGCAAAGGGCAGCCGCACGCGCACGGTGGTGCCTTCGCCGAGGACCGATTCCAGCGCCGCCTCGCCGCCATGCATCGCCGCGAAGGCCTTCACCAGCGCCAGTCCGAGCCCCGTGCCCTCCTTGGACCGGACATGCTCGCCCTCGACCTGCTCGAACGGCCTGCCGAGGCGCTCGAGGTCGGCGGCCGAGATGCCGACGCCGGAATCGGTGACCGCGATCTCGATGCCCTTGGCGTCGCGCACCGCCTGCACGCGCACGTCGCCGCCGCGCGGGGTGAATTTCACGCCGTTGGTCAAGAGGTTGATCAGCACCTGCTTGATCGCGCGCTTGTCGGCGAAGATGGTGCGCGCGCCCGGCGCGACGTTGAGCTTGAGCGCGACGCCGCCGCGTTCGGCCTGCAGCTTGACGAAGCGCAGCGCGGCGCCGCCGACGTCCTCGAGGTTGAACACTTCCTCGAACAATTCGAACTTGCCGGCCTCGATCTTCGACATGTCGAGGATGCCATTGATGAGTTCGAGAAGATGTCCGCCGCTCTCATGGATGAGCTTGGAGTATTCGAGATATTTCGGGCTGCCCACCGGACCGAACATCTCGTGCGTCATCACCTCGGAGAAGCCGATGATGGCGTTGAGCGGCGTGCGCAGCTCATGGCTCATATTGGCGAGGAAGCTGGTCTTGGCGCGGCTCGCCGTTTCGGCCTGGTCGCGGGCCTCGATCAGCGCGCGCTCCTGCGCCTTGCGTTCGGAGATGTCGCGCGTCACCGCGACGATGTCCGCAGCCTCGTTGCGCACGGGCGCGGCGGGACGGCAGCGTATTTCGGCCCAGACGTAAGAACCGTCGCGCCGGCGCATCCGCACTTCGGCCGATGCGGCGCGCGCGAAATAGGCGGCCTCCATGAACGCCGCCTGCATGGCGCGCAGATCGTCGGGATGCACCAGGGCGGCCGGCGCCAAGCCGATGAGATCCTCCGGCGAGCGGTCGAGGATGATCTGCGCCGCGGGACTGGCGAAGCGGATCCGGCCGTCCGACGAGTGGCGGGTGATGAGATCCATCGCATTATCGGCGAGGAACCGGTACATCGCGGCGCCTTCGGCGGCGGCGAGATCGGCGGCGTGCTGGCGCTCCTGCGCCGCGGCGGCGACGAGCGCGGCCTGCACGACGGCGGCGAGCACCGACAGCGCGTAGATCTCCCAGATCGGAACCGGCAGGCGCGAGACGGGCAGCGCACCCATCGCCTGGATCGCGGCGACGATAGCGAGTGCGATCGCGGCGGCGACCGCCGCGCGCAGTACGGCTGGTCTTCCACCGGCGAGCGCGGCTTCGGCCGGAACCAGCGCGAACCAGACGACGAGCGGGGAAAGAACGCCGCCGGTGAGCGCGGCGAGATAGCCGATCAGCGCGGCGAACAGCGCGATGCCGATCGATTCGAGCGCGGCGAGCGGCAGCCGCGTGAAGGCGAGCAGCGCCAGCACGGCCGGCGCCAGGAGACCCGCGAGCGCGATGCTTTCCGCGAGGTCCGGCTTGCCGATCAGGGCGACGAAGGCGATGCCGAGCGCCGCGCCGATGGCGGCCTTGGACGCCTGTACGGTAATGAACATCCGCCGCGACGCCCTGTCGCCGCCCGGCTGCGCATCACCGTAGAGATTAATCGCCATTAAGGGTCCGGGCCTTTGGGAAGCGGCATTCTCGATCCCTTAACTTAACGAAGGTTGAAGACGCCGGAACTTCGTTCGTTAATTCTCAACACCTGTGGCGGGACTTATTCACCACTTGTTAGGGATGTCGTCGCGATCCCGCCGCCATCTAACGTTTCGGTAGGACCCGGCGTGCAGGATTTCCGCGGGTAATGGGGAAAATCCCGCCTTGGGGTTGGTAAAAGTCCACAGCGTTCGTGGCGTGCCGGAATCGCACGACATCGGCGAACACGCATCGGCTGCCGTCATCGAGGCGCTGAATTGCCTGCGCGTGGCGATCACGATCTACGATTCGCAGCAGCGGCTGGTCTATGCGAACCAGCATTTCGATTACCTGTTCCGCACCATGCCGCCGCGCGAGTCGCTGATCGGCATGACCTACGATTCGCTGGTGCGCCTCGAGCTCGAAAACGGCGAGATCGCCGACGAAGCCCATGGCGGAAACATCGAGGGCTATCTCGCCCGGCGCCGCGCGCAATTCAGCGAAGGCGATTTTCAGCCGCTCGACGTTCCCCTGTCCGACGGCCGCATCGTCGAGATCAAGGCCCGCCGCACGCCCGAAGGAGGCTGGATCGCGCTGTGGACCGATGCGACGCAGGCCCGCCACGCCACCAGCCGGCTCGAAAAGGCGATCGAGATGTCGGCCGACGCCTTCGCCTTCTTCGACCACAACGACAAGCTCGTCGTCTGCAACCAGGAATTCGCCGCGCTCTACGGCCGGCCGCTCGAGCAGATGCGCGGCACCGCGTTCCGCACCATGATCGCCGACGCGGTGGCGCGCGAACGCGTGATCGTCGAGGGCGACAAGGACGCCTGGCTGCAGCGCCGCTTCGAGCTGCACAATTCCCCTGCCGGCGCCATGACGCTCGAGACCAAGGCCGGCAAGGCGTATCTGGTGCGCGACCGCAAGACCAGGGGCGGCGGGCGCGTCACGGTGCTGACCGACGTCACCGACGAGCGCCGCGTCGAAGCCGCGCTCAGCCAGACGCGCCAGGCCCTCGTCGAATCGCGCGGCGAGGCCGAAAAGCAGGCCAGCTATCTCGCCGATCTGACGCGCCGCCTCGATCTCGTGCGCGGCGAAGCCGACAGCGCCAAGAAGACGCTGCTGCGCACCATGAGCCACGAACTCAAGACGCCGCTCAACGCCATCATCGGCTTCTCGGACCTGCTGGCGCAGATGGCGGAGAATTTCAGCCCGGACCAGGTGCGCGAATATGCCGGCCTTATCCATTCGGGCGGGCACAACCTGCTGCGCCTGATCAACCAGATCCTCGATCTCACCAAGATCGCCGGCGGCAAGTTCGAGCTCCGCCGCACGCGGCTGGACGCGGGCGGCGCGCTGTGGCTGGCGAGCGACGCGTTCGCCGCGCGCGCAAAATCGCGCGACATCGCGATCGACGCCTCGGCCTGCCCGATCGGGCTTCTCGTCGACGTCGACGAGGCGGCGTTCGGCCAGATGATCAACCACCTGATCGACAATGCCATCTCCTTCACCCAGCAGGGCGGCGCCGTTTCGCTGTCCGCCGGTTGCAAGAACGGCATCGTGTCGCTGAGCGTGTCGGACAACGGTCCCGGCGTCGCGTCAGAGGATCTCGAGCGCATCCTCGAGCCCTTCGAGCAGGCCGGCGCCGCCGATCACGCCCATGGCGGCGGGCTCGGATTGACGCTCGTCAAGGCATTCGCCGAACTGCATGGCGGCGCGTTGCACATCGCCAGCCAGGAAGGCTCAGGCTTCACCGCCACGATCGAATTGCCGGCAGCCGAATAATCGCGCGCGACGCCGCTTGCGGCGCTCATCCGGATGCAGGCACGGCGGCGATTCATTTCAAATTTTCGTAAATCTCGACTCGATTTACGCCGAACCCGGAAACGCCCTGTTTTGGGCGTTTTTCGACTCACAAGCTATTGAGTAAATTACACGCAAATTTACAGATTGATTTCATCCGCTGAAAAGCTCGGGCGCGCATCCTGCTCGCGGTCTCAAGAATTGGGTGCCGCATGATCATCCGCGCGATCTTCTGGATCGGACTTGTCGCTTTCCTGATGCCGCACGAGCCGGATCTCGGTTTCGGCCGTCCGGGTGCCGAAGGACCGGCGCCGAAGACCATCGGCGGTCTGATCGAATCGACGAACGTCCAGTCGGCCTGCGACCGCCATGCCGCGGCCTGCGCCCACGGCCTGTCCATCCTGGACGGGTTCCAGGCGTTCGCCGTGCGCAGCCTCGACGAGGTCCGCGCCGACATCGAGGCGCACAAGAGCCGTCAGGCCATTTGACAGGACGGTTCCAAGGCGCGCCAATGCCGCGCCATGGACATCACGGATCATCGCGTCGTACCGCTGCGCGGCTTCGACGAACTGCAGTTGGGCGAGGTCTTCAAGCTTCCGTCCCGCACCATCGGCGACGCCAACTTCGCCGCCTTCCAGAACGTCAGCCTGGACAATCACCCGATTCATTATGACGTCGAATATTGCAGGCGGCTCGGCTATCCGGCGCCGCTGGCCCACGGGCTGCAGGTGCTCTCCTTCACGGCGGCGGGCGCCGGGCTCTTCCCGCACGTCATCGGCGAGAAGCTGATCGGCTTCATCGAGGTCAGCGCCAGATTCCTCAAGGCCGTCTTTCCCGGCGACACGCTTTATCCCGCGCTCACCATCAGCGAACTGACGCGCCAGCGCACCACCGGGATCGTGGCCATGCGCGCCACGGTGCACAATCAGAAGTCCGAGCTCGTGCTCGACGGCGTGCACCGCTATCTGATGAAGCTCTAGCGCGGCGGCCTCATCCTTCGACAAGCTCAGGATGAGGTCCTTTATTCAGATCCCCTCATGCTGAGCCCGTCGAAGCACGACAAGCTCATCCTTCGACAAGCTCAGGATGAGGCTCTGTTGGCAGTTTCCTCATCCCGAGCCGGACGCCAAACTCACGACGCGGGTTCGTCTGCCGTCCCCTCGGGACCTTCCCCGGCCTGCCAGGCGCGCAGCCGCGCGCGGCCGCGGATGCGAAGTCCGTAATGCACTGCGAGACGGTCCAGCGCGATCAGCAGCACGACCTTCGCCGATCGGGCCGGCCAGCGCTTGGCGCGCTCGGCTTCCTCCAGCCCGCGCAGATGGCAGCAGACGTCGAACAGGATGTCGTTGAGCCCGGGTCCGACGGCGCGCATGGCGGCGGAGAAGCGCTGCTTGGCGGCGAGCACCATGTCGGTGAGCGGCGCCTCCGTCTTCTGCCCGCGCGTGCCGGTGATGAGCGGCTGGGTCAGGTCGACGCCCATGCGGGGCGCGAGCCCCGCCAGCGTGAAGTCGCGCCGCAGCCTTTCGCCGGCTTCGAACTGCACCGTGTCGACGACCTTGCGGTGACGCAGGCGTCCGAGCGGCGATTCCGCCTCGTTGACGGTGACGCTCGTCTCGGCGCCGCTCTTGTCGAGGACGGTGCGGGTGGCGCGTATCCGGTGTCGAAGCGCGAAGCGATCCCCGGTCATCACAGGCGCTCCGCGACGGCGCGCACGACGGACTCGAGCCAGCCGAGCGTGTGATCGAAATCGGGATCCTCGCGCAGCGCTTCCACGCGCTGCACCGCGTAGCAGACGGTCGAGCGGTCCCGCGCGAAGGCCTGCGCGACGTCGTTGATGCTGATCGAAAACACGATATGCGCGAGATACATCGCGACCTGACGGGCGAATGCCGTCTGCGAGGTGCGCCGCGTGGCGGCGCACATCTCGTCGAGCGTCACGCCATAGGCGCGCGCCACGACGATCTGCGTGACCCCTGCCCTGAGCGGCATGAGTGCCGTCGCGCTTTGCGAAATCAATTCCATCTGTCCCATGAAGCATTCCCCATCGGTTGCGGGCCGCGCTTGTGCCGGGCCGTTGAAGGATAATTATCCTACAAGATGAGGGCTGTTGGATAACTTTGCAACTTTTCGGTGTAATGAAGCGCGAATGCACGGTTTCCGCCCAAAACTTATCCTCAAATTACGCCCGAAAATAAAAGAAAAACGTAGTTAATTTTCGGTTCCGCGGGCACCTGAGTCGGGCCCGATTCGGAGCGTCCGCACACGCCAAAGATGTGGGATTACTGTCTTAGCCTGCTCAGCCGACGATCGCCGCAGCAACACCGGCCGTGGCCGGCGCGGCCAGGCCGTCGTCACGACCGCGAAAATAGATCCGCTCGGCCTGCGCCGGATCGAGGATCGAGACCTCGCGAAATCCGAGCGCCGGCAAGTCGCGCTGCAAGCCGGCCGCGTCCAGAAACGTCCGCCACGGTTCGCCGGCGCGCTGCACGCGATGCGCCAGCGCCGATCGCTCTGCCTGGCGTGAGGCGAAGGTGAAGGCGATTTCGCTGCCGGCGGGAAACGACGCGACGAGCCTGAACACCGCGTCCACCGCCTCGCGGCTGAGATAGACGAAGACGCCGAGGCAGGAGAAAAACGCCGGCCGGCCGAAATCCAGCGAGCTGGCGCGCAATCCCTCGTCGAGCGAAACCTTCTCGAAGTCGATGGCGACGAATTCCAGGTTCGGCGGCAGGACAACGCCGGCGGCAGACAGGCGATCGCGCTTTTCCGCCTGCGTGGCGGCGTGATCGACCTCATAGAGGCGCAGCGCCCGCGCCCAATCCGGCTGGCGGTAGGCGAAGGTGTCGAAGCCCGCGCCGAGCATCACGCATTGGCGGACGCCGCGCAGCACCGCGGCCTTCAACCTGTCCTCGGCGAACCGGCTGCGCAGCACGACGCGGGCGCGCAACGCCCTGGCCTCGGGATCCTGGGCCCGTCCGATATGCTCTTCGAGAAGGCGCACGGCGTCGCCGGAGAGAAGGCGGGGCGCGATCGGATCGGCGAGGATCTTCGGTTCGCCGTCCACCAGCTGGTGGACGACGCGAACGGCCGTCACGCCCAGGGCGGTCCTGCTCGCGGCGCGCTCCGTCATCTTCGACCTGGTCCGATCGTCCGGCGGCAAGCCTAGCAGAGCCCGGGCGCGGCGGCCCGCTCTATTCGAGGACGGCTTCCGGCGCGTCCTTCAACGTCACCTTGACCTTCTTGGCGCTTCGTCTGCGGCGTTCCTCGCCCGCGATCGGTCCGTGCTCGCGGACGCGGCGGTCGGGGCCGAAAAAGTCGGGCGCGGCGATGAACGGACGCGGCTTCACCAGCGCGATCCGCAGCTTTCGCAGGATCGTGGCCGCGCTGACCGGGCGCGCCAGAACGTCGGTGATGCCGGTATCGCGCGCATGCTCCACCTGGCGCCGCCTGGCCGCGCTGCACAGAAGGAAGATCGGGACCATCGGGTTGAGCAGGCCGGTGCCGCGCCGCGCCGCCAGCGGAAAAGGCTGACCTGCGACGCTCTCGCAGCGGTCGTCGCAGAACACGGCGGCGAAGCGTTCGGAACAGAGCAGATTGACGGCGATGCGCGACTCCGCGACCGTCACGACGTTGTTGATCCCCGCGACACCGAACACGGTGCGCAGGATTTGCACGCTGCTCGGCTTTCCGCCGACCACCAGGACGCGCAGATCCTTGAGTTCCGAAAGTTCGCGCATGACCACCACTTGCCCGGAAAGACCTTAGAAAACCGCACTTAAGCGCGAATTAATGGTGCGTGCGCCGCGCTTGGAATAGCGTGCCGGGATGATACATTCGCGCGCTTTCTTGCCGGATCAGAGCATGACGCCTGCACGCGCGTTCCGCATCGCCGTTACCTTGGCCGTCGCCGCCGCGCTTTCGGGTTGCGTCTTCTTCGAGACGCGCCAGATGCGCGCGATGCGCAACGATCCGAACTTCAAGCTCGGCTACTCCGACGGCTGCGCCAGCGCCAGCGCGCGCGGCACGTCGTTCACCGGCAGCCGGGTGCGCGACGACTCCTTGTTCGAGACGAGCCAGCCCTATCGCGCCGGCTGGTCGAACGGCTATCGCACCTGCAACAACGAGCTCAATCCCTCGAACAACGAAGCCGTCGGCGACATGCCCGACCATCGTCCCAATCCGTAAGACTACGTAGTTACCCGCCGCGAAGCCGCCTTAATTCGCCGTTAACTCTTTGGGCGCATCTTTTTTGGGCGTAGCCAGTGACGCGCGCGGCAAACTGTCATATAATCCGTGTACGTCGTTGTTGCCTTTGAGAGGCGGTTCACGATGTTGGGACTATTGGTGCACAATCCGGAGCTGGACGAGCGGCCCATCACGCATCCCCCGATGCTGCCGCAATGGATGCGCCGCGCCTTCGCGTCGCTTTTCCGCCGCCGCAATTAGCACAGCGTAATTCGACACATTTCTCTGACTCAGGGCCGCGGGCGCCTAGCGCTTGGCCGGCCGTTCGAGCACCAGGAACTGGATGTCCAGCTTCGGCGCGAAGTTCGTGAGCGCCGATTCAAAGGTCGTGGGCCCGCTCTTGCGCAGCTCGCCCGCCCAGCACATCGACAGGATGTTGCCCGGCTTGGCCTTGTCGATCGTGAGGTGGAAGCGGCCGATGGGACCTTTCCAGTTGTTCGCGGTGACGATGACAAAATCCGTCGTGTACTGGTTGAAGTAGCCGTCGCCCTCGGGCGTGCGCAGGGCGGCGAAACCGGCGCGGATCGACGCCAGGGTAGGTGCATCGAGGCAGTAATCCTTGACGTATCCGGCGCGTTCCTTCGCGTCGGTCAGTGCGTAGGTCGTGAAAAAGGTCTGGCCGGTCACCGGCTGGTAGCTGTGGTCGACGGAAACGGTCTTGCCGGCGGGAAAGCGCATCCGCCACCAGAATTTGGTTCGCGTTGTCCATTTCGCATAGACCGGTCCTTGCGGATCGGCCTCGATGAGGCCGGCTTTGAGAAGGCTCGCGCGCGCGCCGGCGGAGATCTTCTGCAATTTGTCGTAGCCGCCGCCGATCACGATATTGAGCGGCAATCCTGCCGCGCGGACCAGCGCCGAGACATCCTTTCCGTTGTAGACTGCGCGTTCTTCGGCCGTCGGAGCGATCGCACGTCCGTCGACCGAAAGCCGGAAGCCCACGAAGTTCGGCGTCGTGTCGAGGGTCGTGCCGATCGCCGATTCCGCATATTCGTAATTGTCGATGTCGGGAAGCGGAAAGGCGACGATGGTGTCGATGTCCTTGCGGCTGTCGTTCACGAAAGTGTAGTGCACGCGCACCGCTGACGGGCTGAGATAGAGGTCCTCGCTCGCCATGCGGACGTCTTCGTTCTTCACGAGGACGATGCCGCCGGCGCCCAGCATTGCCGAACTGTCGTCCGCCAGCGCCGGCCGCCCGAACGCCAGCAGCGCGGCGCAAGCCGCCATCGTCGCAAGCGTTTTCATTGAACCTTCCCCCGAATGCGTCGGGGCGAAGCTTAGGAGTATTTGCGCGGCTGCCACCACGGGAAATAGGGCGGCATATCCGCCGAGACCTTCTGCGGGAACTTGGCGGGCCTCTTCTCGAGGAACGCCACGACGCCTTCCTTGACGTCGGCCGACGCGCCGCGCGCGTAGATGCCGCGCGAGTCGACCTTGTGCGCTTCCATCGGGTGGTCCATGCCGAGGCCGCGCCACATCATCTGGCGGATGAGGGCGACGGAGACCGGCGACGTGTTCTCCACGATCTCGCGCGCGATGGCGCGGGCGCGCGGCAGGAGCTGGTCGGGCGGCAGCACTTCCAGGAAGAAGCCGCCTTCATGGGCTTCCTTGGCGTCGAACACCTTGCCCGAGAAACACCAGGCGAGCGCGCGCTGGATGCCGACGATGCGCGGCAGGAACCAGGACGACGCGGCCTCGGGAACGATTCCGCGGCGCGAAAAGACGAAGCCGACGCGCGCCGCCTCGCTGCCGAGGCGGATGTCCATGGCGCATTGCATGGTGGCGCCGATGCCGACCGCGGGTCCGTTGCAGGCCGCGATCACCGGCTTCAGGCATTCGAAGATCTCGAGCGTCACGCGTCCGCCGCCGTCGCGCACGCGCTCGTCGCTCCAGTCGACCGAGCCGACCGGTCCGGCATTGCGTTCCGGACGATCGGCGCGCTGGGTGGCGTCGAAGGTCGAGGCGCCGGCCGAGAGGTCCGCGCCGGCGCAGAAAGCGCGGCCCGCGCCGGTGACGATGATGCACCGGATGGCGTCGTCCTTGTTGGCGCGCTGGAAGGCATCGATCATCTCGCTCATCATCGTGCCGGTGAAGGCGTTCAGCTTTTCCGGGCGGTTGAGCGTGATCGTGAGGATGTTGTCGGCGACGTCGTAGAGAATTTCCTTGTAGGACATGGACGCTCCTGTGGCGTGAGGGCGAAGAAGGACGACGGGCGCGGAGCATGTCCGCGCCACGCTGGTCCGGCAAGACAGTATTTATTCCGCGGCGTGCCGCTGCGGCTGCGCGGTGAGTACGCCTTTGGCGACCGCCTCGTCGATGGAGGTGATGGCCCGGCGAAGCTCGGTAAGCGATTCCTCGATATCGACCTTCTGGCGCTCCAGCTTGTGAAGCTGCTCCTCGAACTTCTTGCGCGCATGCATGGTCTGGCGCACGCCATGGTCCTCGGAGTTGTAGAGGTCGAGGATCTCGCGGATCTCGGCGAGCGAGAAGCCGACGCGGCGGCCGCGCAAGATGAGGATGATCCGCGCGCGGTCGCGCGACGAATAGATGCGCGTCTGGCCGCGCCGCTCCGGCGCGATCAGGCCCTCGTCTTCGTAGAAGCGCAGCGTGCGCGCGGTGACGCCGAATTCCTTGGTGAGCTGACGGATGGTGAATGAACGTTGCATATCGTTTTACCCGGACGCTCGGCTTGGCGCCTCGTCGCCGGATCCTCCCTGACAATTTCTCAATGGCGGATTATTGGCTTACCCTTACGTTAACGTCAAGCAAGAAGATTCGCGGTAAGTCAATGGGTTATTCGCCCGTTCGCCAAAGAATTTGCGCGGTCGGGACGAAGGCCGCCGGGAGCGCCGCGCCGCGTGCGCCATCGCGCAGGCGAGACTCAGAAATCGCCGCAACCTGCACAAACATTGAGAGAAATTGTGATCATCGTGACCAGCAATGTCATTCGACTTACGCAATATCCGCGTAGAAAAGTTTTGCTCGCGGGGGCATCGCGAAGAAGAAATCGGAGGAACCGATGCCTGCATATGAAATCTGCTACCTCGACGACAAAGGTCAGCTCGCTCGCGCCTTCTCGGTAAAATTCGACAGCGACCTGCGCGCCAAGGTGCTGGCCCATGCCATGAAGCCAGCCGAATGCCGGCACCTGGAAGTGTGGGACGGCGACAGGCTGATCTACAGCCGCCCGGATCAGACCGCCGACGCTTGACGCGTACGGCACAGGGGTGCAAACGCCGCCCTCATGGCGGAATCGACGTCGGAAGAACTGCTCGGACGCATCGTCGCCGCATTCCAGTCCGTGCGCGGCGTGCGGGCGATCGTGCTCGGCGGCTCGCGCGGGCGCGGCGTGCACAACACTGCGTCGGACTACGATGTCGGGCTGTACTGTGAAGGCGATCTCGATATCGCGGGACTGGAAACCGCCGCCCGGTCGATCGGCGGCGGCCGCGGCGGTCCTGCAGATAAGCCGTTGATGACGCCGCGCGGCGGCTGGGGCGCCTGGGTCGATGGCGGCGGCTGGCTCACCATCGACGATGCGCCCGTCGACATTTTGTATCGCGATGTCGCGCGCGTCGAACGCGTCATCGCCGCGTGCCACGCCGGCACGTTCGAATGCGCCTATCACTACGGCCACCCGCATGCCTTCGTGTCAACGATGTATGCGGGGGAGATCGCGACCTGCCGCGCGCTGCACGATCCCTCCGGTTTCGTGGCGTCGGCCAAATCCCGGCTGACGCCTTATCCGGAAGCGCTGCGCGGCGCGCTGATGTCGCGCTTTCTCGACGAGGCCCGTTTCTTCCTCGCCGTCGCGCAAAAAGCGGCGGACCGCGCGGACGTCAGCTATGTCGCGGGTTGCGCCTTCCGTACCGTGTCCTGCCTCTTGCAGGCGATCTTCGCCTGCAATCGCGAGTGGCTGATCAACGAGAAAGGCGCGCTGGCGCTGGCGGCGCGCTTCACGCTCGTGCCGGGCGATCTCGCGGCGCGGGTGGAGGCCGCTTTCGCCCTTTCGGCCGATCCGGCAACGCTGCGAAACGCCTTGCACGGACTGTCGCTGCTCGCCGACGACGTCGCGCAAATCTGCGCCTAGGCGCGACGGGCGCGCGATCCGTCAGGCCGCGACGAGCTTTTCCTTCGTCGCCCAGTCGAGCGACTTCTTCAGGGCGCGTTCGAAACGGTCGAACAGTTCGCCGATTTCGGCCTCGGTGATGACGAGCGGCGGGCAGAAGGCGACGCGGTCGCCGAGCAGTGGACGCACGAGCAGCCCTTCTTCCTGCGCAAAGGCGCACAGCGTGGCCGCCGCCTGACGCGTGCCTTCGAAGCTGCGCTTGGTCTTCTTGTCGGCGACGAGCTCGATCGCGCCGATCAGGCCGATGCCGACCGCCTCGCCCACGAGCGGATGCTCGGCCAGCGCCTTCAGCCGCTTCTGGAACAGCGGCCCCACATGGCGCACATGACCGACCGTGTCGCGCTTCTGGTAGAGCTCGATGGTCCGCAGTGCCACGGCGCAGGACACCGGGTGCCCGCCATAGGTGAAGCCGTGGCCGAAGGTTCCGATCTTGCCGGACTCCTGTTCGATGATCTCCGACAATTCCGGCGACAGCAGCACGGCGGAGATCGGCAGATAGGCGCTCGACAGCGCCTTGGCGATCGACATGCTTTCCGGCTCGAAACCGTAGGTGCCGCAGCCGAACCACTCGCCGGTGCGCCCGAAGCCGGTGATCACCTCATCGTCGATCAGCGGAATGCCGTGCTTGTCGAGCACGCGCGTGATGGCGTCGAAATAGCCCTCCGGCGGCATGATCACGCCGCCCGCGCCCATGATGGGCTCGGCGATCATGGCGGCGATGGTCTCGGGTCCCTCGCGCCCGATCAGCGCGTCGAGATTCGCGGCGAGGCGCTGGCTGAACTGCATCTCGGTCTCGCCGGGCTCGGCGTTGCGATAATGGTGCGGCAGATCGGCGTGCAGCGCGAAGTCGAACGGCAGGTCGAAGCTTTTGTGGTTGTTGGCGAGGCCCGTGAGCGACGCGCTGGCCAGCGTCACGCCGTGATAGGCCTTCACGCGCGAGAGGATCTTTTTCTTTTTCGTCTGGCCGCGCGCGTTCGACGCGTACCAGTAGAGCTTGATCTGCGTGTCGTTCGCTTCGGATCCGGAATTGGCGAAGAACACCTTGCCGACCGGAAACGGCGAAATCTCCTTCAGCTTTTCGGCGAGCGCGATGGCCGGTTCGTGGCTTCTGCCGCCGAAGAGATGGCCGTAGGACATCTTGCGCATCTGCTCGGCCGCGACCTCGGCGAGCTCGTTCTCGCCCCAGCCGAGTGCGGTGCACCACAGCCCCGCCATGGCCTCGATATATTCCTTGCCGCTCTCGTCGTAGACGCGCACGCCCTTGGCCTTGTCGAGCACCATCGGCCCGGTTTCGCGGAACTTGATGAGGTTGGTGTAGGGATGCAGGACGCTTTGCACGTCGCGCATCTGCGCATTGGAAAGAGGCATGGCGGGGTCCCTGAATTCGGCCGGCCGTTCCTATAGCAGATATTGACCCGCAATTGCCCGGCGCCCGGCCGGAGTCGCGCGCGTCCGGCGCAGGGCCGACCGGCGCCCGCAGCCGGTCCCAAATATCCCCGCGCGGTGCTAGGATTTCGCCGGGTTTTCATGCTGGGGAGTGTGACGAAGATGAGAAATCCCGATCCTGAAAAACTGAATGCGCTGATGGGAAAACTGGTCGGCGATCTGGGCGCCGCGCTGACGGGCGCACTGGTCCTGCTCGGCGACCGGCTCGGTATCTACAAGGCGATGGCGGACGGCGCGCCGCGCACCGCCAAGGACGTCGCGCGCAAGACGAAACTCAAGGAGCGCTATGTGCGCGAGTGGCTTTCGGCGCAAGCCGCCGCCGGCCTCGTCGACTACGATGCGGCGAGCGAGCGGTTCAGCCTCAGTCCGGAACAGTCGATGGCGCTGGCCCAGGAAGGCAGCCCGGCCTTTTTCGCCGGCGCCTTCCAGGTCGCCCAGTCGGTGTGGCTGGACGAGCCGAAGGTCGCCAAAGCCTTCAAGAGCGGAAAAGGCGTCGGCTGGCACGAACATTCGCCGTGCCTGTTCGCCGGCACGGAGCGCTTCTTCCGCCCCGGCTACAACATGCATCTGGTCAATTCGTGGATCCCCGCGCTCGACGGCGTCGAGGAGAAGCTGAAGTCCGGCGCCGTCGTCGCGGATGTCGGCTGCGGCCACGGCGCGTCGACGATCCTGATGGCGCAGGCCTATCCCAAGTCGCACTTCTTCGGCTTCGACTATCACGGCCCCTCGATCGCGCGCGCCAAGCAAGCCGCCAGGCAGGCCGGCGTCGAAAAGCGCATCACCTTCCAGAAGGCCGCGGCGAAGGATTTTCCCGCTAAAGGCTACGACGTCGTCGCCATGTTCGACTGCCTGCACGACATGGGCGATCCGGTGGGCGCCGCGAAGCATGTGCGCAAGGCGCTGGCCAAGGACGGCACCTGGCTTCTGGTCGAGCCTTTCGCGGGCGACGCGCTGCAGGACAATCTCAATCCGGTGGGGCGCATTTTCTACGCCGCCTCGACGATGATCTGCACGCCGGCATCGCTTTCGCAGGAAGTCGGACTGGGGCTCGGCGCGCAGGCGGGCGAAAAGCGCCTCAAGGAGGTCGCGTCCAAGGCCGGATTCAGGCACTTCCGCCGCGCCGCGCAAACGCCGTTCAATCTGGTGTTCGAGGGAAAAGCGTAGCGGCGCTGCCGGCCCCGCGGCCGGCGCCCGGCCCCGCACCCAAACGGTCCCTTCCGATCCCGGGGCTTCGCCGCGTTGCCCCGGCGCGTCCGCATTCCTATTATGCGGTTAGAACAACAGGGGAAATTGGGCATGTTGGGGCAGATGCAGGACTGGCCGTTGCTGGTCCACAAGATCATCGATCACGCCGCGCTCTACCATGGCGATCGCGAGGTCGTGAGCCGCAGCGTCGAAGGGCCGATCCACCGCACCAACTACCGCGAGATCGCCGTGCGCGCGCGCAAGGTGGCCGAAGCGCTGGATCGTCTGGGCATCCGGGACGGCGACCGGGTCGCGACGCTGGCGTGGAACACCTGGCGCCACCTGGAGAGCTGGTACGGCATCACGGGGATCGGCGCGGTCTACCACACGCTCAATCCGCGTCTGTTTGCCGACCAGATCGTCTACATCGCCAATCACGCCGAGGACAAAGTCCTGTTCTTCGACGTCACCTTCGCCGACCTCGTGTCGCAGATCGCGCCCAAGCTGAAGAGCGTCGAGCTCTATGTCGCGCTGTGCGACGCCGCCCATCTGCCCAAGGCGAACATCCCCAATCTCGTCGCCTATGAGGAATTCATCGGCGGCTGCAGCGGCACGTTCGAATGGAAGGAAGTCGACGAGAAAGCCGCTTGCGGTCTCTGCTACACCTCCGGCACCACGGGAAATCCCAAGGGCGTGCTCTATTCACACCGCTCCAACGTGCTGCATGCGCTGATGGCGGCGCAGACCGATGCGCAAGGCGTCTCCAGCCGCGACACGATCCTGCCGGTCGTTCCGATGTTCCATGCCAACGCCTGGGCGCTGTCCTTCAGCGCGCCGATGGTCGGCGCCAAGCTGGTGATGCCGGGACCGAAGCTCGACGGGCCTTCGATCTGCGAACTCCTGACCGATGAAGAGGTGACGCTGACTGCCGCCGTGCCGACGGTGTGGCTGGCGCTGCTGCAATATCTCGAACAGACCGGCAAGACGCTGCCGCACATGAAGCGCGTGATGATCGGCGGCTCCGCCTGCCCGCGCTCGATGATCGAGACCTTCGAAAAGAAGTACGACGTCGAGGTCATGCACGCCTGGGGCATGACAGAGATGAGCCCGCTCGGCACCATCGGCACGCTCAAGCACAGCATCGCCGCGATGCCGTGGGACAGGCAGCTCGACTACAAGTGCAAGCAGGGTCATCCGGTGTTCGGCGTCGAAATGAAGATCGTCGGCGACGACGACCGGGAGTTGCCGCGCGACGGCAAGGCCTTCGGACGCCTCAAGGTGCGCGGACCCGCGGTCGCCAAGGGCTATTTCCGCGGCGAAGGCCAGGACGCGTTCGACGCCGAGGGCTGGTTCGACACCGGCGACGTCGCCACGCTCGACGCGGACGGCTACATGACCATCACCGACCGTTCCAAGGATGTGATCAAGTCCGGCGGCGAGTGGATCTCGTCGATCGAGATCGAGAACATCGCGGTCGGCCATCCGAGCGTCGCCGAGGCAGCCGTCATCGGCGTGCGTCATCCCAAATGGGACGAGCGGCCGCTGCTCATCGTCGTGCTCAAGCCCGGCAAGAGCGCGACGCGCGCCGAACTCCTCGCCTATCTGACGGGCAAGATCGCCAAATGGTGGATGCCGGACGACGTCCAGTTCGTCGACGACATACCGCACACCGCCACCGGCAAGATCCAGAAGACCGTGTTGCGCGAGCGCTTCGGCGCGTACCGCCTGCCGACCGCCGCGGAGTAGCAGGGATTCATGCGCTCGCAACGCGTCGCTGCGGTCATTTCGCTCGGCTGTTTCATCGTCGGCGCCGCCATCGGCCTGACGGCAAGCTACGGCACCCGGTTCGCATGGTGGGACTACGGCACCGGCCTGCAGATCCTTTTGCCAGGATTCGCGTTCGCGGTCGTCGGCTCGCTCAGCGGCGCGATCTGGATCGCCCGCGCGCTGAACATCAACGACAGCGCGGGCTGGCGCTTCGGCATCGTCGGCCTGGCGGGCTCGCTCGTCGTCGCCTTCATTCCGCTCAACCAGCTGCGGCTCTATCTGTCCTCGCCGCCGATCCACGACATCACGACGGACGTCGAGTTCGCGCCGCCTTTCTCGGCGCTCCTGCCGTTGCGCGCCGGCGCGGCCAACGGTCCGGAATATGACGGCATGAAGCTGGTCGAATATGACGGGCGCAAGACCCATGTCGCGGCGGCGCAGAAGAAGGCCTATCCCGACATCCGTGCGATCGGCGAGTTGGAAAAACCCTCCAAGCTGTTCTGGCACGGCTTCGAGGTGGCCAAGCAGATGCCCGGCTGGCACGTCGTCGCGTTCGACGAGAAGAGCGGCATGATCGAGGCCTATGTCACCAGCTTCTGGTTCGGTCTCACCTCCGACATCGCGATCCGCGTGAAGCCGGCGGGCAGCATCGGCGCGCGGCTCGACATCCGCAGCAAGAGCCGCACAGGCGAGAACGACATGGGTATGAACGCCGCGATCGTCCGCGATTACGAAAGGGCCGTGTTGGGCCGCTGACCGTCATCGCTGCCGGTTTGTGAACGGCTTGCGCGAGCGAGACGCGCAAGCATGGGTTGCCGCCATTGACGTCCTGTCTCGAAACCTTTCGATAACCGCAGACCGGGTAGGCTTTTTCCGGCGATGGAAGGTGTGCTGCGTATGTCGTCTTATCAAAGCGCCGTTTCGGCGATCGAGACTCTCGGCCTCGCCGAGACGAACATGAAGCTCGCCTGCTACTGGCTGTCGCTGTGGCACGCGGACAGGCCGCCGTCGCGCGAAGATCTCGATCTGCGCCGCATGGTGGAACTGCTTCCCGGACTCGTTCTCGTCGACATGCACGTCGGGCAAGGACCGGTGTGCCGGCTGTCCGGCACGGCCGTCGATCGCGGTCTCGGCCGCCCGCTTGCCGGCGCAAATCTTCTCGACTTCGTCAGCGGCGACGATCGCGTCACGCGCGTCGCGCGCATGCGGTCGCTGCTCGACGGCGCGGTCGCTGTCTCGCGCACGGGCTATAGCGCGCGGCCGGGCATCCGCGACTTCGTCGAAGTCCTGCAGCTGCCTTTGTCGGGAACCGCCGAAGACGGCTCGTGCCGCTATCTCGGCCACATCAACTGGCGTCCGAGCATGGGCTTCGCCAGAAATCCAGCGCCGGGTCTCAAGCTCGGCATGCCCGACAGCTACCGGATCGCAGCTTTCCACTGACGCGCAAGGTGCCTGCGCAACGCCGCCGTCTGCGCCATCGTCAGGCGGCGAGGCTGTAGCGCTCGCCGTCGCGCGTCACCCGGCCCTCATTCTCGAGCTGGATGAGATGGGCGAGCACCGAACGCGACGCGGCCGGATGGAGCCGCTTGTCGACGTCCGCATACATGTGCGCCACCATCGCGGGAATCGTGACGCGTCCTGCGCGGATGCTGTCCAGAACCTGGCGTTCGCGGTTCAGCCGGTGCGCGAGATAGGCGGCGAGAAACGGCTTGGGATCGGTGACCGGCGCGCCGTGGGTCGGATAGAGAGTCCGGTCGTCGCGTGCCTGAAGCTTGCGCACGCTGGCGATGTACTGCGCCATGTCGCCGTCGGGCGGCGTCACCACCGTCGTCGACCAGCCCATGATGTGGTCGCCGGTGAACAGCGCCTTTTCTTCCCTGAGCGCGAAGCACAAATGGTTCGAGGTGTGGCCGGGCGTGTGCACGCCTTCGAAGGTGAAACCGTTGCCGGCGACGATCTCGCCGTCCTTCACGCGCACGTCCGGAACGAAATCCATGTCGCCGCCGGCCTCGACCTTGGCTTCATTGTCGTCGCGGCCGGAGCCGTGCGGCCCGAAGGCGTAGGTCTTCGCGCCCGACCATTGCTTCAGCGGCGCGGCGGCGGGCGAGTGATCGCTGTGCGTGTGGGTGACGAGGATGTGCGTGACGCGCTTTCCGGCAAGGGCGCGCTTCAAGGCGTCGAGATGCTCCGGCATGTCAGGCCCGGGATCGATCACGGCCACATCCCGGTCTCCGACGATATAGACGCCCGTGCCCTTGAACGTGAACGGGCCGGGATTGTTGGCGACGACGCGGCGGATCAGCGGCGTGACCTCGACCAGCTCGCCGTAATGCGGCTCGAATTCGCGGATGAACGGGATGGCCATCAGTCCTTGTCCTCGATCGGCGGGCGCGACTGTATCCGCGCATGGCGCTCGATCGGCGCGGGATGCGAGCGGTGCAGGATCTGGGCGATTTTCTTGGGCGCGCGCTTGGCCATGTGCTCGATCATATAGGAAACCCAGCGTACGCGGTGGCGCGCCCGCTGGATGAAGCGGCGCATGCTGCGCGAATAGTTGATGAGGATCGCCAGTCCCGCCATCAGCGGCAAAAGTCCGATCAGCGGAATCGGGATCGGCATCGGCGTCACGACTATGCCGACGAGCGTCAGGACCCAACCCAACGCGAGCATGAAATACTTGCGCAACGTAAACCCGCCGATTCGCGACCAGTCATACATGGGCGAGCCGGGCCGTATCCGCAACCGAGGGGTCCCCAGACCCGGCCAGCGAGCGCGGATTTGCAGCCTGTCCCGCCTTGGACAAGGCACCGCTGCGGCAATTTTGTTGCGACAGGAACAATCCGGGCACTCGGGCGCCCTCCCGCGCCGACACGGACACCCGCGACGGGAGTGACACCGCGCCCTGCCCGGCGACACGTTCAACCCTTTGACGCAAAAGGTGCTCGTCCGGCGAAGAGTTCCGTCGCGGCCGGTTTGACCGTTCCGGCGCCGTTGCCTAGGGTCCGAAAAAATCAAGGGAGACGAAGATGAAATTCTACAACTCGGTCGGTCCGAACCCGCGCGTGGTGCGCATGTTCATCGCGGAAAAAGGCCTCAACATCCCGACGCAGGAAGTGAACCTGATGGCGGGCGAGAACCGCCAGGATGAACATCTGCGCCGCAACCCGCACGGCCAGATGCCGACGCTCGAGCTCGACAATGGTTCTTTCGTCTCCGAAATCACCGCGATCTGCGAATATCTGGAAGACAAGAATCCGAAACCCGCGCTGATCGGCGCGACGCCGGAGGAAAAAGCCGACACGCGGATGTGGACGCGCCGCATCGATCTCAACATCTGCGAGCCGATGGCGAACGGGTTCCGCTTCAGCCAGGGCCTGCCGCTGTTCCAGAGCCGCATCGTCACGGTCCCCGAAGCCGCCGAAGGCCTCAAGAAGATCGCGCAGGACCGCATCAAGTGGCTCGACGGCCAGCTCGCCGGCAAGAAGTTCGTCAACGGCAAGAACCTGACGCTCGCCGACATTCTCCTGTTCTGCTTCCTGGACTTCGGCGGACAGGTCGGACAGCCGCTGAATCCGGAGTTCAAGAACGTCGCCGCCTGGTTCGACGGCATCAAGGATCGTCCGTCGACAAAAGCGTAACGACGTACAACGTCCTAACGTTGTAAGTCACAGCGCCGGATTAACGATCGCGCATAAACGGCGAGGCGATCCGCGTATGCGCGTGCTTAAACTGCGCGCATGGATGAGGACGCGCCGACGTCGAGACACATGCCGCTCAAACTCTGGGCGGCATGTTCTTTCGTGCTCCTGGCGCCGTCTCTGCTCGTATGGCTGCTGCGCGGCGCGGCCTTCGCGGCGCAGTGCGATCCCGGCCCGCAACTCTGTCGCGGCATCGCGCTCGGCGCGGGACTGCGCGAAACCTTGACGCTCGCGTGGCTGGCCGGCGGCAATTCGTTCTTGCTCATGCTCGCCGCGTCGGCGGCGGCGCTGGCGGCGATCCTCGCGAGGCGGCCGCTGCTCGCGGCGCTCTCGCTGCTTTTCCTGCCGCTCGCGATGGTGATTCTGCCGATGGCGGCGGTGTACTCCGCGCGCTATCCCGGCTGCAGCGTCAGCGAATACGGAGTCGGCGATTGCGCCCTCTGGGGCGCGAATATGGGCCAGAGCTTCCACGCAGCCGCAAGCGTGGTGTGGCAGATCTACGGGCTGGCGCCCTATGCGTTCGCGCTGGCGCTGATGCTCGGGCTGTTCGGCTGTCTGGTGATGCGGCCGAAACCGGCGCGCGACCTGCGGCGTCAGTAGGGCTTGGCGTCGATCGTGCGGACGAGACCGCGCAGCGTCCGGTACAGATACCAGACGAAGAACAGCATCCCCCCGAGCCAGAACAGCGGCACGAGCGCCACGAGCGAGCCGATCAGCGCCGGCGGCGGATTTCCGTTGGTGGCGAAAAGCGAATAGGCGAGACCGCCGAACGCCTGGACGATGATCGCCACCGCGACGAAGACGACGGCGAGCGCGATCCAGAACACGTAGATGACATTGCGGAAATGGCTTTCCCACAACGTGCCGCGCGCCGCATCGCGCTTGACATAGGCGAGCACGACCCCCGCGATCGCGGTGGCGCCGTTGAACACGGCGAGAATGAACAGGCCGTAGACGATGAGCAGGATCGTCCGCAGATCGTCGGCGCCGCCCGGTTCAGACATAGGGTTGCGAGTCGACCGCGCGGACCAGTCCCTTGATCGTGCGATAGGCGAAATAGATGTAGGCCACGCCCATGATGACGAAGCCGATAAGGAGCCAGATGGTAAGGAAGCCCAGCACCGTCAATCCGAACCAGATCCAGAAAGCCTGGATCGCATTCTCGAAATGACTTTCCCAGATCGTGCCGCGCACGTCGTCGCGCTTGACGTAGGCGAGGATCACGCCCGCGATGCCGGACAGACCGACGCAGAACAGGGATGCGAGGTAAAGCCCGTAGACGATGATCGCGAGCGTACGCGTATCCTCGGACGCGGGAGCCGCAGACGGAACAACGGGCTGGGGCGAAACGTCGGTCATGGCCATCTCCTCGGGTTCCCTGAATGTGGGGCTGAAAAAGCCCTAGTTCAAGGATGGTCTAAGCCAGCGGCAGGTCGCGGTAGGGGCGATACGGGCCGCCCGGCTCGGCCTGCCGCAGGACGCGCAGGAAGCGTACGTCGAATGTTTCATGTTCGGTGAAGGTCTTCTCGGCGGCGGCCTTGATCGCCTGCAGCGCCGGGATACCGGGACCGGCGAGCGTCAGATGCGCGACATAGGCCGGCCCTTCGAAATGCCGTTCGATCAGCGCGGGCGAAGGATTCACGACGGCGAGAAGCGCCGCATGCAGGCGCACCAGCGCTTCGCAAGGTTCGACGCGCAAATACAAAATGTCGGCACCGAACATCGCGACGCTTCCGATGCCGGTCCGGAACGCGGGAAAATGCGCGGCCGTCGAGCGAACGCCGTCAAGCCAAGCTTCATCCGCACCGAGCCCGCCCGGCGCCTTGACCGTGATGTGGGGTTCGGCGAGCGGCGGCGCGGCGAGGTGGGTGTCCTGAAATGCGCGAATGCGCTCCGCCAGTCCGGATGGCGGAACGACGACGAGTCCGTACTGCATCCCGGCACGATAGTGCAGCGCAGCAGCGGACGCGAGCCGGTGAAAACATTCGCCGGCGGAGGGAACAAACTACGCCGCCCGCGGTTCTCGCATGGGGACAAATCGTCTAGGCTTCGCGCCGCATTTCACGAAAAAGGGACAGGGTCATGAGGACAGTGACGAAATTTGCCGCCGCTGCGGCGCTCGCCACGGCGATGTTCGCCGCGCCGGCGGCGTTGGCGTCGGACCAGACCGAATTGCTGGCGCGGGCGAGCCACACGGTCGATCATCTCAGAAGCGATCCCGCCTTCTCGCAGGCCGCGCGGATGATACACAGCGCGCGGGCCGTGCTCATCGTGCCGCGCCTCGTCAAAGGCGGCTTCATCTTCGGCGCGGAGGGCGGCGACGGCGTGCTGCTGAAACGCACGGGCCGTTCGTGGAGCTCGCCGGCCTTCTATTCGCTGGCCTCGGCCTCGTTCGGACTGCAGGTCGGCCTCGAGCAGGCCGAGCTCGTCTTCATCATCATGAGCGACCGCGCGTTGCGCGGCATCGAGCATAGCGAGTTCAAGCTGGGCGCCGGCGGCGGCATCACCGTCGTGACGCTGAGCTCGGGTGCGGAAGGTGCCACCACCGGTCGCGGCGGCGACATCGTCGTCTGGTCGTCCGGCACGGGCGCCTATGGCGGACTCACCTTCAACGGTTCGGTCGTGAAGTCGCGCGACGAATGGAACGCCGACTTCTACGGACACGACGCGTCGGTGGGTGCGATCCTCGCCAACAAGGTCCGCAATCCCGAGACGAACCGACTGCAACGCAACCTCGCAACTGTGTGGTGATGACCATGTCGAACAAGCAACGTGACCTGTTCTTCGGCGCAGCGCTGGCGGCATGCCTGCTCGCGCCGTTCCCGGTGATGGCGGCAGACCTCGCGGGCGAAATCTCGACCGCGGCGACGCACGCCACGCTCGCCGCGCAAGCGAGCGCCATCGGCATGGTGCAGATGCATCTGCATCACACGCTGAATTGCCTGGTCGGCGCCGGCGGCGACGGTTTCGACGCCAAGCAGATCAATCCCTGCGCCGGCTCGGGCAGCGGCGCCATTCCGGACACGAGCGACGCCGCCAAGAAGAAGGCGCTGGAAGATGCGGCCGCGACCGTGCGCACGGGACTGGCGACGACGGATCTGGCGACGGCGCAAAAGGCGGCCAACGATGCCGCCGCGGCACTGAAGGCGATCAAGTAGGTCTGCCGCTCAGTCGAGCCGGACGCCCTTCGCCTTCAGGTCGGCGAACAACTGCCGGACCGTTTGCGCGTTGAACGCGAGCAGTTCGGCGTTGTTGGGCAGCCTGCCGAGCGGCGCATCGGCGGGCACCACCAGGCCGCCCGTGCGTTCGGCGATGACCCTTTTCTTGAGCAGCAGCGCGACGCGCCGCCGGACGGTTTCGAGGGGAACGTTGAGCGTGCGGCTCACCGCGTTGCGGCTGACGCCGCGCGGCATCTGCGCGCCGTCGCCGTTCTTCGCCGAAATGGCGAGCGTGATCAGCAGGTCGAGCGCGTCGAGCGGCGTGCTGCGCAGTACCGCGCCCATCACCGTCACGATGTAGGCGGTGGAGTGCCACGCGATCGCGGACGAGCGGTGCGCAGCGTTCCGTATCCGGCGCGGCTTGACGGAATTTCGCGGCACGACCGTCCCCTTGTCGCTCTCTGTACGTAACCGGACAGTGCTAACACGCCAAGGATAGTCCGGACAAAGGCCTGCACGATGAAGTGTTCGCAAGTCATCGTGCGTACGAAGTCAGCAAACGCGTCGGCATACGAGGTGCACGTTTCAGTAACCGCCAGGTTGAGTCGGCCGTACACCTGCCGGGTCGTCCCGCTGGACAGGCGCTGTGCTGGCAGACCGGGTCGGGAGGGCCGCCGAATGGGTAGCCCGGGCGGTTTTCGGCGACATTTCGGGCCCGGACCCGCCCGCGGAAACCGGAAGTTTACTAACTCGCTCCATTGTCTGGGCTCAAATTTCCACGAGGCCCAACTTGGCAGGCGCAGACAGGACAGTCCGCTATCTGAGCGCCCTCAGCGGTGCCTCGACCACGCGGGTGCTCAACCTGGCGTCGATCGCGCTCGCCAACGCCGACAAGCCCGAGCACAAGAGCGCGCCGTTCTTCGATTCCCCGATCGTCAACGCGTCGATCATCCTCAAGCACCGCGTGCGCTCCGACGAGACCTATCTGTTCCCGTCCAGCCGCCCGGTCGCGACCAAGATCATCATTCCGTTCGACGTCAACGATCTGCGCGCCGGCGGACGATCCTTCTTCGTCGACCAGCGCGGTTTCCTCGAGAGCCTGCGCGAGGTCGGCAATTACGGCGACAAGAGCATGGACCACGATCTGGCTGTGCTGCGCATCCTCAACAGCCTGCCCTCGCTCGATCCGTTCCTCCTGCGCGAGCATCTGCGCGCCCAGGACTTCCGCTGCGCCGACTGCTACTTCAAGATCTCCAACGCCGACCAGATCGCCATGTCGACATACGTGTCGTCGGAGCTGTACAAGCTGATCTCGCTGGCCAGCGGCGGCGGCAAGAGCAGCGACAGCTCCACCCAGCGACTGGTCAGCGCCCTGCTTTCCACCGAGGTCGACGACAAGCTCGAGCCGCTGCGCCTGACGCTGGCGATGAACCCGGTCGAGTTCCGCGAGGGCGTGTTCAGCTGGCGCGGATTTCTCTACTACAAATGGAGCATGGAAAATTTCTGGCCCGAGATCATCTCGGTGCTGCGCGCCATCCGCAAGATCCGCCCGGTCGGCGCCATCGACTTCGACACCAAGCAGTTCCTCAAACAGTCCCAGGCCAACATCATCACCAAGGTGCGTGACGGCGGCGAAGCGGTGAAGAAGATTCTCGCGGTCTACGACGCCGCCTATGAAGACCTGGTGCGCAACAACAATCCCAAGACCTTCCGCGAATTCCTGCTCAGCGCACCGCACCTGTTCCTCGAGCTCGGCGAGAAGATGGGCGCCATCTCGCACATCGTCAGCTTCTGGCGCTTCCGCTTTCCGAAGAACGCGCTGCCCATGATCGACGCCGAGGAACTGGCCGCGATCTTCCAGGATTTCTGCTCGAGCTTCGCCGGCGACGACGTCGAAAAGGCCGCCTGATCAGGTCCGCGCCTGCTGCGCCGCCTTGCGTTTCTCGTAGTTGCCGCTCGCCATCGCCGCCGCGACTTCCTTGCGCCACTGGGCCGTGAGGCGCGTGCGCGGCACCGGATAGCGTTCGGCGAGGAATTGCGCCTCCATCACGCGGTCGGTGCGGAAGCTGCGGAAACCCTTGCGCAACTCGCACCAGGCGACGATGACGCGCGTCAGGTCCCAATAGGAAACGGCGATCGGCCAAACGGTGCGCCGCGTCTCGCGCCCGCTTTCGTCGCGGTAGCCGATCGCGATTTTGGTCTGCGCGTGGATCGAGGAACGCACCTTGGTCACGTCGATCGCATCGTTCTGGATCGGCCGCCAGTTCGGCGAGACCAGCGTCGAATCGAAAGCCAGCGGCTTGAGATGCGCCGGCACCACCGCGCCGATCTTGGCGACGAGGTCGGACGCCGCGCGCATCAGCGCGGGATCGCCGCGGCCCATCACCCATTGCGCGCCGAGCATCGCCGCCTCGATCTCGTCCGCCGTCAGCATGAGCGGCGGCATGTCGAAACCGTCTTCGAGCACGTAGCCGATGCCCGCCTCGCCGCGGATCGGCACGCGCTCTGCCAGCAATTGCGAGATGTCGCGGTAGATCGTGCGCAGCGAGGTTTCGAGTTCGGCCGCGATGTCGTTGGCCGTGATCGGCCGCCGCTTGCTGCGCCTGAGGATCTGGATGATCTGGAAAAGCCGTTCCGCGCGTCTCATGCCGACATCCTGCCAACAGGCTCCTGACAACATGTTGTCAGCAGGATGGCAGTAAGAAAAGGCCCTCACCGTCGACCGGGTCATCCTTCGACGGGTTCATCCTTCGATCAACCAGGGATGAGCAATTGAAGTGTCCTTTCATCCCGAGCCGGTCGCGGGAAGAAGCATGAGCGGCATAAAGCGGAGGAAATGCATGATCACCCTGTTCGGCTTCGGCCCGGCCTTCGGCCTTCCCGATCCCAGCCCTTTCGTCATGAAAACCGAGATTCAGCTGAAAATGGCCGGTCTGCCGTACAAATGGCAGCGCAGCAGCCCGCAGGCCGCGCCGAAGGGAAAGATTCCCTTCATCGACGATGACGGCGTGCTCATCGGCGACTCTACGTTCATTCGCGAACATATCGAGCGCACCTATCGCGTCGACCTCGACGCCGGCCTGTGCAGCGTGGAGCGTTCGCTCGCCTGGGCGATGGAGCGCATGCTCGAGGACCAGGTTTATTTCGCGCTGCTCCATTCCCGCTGGATCGACGACGAAAACTGGGCGAAGGGGCCGATCCACTTCTTCGACGGCGCTCCCGAGGGCATCGCGGAGCAGGCCCGCGAGCGCGTGCGCACCATGCTGCACGGCCAGGGACTCGGCCGGCACAGCGTCTCGGAGATTGCCGATCTTGCGGGACGTTCGCTGGAATCGCTTTCGATCTTCCTCGGCGACAAGCCGTATCTGATGGGCGAGAAGCCGTGCGGCGCGGACGCGACGATGGCCGGCATGCTGGCGGGCGTGATGACGCCCTTCTTTGAATCGCGGCTGCGCGACACGGCGCTGCGTCACAAGAACCTGGTCGCATACGTGGCGCGGATGCTGGAGCGCTATTATCCCGAGTTCGAGCGGCGGGCGGCGTAGGATGCCGCTCTACGTCTTCGCGCGCTTCCACGCCCGCGACCATGCGGAAGAGAAACTTCGGCGCCTGCTCGCCGACCAGATCGCCTATGTGCGCAACGAACCGGGCTGCCTGGCGATGGACGCGTTCGGTTCGACGCGGGACGCGCGCCTTTTCTTCATCCATTCCGTCTGGGCCGACGAAGCCGCGTTCAACGTCCATGCGGACATCGATCATACCGGGCGCTTTCTGGAGCAGGTGCAGACGCTGATCGACCATCCGCTCGACGTCAGCCGCACGCTCTCGCTTTCGCAGGCGCCCTAGTCCGCGTCAGCGGCGCGCCATCCTGATATGGAAAGCGCCGGACACGACGCCAGATCGCGGCCGGCTCCGCGCTGCTTGCGCCGGAACCGCCATGGCGCGAGCATGGAAGGGGAGGACAAACCATGAAACAGGTGCTCATCGCCGGTGCGTCGGGGCTCGTCGGGCGCGGCACCATCCGCGCGTTTCTGCAGGAGAGGGACACCGAGGTGATCGCGGTGTCGCGGCGCCGGCCGGAAGGAATAGACGGCGGGCGGTTCATCCGCGTCGACCTGTTCGATCCCGAGGCCTGCCGCGCCGCGTTCTCGCAGCTTCCGGGCGTGACGCACCTGGTCTATGCGGCGCTCTACGAAAAGGCTGGCGGATTGCGCGCGAGCTGGCTGGATAACGAGCAGATCGAACGCAACGCGGCGATGCTGCGCAACCTGTTCGAGCCTCTTTCGGCCGCGGCGAAAGGCCTGAAGCACGTCACGCTCCTGCAAGGCACGAAAGCCTATGGCGCCCATGTCCGGCTGATGCCGATCCCGGCGCGCGAGGACCGCGACGAATACCGCGCGCAGCCCAACTTCTACTGGAACCAGGAGGACTATCTGCGCGGCGAGCAGCGCGGGCGGGACTGGCGCTTCACGATCCTGCGGCCGCAGATTGTCTTCGGAGACGCGCTCGGCGCGGCGATGAACCCGATCGCCGCCATCGGCCTCTATGGCGCGCTGCTCCGCGAGCGGGGCGAGCCGCTGCATTTCCCCGGCGGCGCCGGCAACGTCTTCGAAGGCGTCGATGCGGATCTGGTCGGTCGCGCCGTGCGCTGGGCAGGCGAGGCCGAGACAGCGCGCGACCAGGCCTTCAACGTCACCAACGGCGACGTGATGACGTGGCGCAACGTCTGGCCGGCGATTGCCGACGCGCTCGGCATGGAGACCGGCGAGGACCGCCCGGCGCTCCTGGCGCGGGAACTTCCACCGCAGGCCGGCGCGTGGGATGCGATCCGGCGCAAATACGGCCTCGCCGCGCCTGACCTCGACAACTTTGCCGGTCAGTCGCTCGACTATGTCGACCTCCTGATGGCGGGCGATCTGGTGCGCCCGCCGGTGATCGTCTCGACAGTCAAGCTGCGCCGCGCGGGATTCACCGAGATGCTCGACAGCGAAGTCATGCTGCGCAACGGCTTTGCCGCGATGCAGGCGCGAAAGCTGCTGCCGCCTCGCGGCTGAACCTCGCCGCCGCCGCTGGCCGGTGCTAGTGTGCCTGCAATCGCAGCAATGGCGGGACCGATGCGCAAAACCGGCAAGACCAAAGCCCTCTACGCCGGGTCGTTCGATCCCATCACGCGCGGCCATCTGGACATCATCGGCAAGGCCCTATTGACGTTTGACTCGGTGCATGTCGCGATCGGCACGAACGTCAAGAAGCAGCGCACTTTCGCCATTCCGGAAAGCCTGGAGCTGATCTTCCAGTCGGTCGTCGAGCACTGGCCCGAGGCGGTCGCCAACCCGAACGGCGCACGCAGGGGCGACGCGCTGTTCGAAGGCGCGCTTGAGATCGGCGAATTCGCCAACCAGAGCCTGATCGCCTATGCGCGAAGGATTTCGGCGACCCACATCGTGCGCGGCCTGCGCGAGGCGAGCGGGTTCGACGAGGAGTTCAACCTGCACGGCGTGGCCGAGCGCATCGACGCCTCGATACCCATGGTGCATTTCATCTGCGCCGCGCCGTTTCTGCACGTCTCGTCGAGCACCGCCAAGGAACTCGACATGATGGGCGAGGACATCGCCTGGCTGGTGACGCCCAGCGTCGGCGCGGCCTTCGCCGCCCGTCGAAAATGATGCGCGCGCCGGACCGCGGGC
>DATJZB010000046.1:0-17842 GCA_035499335.1 Rhizomicrobium sp. | reverse complement strand
CCCCGTCGAGCAGCGGAATGGGGAAAAGATTGACCAGGCCGATGCTTACAGAAAGTAGAGCCGCCAGTTGGATTAGCGCAAGAAAGCTGACCGACGCCACCTGCCCCGACAGCTTTGCGATTCCGATGGGGCCCGAAAGCTGGCTGGCGTTGCCCTTGAAAAGCTGTGTACGGGCGCGGAACGTAACTGAAACAATGTCGCGGATTTCCTCGATTGCGGCTCCCGCTGCGGCAACTGGTCCGAGCCGGACGAAAGTCCGGGGAGACCGGTTCAGGATGCCAAGCTGGCCGATCTTGATCTTGTTGTTGAAGCGATCGGTGATCTCGGTCTCGCGCGGCGTTGCATACAACGTCAGCGGACGCCCCGCGCGCTTTACAACGATAGGGAGTCTTGTGCCCGCACTGACCGAGATGATCTGTTGAATTTCCTCGTAGCCCGAGACGGTCTCGCCGTCGATGGAAAGGATGACGTCTCCCGCATGGATCCCGGCGGCTGCCGCCGGGCTGTTCGGCGCGATGGCGGTCACGTCGGTCGTCGTCAGCATGCGGCCGACGACCATGAAGAAGATCGCCAGAATTGCGAACGCCAAAACGAAATTCGCCACCGGACCCGCGACCACGATGAGGGCGCGTTGCCAGAGCGGCTTGAATGGAAAGGCGACGTTACGCTCGGCGGCATTCATGCGCGCGACGGCTTCGCGGTCCGGTGTGCTTGCGCCGTCTGCGTCACCGAAGAACTTCACGTAGCCGCCGAGCGGCACCCAGGAAATTTTCCAGAGCGTGCCGGCCTTGTCCGTCCATGAGTAGAGCGCGCGACCGAACCCGATCGAAAAGGTTTCGACGCGAACGCCGAAAAGTCGCGCTACAGAGAAATGGCCCAGCTCGTGGAAGAAAACGACCACGGTGATGAGAAACAGAAAGGCCGGAATTCCGTAGACCGACCAGCTGAAGAAATCATGTACCGCGTCCAACATGTCTTCTCCTGATCGTCAGTTCACGACCCGGCGGCATATACCGGCCGCCAGGTCCCGCGCCCGCGCATCGACCGCCAGCACCCCGTCGAGCGTTTCGACGGACGCGTTTGCGTTGGGACTCTCGTCGAGGGTCGACTCGACGACGCGAGGTATGTCCAGGAATCCGATCCGCCGGTTCAAGAAGGCGTCGACCGCGACCTCATTGGCCGCGTTCAGGATCGTGGGCGCCATTCCGCCAGTGCGCATGGCATCGAGCGCGAGGCCGAGGCAGCGGAAACGCTCGCGATCCGGCGCGCGGAACGTGAGCTGGCCGACCTGCGCAAGATCGAGCCGCCGCGAGGGCGATGCAATTCGACGCGGCCAGGCCAACGCATGCGCGATCGGCGTGCGCATGTCCGGAGACGACAGATGCGCCAGCGTCGAACCGTCGGCGTAGGAGACGAGACAATGGACGATCGATTGCGGGTGCACCAGCACGTCCAGCTTCTCGACCGGTAGCGCAAAGAGGAAATGCGCTTCGATCAGTTCGAGCCCCTTGTTCATCAAGGTGGCGCTGTCGACGGAGATTTTGGCGCCCATCGACCAGTTCGGATGCGCCACTGCCTGCTCGACGGTGCAGACCGCCATCTGCTCGATCGTCCAGTCACGGAACGGTCCGCCGGAAGCGGTCAACGTGACCTTCTCGACTTCCTGTGCGCCCTCGCCGTTGAGTACCTGGAATACCGCGTTGTGTTCGGAATCCACCGGAATGACAGATGCGCTCGAATTGGCAAGCGCGCGATGGAACACGCTGCCGGCCGCGACGATGCATTCCTTGTTCGCGAGAGCGACATTGGCGCTGCGCGCGACCGCGGCAAGCGCCGGCTCAAGAGCGGCCGCGCCCATGATCGCGACCATGACCGTATCCGAAGGTCGCGCGGATGCCTCGATGATGGCAGCCCGGCCTGCCGCGACTTCGATACCGCTGCCGGACAGAGCGTCCTTCAGATCGCGATAGAGCTTCTCATCGCCGATGACGGCGAGCTTGGGCTTCATCTCCCGTGCCTGGCGTGCGAGCGCGTCGACGCTCGATTGCGCCGTGATCGCCTCGACGGGCATCGCATGCGCGCCATAGACGCGCCTTGCATGTGCGATGACGTCGAGCGTGCTGATGCCGATCGAGCCAGTCGATCCCAAAACCGTGACGCTGCGCGCGAGCACCGGTTCGAGTCCGGTAATCTCGAGACTGCTTCGTGTAGCGGCGAGAGCGTTCAAGCATGCACTCCGAACAGTGGGTTGATGCCGGCGATGAGCACCAGGGCGCTCAGACAGGGCGCCGCGGCGAGAGTCGAGTCAATCCGGTCCAGCACCCCGCCATGACCCGGAATCATGCTGCCGCTGTCCTTACGCTGGAAAACACGCTTGACCCAGGACTCAAACAAATCGCCGCAGTGGGCGATGATGGCGATGCCGGACCCCAGAACGATCCCTGTCAGCGCGTGTCCGCCGACCAGCATGACGAACAGGGCTTCGGCGATCCCGGCCGCCGCCACTCCGCCGAGCGTGCCGGACCAGGTCTTGTTCGGCGAAAGAGCGGGCCAAAGCCGCGGCCCGCCGGCGAGATTGCCGACGACCAGCGCACCTGTGTCGGTCATCCAGATCGCGACGAATAGAGCGATGATGATCATCGCGCCGTGGGGCGCACTGCGCAGCAGGAGAATGGCCAGCAACGGCAGGGAGAGATAGAGCGTTCCCGCGCCCTGCCATGCCGGCGGCTCGTTCCGCACGCGCGCCAAAAGGACCGACGCCAGAACGCCGCACAACATAACGATCCACGGGACGACCGAGTGCGGCTGGGCAAGTCCGGCAGTCAAAACCGCAACGATCGTCAGCGAAGTGACGAAAAAGTCGGGGCCGAGGGCACGGTCGGTGATCATGCGATGCCACTCGCGCGCGCCGGCGATTCCGATCGCGCCCGCGAGGATCGCTACGTAGAGCGGCCCGCCGAACACGGCCGCGACAGTCACGCCCGCCAATGCGACGCCGAACAGCGGGCGGGTGATCCAGTCTCTGCTGAACCTTATCCCGCGCATGCCCGGAGCATTGCCGGGCGCCGGAGCAAAATTGGCGGCCTTGTTCAAGCGACTGCTTCCGAAACCGCGCCGAAACGGCGCTCACGTTGCGCGTATTCCTCGAGGCACCCCAGGAACTTGTCCTTGGTGAAATCGGGCCAGAGCGTGTCGACGAACGACAGCTCGGCATAGGCGGACTGCCAGAGAAGAAAATTGCTCAGCCGATGTTCGCCGCTGGTGCGGATGACGAGATCCGGTTCCGGCAAGGCGCTCGTGAAAAGCCGGGTCGCGAAAAGCTCGGGCGTGATGGTTTCGGGATCGAGCCGCCCTTCCTTCGCTGCGCGCGCCAGTTCGCGGGCGGCGTTGGCGATCTCTTCCTGTCCGCCGTAATCGAACGCGAACGTCAGGTTGAGACCTTTGTTGTGGACGGTGCGATTCTCGGCATCCTCGATCATGGTGTGGATGTCGCGAGCGACGCGGGACCGGCTGCCGATGATGCGTACGCGGACGCCGCGCGTCTCCAGCTCGTCGAGGTCGCTGCGGAAATAGGCGCGAAACAGACCCATCAGCGCACCAACCTCGGTCTTGGGCCGCTTCCAGTTCTCCGACGAGAACGCGAACAGGGTGAGATTGGCGAGGCCGATGTCGCTGGCCGCGCGCACCACCTCGCGGACGGCACTCACGCCGGCAGCATGGCCCGCCTCCCGGGGGAGGAGTCGCTTGCGTGCCCAGCGGCCATTGCCGTCCATGATGATGGCGACATGTCTGGGGAGGACACCTGCGGTCTGTGGCCCGAGCGCCATTGCGAACCTCGTGGCAGGTCGGTCAGACCTGCATAATTTCCTGCTCTTTGCCGTGCAGCGCCGAGTCGATCTCTTTTATGTGCGCGTCGGTGATCTTCTGCAATTCATCGCCGTGCTTGTGGTGCTCGTCCTGACCGATTTTGTGGTCTTTTTCGAGGCGCTTGAGCAGGTCCATCCCGTCGCGGCGGACATTACGCACGGCGATCCGCGCCGCTTCGGCGTATTTCGAGGCCAGTTTGGCCAGTTCTTTGCGCCGTTCTTCGTTAAGTTCGGGTAAGGGAATGCGTAGCAGCTGGCCGTCCATCTGGGGATTCAGGCCGAGATTGGCGTCCCGGATCGCCTTGTCGACCGCCTTGGCCAGGCTCTTGTCCCACACCTGTACCGTCAGCATGCGAGCCTCCGGCGTCGAAATCGTCCCCACCTGGTTGATCGGCACCGAGTTCCCGTAAGCCTCGACATGAACCGGGTCGAGCAGCGCCGGACTGGCGCGGCCGGTCCGCAGGCCGGAGAACTCCCCACGCAAGGTCGCGACCGCTCCCTTCATGCGGCGAATGAGTTCTTCTTTATTGTACGTCTCTGCCATCTCGTTCTCGCCCCGTCAGGGCGCCCTTGAAAGTTAGCCGACAGTCAGCCGCGGTCCTCAATGATCGTGGCCCGGCCCTGCCCTTTGAGGACCGCCGCCAGCGAGCCCTGATCATGGATCGAAAACACGATTATCGGAATCTTGTTTTCACGCGACAGGCTTATTGCGGACGCGTCCATTACCTGAAGATCGCGCGATAAGACCTCGTGATAGCTCAAATAATCGTAACGCTCGGCATCGGGAAACTTCTTGGGGTCAGCGCTGTAAACACCGTCAACTTGGGTAGCCTTCAGCATGGCGTTGCAGTTCATTTCGGCTGCCCGAAGGGCCGCGGCCGTATCGGTCGTAAAGAAGGGATTGCCCGTCCCGGCAGCGAAAATGACGACCCGGCCCTTCTCCAGATGCCGGATGGCCCTTCGACGGATATAGGGCTCGCATACCGTGCTCATGGGGATGGCGGACTGAACCCGGCTCGGCACCCCGGCGCGTTCGAGCGCCGCCTGCATGGCCAGGGCATTCATGACCGTGGCGAGCATGCCCATGTAGTCGGCCGTCGCGCGATCGATACCCCGGGCGGCCCCGGAAATGCCGCGAAAGATGTTTCCGCCGCCGATCACCATGCAGATCTGCGTGCCGGCGCGAATGGCGGGTTCCACGTCGGCCGCGATTCGATCGACGGTTCCGACGTCGATGCCGTAGGTCTGACTGCCCATCAACGCCTCGCCGGAGACCTTGAGAAGGACCCGGCGATATTTCGGCGTCGAGGCCATGCGGGTTCCCCTTAGCGGCCGGCCATCTGTTTGACTTCGTCGGCGAAGTCGCTGTCCGTCTTTTCGATGCCCTCGCCGACCTGGAAACGGACAAAGCCGGCGATCTCCACCGGGGCCCCCAGATCCTTGGACGCCTTCTCGACGACCTTTTCGACACGCGTTTCGCCGTCGATCACGAAGGTCTGCTGCAGCAGTACGGTTTCCTCGTAGAACTTGCGCATGCGGCCCTCCATCATCTTCTCGATGACATTGTCGGGCTTGCCGGACTGTTTGGCGATCTCGGTCTGGATGGCGCGCTCGCGATCGACCACGTCCTTGGGCAGGTGCGCGGGCGTCAGTGCCAGGGGCGCGGCGGCGGCGACATGCATTGCGATCTGCTTGCCCAGCGCGTTGAGCTTGGTCTTGTCGGCCGTCGACTTGAGGGCAACGAGCACGCCGATCTTTCCGAGCTCGGGCGACGAGGCGTTGTGCACGTAGGCGGAGACCACGCCGGGATCGACCGCGAGAGCGATCGTACGACGCACGCTCATGTTTTCGCCGATCTTGGCCACCATCTCCGTCAGGGTCTGCTGGACGGTCGAGTCGCCGATCTTGCGATTGAGCAGCTTGTCCAGGTCGCCGCTCTCTTCGAGCGCGAGCTGGGCGGCCGACTTTACGAAGCCTTTGAATTCCTCGTTGCGGGCGACGAAGTCCGTTTCGGCGTTGACTTCGACGAGCGCGCCGACGTCGTTGCCGACCGCAACGCCGACAAGGCCTTCGGCGGCCGCGCGGCCGGCCTTCTTGGCGGCTTTGGAGATGCCTTTCTTGCGCAGCCAATCGATGGCGGCTTCCATGTCGCCATTGGTTTCGGCGAGCGCCGCCTTGCAGTCCATCATGCCTGCGCCCGTCTTGTCGCGCAGATCCTTCACCATTCCTGCGGTGATATTGGCCATGTGTGGCTCCGTCGTCGGTTTTTAGGCGGTCGCTTCGGCAGGCGCGGCGTCGGCCGCTGGCGCGAGATCGGGCAGTTCTTCGGCGGCGCCGGTGTCGACGCCGGATTCGACCTGACCCTGGCTGAGACCGTCGATGATGGCGCGGGCCGCGAGATCGCAGTACAGCGCCAGCGCGCGGGCCGCATCGTCATTGCCCGGAATCGGATAGGCGATGCCGTCCGGATCGCAGTTCGAGTCGAGAATGGCAGTGACCGGGATGCCGAGCTTCTTGGCCTCCGAGATCGCGTTCGCTTCCTTGTTGGTGTCGATTACGAACAGCATGTTCGGAAGGCCGCCCATCTCCTTGATGCCGCCCAGCGAGCGGTCAAGTTTGTCGCGCTCGCGGAGCAAGCCGAGCAGCTCCTTTTTCTTCAAGCCGGAGCTCTGGGCCGATGACAGGGTTTCTTCGATGCCGCGCATGCGCTTGATCGAATTGGAGATCGTCTGCCAGTTGGTCAGCGTGCCGCCCAACCAACGGTGGTTCACATAGTATTGAGCGCAGCGCTTGGCCGCGTTGGCGATGGGTTCCGAAGCTTGCCGCTTGGTGCCGACAAAGAGAATGCGTCCGCCGCCGGCTGCCGTGTCGCGCAGAGCGACCAGCGCCTGGTGAAGCAGAGGAACGGTCTGCGTCAGGTCGAGAATGTGGATGTCGTTGCGCGAGCCGTAGATGTATTGCTGCATCTTCGGATTCCAGCGCTGCGTGCGATGGCCGAAATGCGCGCCGGACTCGAGCAGTTGGCGCATGGTGAATTCTGGCAAAGCCATTGGTCAGTCTCCTTCTCCGGTTGGCCAGACGCGCGGGCTATCCCCTGGGGGACACCGGACGGGGACGAAGGAATACCCTTCGAAACCCACCCGCGCGTGCGAGTTGCCGGGGCTTATACGGATTTGCCCCCTCCGGCGCAAGCACCGGCCCGGCCGGTCCCGGGAACGGTCGGGGCCGCTATGCGCGGCGTCGTTGCCAGATCGCCGTGGAGCCGCGATACAGTCCCGATATGAAAAGTCCTATCCGCCCCGCGATCGAACGCCTCGAACCCAACGGAATCGGCCTTGTCGCCATGTCGGCGCTGGGCGATCCCGACCTCATCCCACTCTGGTTCGGCGAAACCGACCTCGTCACGCCGGACTTCATCCGGGATGCAGCCAAGAAGGCGCTGGACGACGGCAAGACCTTCTATTCCGCATCGCGCGGCATCACGCCCCTGCGCGAAGCCATTCGCGACTTTCACAAGCGCACGGTCGGAGCGGAGATCGGCATCGAGCGGATTTCCATGCCTGGCGCCGCCACGCTTGCAGTCGTCACGGCGCTCCAGATCCTGGCTGAACCCGGAGACAATGTGGTCGTGGTCTCGCCGATCTGGCCCAGTATCTTCCAAGCGGCGCAGATGATCGGCGCGGAAGTGCGGTTTGCGCGCCTCGACGACGATTGGCGATCCTCCCCGGCGGGCTGGAGCCTCGATGTCGAAAGGATGTTCGCTCTGTGCGACGACCGCACCAAAGCGATATTCATCAACTCACCCGGCAATCCCACCGGCTGGATCATGAAGCGCGAACAGCAGCAGACCGTTCTAGATTTTGCCCGTCGGCGCGGCATCGCCATCATCAGCGACGAGGTGTACGGCACTCTCGTCTACGACGGCACGGCGCACGCGCCGTCCTTCCTTCAGATCGCCGAGCCGGACGACAATGTCTTCGTGATTAACAGCTTCTCCAAGGCATGGGCGATGACGGGTTGGCGCATAGGCTGGCTCGTCCACCCGGCGCGGATCGAAAAGCAGCTGGGCGTCATCACGATTGCGAACAATACCGGCCCGACGAGCTTCGTTCAGTACGGCGCCCTCGCCGCGCTGTCGCCGCGGGGCGACGAATTCCGCGGCCAGATGCGCGAACGCTGCCGCGTCGGCCGGGACCTGGTGCAGAAGTTCATCGACGGACAAAATCGGATTCGCTGGATCAAGCCCGAAGGAGCGTTCTACGGCTTCCTGCATCTTGACGGATTGAGGGATTCCCTTTCCTTCGCCCAATCGCTCGTCAAATCGGCGCGAGTCGGCGTCGCGCCGGGATCAGCCTTCGGCCCGGCCGCCGAAGGTCATGCGGATTCATTCGTGCGCATCTGCTTCGCCCAGGACCCGGCTCTGCTGTCTGAGGGGCTGTCGCGGCTGGAACGGGCGCTCGCAAGCGTGTGATACCCCTGCGTTTCCGGTTCATGAGATCAACGTAAATGTGAGCGGCGACAACCCGTCCGCCATGGCACAAGTCCGCAACTGGACTTTGACTGGGGCAATGTCATGAGGTGTGCAGGCGCTGCACGACGCGGCCCGTCAGGCGCCGCGGCGATCGCGTTTGCGGGCGCTCTCTGGAGCGGCGCGGCGGCCTTCGCACAGGGCCCGCCGGCGCACGACTTTCAGACTTACAGACCGACTCTGGCCGCGACGCGCATCAGTGAATCCGAAGCGCCGACCATCGACGGCGATATCTCCGACCCCGTCTGGCAGAAGGCGCCCGCGCTCGACGAATTCTATCAGCTCGAGCCGCATGAAGGCGCGCCAGCGTCGGAGCGCACGGTCGTGCGCGTCTTGTATGACGACAAGAACCTCTATTTCGCCTTCATGGCCTATGACGACGAGCCGCAGAAGATCACGGCGCACATCAAGGCCCGCGACGGAACGATCGATCAGGACGATTTTGTCCGCATCTATCTGGACCCGAACATGACGCGCCGGGACGGCTATCTGTTCGAGATCAATCCGCTCGGAGCCCGGCGCGAAGGGCTTGTCCAGAACAACTTCGACGTCCTCTACGAATGGAACACGTTCTGGAACGCAAAATCGCGAATCCTTCCGAACGGCTGGTCGACCGAAGTGGTCATCCCGTTTCGCAGCATTTCGTACGACAAGACGCGAACCGACTGGGGCTTCGACCTGTTCCGGCTGGTGCGGCGCAAGAACGAGCGCATCCGCTGGTCGTCGGTCGTGGAGACGATTCCGTCCTCAGACATATCGCGCTCGGGAACGCTGACCGGAATAACCGGGATCGATGGCGGGTTGGGGCTCGACGTCCAGGCCTATGCGGCTGTCCGCTACCAGCGCGACTGGGACGATCCCACGCACACGGGATTTCAATTCCGCCCGAGCGGCAGCGCATTCTACCGCATAACGCCCTCGCTCACGGGCACGCTCACCTCTTACACCGACTTTTCCGACACGCCGCTCGACCAGAGGCAGGTGAACATCGGCAGGTTCGGCCTGTTCTATCCCGAAACGCGCGATTTCTTCCTCCAGGATGCGGCGTCGTTCGAATTCGGCGGTTTGCCTCTTCACGATGATCCCAACGGCAGGCCCTTCTTCTCGCGCAATATCGGGCTGATCAACGGTTCGCAGCCCGTAGACCTGCTGGTGGGGGGAAAATTGTCGGGCAGCTATGACGGATTCGACATCGGAGCGCTGGCGGTACGGACAAACGGCGACGGCACGACAGACGGCCAATTCCTGTCGGTGGCGCGCGTCAGCATGCCGATATTCGACAGCTCCAAGATCGGCGTGATTTTCACCAATGGCGATCCCACCGGCGCGACGCAGAACAGCGTCGTCGGAACGGATTTTCAATTCCGCGATCCGACGTTGATACCGGGCAAGGAGGTCCAGGGCGACGCCTATTACCAGCACAGCTTCTCGAGCGCGGACGGCAACGACAACGCGTTCGGGTTCGAGCTCAACTTTCCGAACGAACCGTGGAACGGAAACTTCAAGTTCAAGAACATCGGCGAGAACTTCGATCCGGCTCTAGGCTTCGTCAGCCGTCCCGGCATCCGCGAATATAACGGCAACATCGATCGCCGGATCAGACCCGACGACAGCTTCGTGCGCTGGTACGAAACCGGTGCCTGGTACGACGTCTATACCGGCCTGAACAACACGACGCAGTCCTCCCTCGAAGGCGCATGGGCGGCGGCGTACACGCAGCGCGGCGAGTTCGGGCTGATCGAGACGTGGAACGACTTCGAAAAGATTCCGGTCGCGTTCGACTTGCCGAACAACGTCGTCGTGCCCGCGGGCGACTACAATTGGCAGGTGTTCCACGGTCATCTCGAAACGGCGACCGACCGATTCATCTCGGGAATTTTCGACATCCAGTGCTGCGGCTTCTACAACGGCCACATGCTTCAAACCGAAACGACGCTGACGCTCCATCCCGGCGACACGCTGACCTTCACCGGCGAACACACGATGCAGCTGATCGGACTGCCGACCGGGCACGTCGCCGTTCACATCGGTTCGATCGACGCGGCGTTGAATTTCACGCCCGACATGCAGATCCGCATGCAGGCCCAGTTCGACAACATCAGCAAGGACCTCGGCTATTCCTTCCGCTACCGCTGGGAGTTCGATCCCGGATCCGAATTGCTCGTCGTGATCGGCGACGACGCGACGGTCAACACGCTGGGAAGCTACCAGTCGCACCTCACCCAGGTTTCAGTCCGGATCGGCCACCTTTTCCGCGCCTGATCAGACGGATTCCACGGCCGCGACGCCGGGCAGCGACTTGATCGCGTTCTTGAGCGCAACCGTCACCTGAAGCCGTTTGGGGAGAGCGATTTCGACCTCCTCGCCGATGGCTCCGGGAACCACGAACGTCACGATGCCCTTTCCAGGCTGCTTGAGCTGCGCGGCGATCGCGCCGAGCGAGGAACCGTCCTGCAGATGCACCCGCAGGCCCTCACCGGCGTTGGCGGCGGCCGCGTCCAGATCGGCGATCGAGGCGGCGCGCAATTTGAGCTCGTCGCCGTCCCACTCGGCGCTTGCCGTGATGAGCACGGATTTCCCGGCCTCGAGCAGGGCGCGCGACGCGGCCAACACTTCCGGGAAAAGCATGACTTCGAACATGCCGGTGGGATCGGAGAAGGACACGAACGCGAACATCTGGTCGTTGCGGCCGCGACGCTCGTGCTTGCGAATGAGCGTCCCCGCGAGCACCGCCTTGAAGCCCGCCCGCCGCCGATCCTCGAGCAGCGCAGCGTAGGTCGTGGCTCCGAGCCGCTTGAGCGGAGCGGCATAGGCATCGAGCGGATGGCCGGAGAGATAGAAGCCCATCGCCGAAAACTCTTCGCTCAGCCGCTCATGCGCGGGCCAGTCGGCGACGGCGGCGAGCCGCAGATCCTCCTGCGAGTCCGCGACGCCGCCGAACAGCGTCGCCTGGCCGGTTTCGCGCTCGAGCGCATTTCGCGCCGCGCTGCCCAGAAGGATGTCCGACGACTCGACCAGCTGGCGCCGATTGCGGTTGAGCGTGTCGAACGCTCCGGCACGCGCGAGGCTCTCGAATGCCCGCTTGTTGACGAGCTTGGGATCGATCCTGCGCGCGAAATCGGCAAGGCTGCGGAACGGTCCGTTCTGGCGGCGCTCGGCGACGACATGGTCCATGGCCTGGCGGCCGACCCCCTTGACCGCGGCGAGCGCATAAAAAATTTCGCCCTTTTCGGCGTCGCAGGCGAAAAAGGCTTCGGAGCGATTGATGTTGGGCGGAAGGACCTTGACGCCCAACCGTTGGGCTTCCTGGCGGAAGACGTTCAGCCGGTCGGTGTTGCCGATGTCGAGCGTCATCGATGCGGCAAGGAACTCCACCGGATAGTTCGCCTTGAGATAGGCGGTCTGGTAGGCGACCTGCGCATACGCTGCAGCGTGGCCCTTGTTGAAGCCGTATCCGGCAAATTTCGCGGCCTGCTCGAAAATCTGTTCCGCGATCGACGGCAGGACGCCCTTTTCGCCGGCGCCCTTGACGAAGGTCTCGCGGTGCATCGCCATTTCGGAGGCGATTTTCTTTCCCATCGCGCGCCGCAATAGATCGGCCTGCCCCATCGAGTAGCCGCCGAGTTCGCGCGCGATGCGCATGACGTCTTCCTGATAGGTCATGACGCCATAGGTCTCGTTCAGGATCGGCTCGAGCAGCGGATGAAGATATTCCGGCGCCTCCTTGCCGTTCTTGCAGGCAATGTATTTCGGAATCGAATCCATCGGTCCCGGGCGATACAGCGCCACGAGGGCGATGAGATCGTGAATCCGGTCGGGTCGCATCTTGCGCAGCAGGTCGCGCATGCCCTGACCTTCGAGCTGGAACACGCCGACGCTGTCGCCACGCGCCAGCATTTCGTAGGCGGCTTTGTCCTCGAACTCGATGTTCTGCGTGTCGAGCGTGATGCCGCGACGCCTGAGCAGTTCCTCCGCCTTGGCGATCACCGTCAACGTCTTGAGGCCGAGGAAATCGAACTTCACAAGTCCGGCCTTTTCGGCGTCCTCATAGTCGAATTGCGTCACCGGCATGTCGGAACGAGGATCGCGATAGAGCGGGACGATCTCGTCGAGCGGCCGGTCGCCGATCACGACGCCCGCAGGATGCGTCGAGGCGTGGCGATAAAGGCCTTCTATCTTCTCGACGATGGTGAACAATTGTTGCGCCGTCGGCTCCTGCTCCGCGATCTGCTGCAATCTCGGTTCCGCCGCGATTGCGTCTTCCATCGAGACCGGCTTGCCCGGAGGGTTGGGGACGAGTTTGGCGATGCGGTCGACGAGGCCGAGCGGCATCTGCAGCACGCGTCCGGCATCGCGCACCGCAGCGCGCGCCTGGAGCGATCCCAGCGCCATGATATGCGCGACGCGGTCGTGACCGTATTTGTCCCGGACGTAGCGCACGACCTCGTCGCGTCGCTCCTGGCAGAAATCGATGTCGAAGTCCGGCATCGAAATGCGTTCGGGGTTGAGGAAGCGCTCGAACAGGAGCCCGAAGCGGATCGGATCGAGATTCGTGATGTCGAGCGCCCAGGCAACGAGCGAGGTTGCGCCGGAGCCGCGCACGCCGACGGGAATCCCCTGAAGGCGGGTCCACTTCATGAAGTCGGAAACGATCAGGAAGTAGCCGGCAAACTTCATCCGGATGATGACGTCGAGCTCGTAGTCGAGCCGATCGAGATAGGTCTTCTCGTCCGCATGCCTGCCGTGTTTGGCGAGACGCGCCGCGAGGCCGGATCCGGCAAGCGCACGCAGCTCTTCTTCGGGCGAGCGCCCCGATTCCGGAATGAACTGCGGCAGGATCGGGTCGCGCTTCTTCGGGCGAAAGGCGCAGCGCCGCGCGATCTCGACCGTGTTTTCGATCGCCTCCGGCAAGTCGGCGAACTGCGCGGCCATTTCCGCGCCGGACTTGAACCGATGCTCGCGCGTCAGCCGGCGCCGGTCCGGCTGCGAGACGAAGGTCGAGTCGGCGATGCACAGGAGCGCATCATGCGCCTCGTACATGTCTTCCTTGCCGAAGTGGACGTCGTTCGTCGCGACCAGCGGCAGATTCCTGGCATAGGCCATGTCGACGAGCTGGTCTTCGACCGCCCGCTCTTCCGCAAGACCGTGCCGCTGCAATTCGATGTAGAGGCGGTCGCCGAACAGAGCGTGGAGCCGGTCGATCGCCGCGCGCGCCGCTTCGGGCTGGCCGTCGATGAGCAGACGGTTGATCGGGCCGCCCGGGCCGCCTGTCAGGACGATGAGACCGTCGGCGTGGTCCTCCAGCATGGCCGGCTTGACGTGCGGCCATTCGCCAGGCTCGGCCTTGAGGAAGGCGGCGCTGAGGAGCTTGGAGAGATTTCGATAGCCCGTATCGTTCTGGACGAGCAGCGCGATGGATGGCGGTTTCCGGCGCATGCCGATGGTTGCGGCGGGCGCGGCTTGCTCCAGCTCGACCGACAGCAGGCTTCCCACGATCGGCTGGACGCCCGACTTCGCCAGCGCGTCGCTGACCTCATACGTCCCGAAAAGGTTGTTGACGTCGGTCACCGCGACGGCGGGCATCGCGTTCTCGCGCGCCAGCTGAGCGAGCTCGGCGGGCCGAATGGCGCCTTCCAGAAGGGAGTAAGCGCTCTTCACCCGCAAATGCACGAAAGCGGTCGGTTTGCGCTCCATCGCCATCCCGATTCGAGGTCATTGCTGCCGGACCAGTATCGGGCCCGCCCCGAGCGGCGCGAGCCAGCGTCTCAGCTCATCCACAGCTAGCTGAGCGTGCTTGCCAGAAAAGCCTGCACGGCCCCCGTCAGGACGAAGGTCGACGCCACGAATAGAATTAGACCTACGCCCGCCGCCACATCCTTGAACCACATCGCCGCTCTCTCCTCTGTCGGACGCAGATGTTCTCATTATGTTCTCTCCTCTGTCAAGAACAAAAGGTGATCGATTTATCGGGTGAGAAACACGGCGGCGCCGGGATCAGGCCACCGCCCGACGGACCTGTTCGATGAACCATTGGGTGCCGGCGTCCGATCCGGTCTCGCGGCGGACGGCGTACACAGGAAGCCGGTGCTGGAGGAACGGCGCCGCGATCACCTGGAGGCCAAGCACCTTTGCCTGACGCCGGGCCAGGCGCAGCGGACAGGTCGCGATCGTGTCGCTGGCCGAGACGATCACCAGCGCCGTCAGCCAGCGCTGGACGGCCGCGACGAACGATATGTCCTCCGCGTCAGGCTCGACCTCGGTGCCCTCCTCCATGCGCGTATCGGCGAAGACATGTCCGGTCTTTCGCCAGGCGTCGAACGAGATGCGGCCCCTGACGGTCGGATGTCCGCGCCGCGCGACGACGCAGTAGCGATCTTCGAACAACAGTTCGGTCGCGAGTCCGGGCGGCACTTCGGGATAGCGGCCGATGGCAAGGTCGATCTCGCCGCGGCGCAGGGCGTCGAGCGGCGAGCGCTGGGTAAGAAATTGAACGTTAAACGACGCCAGCGGTGCGGACTTGCGAAATGTCTGAACGAGCTTGGCGCCGATCAACGCCGTGACGAACTCGGGCGCCACCAGACTGAACCGCCGCGCGCTCCGCGCCGGATCGAACTTGCCTTCCCGTTCCAGAGTTTCGCCCGCCAGGTCGATCAGCGCGTCGATGCGCGGCGCCAGCTCCAGCGCGCGCCGGGTCGCTTCCAGCCCGTGCGATTTGCGAACGAAGAGCGGATCGTCGAACAAGTCGCGCAGACGCGCGAGCGCGTGGCTGACCGCCGACTGGCTGAGACCCAGTTCGCGCGCAACCGCCGTCGTCTGGCGCCGGCGGAGCAACCCGCGGAAAACGAGCAGCAGGCCCCCGTCGAGCCTCCTGATATTATTTAGATCGATATCATTCATGAATCGAATTCAGTAATAGAATTTCGCTCGCTTGACTAGGGTCCCCCTGCGTAAGGGAGCAAGTCATGCGAAATCTTCTTCTCGGATGGGCCGTTGCGACGCTGCTCATCGTTCTCGGCGGCGTGGCGGCGAAGGCCGACGACTGGGGCAATCTCTACGGCTATGTCGACTGGGCGAGCGACTACCGCTTCTACGCCATGAGTTCGAGCAACCGGCAGCCGGTCGCGCAGGCCGGACTGCACTGGTCGATGCCGGACGACTTCTACGCCGGCATTTTCGTCACCGGCGTGCGCTTCAAGGACTACCGGAAAACAAGCTTCGAAACCGACTATTACGGCGGCCGGCACTTCATCTTCGGCGGCAACGACCTGAACGTCGAGCTGCTCTACAGCGCCTTTCCGGATTCCGCGGGCCATCCGACCTACACGGCGCCCGGGACGATCTTTCGGACCTACAACTTCTTCGAAGCCTCGTCCGAACTCACCCACACATTCGGCCCTGTTTCGGTCGCGCAGAAGATCCTCTGGTCGCCCGAGTACGGATCCCATACCGGAACGCTGCTCGGCGTGAACAGCACGCTCACCTACGCGCCCAACGACTGGCTCAAGGCAACTGCCGAGTGGGGTCACCAATGGGTCGAGAACGGCACCGACGTGTCGCACTGGGACGTCGGCGCGACGGCGACTCTGCGCCAGCAGTGGGTGTTCGACCTTCGCTACTACGGAAGCGACGTTGCCGAGGCGCACTGCTTTTTCATGAACTGGTGCAAACCTGCGCTGGTGGGGAAAATCACCTACCAGTTCATCGTACTGTGATCGCGTCAGGCCGGATGGTGCGCGCCGGCGAGTGCGCCGTCGACCAACTTGCCCTCGTGCAGCACGAGCGAACGGTCCATGCGCGCGGCGAGCTCGACATTATGCGTTGCGACCAGAGCCGCCAGACCCTGGGATCGCACCAGTTCGACAAGGGCGTCGAATACCCCGCCCGCCGTGCGGCCGTCGAGGTTTCCGGTCGGCTCGTCGGCGAGGAGTATCCGGGGCCGGTTCGCCAACGCGCGGGCGATCGCCACCCGCTGTTGCTCGCCGCCCGAAAGCTGCGACGGGCGGTGCGAAAGGCGCTCGCCCAGCCCGAGATGGGAGAGAATATGCGCCGCATCGCGCTCCGCCGCCGCGCGCGGCTTTCCGGCGATGCGCTGCGGCATCACCACGTTCTCGAGCGCACTGAATTCCGGCAGCAGATGATGCGCCTGATAGACGAAGCCGATCGTGTCGCGCCGGATGCGCGTGCGCTCGGCATCGGGCAAGCTGGAAGCGGGCACGCCGCCGACGATCACCTCGCCGCTGCTCGGCGATTCCAGAAGACCGGCCATATGGAGAAGGGATGACTTGCCGGCGCCGGACGGGCCGACCAGCGCGACAAGCTCGCCGGGCATGAGTGTGAGGCTGATGCCGCGGAACACCTCAAGCACGCCGCCTCCTTGCGGATAGGTGCGGGCCACGTCCCTGAGTTCGAGCGCTGGCGCCTCACTCATAGCGCAGCGCCTCGACCGGATCGAGCCGCGCTGCCCGCCAGGACGGATAGAGCGTCGCCATAAGCGTCAGACCGAGCGCCATCAGAACGACGGCCGTCACCTCGCCGGCATCCATCTCGGCCGGCATGCGGCTGAGAAAATAAATTTCCGGATTGAAAAGCGTCGTTCCCGTCAACGACGAGAGAAATTGCCGGATGCTTTCGATGTTCGCGCAGAACACCACGCCGATCAAAAGGCCGAGCGCCGTGCCGATGATGCCGATACTTGCGCCCGAGATCAGGAAGATCCGCATGACCGCGCCGCGCGTCGCGCCCATGGTGCGCAGGATGGCGATGTCGCCGGATTTGTCCTTCACCAGCATGATGAGGCCCGAGATGATGTTGAACGCCGCGACGACGATGATGAGAGTCAGGATGAGGAACATGACGTTGCGCTCGATCTGGATCGCCTCGAACAGGCTCTGGCTGATCGATTGCCAGCTGCGCACGACGACATGCGGGCCTGCGGCGGCGCTGATCGGTCCGAGCGTCGCGTCGACGTCATCGGGCTTCGCAACCATGACCTCCAATCCCGTCACCGTGTCGCCCATGTTGAAATAGAGCTCGGCCTCGTCGAGCGGCATGAACACGAAGCTGGAATCGTATTCGCTCATGCCGATATCGAAGGTCCCGGCGATCGTGTAGGTCTTGATGCGCGGCGTGACGCCGAAGGGCGTGACGTTGCCGCGCGGCGCGATCAGCGTGATGCTCATGCCCGGCACCAGGCGCAGCTTGTCGGCCAGCCGCGCGCCGACGATGACTGCGTCGCCGCCCGCGAAGCGGTCCAGGGCGCCTTGCGACAGCGTGCTCGACACGGTGGTCAGCGTCTTCAGGTCCGCGCGGCGCATGCCCCGCACCACCACGCCGGCATTCATGCCGTCGGCCGAGGCCATCACCTGTCCGTCCACGATGGGCGCCGCGCGCACCACGCCCGGCACCGCGCGCACCCGCGCCGCCACCGCGTCGAAATTGGGAAGCCCGC